>NZ_JBXAPO010000038.1:0-516 GCF_058804065.1 Bradyrhizobium sp. GW821-FHT13H05 | reverse complement strand
TCGACGGCACGCTCGCGATCCAGGATCTCGACCTGATCGACACTCATACGGCAAGCGCCGTGTTCAAGTCGTCGACGTCGAGCGCAAGCCTGCCCGGCTTCGACGCCGGCACCTCGCTCGGGACGTTCACGATCGATTCGTCGGTGGCCGAGTTCAACACGGATACCGACAACGGCGCGACGCTGGGCTGGCATTTCAGCCTCGACAACAGCAATCCGGTGGTGCAATCGCTGGCCGAAGGCCAGTACATCACCCAAGTCTACACCGTCACCTTCACTGACGACCACGGCGCGACGGTCACCCAGGACGTCACGGTCACCGTCAACGGCGCGAACGATGCGCCGACCATCACCAGCGACGCTGCGGCCGCCGCCGGTGTGGTGACCGAGGATGCCAGTGCGACGCTATCGGTCGACGGCACGCTCGCGATCCAGGATCTCGACCTGATCGACACTCATACGGCAAGCGCCGTGTTCAAGTCGTCGACGTCGAGCGCAAGCCTGCCCGGCTTCGACG
>NZ_JBXAPO010000037.1:0-653 GCF_058804065.1 Bradyrhizobium sp. GW821-FHT13H05 | reverse complement strand
GCCTCCGCCGCGGAGGAACTGTCCTCCTCGATCACCGAGATCAGCCGTCAGGTCGCGCAATCCGCCGAAGTCACCGGCCGCGCCGTGGACAGCGCGCGCCGCACCGACACCATCGTGCGCGCCCTCTCCGACGGCGCCCAGCAGATCGAGCACGTCGCCGAACTGATCTCCAGCATCGCTGCGCAAACCAATTTGCTGGCGCTCAACGCCACCATCGAAGCCGCGCGTGCCGGCGAGGCCGGCCGCGGCTTCGCCGTCGTCGCCTCCGAGGTGAAGTCGCTGGCGAGCCAGACCGCGGAAGCCACCCGCGAGATCGGCGACAAGATCGCGCAGATCCAGGGCGCGACCAAGGAAGCCGTGGACGCGATCGGCGGTATCACCGCCACCATCGAGGAGGTCAGCCGCATCGCAACTTCGATCGGCGCCGCCATCGAGGAGCAAGGCGCCGCCACCGCCGAGATCGCCCGCAGCGTCTCGCAGACCGCGGAGGCGACCCGGGAAGTCACCACCAATATCGGCGGTGTCAGCACCGCGGCCAACGAAACCGGCAACGCCGCCGGCATGGTGCTCGCGGCGGCCTCAAATCTTTCCAAGCAGGCCGAGCAGCTCTCCGGCGAAGTCGGGACGTTCCTGAAGGGCGTGCGCGCGGCGTA
>NZ_JBXAPO010000036.1:0-680 GCF_058804065.1 Bradyrhizobium sp. GW821-FHT13H05 | reverse complement strand
AACACTTGGCGGCGCTGGCCAAGGCCGGCCTCGTCGACCTGGATACCTTGGCGCAGGATGGGGTGCGGGTGCGGGCGAGTGCCGGCGCCGCCTCGTTCCGGCGGGAGGCGACTCTCGATCGTCATCTGGCGACAGCGCAGGCAGTTGTGAACGAGCTCAAGCGAGAGGTCGAGACGCGCTCGGATGCCAGCAATCAGCGGATCAAGGCGGCCAGGGAACGGGCGGCGCGTGAGCGCTTGGAGCGCGTCAAGGCGGCGCAGGGGGCGCTCGCCGATATCAAGCGGCAACGCGAGGCGCGCGAAGAAAAGCGCAGCAACGGCAAGAAGCCGAAGGAGCCCCGCGCCTCCACCACTGATCCGCAGGCTCGTGTCATGAAGATGCCGGACGGCGGCTTCCGTCCTGGATACAACGTGCAGGTGGTCAGTCCGGCCGGTCAGCAAATCGTGGTCGGGTTCGACGTGACCAATGTCGGCTCCGATCGGGGTCTGATGCGACCCATGCAGGATCGCTTGCGCGCGAGAACAGGCCGTCTTCCGCGACGCTATCTGGTCGATGGCGGCTTTGGCAGCGCCGAGGACATTGAGTGGGCACACGATCAAGGGATTGAGGTCTTTTGCCCGCCCACGCAGTCCAAGCACGGCACCGATCCCTGCCTGCCGCGGCGCGGCGACGGCCCGGGC
>NZ_JBXAPO010000035.1:0-1053 GCF_058804065.1 Bradyrhizobium sp. GW821-FHT13H05 | reverse complement strand
TGTGCAAGTCCACTAATTCGCTGATCGAGAGATTTCGGTTTTGGCGGCGGCAAAATCTTTTGGAGACTTGCCGCCGAGGGCCTGATGAGGCCTGAAGTTGTTGTAATAGACCATGTACTCGAAGAGTTCGTTGGCGAAGTGATCGAGGTTGTCGAAGGTTGCGCCCTCGATGACGTCGTCGTCCAGGGTTCGCCAGAACCGCTCGACCTTGCCATTGGTTTGCGGCCGGTAGGGCTTGGTATAGCGGTGCTTGATGCCGAGCTCGAGCAGCATGGCCTCGAAGGGATGCTCTTCGGGGGTGTTGCGTGAAGCGAACTCTGCCCCGTTGTCAGACAGGATCTCTGCAAACTGAACCCCATAGGTAACGTTGAGGGTGTTGATGATCTTCAAGGTCTTGAACATGACCGGCAGCGCCTTTTTCGAGGTCAGCACCTCGGCCCAGGCCAGGCGCGAGCAGCTGTCGACCAGGCTGACGATGAAGGCAGGGCTCTGTGGCGGTGCCAGGAACATGTCGCGGGACAGTTGGTGCAGGTCGACATGACCGAGTTCGCCGATCTTCTCCTTGATAATGCGACGTTTCTCCTCACGCATGGCCGGGGTGCGGCGGTTGAGCTGATTGCGTTTGAAGACCCGGTAGATGGTCGAGGGTGACGGTACTGTATCTCGCCGTTCACGCAAGGCGGCATGGACCTCGTATCGGTTCATGCCTCGCTTCCGGCAGGCGACGATTTCCGCCTCGATCCCTTCCGGCTCGCGTCGCTCTCGCCATTTTGGCCCGCGGCGCCGCGGCAACAAGTCCTCGTCCGTGCCACCCTGCAAATAGCGGTTGTAGTACTTCCGGAAGGTCTGCGAGCAGGTGCCGTGGTGCTTATAGAAATCCCCCACCCGGCAGAAGGTCGGCGATCGGCCGGCCTTCACCTCCTCATACTCAGCGATCAGGAACCGCCACTTCTGAACGTAGTTCCGCTCAATCGTCCGATCGAAGGTGTTGTCTCGCATCGGAATCCTCCCTGAACAGGATGAATTCGATCAGCGAATTAGTGAACATGCACA
>NZ_JBXAPO010000034.1:0-1180 GCF_058804065.1 Bradyrhizobium sp. GW821-FHT13H05 | reverse complement strand
TAGCAACCATTAAAGGCTATGCGGCTTTTTCGGTCCATGGCGTTCCGCGCTGTACGACGGTATTGGCATAGATCAGGAGCTTCCGGGCGCAGGCGATGAGTGCTGCGTTGTGGGCTTTGCCCTTTGCCATGAGGCGGGCATACAGCGCGATCAGAGCCTTGTTCCAACGGAAAGCCGCCGGAAGGGCCGCGGCGAACAGGGAGCGCCGCAGGCGGCTGCGGCCTCCGGCGATTTTGCGCTGTCCGCGGTGTTGTCCGCTATCTGCATCGAAGGGAGCCAGCCCGGCCAAGGCTGCGGCCTCCTCACGACTGACGCGACCGAGCTCCGGCATGCGGATGACGATCGACAGCGCGGTGCGTTCGCCGATGCCGGGAATGCTCAGCACCAGTTTGAGCCGCTTGGCCAGATCGTCATAGGCGCGAAGGCGCTTGGCAATGTCGCGCATTTGCGTCGACCTGCGTGCCTTCAGCCTGGCGATGTCGCTGTTGACGAGGCGTCGTAATACGGGCTCGTCAATGTGCTCAAGCCGGGTCTTGAAGCGCCTGATGTCCTCCTCGATCTGCTCGAGGAAGGTCAGATAGTCGGCCAATTCGCTCAATCGCGAATCCGGCGCGAGCTCGGGGGGATCGAGCGCTGCGGCACAAGCCGCGATCAAAATCGCGTCGAGCGCATCGTTCTTGGCCCGGCGTAAATGGACCTGGCCGAACGCCTTGACCTGAAGCGGCTGCAGCACCAGCACGGTAAAGCCGGCCGACCGCAAATGCTCCACCACGCCACGCTCATAGCCGCCAGTCGCCTCGATCCCGACCCGCGTGACGCCGGTCTTGGCCAGGTTTGCTGCCAGAGCGCGCCAGCCCGGTAAAGTATTGGCGACCTGCCAGCGTTCGGTTCGACCGTGAACCGCGATGTCGAGCTTGGCCTTGGACGTATCGATCCCAGCCGTCGTTATGCTAGTCTGTGTCATCTTCCTCGACCCTGCCTTGTAAAGCGAACCAAGTTGTTCCGGCAACCATCCGGGTCCGATGAAGGTGCTGACGCGATCACGCTACGGGGCAGCCACAAACTGCTCTGGGTGGGCTCGATCCGATCGCCAGCGGCCTGTCGCGGGGTGCAAACCGCGGCAGGCCATTCCTCACGGAACAGGTCCAAGATAATCGATCGCGCTATTACAAGGGTGGGT
>NZ_JBXAPO010000033.1:0-1190 GCF_058804065.1 Bradyrhizobium sp. GW821-FHT13H05 | reverse complement strand
TTCTCCTGTTCGCTGCGAGTCTTGTTGGCGGCCTGCTCAGCTTCGAGGGTCCGGGCCGTGAGTGCGGTCTGCCTGAGCACTTCGAGCGTCTCGGCCATGCGGCCGATCTCGTCGCCGCGATCGGCCTCCTCGACCGGCTTGTCGATGGCGCCTTCGGAAATCTCCTGCATGCGGTTCTTCTGGCGGTCGAGCGCACCAAGCACGTCGCGGGCAATCAGCCAGGACAGCGTCGCCATCAGCAGCATCAGGCCGACACCGATCGCGGCGAGCTCCAGCGTCAGCGCGCGCACGTCGGCGTCGATGTCGTCGACATAGAGGCCGTAGGCAATCGCGACGTTCCAGGGCGCGAACTGGCGAGCGAACACCATTTTGCGGACCGGAACGGTCTCGCCGGGACGCGGGAAGAGATAGGACAGGATCGCGCCTTCCGGTGTCTGCTTGCCTGCGGCCACAGTGGCGTCGCCGATCACGATGCCATTGGCGTCCTTGATGCCATTGTTCTTGCCCTCGAGCTGGGGCGCGCCGCCGTTCATCATGACCGTTGAATCGGCGGTATAGACGACGGGATAGCCTTGGCCGCCATTGAACTTCATCTGCCGGCCGCGCAGCTTGAACTGGGCTTGCGCATCGGCGACCGTCATCTTGCCGGCGGCGACCTCGTCCTGGAGCGATTGCGCGAAGCCGTGCAGCAGATCGACCGCCGTCTGCATCTGGCGCGCGCGATCTTCGAGCATGCGTGTCTTGCTGAGATAGGCCGACGCGACGATGAGGGCGGTGACGGTGAGCGCCGCGAGACAGACCATGCTGGCGAGCTTGGTGCGGATCTTCAGGTGACTGAGCAGTTTCATGACGGACTCGGGAGCGGTTGTAAAATGCTTGTTCTCGCGCAGCCGTATCAGGAAGTTCTTACCATTCCTGAACGCAGGGCACGGCGTGTTGAGACACGCCGCAATTTGCGCAGCTGTGGACGGTCATATGCAGACGAGACGCTGTCGCCTGCGGCGACGTGTCCAAGAAAATACATTCAAGATCGTGTTCGTGCGATCAAACGGGTTCGATCCGGGAATCGATTTGCCGATGAGTCGTTGCGTTGAGACAAGGTGTCGCGCCGCTTACGCCGCGCGCACGCCCTTCAGGAACGTCCCGACTTCGCCGGAGAGCTGCTCGGCCTGCTTGGAAAGATTTGAGGC
>NZ_JBXAPO010000032.1:0-1474 GCF_058804065.1 Bradyrhizobium sp. GW821-FHT13H05 | reverse complement strand
GTAGATGGGGTAACGGGCCCCCCGGCCTTCCATCCAAGCCGCGCTCGCTACGGCGCAATTTGATGGCGCGCGTCGCGCGGCTTGGCTGGAAGGTTGGCGGTCGTCCCTCACATTGATGGTGTAACGGAGTCGAGGCTAGGCCTTGCTCCAAGCATCGAGGAGAGACGACCATGGACCATTATGCCGGAATCGATGTGTCATTGGAATGCTCCAGTGTGTGCGTTGTTGATGCGGCGGGGAAGATCGTTCGGGAGGCCAAGCCTGCAAGCGAGCCGGCTGCGCTGATCGGCTGGTTCCAGTCGCTTGGGTTCGAGCTTTCCAGGATTGGGCTCGAGGCAGGACCGCTGTCACAGTGGCTTTACGCGGCGATGAAGAAAGCCGGCTTTGCGGTCGAGCTTCTGGAGACGCGCCACGTGAGCGATGCCTTCAAGGCGATGCCGGTGAAGTCGGATCGCAACGACGCCCGCAACATCGCCCAATTGATGCGGCTCGGCTGGTTCCGGCCGGTGCACTGCAAATCGATGAGTGCGCAGGAGACGCGGGCCATTCTAACCGCGCGCAAGCTGATCCAGAGCAAGCTACAGGACGTCGAGAACAGCTTGCGGGGGATCTTGCGAGGCTTCGGGTTGAAGGTCGGCAAGACGACGAAGCGCGGCTTTGCAGCACGGATCAACGAGCTGGTGGCCGGCCATCCGGCCCTGGAGGCCATTGCCACGGCGACGCTTGCGGTTCACACGGTGCTGGTGCGCGAGTTCAACGGCTTTGAGAAGCGAGTGCGGACGATGTCACGCCTGGATGCCAGAGCCAGGCTGCTGATGTCGACCCCGGCCGTCGGGCCTATTATCTCGCTGACCTATGCCAGCGCCATCGATGACCCTTCTCGCTTCAACTCGTCGAAGCGGGCGGGGCCGCTGTTTGGATTGACGCCGAAGAAATACCAGTCAGGCGAGACCGACTACTCCGGTCGCATCAGTAAAAACGGCGACGCTTCCGTGCGCGAGGCGCTTTATGAGGCCGCCCACATCATCCTGACCAAGCCGATCAAGGGCTGTACACAGCTCAAGGGCTGGGCGATGCGGATCGCCAAGCGTGCCGGCATGAGCAAGGCCAAGGTGGCACTGGCGCGCAAGCTCGCGGTGATCATGTTGCGCATGCTCAAGGACAACGTACCGTTCAAGGCGGCGGCCATACCGGCCTAAAACAGGAGCACACAGATTCGGGAGGGCACGACACCAGCCTCCCCGAAGCGAAGTCCCTTCGCCGGGACGATGGATCAGGCTAGGCCGTCATCCGGGTTGTCGACGCATCCCACGATGCGATCACGCTTCCGTAGATTGGCCGACCTGCTCCTCTCTAGAACCCCATCAGGCGACGGCCACCGCGCCGATCCCGTACAGAAGCAGGTTCCTGGCGAGAGGATGACGCAAAAAGGGATTGACTAACTGAGGCCCGTTACAGAAGCCCGGATGGAGCG
>NZ_JBXAPO010000031.1:0-2257 GCF_058804065.1 Bradyrhizobium sp. GW821-FHT13H05 | reverse complement strand
CCAGCCCAGCGTCGCGCCGTTGTCGGTATCCGTGTTGAACTCGGCCACCGACGAATCGATCGTGAACGTCCCGAGCGCGGTGCCGTCGTCGAAGCCGGGCAGGCTTGCACTCGACGTCGACGACTTGAACGCGGCGCCCGCCGTATGAGTGTCGATCAGGTCGAGATCCTGGATCGCCAGCGTGCCGTCGATCGATAGCGTCGGCGTGGCCGCATCCTCGGTCACCGTGCCCGCGGCATCCGCAATACTGCTGGTGATCGTGGGCTTGTCGTTGGTGCCGTTGATGGTGACCGTGACGTCCTGCGAAACCTGCGCACCGTGATTGTCGAGGAAAGTCACGGTGTAGACCACCGTGATCGACTGACCTTCCGCCAGCGACTGCAGCACCGGATCATTGTCGGCAAGGCTGAAGTGCCAGCCCAGCGTCGCGCCGTTGTCGGTGTCGCTGTTCGACTCGGCCACCGACGGATCGATGGTGAAGGTGCCGATATGCGTGTCGTCATCGAAGCCAGGCAGGCTTGCGCTCGAGGTCGAGGACTTGAACATCGCTGTCGCGGCGTGGGTGTCGATCAGGTCGAGGTCCTGGATCGCCAGCGTGCCGTCGATCGATAGCGTCGGCGTGGCCGCATCCTCGGTCACCGTGCCCGCGGCGTCGGCGGCGCTGCTGGTGATGGTCGGCTTGTCGTTGGTGCCGTTGATGGTGACGGTGACGTCCTGGCTGACCGAGGCACCGTGATTGTCGAGGAAAGTCACGGTGTAGACCACCGTGATCGACTGGCCCTCGGCCAGCGACTGCAGCACCGGATCATTGTCGGCAAGGCTGAAGTGCCAGCCCAGCGTCGCGCCGTTGTCGGTGTCACTGTTGGATTCGGCGACCGACGGATCGATGGTGAAGGTGCCGATATGCGTGTCGTCGCTGAAGCCCGGCAGATGCGCGGTCGAGGTCGAGGACTTGAACACCGCCGTCGCGGTGTGGGTGTCGATCAGGTCGAGGTCCTGGATCGCCAGCGTGCCGCCGGTGGTCAGCGTCGGCGTGGCGGCATCCTCGGTCACCGTGCCCGCGGCGTCCGCAATACTGCTGGTGATGGTCGGCTTGTCGTTGGTGCCATTGATGGTGACGGTGACGTCCTGGCTGACCGAGGCACCGTGATTGTCGAGGAAAGTCACGGTGTAGACCACCGTGATCGACTGGCCTTCCGCCAGCGACTGCAGCACCAGATCATTGTCGGCAAGGCTGAAGTGCCAGCCCAGCGTCGCGCCGTTGTCGGTGTCACTGTTGGATTCGGCGACCGACGGATCGATGGTGAAGGTGCCGATATGCGTGTCGTCGTTGAAGCCCGGCAGATGCGCGGTCGAGGTCGAGGACTTGAACACCGCCGTCGCGGTGTGGGTGTCGATCAGGTCGAGGTCCTGGATCGCCAGCGTGCCGCCGGTGGTCAGCGTCGGCGTCGCCGCATCCTCGGTCACCGTGCCCGCGGCGTCGGCGGCGCTGCTGGTGATGGTCGGCTTGTCGTTGGTGCCATTGATGGTGACGGTGACGTCCTGGCTGACCGAGGCACCGTGATTGTCGGTGAAGGTCACGGTGTAGACCACCGTGATCGACTGGCCTTCCGCCAGCGACTGCAGCACCGGATCGTTGTCGGCAAGGCTGAAGTGCCAGCCCAGCGTCGCGCCGTTGTCGGTGTCACTGTTGGACTCGGTCACCGACGGATCGATGGTGAAGGTGCCGATATGCGTGTCGTCATCGAAGCCAGGCAGGCTTGCGCTCGAGGTCGAGGACTTGAACACCGCTGTCGCGGTGTGGGTATCGATCAGGTCGAGATCCTGGATCGCCAGCGTGCCGTCGATCGATAGCGTCGGCGTGGCCGCATCCTCGGTCACCGTGCCCGCGGCATCCGCAATACTGCTGGTGATCGTGGGCTTGTCGTTGGTGCCGTTGATGGTGACCGTGACGTCCTGCGAAACCTGCGCACCGTGATTGTCGAGGAAAGTCACGGTGTAGACCACCGTGATCGACTGACCTTCCGCCAGCGACTGCAGCACCGGATCATTGTCGGCAAGGCTGAAGTGCCAGCCCAGCGTCGCGCCGTTGTCGGTGTCGCTGTTCGACTCGGCCACCGACGGATCGATGGTGAAGGTGCCGATATGCGTGTCGTCGTTGAAGCCAGGCAGACTTGCGCTCGAGGTCGAGGACTTGAACACCGCTGTCGCGGTGTGGGTGTCGATCAGATCGAGGTCCTGGATCGCCAGCGTGCCG
>NZ_JBXAPO010000030.1:0-2312 GCF_058804065.1 Bradyrhizobium sp. GW821-FHT13H05 | reverse complement strand
GCGATGGTCGAGCAGGGCATGGCGGCGATGTCAGGCTCGGCGCAGCCGATGCCGGCCGCCGAAGCGCCGCCGCTGGTGCCGGAAGCTCCCGCTCCTGTTGAAGCCAAGGCTGCACCGGCAAAAGACATGACCTCCGGCACGCTGATCGACCAGACCCTGGAGCGTCCGCTCCGTCCGGGCGAAGTCTCGCTCGACGAGCTCGAGCGTGCCTTCCGCGAGACCGCAATCGAAGCCCCTGCGCCCGTTGCCGAGGTCAAGCCTGAGCCAGTCGCTGAAGCCTCGGCGCCTGCCGCCAAGGAGAAGGCGCCCAAGGAGAAGGCCGCGCCGAAGAAGTCGATAGCCGACGAGGCTGCCGGCGAGGGAGCCAGCATCGCCAACCAGTCGATCCGCGTCAACGTGGATACGCTGGAGCATCTGATGACCATGGTCTCCGAGCTGGTGCTGACCCGCAACCAGCTGCTGGAGATTTCCCGCCGCAACGAGGACACCGAGTTCAAGGTGCCGCTGCAGCGCCTCTCCAACGTCACCGCCGAGCTGCAGGAAGGCGTCATGAAGACGCGCATGCAGCCGATCGGCAATGCCTGGCAGAAGCTGCCCCGCATCGTCCGGGACCTCTCGAGCGAACTCGGCAAGCAGATCGAGCTGGAGATGCACGGCGCCGACACCGAACTCGACCGTCAGGTGCTCGACCTGATCAAGGACCCGCTCACCCACATGGTGCGCAACTCCGCCGATCATGGCCTGGAGACCCCCGCCGAGCGTCTGGCTAGCGGCAAGGGCGAGCAGGGCACCATCCGGTTGTCCGCCTATCACGAGGGCGGCCACATCATCATCTGCATCGCCGACAACGGCCGCGGCCTCAACACCGAGAAGATCAAGGCCAAGGCGATCTCTAGCGGTCTCGTCACCGAGGCTGAGCTCGAGAAGATGTCGGAAGCCCAGATCCACAAGTTCATCTTCGCGCCCGGCTTCTCGACCGCGGCGGCCATCACCTCGGTCTCCGGCCGCGGCGTCGGCATGGACGTGGTCCGCACCAATATCGACCAGATCGGCGGCACCATCGACATCAAGTCGGTGGCCGGCGAGGGCTCAAGCGTCACCATCAAGATCCCGCTGACGCTCGCCATCGTCTCCGCCCTGATCGTGGAAGCTGCGGGTGACCGTTTTGCCATCCCGCAGCTCTCGGTGGTCGAGCTGGTCCGTGCCCGCGCCAACTCCGAGCACCGCATCGAGCGCATCAAGGACACCGCGGTTCTTCGCCTGCGCAACAAGCTCTTGCCGCTGATCCATCTGAAGAAGCTGCTGAAGATCGACGACGGCGCCGCTTCCGATCCCGAGAACGGCTTCATCGTGGTCACCCAGGTCGGCAGCCAGACCTTTGGCATCGTCGTCGACGGCGTGTTCCACACCGAAGAAATCGTGGTCAAGCCGATGTCGACCAAGCTCCGTCACATCGACATGTTCTCCGGCAACACCATCCTGGGCGATGGCGCCGTGATCATGATCATCGATCCCAACGGCATTGCCAAGGCGCTCGGCGCCGCCGGCTCCTCGGCCCATGACATGGGCGACGAGAACGGGGCGCATCACATCGGCTCGGGCGAGCAGACCACTTCGCTGCTCGTGTTCCGCGCCGGCTCGTCCCAGCCCAAGGCGGTCCCGCTCGGTCTCGTCACCCGCCTGGAAGAGCTCCCCGCCGACAAGATCGAGTTCTCCAACGGCCGCTACATGGTGCAGTACCGCGAGCAGCTGATGCCGCTCGTCGCCATGGAGAGCGTCACCATTGCAAGCACAGGCGCCCAGCCGATCCTGGTGTTCGCCGATGACGGTCGCTCCATGGGCCTCGTCGTCGACGAGATCATCGACATCGTCGAGGAGCGCCTCAACATCGAGGTCGGCGGCTCCGCCTCCGGCATTCTGGGCTCGGCCGTGATCAAGGGCCAGGCCACCGAGGTGATCGACGTCGGCCACTTCCTGCCGATGGCGTTCTCCGACTGGTTCACCCGCAAGGAGATGAAGCCGTCACAGCACTCGCAGTCGGTGCTGCTGGTCGATGACAGCGCGTTCTTCCGCAACATGCTGGCGCCGGTGCTCAAGGCGGCCGGCTACCGCGTCCGCACCGCGCCGACCGCGCAGGAGGGCCTCGCGGCGCTGCGTGCCCAGAGCTTCGACGTGGTCCTGACCGACATCGAGATGCCCGACATGAACGGGTTCGAGTTCGCCGAAGTGATCCGCTCCGACAGCAATCTCGGCGCGATGCCGATCATCGGCCTGTCCGCGCTGGTGTCGCCGGCGGCGATCGAGCGCGGCCG
>NZ_JBXAPO010000029.1:0-4003 GCF_058804065.1 Bradyrhizobium sp. GW821-FHT13H05 | reverse complement strand
CCCCCCCCCCCCCCCCCCCCCCCCCCCCCCCCCCCCCCCCCCCCCCCCCCCCCCCCCCCCCCCCCCCCCCCCCCCCCGGGCCCCGAGAACGCGCTTGCGCTCAGAAATAGTCTTCGGCGAATGGACGCGCGCGCGACACGGGCCGCAGCGGCTTGATCTCTTCCTTCGGCACGTTCGGGATGATCGTGATGGTCCAGCGCGGGGGGATGCTCGATTCCTGCTCCAGGACCGAGCGCACGAAGCCGGTCACCGTCGACTCGCCAGACGTCACCGTCGCCATGCGGCCGTTGAACTGTGCGATGCGGAAGCGACGGACCTCTTTCTGGTCCGCAGTCTCGTAGGTGAACATGGAAACCCTCCTGGTTTCCGGTGAATATCGCCACCTATGATTAGCCATCTGTGAAAATCACACGCCGTAGAAGTACGGCGGGATGTGCGCGGATCGCGCTAGGCCTGCGGCTCCTGCGCGCGCGCGGCGGCGTAGGCGGCGTCCATGCGATCGAGAAGATCGTGGAATTCGGCATCGCCGAGCGTCTCGGCAGTCTTCGCCAGCGCCAGCGCCAGCGCCGCCAGCCTGGCATAGCCGAACGTCCCGGCCGCGCTCTTCAGCGAATGCGCGTCGCGCGCGATCCTGGCGTGCTGCTGCGCGAGCGAAAGCGTACGGAATTGCTGCAGCCGGGCGCAGGTTTCGCTCCAGAACACGGCGCGCACTTCCCCGGCGCCGTCCTCGCCGATCTCGCGCACGAGTGCCGCGTAAGCGCCCGGCTCACGCGCGGGCTCGGCATCGAGCGGCATCTCGGCAGGCGCGACGGTCACTTCAAACATGGCTTTGCCTGTCCTGGTCACGGTTCGTTGGCCGCGCGGCCCGTCCGGCGCACGGCGCACACCGTGTCTACGGCATTTGAATTTCAGTTTCGGTAGCGGGACGAGCCGTGTTTGCAGGCCGGCGTTAGCCGCGGATTTACCACGCGATTGTGCCGGTCAGCGCTGGCCGAGCAGCCGGTCGTACTGGATCTTCACCGTGGCGTAGCACTCACACGCCGTCTGGCGCAGGCCGTCCAGGTTCAGGATCTGGATGTGTCCGCGGCTGTAGTGGATGAAATTGGCCTGCTGCAAGGTATTGGCGACCAGTGACACGCTGTTGCGCCGCGCCCCGATCATCTGCGCCATGGCCTCCTGGGTCAGCAGCAGCCGGTAGTCACCCGACAGGTCGTGGGTGTGCAGCAGGCAGCGCGACAGCCGCGATTCCACGGGATGAGCGGCATTGCAGCCCGCGGTCTGCTGGACCTGCGCATAAACCGCCAGCCCGTGGCGCGTCAGTAACGTCCGCAGGGTGCTGCTCTGGTCGGCCGCAGCGCGCAGCCGGTCGAGATCCATCACCGACGAGACGCCGGGAACCAGCACGATCGCCGTGTTCAGCGCGCAGGCATCGCCCATGGTCGAGAGTGTCCCGAGCAGGCTGTCGCGCCCGATCATGGCGACCTGCACATGCTCGCCCTTGGCGAGCTTCACCACCAGCGAGATGACGCCGCGATGCGGAAAATAGGCGCGTTTGAGCGTCTCGCCGGTTTCCACCAGCACCGCCTCGTGCGGCAGATCGACCGTGCGCAAATACGGACGGATCAATTCATAATCGTCCGCCGACAGCGCGGACAGGAAACCGTTGGATGGACGGACCATCGTTTCCAAAACTGCCTCCCGTATCGTCAGCCAAGGACACGCGAAAGCGAATTCACCGATCCCGGGACGGGTAAGTTCCATCATGTTCCCGTCGGGATATATTGGCAATTGGGACAAGTTGTCCGGGTGCGATAATCGCCTCTGCGGTGCTGTGTGCACTCCGGCATGCAGTCCGGTCGCGTTGAACGCCCGTCACCGCAGCGCACCGAGCAGGCGTAACTGAGATGCCTTGACCGCCGAATAGCAATCGCAGGATGTCGTTTCCAGTGCGGGCAGGTCGATGATCTCGATCTGGCCGCGGGTGTAGTGAATGATGCCGGCGCGCTGGAGTGCATGCGCGACCAGGGAAATCGCGTTGCGCCGCACACCCATCATCTGCGCCAGCGCCTCCTGCGTCAGCGGGAGAGTTGCGCTGTCGGACAGGTCGCGGGCCCGCAAGAGCCAACGCGCGAGCCGTGCCTCGACCGGGTGCAGCGTATTGCAGAGCAATGATTGCTGCGCATGCGCGAGCAGGACCTGCTCATGACGGACCATCAGATTACGAAACGGGACGCTTGTGGCCGCGACGGCGCGGAAAGCCGCAATTTCCAGCACATAAGCAGCGCCGGGGAACAGCACGATCGCGTCCGCAGGCGCGATGCCGTCGGCAAGCGCTGCTCCGCCGCCGACCACACTGTCGCGCCCCAGCATCGCGACCTCGATCATTTGTCCTTCGGACAGACCCACCGTGATTGATACGGATCCGGCATGTGGGAAGTAGACGTATTTCAGTGGAGCACCTGCCTCGCCCAAGACAGATTCCCTGACCATTTCGACCGTCGCGAGATGGGAGCGCAGCAGATTGAAATCCGCCGCGTCGAGCATTTGCAGCAACTGGTTGCGCGGGTGGCCGCTCGCGGTCATGCAGGATCAATCCGATGCGCTTAATGTACGATCACCGCCGCGTTCGGTTTCGTCATTCAGTTGCACGGCGATATAATAATATTCTAAAGGTTGTGGCGCGGTCCATATACCCGTTAGGGGGCAGACACGCTGGCGCATTTGCGGCGGAAATAAGAATGACGCGCTGATTCGCTCATGGACCACGCGCCAGTCCTGCAAGGGTCGCGCAGGAAAAAGCGGCAAGGGGGGCCTTCATGAGCCGGGAGCATTGCATCTCCGCTGTCAACCGGCGCCGTTCGACCCGCGCAGCCTCGTCTGTTGGACGAGTGGTTACAACGATCGGACATTGCCTTGAACCATGGCGCCGCGTGGCCGCGGATTTCGCGTCCATCCCCTTCGTCTTCCTGGCTCTGTCCCCGACCTTTGCGACCGTCAATTCTTTGATCCCAACCAGAGGAGAAAGGCGTGCCCCACGGTTCAATTATTGAATCGCCGAAACGGGAAGCTCAAACGGGGACAGAAAGTCTGCGCCATATTCTCGTTGTCGACGACGATCCGATGGTGTGTATGGCCATCGAGGTCTATCTGCAGCGAAACCATTTTCGAGTGACGATTGCCGAGGGAGGTGAGGCAGGGCTGCGCGCTCTCGAACACCAGCAGTTCGATCTGATGATCATCGATATCTTCATGCCGCACATGCGCGGCTTCGAATCGATCAGGATCTTCCACGAGCGGGCGCCCGCCATTCCGTTGATCGCGATGTCCGGCTACGCATTCGCAAATCTGAACTCGCCCGCTCCCGATTTCCTCCGGATGGCACTAGAGCTCGGTGCGGCGCGCTGTTTGCGCAAGCCGTTCACGCCGCACGCGCTGCTCGCGGCCATCAATGATTGTCTCGCGGAGCATCGTCCCGACGATATTGCCTCGGCCGCGCGCCTCGGTTAGCACGGCGCTGGCCGCAACTGCGGCGGGTTAAGCGTTTGTTGACCATAAGCGCCGGCCTTGCGGATCCCGGCAGAGCACGAAGCGGTGGTCGCCAGAGCGCCCCCGATTGGGTGGGATTGGCCGCGATTTCACGCGAGCCATGCATATTGTCCTTTATGAACAGGACTTTTTCGCGCGCCTCGTCTCGTCGTTATCGGCGCGTTTACCTATCGCATCGTTCCGATGCGGCGCGGTGCCGGCTTTGCCGAAAAGCGCTGGCGCACGCGGCCGAACCGCAAACTTGTCTTCAATATCCGTATTAGCACGGAGGATGAAATTAACGGGACCGTGAAAGGGGTTGTCTAACGATCCCAAGCGAGGACTTCCGCCGATTCCAGGTGCGGCTCAGGTGTCGAAGTCCAGCTCAGTAAGGCGTATCCCATGGATGATCTGTTGCGGGAGTTTCTGACGGAGACCAGCGAGAGCCTGGACACCGTCGACAATCAGCTGGTGAAGT
>NZ_JBXAPO010000028.1:0-5978 GCF_058804065.1 Bradyrhizobium sp. GW821-FHT13H05 | reverse complement strand
CCTGATCTATGCCAATACCGTCGTACAGCGCGGAACGCCATGGACCGAAAAAGCCGCATAGCCTTTAATGGTTGCTATGAAGTTCGCCCCGCGAACAACGCCCGATCGCGCTCCACGATCTCGCCAATGTAATCCGCCACCGCCCTGATCCGCGCGAGATCCTTGCTGTCGGCGTGCATCAGCATCCAGAACGTCCGCGTGATCGAAATCTCCTCCGGCAGCACCGCCACAAGCTGCGGATAGTCGCTCGCCATGAAATGCGGCAGCACCGCGATGCCGAAGCCTGAGAGCGTGGCGTTGAGCTGCGCGATCAGATTGGCGCTGCGCAAGCGCGCCGAAATCCGCGGCGACACCTGCGGCAGATAATCGAGTTCCGGCGTGAACAGGAGCTCCTCGATGTAGCCGACGAACCGATGCTGCGGCAGCACCTCGCGCGAGGTGATTTTCGGGAAGCGGTCGAGATAGCCAGGCGCGGCATAAAGCCCGAGGCGGTAGTCCAGCAGCTTGCGGCCGACGATGCGGCCTTCCTTCGGCATGGTCAGGCTGATGGCGATGTCGGCCTCGCGCTTGGAGAGACTGAACAGTCGCGCGGTGGCTACAAGTTGCAAATCGAGATCGGGATACCGGTCGGCGAAGGGGGCCAGTCGCGGCGCCAGGAAGGCGGTGCCGAAGCCATCGGGGGCGCCGATCCGCACCGTTCCCGTCAGCCGCGCCACCGAGCCGCCGACCTGCTCCTGGTTGGCGACGATGGTCGATTCCATCGCTTCAGCGCTGTCGGCGACCCGCTGGCCGGCCTCGGTGAGGAGATAGCCGGTCTTGCGCCGGTCAAACAGCTTGGCCGAGAGGTGCTTTTCCAGCCGGTCGACCCGGCGGATCACCGTGGCATGGTCCACCCCAAGCTGTTTTGCCGCAGCCGAAACCGAGCCGCCCCTGACGATGGCCAGCACGAAGCGAAAGTCGTCCCAGTCGATGGTACCTTGATCCAGCATTTTCGCACATCTATGGTGCATTATCTCAGACTTGAATCCTATAAAATGCAGGTCGATAGGATTTGTCAAAGCGATCAGACCGGGACCTAAGGAGTTCTTTCCATGCGCGCAGTCGGACATTTCATCGGTGGCAAGGAGGTCAAGGGCACCTCGGGCCGCACCGCCGACGTATTCGAGCCGATGACCGGTGACGTCCAGGCCAAGGTGGCGCTGGCGTCCAAGGCCGAAGTTCGCGCCGCCGTCGAGAACGCCCGCGCCGCGCAGCCGGAATGGGCTGCGACCAACCCGCAGCGCCGCGCCCGCGTCATGATGAAGTTCGTCGAGCTGGTGCAGCGCGACTACGACAAGCTCGCCGAGCTGCTGGCGCGCGAGCACGGCAAGACCGTGCCCGACGCCAAGGGTGACATCCAGCGCGGCCTCGAAGTCGCCGAGTTCGCCTGTGGCATTCCGCACCTCATGAAGGGCGAGTACACCGAAGGCGCCGGCCCCGGCATCGACATCTATTCCATGCGCCAGGCGCTCGGCGTCGTTGCCGGCATCACGCCGTTCAATTTCCCCGCGATGATCCCGATGTGGAAGTTTGCCCCCGCCATCGCCTGCGGCAACGCCTTCATTCTGAAGCCGTCGGAGCGCGATCCCGGCGTGCCGATGCTGCTCGCCGAACTGATGATGGAGGCGGGACTGCCGGCCGGCATCCTCAACGTCGTCAACGGCGACAAGGAAGCGGTCGACGCCATCCTCGACGACCCCGATATCAAGGCCGTCGGCTTCGTCGGCTCCACGCCGATCGCGCAATACATCTACGAGCGCGCCGCCCAGACCGGCAAGCGCTGCCAGTGCTTTGGCGGCGCCAAGAACCACGCGATCATCATGCCGGATGCCGACATGGACCAGGCGGTCGACGCGCTGATCGGTGCGGGCTACGGCTCGGCCGGCGAGCGCTGCATGGCCGTTTCCGTTGCCGTGCCCGTCGGCAAGTCCACCGCCGACCGGCTGATGGAAAAGCTGATCCCGCGCGTCGAGTCGCTCAAGATCGGGACCTCGATCGATCCGTCGGCCGATTACGGTCCGCTGGTGACGCGCGAGGCGGTCGAGAAGGTCAAGGGCTATATCGACATCGGCATCAAGGAAGGCGCAACGCTTGCCGTCGACGGCCGCGGCTTCAAGATGCAGGGCTACGAGAACGGCTTCTATCTCGGCGGCTCGCTGTTCGACAACGTCACCAAGGACATGCGGATCTACAAGGAAGAGATCTTTGGCCCGGTGCTCTCGGTCGTGCGCGCGCATGACTACAAGGAAGCGCTGGCGCTGCCGTCCGAGCATGACTACGGCAACGGCGTTGCCATCTTCACCCGCGACGGCGACGCTGCCCGCGACTTCGCGGCCAAGGTCAATGTCGGCATGGTCGGCATCAACGTGCCGATCCCGGTTCCGATTGCCTATTACACCTTCGGCGGCTGGAAGAAGTCGGGTTTCGGCGACCTCAACCAGCACGGCCCGGACTCGGTCCGCTTCTATACCAAGACCAAGACGGTGACCTCGCGCTGGCCGTCCGGCGTCAAGGAAGGTGCGGAGTTCTCGATCCCGCTGATGAAGTAATCTCCTCAGCCGTCATTGCGAGGAGCGTAGCGACGAAGCAATCCAGCATCTTTCCGCGGAGACAGTCTGGATTGCTTCGCTTCGCTCGCAATGACGAGAGAAAAATGAGCAGCCCAGCATGCAGTTCGCTCTGAACGAGGATCAGGTCGCGGTTCGCGACATGGCGTTGGCGTTTGCGGCGGAAAAGATCGCGCCGCACGCGCTGCGCTGGGATGAGGAAAAGCATTTTCCCGTCGACGTGATGCGCGAGGCGGCGACGCTCGGCATGGGCGGCATCTACATCCGCGAGGATGTCGGCGGCTCCGCGATGACGCGGTTCGACGCGGCGCTGATCTTCGAGGCGCTGGCGACGGGCTGCCCGACCACCTCCGCCTTCATCTCCATCCACAACATGGCGAGCTGGATGATCGATGCCTATGGCAGCGACGCCCAGCGCCACACATGGCTGCCAAAACTCTGCACCATGGAGTTGATCGCGAGCTACTGCCTGACCGAGCCGGGCGCAGGCTCCGATGCGGCCGCGCTCCGCACCCGCGCGGTGCGCGACGGCGACCATTACGTCCTCAACGGCCAGAAGCAGTTCATATCGGGTGCCGGCGGCACCGACCTGCTGGTGGCGATGGTGCGGACCGGCGGCGATGGCCCCGGCGGCATCTCGACCCTTGTCATCGACGGCAAGACGCCGGGCGTGTCGTTCGGCGTCAATGAGCGCAAGATGGGCTGGAACGCGCAGCCGACCCGCGCCGTGATCTTCGAGAACGCCCGGGTGCCCGTGGCCAACCGCCTGAGCGAGGAAGGCGTCGGCTTCAAGATCGCGATGGCGGGCCTCGACGGCGGCCGTCTCAACATCACGGCGTGCTCTCTTGGTGGCGCCCAAACTGCACTCGACAAGGCGCGCACCTACATGAAGGAGCGCAAGGCCTTTGGAAAACGCCTCGACGAATTCCAGGCGCTGCAATTCAAGCTCGCGGACATGGCGATCGAGCTCGAGGCCGCGCGGACCTTCCTCTGGCGCGCAGCCGCGGCGCTCGACCGCAAGGACCCCGACGCCACCATGCTCTGCGCGATGGCCAAGCGTTTCGGCACCGACGTTGGCTTCGAGGTCGCGAACAACGCGCTTCAGCTGCACGGCGGCTACGGCTATCTCAGCGAATACGGCATCGAGAAGATCGTGCGTGATCTGCGCGTGCACCAGATTCTCGAAGGCACCAATGAAATCATGCGGCTGATTGTGGCGCGCAAGCTGATCGAGGGCGCGCGATGACGGAGGAGGGCGATCTGATCGTTCGCCGCGAGGGCGCAGCTGGCGTGATCCGGCTCAACCGACCCAAGGCGATCAATGCCATGACGCTGGAGATGTCCATCGGCATCGACGCGGCGCTGGACCAGTTCGAAGCCGATCCGGATGTCGCCGTGATCATCCTGGAAGGTGCCGGCGAACGCGGCCTCTGCGCCGGCGGTGACATCCGCGGCCTCTGGGAGAGCTCGCGCGAGGGCGGCGATCTCGGCGCGCGGTTCTGGCGCCAGGAATACGTCATGAACGCGCGGATCGCCAAGTATCCGAAGCCGTATGTCGCGTTCATGGACGGCCTGGTGATGGGCGGGGGCGTCGGGCTATCAGGCCACGCCAGCCATCGCGTCGTCACCGATCGCACCAAGCTGGCGATGCCCGAAGTCGGGCTCGGCTTCTTCCCTGATGTCGGCGGCACCTGGCTGCTGTCGCGCTCGCCCGGCGAGATCGGCACCTATTTCGGCCTCACCGGTCAGACCATGAATGGACCCGACGCGATCCACGCGCAGTTCGCCGATGCGGTGGTCCCGGCTGCCAAATGGCCCGAGCTGCGCGAGGCGCTGACGAAGGTTGGCGCAGGCGTGACCGCGTCGGAGGTCAGCAAGCTCATCAACGGCTTTGCGACTGGCGATGCCGCAGGTCCGGTCGCGGCGAAGGAGCCGATGATTGACGCGCTGTTCAGCTTCGATCGCATGGAGGACATCGTCGCAGCGCTCAAGCGCGACGGTTCCGAGTTCGCGCTGGCCACGCTGAAGACGCTCGGCGAGAAGTCGCCTCGCGGCATGGTGGTGACGCTGAAACTGCTGCGGCTGGCACGTAAGGCGTCGAGCCTGGAAGAATGCCTGGTGCGCGAATATCGCGCCGCACTGGAAGTGTTCCGCAGCGACGATTTCCGCGAGGGCGTGCGCGCCGCCGTGATCGACAAGGACCGCAATCCGACCTGGTCGCCGCCGCGGATCGAGGATGTGACGTCGGCGATGCTTGCGCCATATCTCGCCGAGATCGGCGCCGACGAGCTGAAGTTCAACTAATCAACGATTGAAGCGGAGGAAACGAAGATGGCCACGATCGCATTCATTGGTCTGGGCAACATGGGCGGCCCGATGGCCGCCAATCTGGTCAAGGCCGGCCACAAGGTGGTCGCGTTCGACCTCGCCGAGGCCTCCCGCAATCAAGCCAAGGCCGACGGTGCCGGCATCGCCGACAGCGCTGCGGGGGCGGCGAAGGGCGCCGATGTGGTGGTCACCATGCTTCCGGCCGGCAAGCACGTGCTCGGCGTCTGGAACGAGGTCGTGCCCGCCATGACCAAAGGCGCGCTGATCATCGACAGCTCCACCATCGACGTCGAGAGCGCGCGTCAGGCGCATGCGCTGGCCGCCAAGAACGGCGTGCTCTCGGTCGATGCACCGGTCTCCGGTGGCACCGGCGGCGCCAAGGGCGCGACGCTGACCTTCATGTGCGGCGGCGAGGAGAACGCGTTCGCCGCGGCCAAGCCTGTGCTGGAGAAGATGGGCAAGAAGATCGTGCATTGCGGCGGCGCCGGCGCAGGCCAGGCCGCAAAAATCTGCAACAACATGATCCTCGGCATTTCCATGATCGCGGTGAGCGAGGCGTTTGCGCTCGGTGAGAAACTCGGTCTCTCGCATCAGGCGTTGTTCGATGTCGCCTCGACCTCGTCGGGCCAGTGCTGGTCGCTGACGACCTATTGTCCGGTTCCGGGCCCGGTGCCGACGTCGCCAGCGAACAACGACTACAAGCCGGGCTTTGCCTCGGCGCTGATGGTGAAGGATCTGACGCTGGCGCAGGATGCCGCCAAGGCCGCGGGTGCGGCGACGCCGCTCGGCCAGCATGCGCAGGAGATTTACCAGGCCTTCGACAAGGCAGGCCAGGGCGGGGTGGATTTTTCCGGAATTATCAAGCACGTTCGTAGCCTCGCCGGCAAATAGCGAGGCTTCGTAGCCCGGATGGAGCGAAGCGAAATCCGGGACAATTCCCTCGACTGGCGCGACCGGCCCCGGATTGCGCTTCGCTCCATCCGGGCTTCTGTAACGGGCCTCAG
Source organism: Bradyrhizobium sp. GW821-FHT13H05 (assembly GCF_058804065.1). Taxonomy (NCBI): domain Bacteria; kingdom Pseudomonadati; phylum Pseudomonadota; class Alphaproteobacteria; order Hyphomicrobiales; family Nitrobacteraceae; genus Bradyrhizobium; species Bradyrhizobium sp. GW821-FHT13H05. Next base: position 40 of record NZ_JBXAPO010000028.1, on the reverse strand, counting down.
TTAGTCAATCCCTTTTTGCGTCATCCTCTCGCCAGGAACC
>NZ_JBXAPO010000027.1:0-35997 GCF_058804065.1 Bradyrhizobium sp. GW821-FHT13H05 | reverse complement strand
TGCTTTTCGCGCAGCGGACCGCGGGTGCGAGGTCAGCACCCGGCCTTCCCTGCGCCCTCTTGGACAAGAGGGTGGAGTGACCAGGCAAAACTCGGGCGAATTGCGCCGCGAGACCGCGAAGGTGTGTCTGCTGCTTTACATTGCGTGAGGACGTTCGATTGCAGGTTTTCACGGCGGCGGATCGGCTTAAGGTGATGGGGGCGATCGGCTTGCAGTGGCGTGAAACGGCGTCCGACGGGGTCTACGTCCAGCCCGGCGGGCCGATAGCGGGCACCGCCGGCACGGGCAGCCATTGGACCGGAGCCTACGGTCAGCTTCGCGTCGACGACGCGTTCAACGACCATTTGACCGGCGCGATCGGTCGCGCCCCAGCCGCATCGACACAGGTTTGTAGCCGGCTGACCGCTAATGGCGCAAATCGGCCGCTGCGGTCATCGATGCATGATTTGCTTGAGGAATGCGCGGGTTCGATCCTGCTTCGGATCCGAGAAAAAATCGGCCGGCACGCCTTCCTCGATGATCCGGCCGGCATCCATGAACACCACGCGGTCGGCGACCGTGCGCGCGAAGCCCATCTCATGGGTGACGCAGACCATGGTCATGCCGTCGCGGGCGAGGCCGACCATGACGTCGAGCACCTCCTTGATCATTTCCGGATCAAGCGCCGAGGTCGGCTCGTCGAACAGCATGATCTGCGGTTTCATGCACAGCGCACGCGCGATGGCGACGCGCTGCTGCTGGCCGCCGGAGAGCTGGCTCGGATATTTATCCGCCTGTTCGGAGATCCGCACGCGCGCGAGAAAATAGCGCGCGACCTCGTCAGCCTCCTGCCTGGTTGCACCGCGGATCTTGCGCGGCGCGATGGTGAGGTTCTGCAGCACGGTCAGATGCGGAAACAGGTTGAACTGCTGGAATACCATGCCGACATCGCGGCGGACCACGTCGACATTGCGCGTCGAGTGATCCAGCTCGACGCCATTGACGATGATGCGGCCGTCGCGATGTTCTTCCAGCCGGTTGATGCAGCGGATCATGGTCGACTTGCCGGACCCCGAAGGCCCGCAGATCACCACGCGCTCGCCGCGCGTCACCGTGAAGTCGATGTCCTTGAGCACCTGGACGTCGCCAAACCATTTGGTGACGCCGGACATCTGAATGATCGGCGCGGACGCTTCTGCAGGCGCTTGCACCATGGGGCTCTCCGAAACGTTGCTCACGACGCCATCCAGCCGCCATCGACGAGGATGTTTTCGCCGGTCATGAAAGTGGCCTCGTCGGAGGCCAGAAACAGCGCCGCATTGGCGACGTCGTCGGGGCGGCCCAGCCGCGGCATCGGCGTGCGGCTGGTGGAGTAGTCCATCCAGCGCGGCTCCGCAGCACGGCCCGGTTTGCCGGTGACGATCTTGCCGGGCGCGACTGCGTTGCAGATGATGTGGTCCTTCGCGTAGTCCGCCGCGATCTGCCGCGTCATGTAGACGACCCCGGATTTGGAGGTGCCGTAGGCGATGTCTTCCGGGCAGGCGATCATGCCGTGCTGGGAGGAGATGTTGACGAGACGGCCGCGGGCCTCGTTGCGGATGTCCTGCGTCAGCATCTGGTTGACGGCGGCGCGCGACATCAGGAATACGCCGGTGAGATTGACCGCCAGCGTCCTGTCCCATTCGGCGAGGCTGGTGTCGGTCAGACGCTTGCCGGTGCCGATGGCGGCGTCGTTGACGAGCACGTCGAGGCGGCCGTAGCGCGCAACGGTCTGCTCGACGGCGCGGACGGTATCGTCCTCCGAGGCCACGTCGATCTGGATGAACTCGACCTCATGACCGTCTGCACGCAGCAGATCCAGCGTCGGAGTGCCGCCCTCGCGCACGTCTATGGTGAGATCCGCGAGCATGAGTCTCGCGCCCTCGGCAGCAAATCGGCGGGCGATGGCGCGGCCGATGCCCGAGGAGGCGCCGGTGATCAGGACGGATTTTCCAGCCAGACGTTTGCTCATGCGGGTTCTCCTGCCTGCCGCAACCAGCCGAGATAGTCGTGCGCCGCATCTTCCAGGTGAAATCGAGGCCTGAAGCCGGCATCCGCGGCCAGGCGTGCAATGTTCAGCGGCGCACGGTCCTTCGGCAGGCCATAGATCACGTTGCCCTCCGCCTCGGTCTCCGCCATCCGCCAGCGGAAGCCGGGCATGTGCGTCGCGATGATCTCGCACCATCGTGGCAGATCGGACAGCACACCGCCGCTGACGTGATAGGTGCGGTGGTTCAGCGCGCCGGAGGCGCTCACCCTGGCGATGCCGCGGGCGGCGTCACGGGAATAAATCCAGTCGCCGGCCATGCTGCGCGGGAGAATTGCTTCACGGCCGTCGAAGGCCATGCGGAGCACTTGATAATGCGGGCTCAGCGCATCGCGGACACCGGTCTGCAATTCCCATGGGCCAAAGACCGGCCCGAGCCGAATCACCCGCACATCGAGGTTGTGAAGGTCGGCGATCCGCAGCGCCGCCTGTTCCGATGCAAGCTTTGTGATGCCGTAGAGGGCGGCCGGTGCCGGCGGCGACAAATCCTCCTCGAACAGGCCCGACGCAGCCGGTTGCGAGAAGCCGTACACTGCGACCGAGCTGAGCACGGTGACGCGCTTGATGGCGGGCCGCAATGTTACGCGTTCGAGCAGATTGACGGTGCCGCCGATATTGACGTCGACGATCTGGCGCGCGGCGTCATGCTCGCGCTGCGCATTCGGCGTCATCGCGGCGGTGTGGATCACGCGGTCGATGCCGGCAGTATTCAACGCGCGGTCGACGTCATCGGAGCTTGTGACATCGCCGGTGACCAGCGTGGCGCCGGCGAGTTCGGGACGCGCCAGCATGTCGTGGCCGGGTGCCGAGAGGTCGAAAAGGATGACGGTCTCGCCGTCGGCGATCAGGCGCTCGGCGAGCGCGAGCCCGATGAAGCCGCTGCCGCCGGTGATCAGTGTGGTCATGTCAGCGGGCTTTCAGTGCTTGCCGCTCCAGCCGCGCCACCCAGCGCGCGAACGGATACAGGATGACGAAGAAAATCACGGCGGCCGCCATCAGCGGCGTCGGGTTGTAGGTCTGCTCCTGGGCGACGCGGGCCGAGCGCAGCAGTTCAGGCAGCGCGACCAGGGCGGCAATGGGTGTCGCCTTGACGAGCTCCAGCGAATTGCTGGCGAGCGGCGCCAGCACGTTGCGGATCGCCTGCGGCAGCACGATGGAGAACACCACATGCAGCGGCTTGAAACCGAGCGCCCGCGCAGCCTCGGTCTGGCCGTGGGGTACGGACAGGATGCCGGCGCGGAAGATCTCGCCGTAATAGCCGGAATTGTTGAGCACGATGGCCAGTACCGCCGCGGTGAAGCCGCCGAGCGTCAGGCCCAGAAACGGCATGCCGTAGAAGATCAGGATCAGCAGCACCACCACGGGAAACGACCTGAACAGGTCGATATAGATCAGCAACGCGATATTCACCCAGCGGTTCTTGAAGCTGTACAGCACGGCGATGGCGAGGCCGGCGAGAATGCCGAGCGGCAGCGCCACCACCGCGAGCCAGATCGTATAGATCAGCCCCTGCAGCAGCAGCGGATAAACCCGCAACAGCGACTCCCAGTTGGCGAAATTGTCCAGGAAATCCTGCATGCGGTCCGCTCACCGTCCCGTGCTGTAGCGATATTCGATCCACCGGCTGGCGATCACCAGCGGCAGGAAGAAGGTGAGGTAGAACGCCGCGGCCAGCGTCAGCGGCGAGGGATTGGCGACCAGTGCCATCACGCTCTGTGCCTGTCCGAGCGTTTCCGGGAGCGACACGGCGGTGCCGAGCGCCGTGCCCTTGCTGATGGAGATGGCGCGATTGGTCAGAAGCGGGATGGCGAGGCGAATGGCCTGCGGCAGGATGATGGTGACCAGCGTCCGCAGCCGGCTGAAGCCGAGCGCGCTGGCGGCGTCCCATTGTCCGCGCGGCAGCGCCACGATCGCGGACCAGAAGATCTCGGTGGAAAAGGCCGACAAGACCATGCCGAGCGCCAGCACGGTGGTCGCGAAGGGGGACAGCGCCGGGCCGAGATAAGGCAGGCCGAAATAGATGAAGATGATCACGACAAGCTGTGGCAGCGTACGCAGCACGTCGACATAAGCGGTGATGAAGAAATTGACCGGACGCAGGTTGGCGCAGCGCAGCAGTGCCAGCGACAGGCCGGACAGCGTGCCGCAAACAATGATCAAAAGCGATACGATGACCGTCGTGCGAAAGCCCGCGAGCACCTCGGGGAAGGCGCGCGCGATGACCTCTGCATTGAAGTAGTATTCGACGATCCGGTCCATCGGGGCTCCGCCAACCGCGGTCGGACCGGCCTGGCGCCGGTCCGGTGTTCACGCCTGTCTCGTCAGAGCAAGCGTGCTACTTGCACGCCGGAACGTGCGAGGTGGGCTCGAAACCCTTGAAGCCGGGAGGGCCATAGCCGAAATACACGGTGTCGATGGCCGAGCCGGCATCGGGCGCTGCGCCATACCATTTCTCGTGCAGCTTGCGCAGGCGGCCGTCCAATTTCATGCATTCGATGACCGCCTCGACCTTGTTGCGATACTCGGTGTCTTCCAGGCGGAACGCATAGGCGAAGTTGCGGCCGTTGAAGTCCTTGAAACCGACCTTGATCGCCTTGTTCTGGCTGGCGGCATAGACGGTCGTCGGGATCTCATTTAGCGCCGTGAAGGCGCGGCGCGTGAGCACGGCCTGCACCGTATCGGGGAATACGTCGTAGCGCTGCACTTCGAAGCCGTATTTCTCGGCGTTGGCTGTGGCCCAGGTATCCGAGATGGTCCCGCGGTTGACGGCAACGGCCTTGCCCTTGAGATCCTCGAAGCCCTTCATCTCTTCGGCGGCGCGGACGATGAAGCCGTTGCCGGTGGAGAATAGCGGCTCAGTATAGAGCATGCGCTCGGAGCGTTCGGCAGTGAGGTTGAGCGGGTTGACGAGGAATTCGGCGCGCTTGGCGAACAATGCCGCGAACAGGCCGGAGAAATTGATGTCGACGATCTCGACCTTCGGGCGGCCGAGAGCCTTGCCGATCTCGTTGATCAGATCCGCACCGAAACCCTCGGGGCCGTTGGGGCCGCGCACCATCCACGGCGCGACGCCGAAGTCGGACGCGACCACCAGCGGCTTGTCGGACGGATGATCGGCTTCCTGGGCGCTGGCGCCGCCGGCGAATGCCGCAGTCGACAGCATCAGCGCGAACAGCCAAGGCGTGGGTCTCAGTCTCATGGGGACGTCCTTTCGGGGGCGGATGTGATGTAGATCAGGGCGTGGGGGGATGAGTGGCCTGCCAGTGACGGGCGATGTCACCGCGGCGGCAGACCCAGGCGTTGTCGTGCCTGGCGACGTGATCGAGGAAGCGCTGCAGGCCAGCGGCGCGGCCGGGATGGCCGATCAGGCGGGTGTGCAGTCCGACCGACATCATCTTCGGCGCGGTGGCGCCTTCCGCGTAGAGCATGTCGAAGGCGTCGCGCAGATAGACGAAGAAATCATCCGCCGTTGCCATCGCGCCGCGGCTGAACTTGGCGTCGTTGTTGGCAAGACTGTAAGGCACCACGAGATGCGGCTTGCCGAGCACACGTGTCCAGTACGGCAGTTCGTCGTTATAGGCGTCGGAGTCGTAGAGGAAACCGCCTTCCTCGACCACGAGGCGCCGCGTGTTCACGCTCGGCCCATAGCGGCAATACCATCCGAGCGGTCGCTCGCCGGTGGTGCGCTTGAGGCTCTCGACGGTGTTGCGAATGCGCTCGCGCTCGTCGGCCTCGGACAGCAACGGATGCCGCTCCCAGCGCCAGCCATGGGCGCAGACGTCGTAGCCATGTTCGCGAATGGCGGCGCAGGCCTCGTCGTTGCGTTCCAGCGCCAGCGCGCAACCCATGACGGTGGCGATCATGCCGCGCTCGGACAGAAGGCGCAGCACACGCCAGAAGCCTATGCGGCTGCCATATTCGAACATCGACTCGGCGGCGAGGTCGCGGCCCTCGAAGCCGCCGCCGCCACCCTCAGTCAGGGCCGCTTCGGTGACGCCGTCGCCATCGGCGAACGACGGCTCGGAGCCTTCTTCGTAATTGATGCAGAAGTTGAGTGCGATTCTTGCTGCGCCCGGCCATTGCGGATGCGGTGGGGTGCGGCCGTAGCCGACGAAGTCGCGGGTGAGGTGATCATCATGCGGCATTGTTGCGATCCCTATGCGCTCTGCGGCATCACCGCGCAAACGTCGCCGGCGATATCGACGAACACGTCGTCGTCCCGCCGGCCGGTCATGCCCATGGCGACGGCGAATTCCATGGCCGCGCCGAGAACGGTCATGGGATGATGCCAGACATTGCGGGCGAAGGTGATGCTTTGATGCGCTCCGGCGATGAAGCATCGCAGGGTGGCCACGTCAGGCAGGCCATCCTGGCCGGCATCGCACACGATCGCCAGGTATTGGCTGCTGCCGAGCGGGACGAAGGTCTGGGCGGAGAACGGATGACGCTCCAGCGTGGTGATTGGCAGGGGCAGACTGCCGAGCCTGGCGGCGCTGCTGATCCAGATGGAAAAGGTGGCGGCGTCCGCGGTGCGATCGTCCGATGTCGGAAGATAGCGCCGGCGCACGTCGATCGGTCGCTCGGCGACGTCGCCGAAGGCGGCAAAGGCGGCCGGGGACAGCGATTCGGCCACCACGGTGTGGGAAGCAGTTTGGTTCGGCGTCATTCAGCGGGCACATCTGGTTGGTCGGCCTGCTGCGAAGCGGCTCAATATTCCAATGGTATACCAGTGAACCGCTCCTGCCGATTTCAGTCAAGCAGCGAAGCCCGGGAAGCTGCGTTAAATTTAGACGCAGTCCGACAGAATTGCGGGCAGCTGCAGAATTTTCGGACATGCAGTCTCACGGATTCTGGCTGATCTCGACCTAGCCGTGAGGCTCGGGCAGGAAGATCCCGAAGCGCTCGAGCAATCCCTGCCGCACATTGGTGAGATGCAGGATCATCGCCTGGCGGGCTGCGGCGGCGTCACGATCGATGATGGCATCGATGATCGCAAGATGCTCGCGGGTGGCAGGCAGCAGCCGGCCAGGGTTGCGCTCCACATTGCACATCCGGATCTTCTGCCGGATTTCTCCAATCAGCTTCTCGAGCGATCGATTGCCGCAATGCCGCGCGATCTGGTCATGAATTTCGTCGTCAAGCGTCCATTGAACCGTCCTGGACACCGTCGAGGCAGCAATGATCTTCTCCAGCGTGGCCCTGATCGGTGCAAGGATATCCAGCGCGATGCGGGTCGCCGCAATGAACGTCGCTTCGCTCTCCAGCACCATGCGGAGATGGACCAATTCGAGCAATTCCGCCATCTCGATTGTGCGGACCACCACGGTGCCGTTGGACAATTGCTCGAGCCTGCCTTCACCCAGCAACCGGCTGATGCCGGCCCGCAGCGGTGTCCGCGAGACTTTGAGCCGGAGTGCAAGCCGGCGCTCTTCAATCACCTCGCCGGGCTGCAGCTGCCGCGACTCGATCAGATTGTGCAGCTTCAGATAGGTTGCGTCCGTTATGCTGCCATTGGTCCGTGCCGGGCGTTTGCTGATTGATTTCTTTGCTTTGTTGATGGAAGGCACGGACGCTGCTTTCGACGATTGGATAGAAATGCCGCCATATCGGTAGACGTAGGTTACGCTCTCGCCGCCGGCCAAGCCGAAGCTCTGGATTAGCCATCCATTCTCGATTGGTGTCCACCTTTATGCAAGGCTTTGCGAATTTCCGCTGTCTAGGTCGACGCAACCTCTGTGCCATCTTCCGGGCTCGCAGCGGTTCGAGCGCCACATCGCGGATGTGAGGCTGCTACCGGTTCTCACCGCGCCGCGGGTGGATTGGAGGGGACGCACCGGCAGGCTTCATCCAGGGGCGCCGAATTGCATCCTGTTCGGCGAACCGTGCGATGGTATCGGCTTCGCTGCGGGTCATGTCGATGTCGTCCCAACCGTTGAGCAACTGCTTCTTCCAAACCGGGTCGATGGAGAAGGTCACGACGAGATTGCCGACGGTGATGGCTTGCGCGGCAAGATCTATTGTCAAAGGACGGCGCTCGACCAATTCGTCAGCGCGCAGCAGCCGTTCGGAATCTTCCTCGCTGATCTGAGCCGGGAGAACGCCGTTCTTGACCGCGTTGGAGGCAAAGATATCGCCGAAGCTCGAAGCGATCACGACGCGGATGCCGTAATCGGCGAGTGCGTAAACCGCGGCCTCGCGCGACGATCCGCATCCGAAGTTACGTCCGGCGATGATCATCTCACATCCGGAAATTTTCGGGTCATTCAACGGAAACTGCGGCTTCGAGGCGCCTTCGGCGTCGAACCGGAGGTCGTGCAGCAGAAAGTTGCCGTAGCCCTCGGAGCGGGGGCGTCGCATGAAGCGCGCAGGGATCAGTTGATCCGTATCGATGTTGTCGATCGCCAGCTTGCAGGCGAGGGCGGTGATGGTGGTAAACGGACGCATCCGAATTCTATTCCCGTGCGAGAATACGGCTATCGATGAGGTGGCCGGCGACAGCCGCGGCGGCAACCATAGCTGGTGACATCAGGTGCGTCCGGCTTCCCAGCCCCTGGCGTCCCCTGAAATTTCGATTGGTCGTGGAGGCGCAACGTTCGCCGGATGGGACCGTATCGCCATTCATCCCGACACACATCGAACAGCCCGAGGCGACCCATTCCAGTCCGGCGTCACGAAATATCCGATCGAGACCCTCTTGCTCCGCCTGTTGCTTTACCGCCAGCGATCCGGGCGATACCAAGCCTGGCACGCGCGAGCGCCGGCCTGCGAGGATTGCGGCAGCAGCGCGCAGGTCTTCAATCCGGCTGTTGGTGCAGGAGCCGATGAAAACCCGATCGATCCGGATCTCGCTCAGCGCCTGCCCTGGGTGAAGATCCATGTAGCCGATCGCTTCGCGCGCGGCCTCTGCTTTGTGCTCATCGTCCATTCTCGCCGGATCCGGCACCGACCCGTCGATGGCAGCCGCCTGCTCCGGACTGGTCCCCCAGGTCACGACAGGCGCGATGTCTTGCCCATCGAGGACGACTTCCCGATCGAATGCCGCGTCAGCATCGCTTGCCAGCAAGCGCCAGTCGTCGATGGCGCGGTCGAGATCATCACCGCGCGGTGCAAATGGAAGGCCGCGCACATAGTCGAACGTTGTCTGGTCTGGCGCGATCAGACCGAGCCGTCCGCCCGCCTCGATGGAGAGGTTGCACAGCGTCATCCGCCCTTCCATCGACAGCGCTTTAATGGCGCTGCCGGCGTATTCGATGGCGTGGCCTTGGGCGCCGTCGGCGCCGATCCTGGCGATGATCGTCAGTGCGATATCCTTGGCACCGATTCCTGCAGGCAGTTGACCGTCCACGATGATACGCATCCGCTTGGGCCGCTTTTGCCACAGCGTTTGTGTCATCAGGACATGTGCGACTTCCGACGCGCCGATGCCGAATGCGTAAGCGCCGAAAGCGCCATGGGTTGAGGTATGGCTGTCGCCACAGACGATCGACAGCCCGGGCAGTGTCAGGCCCTGCTCGGGTATCGCGACGTGAACGATGCCCTGGCGCTGGTCGGATTGACCAAACGATAGAATGCCGTGCTCACGGGCGTTGCGGGCCAGTTGTTCGATCATGCCCGCCGCCTCGGTATTGGCTGTGCTGGAGGCCGGCCGGGTCGGCACATAATGGTCGGCGATCCCGAAGGTCAGGTCGGGCCGCGCAACCGTCGCGCCGCGAGTCCTGAGTTGATCGAAGGCGTGGAACGAGCCCTCATGCACGAGGTGCCGATCGATGAACAGCAGGGTCTGGCCATCCTCACGCGTTGTGATGGCGTGGGCATCCCAGAGCTTGTCGATGATACTTGCCGGTTGCGTGTCCGTCATGGAGCGTCCGAGTCCGCCGCTAACTCCCCCACCGATATTCTGTTTTGCGACCAGATCTGCCGCTTATTTCCGACTTTACTGCTCGCGCTATGGGCTTGCGGCTCAAGTTGTATCATATACTGTACATTTAAATGTATTAAGCACAAGGTGCCGCATGGCCGGTGTCGAACCCTCAAAGACCAGGCAAGTCTATCTGGTGCTGCGCGATCGGATCGCCGGTGGCCGGCTCGACGATCAGGGAACGTTACCGCCAGAGCAGGCGCTGGCGGCCGAATATGGCGTGTCGCGCGTCACCGTCAGGCGCGCACTTGCCGAGCTGGAGCAGGAGGGATTGATCGCTCGCCGCCGCGGCGCGGGGACCTTCGTGCTCGGCGCCGGCGGGGCCAAGCCGATCGTGGCGGATTTTTCCGACGTGCTGGCCAATTTGGTGGCGATGGGGCGTGAAACAGCAGTTCGGTTGCTCGCCTTCGATTATCGCGAGCCGTCGGCGGCGATTGCGTCCACGCTGAAACTCAACGCCGGTGAGAAGACCCAGTTCTCGGTACGGGTCCGCCTGATCGACGGCCAGCCCTTCTCGCATCTGACGACGCATGTTCCCCAGCGCATCGGCGTCACCTACACCGAGGCCGATCTTGCCGCGCGACCGCTGCTGTCCCTGCTCGAACGCTCCGGCGTGCAGATCGAGCGCGCGACGCAGGAAGTGACTGCGGTACTGGCGACGCCCGATGTCGCGGCCGCGCTCGATGTCGAAGTCGGGTCGGCGCTATTGGCTACGACGAGGACGGTCTTTGCCGCCGACGGCAGCGGTGTCGAGCATCTCAGCGCGCTGTATCGGCCGGATCGCTATGCGCTGCACATGGAAATGGTTCGCACCGAAGCCGCCGGAGTGCGGCGCTGGGCCACCGTGCTGGCGCCGGCGGCTGGCGATCGGATCACCAAGAAAGCCTCATGACCTCGGCCCGCACACCGGCCGCAATTGGATGGAGAGAACAGAATGACAAAGACAGGTCGCACCGGTTTGTCGCGCCGCCGCGTTCTCGAGGGTGGTGCGGCTTTGGTCGCCGGAGCCGTGGCGATGCCGGCCTATCTGCGGGCGCAGGGCGCTGCGATCAAGATCGGCATCTTGCAGCCGGTCACCGGGGCGCTGGCCTTTGATGGTGCTCAAGGCCAGATCGGTGCCGTGGCTGCCATCAAGGCGATCAACGACAAGGGCGGCATCAAGTCGCTGGGTGGCGCCAAGCTCGAGATGGTGTTCGGCGACGCGCGCTCGACACCCGAAGGCGGCACCGCGGAAGTCGAGCGCATGGCGGCAGAAGGCGTCGTGGCGATCGTCGGCGGCTTCGCCAGTCCGATCTGCCTTGCCGCAACACAGGCGGCCTCACGCTATGATCTCGGCTACATCGTCGATGTCGGCGTTTCGGACCAGATCGTCTCGCGCGGCCTGACCAACACCTTTCGCTTCGCGCCCGGCTTCGGCATCGTCACCAAGAGTGCGCTCGACAATTTGGTGACCATCAACGATGCCGCCGGCAAGCCGGCCAAGACCGTGGTGCTGGTGCATGAGGACGGCCTGTTCGGTTCGGGCCTTGCCAAGCTGATGCAAGCCGAATTGCCCAAGCGCGGCTTCGAGATCCTCGATACCATCGCGCATCCGACGCCGGCACGCGACATGTCGAACGTGGCACTGCAGATCCGTTCCAAGAATCCGGATCTCATCATCCCGTCGAGCTATTATGGCGAGTTCGTGCTGCTGGCGCGCACCATGCAGCAGCAGAAGATCAAGCCGAAGGGGGTGTTCTGCGTGCTCAACGGTGCTGCCTCCAACTACCGCTTCGTCAAGGAATTTCCGGAAGCGGCACAGAACGTTATGGACTGCAATCATTGGTACGACCCACGCAACGCGGTGGCGCAGGCCCTGAAGAAAGAGGTGGAGGCGTCAGGCAAATTCTTCACCTACAACGTCGCTCTGAATTATTCGGGCGTCCTGCTGCTTGCCGATGCGATCGAGCGCGCGGCGTCCGCGGACCGCAAGGCGATCGTCGCGGCTCTCGCATCCTCGACCTTTGCCGGTCACATCATGCCCTATGGTCCGACGCAATTCGTCGGTGGGCAGAACACAGGTGCTGCGCCCGTCAACACCCAGGTTCAGGACAACGACATCAAGGTCATCTTCCCGGCGAGCTTCGCCGACGCCAAGCCGGTGTTCCCGGTCCCGGCCTGATCATTTCCATCGCGTCGATCGGCAAGCCCGGTGTGCCGGGTCTGGTCGCCAATTCCGTCGCTTTTCGCAAACGGCCCGCCGGGCCCAAGGCTCAAGGTCTATGACGTCGTTCGATATACTGGCTGCCGCGGTGCTGAACGGCCTGATGTCCGGGGCGGTCTATGCGTTGATCGCGGTCGGGCTGACGCTGGTCTACGGTGTGCTGCACATCATCAACTTCGCTCATGGCGCCATCCTGAGCGCGGCGATGTTTGCGGCCTATCTGGCGTTCCAGGCCGGAGTCGACCCCTATGTCGCAATGGTTCCGTTGGCGTTGATCTTCTTCGGGCTCGGCTATGGTTTGCAGCGCCTGGTGATCGGGCCCGCCAGCCACGGCGATGATCGAAACATCCTGCTCATCACGCTGGGATTGTCGATCGTGATCGAGAACCTGCTGCTCGCGGTCTTCAATTCCGATACCAGGACCGTCGATGTCGCCTATGGGTTTTCCACGCTCGATCTCGGCTTCACGTTCCTCGCCTTGCCGCGTGCGGCGGCCTTCGGCGTCTCCTGCCTCGTCGCCGTGCTGCTATGGATTCTCCTGGCGCAGACCGATACCGGCAAGGCGATCCGCGCGGTCGCCAAGGAGAAACTCGGCGCGTCGCTGGCCGGCATCGATGTCGCCCATATCTACGCAGTGACCTTCGGGCTCGGCGCGGCATGTCTTGCCATCGCGGCGTGTCTGCTGCTGCCGACCTATTATGTGCATCCGCGCGTCGGCAATGCCTATGTGCTCGTGGCCTTCACCATCGTTGTGTTCGGCGGCATGGGATCTATCCCCGGCGCGATCGCAGGCGGGTTGTTCGTCGGTGTCGTCGAGAGCCTTTCCGGCCTGATGTTTGGCGAAAGCCTAGGCCAGCTCGGCATTTTCGTCATCTTCATCCTGGTGCTGCTGATCCGCCCGACCGGACTGTTCGGAGCCAAGGCATGAGCGTGGCTCGGGCTTACGGCGCGATCGCGATCACGGCCCTGCTGCTGGCGTTGCTGCCGGTACTGGTGCAGTCCAATACGGTCATCAATGCGCTGGTCACCGCGATGATCATTGCGCTCGCGGCGCAGGGCTGGAATTTGCTGGCCGGTTACGGCGGGCAATTTTCCTTCGGCCATGCCGCGTTCTTCGGTGCCGGCGCCTATGGCAATGCGATCCTGCAAACCCGTTACGGTATCAATGCCTATGCGGCGATGCTGGCGGCGACCGCAATTGGAGCGGCCGTTGGCGCCGGCATCGGATATTTGAGTTTCCGGTCGGGACTGCGCGGCTCTTATTTCGCCCTGATCACGCTGGCCTTCGCCGAAGTGTTCCGGATCATCGCCAATGCCACGCCTTTCACGGGCGGGGCCGCGGGCACCCTGATCAAGTTGCAGGTCTCTGCCGCGAATTTTCAGTTTGCGAGCCGGGCGATCTATTTCTGGATCATCCTCGCAATCGTGACCGCTGTCATGTTCCTGATGCGCGGCATCGAGCGGAGCCGCTTTGGCGCTTATCTCGTCGCCGTGCGCGAAAACGAAGATGCCGCCGCGGCGCTTGGTGTTGATACGCTCGATGTCAAACTCAAGGCGATTACGTTGTCCGCAGCGATGACCGCATTGGCGGGCGCATTTTACGTCCAGTATTTCCTGTTCGTCGATTCGTCGATCGCCTTCGGCACCTGGATTTCCGTCGAAGCGCTGTTGGGGCCGATCATCGGTGGATTGGGCACCGTGTTCGGCCCGTTGCTCGGTGCCCTCGCGCTGCATTTCCTCGGCGAATTAGCCAAGGCCGTGGCGGGCAGGGTTCCCGGCATCGATCTGGCGCTGTTCGGTATCCTGCTGGTGCTGATCATCGCCTTTGCGCGCGATGGATTGCAGGGTCTTCTGACCAGGCTGTCGCAGCTTTGGCGCGCGCGGAGGCCGGCATGACGGCTCCCCTTCTCAGCGTCAGCAATGCCAGCAAACGGTTCGGCGGTCTCCTGGCCGTCGACAACGCCAGCCTGATGGTGAAGGCTGGAGGGATTACCGGCCTGATCGGGCCGAATGGCGCTGGCAAGACGACGCTCTTCAGTCTGATTTCGGGATTTGAGCCGCCGACATCCGGCTCGATCGTTTTTGACGAGGCGGAGATCTCCGGCCTGCCTCCGCACCGCAGGGCGTCGCTCGGTATCGCCAGGACGTTCCAGATCGTCCAGCCCTTCACCGGCCTTAGCGTCCGCGAGAACATTGCCGTCGGTGCCTATCTGCACTGCCATCGTCGCGACGAGGCGATGGATCGTGCTGCTGCCGTTGCCGAACGCGTCGGCCTGGCAAGCCGGCTGGATGCGCCGGCGGCGGGACTCACCGTTTCCGCGCGCAAGCGCCTGGAATTGGCCCGCGCGCTCGCGACCAGGCCGCGCCTGTTGCTGCTCGACGAGGTTCTGGCCGGACTGAACCCGTCTGAAGTGCGCGATATCATCCCCGTCATCAGGGCGCTCGTCGCCGACGGCATCACCATCCTCATGGTCGAGCATGTCATGCAGGCGGTGATGAGCCTGTGCGATCACGTCTATGTTCTGGCTGAAGGGCGGATGATCGCCGAAGGCACCCCCGCCGAAGTGACGCGCGAGCCGAAGGTCATCGAGGCCTATCTCGGGCCGGGCGCTGCGGCGCGGATCGCATCGGGGACGACCAGCCATGGCTGAAGCGCTGCTCGAAGTGAAAGACCTGGTGGCCGGCTATGACGGCACCTCCGTGCTGTGCGGCATCAGCCTCAAGGTCGAGGCCGGATCGATCGCCGCGGTGCTGGGCGCCAACGGCGTCGGCAAGACGACCTTGAACAAGGTCCTGTCGGGCATCGTCCGCCCGCAACAGGGCGAGGTGATCTTCGACGGGCAGCGCATCGATCGAAAGAGCCCGGCGGATATCGTTGCGGCAGGCCTCGTGCACGTGCCTGAGGGCCGCAAGCTGTTTCCCGATCTCAGCGTGCGCGAGAACCTGGAGCTTGGCTCCTACCGGCGCGGGAAAGCCGAGCGTGCCCGGACCATGGAGCAGGTGCTGGCCGTGTTTCCTCGCCTGAAGGAGCGGTTCGCGCAGCGCGCCGGCACGCTCTCCGGCGGCGAACAGCAGATGGTTGCGATCGGCCGGGGCATGATGGGGCAACCAAGGCTTCTCATTCTGGACGAGCCTTCGCTCGGGCTGGCGCCGCGTCTGGTCGAGGAGATGTTCACGCTGATCGGTCGCTTGAATGAAGTCGGACTGACGATCCTTCTCGTCGAGCAAAACGTCATGCAGTCGCTGGAGCTCGCCGATGCCGCCCACGTGATGGAGCACGGCTGCCTGGTGCTGTCCGGGACCGGAGCCGAACTGGCCGGAAACAGTGAATTGGCCAAGACCTATTTGGGAATGTGATGATGTTGCAAAATGCTTCCCTCCAAACCACGAGGCCACAATGGCTGCATCGATGGGCCGACTTCGCCGCAACGGTGACGGCGGAGCAGCTTCCCGGGGATGTCGTGGCGCGCACCAAGCAAGTGCTGTTTGACTGCATCGGGGCGATCGCCGCGGGTGCGCAGGAGCCGGAGATGCAACGCCTGACGGCACGTCTCTGCCGTACGTCCGCTGACGATGCTGCTCCTGTGATCGGCGCCGGCCGTCGTGCTACGGCCGGTCTCGCGGCCTTCCTGAACGGCACCGCCGGCACCATGCTGGAGATCGACGAAGGCAATCAGTTCGCGCGCGGCCATCCCGGGATCCATGTTGTGCCAGCCGTCCTGGCGGCTGCCGAAGAGCTTGGCAGCAGCGGTGCGGATGTGTTGCTGGCCATTGCGCTCGGCTACGAAATCGGTTCGCGCATCGGCATCGCATCGAAGCTGCGCGTGACGATGCACCCGCATGGCACCTGGGGCACGGTGGGCGCTGCGGTGGCCGTTGCCAAACTGCGTGCCGCGACTCGCGAGCAGATGGCCGAAGTGATCAACGTCTCATCGACACTCGGGCTGGCGACAAGCCGCCGGACCATGCTGGAAGGCGGCACCGTGCGCAACAGCTTCGCCGGCTTCTCGAACGAAATCGGCCTGCGCGCCTGGGAGATGGTGGATGCCGGATTTATCGGCGAGGCGGATGGCATCGGCACGATCTACGGCACCGTCATCGCCGATCAGTTCCAGCCTGAGGAGATGATTGCCGATCTCGGCTCGCGGTGGGAGATCGCGCGCAACTATTTCAAGCGCCACGCCGCCTGCCGCTATAACCACGGCGCGCTCGACGCGCTGCAAAGTCTCGTTGCCGAGGCCGGCTCCGATCTGAAGCCGGATAATATCGATCGAATCGAGGTCGATACCTACATCTGGGCAGCGCAGCTCGATGGTCAGCAGCCCCGCAACATGCTGGCGGCCAAGTTCTCGCTGCCGTTTTCGCTGGCGACGACGATTGTCAATGGCGCGGCCTCGATCGCTGCCTTTCGCGACGATGCGCGGCGCGATGCCGTGACGCTCGCTTTGGCGGGGCGTGTTACGGTGCGCGAGGACAAGGCGCTTACCGCGATGCTGCCGGGTCTTCGGCCGGCGCGCGTGCAAATCACGTTGGTCGATGGCCGAATTCTCAGCGCCGAAGCTTACACCAACAAGGGCGATACCGAAGACCCCTACAGCGCGGAGGAAGTCCGGGACAAGTTCCGCGAGGTCGCAGGATCGGTCTGGAGCAGCGCGCATTGTTCATCAATTCTTGAGGCGGTCGAGGATCTGGACCGTGCGCCTGACCTTGCCGCCCTATCGCGTCTGCTTGCCGCGTGATCGGGGAGGGCATGATGTCTGATCAAACGTCTCTCAAGACCATGTTGCACGGGCCGGACATCGTGCTGGCTTCCGGTGTTTACGATGCCTTGACCGCTTCGCTGGCAACCGATGCGGGGTTTCGGGCGCTTTATCTGTCCGGCGCAAGCATCGCCTACACCCGGCTCGGGCGCCCCGACATCGGGCTCGTGACCATGTCGGAGGTGGCCGAGACGCTGAGCCTGATCCGCGATCGCGTCACCACGCCTTTGATCGTCGATGCCGATACCGGCTACGGCAATGCCCTCAACGTCCAGCGCACCATGCGTTTGTTCGAGCGCGCCGGCGCCACCGCGATCCAGCTCGAGGACCAGACCTTCCCAAAGCGCTGCGGTCACCTGCAGGACAAGAGTCTCATTCCGACGACGGAGATGGTCGGCAAGATCAGGGCGGCGACCGACGCGCGCCTCAGCAACGAAACCCTGGTGATCGCGCGAACCGACGCGGTGGCGGTCGAAGGCTTTGAGCAGGCCGTCGAACGCGCCGGGCGGTATGCCGAAGCCGGCGCGGACGTGCTGTTCGTCGAAGCGCCGCGCAACGAGGCGCAGCTTCGGGCTATCTCACAGAGACTTGGCGACCGGCTGCCCTTGATGGCTAACATGGTCGAAGGCGGCCAGACACCCATCCTCGGCAAGGACAAGCTGCTGGCGCTGGGCTTTTCGCTGGTGATCTTTCCAGGCGGCATCGTTCGTGCGGTCGCCAAGGCGGCCAAAGCCTTTTACGAGACCCTCGCGCGCGACGGCACCACCGAAGCCTTTCGCAACGACATGTTCGATTTCGACGCGCTGAATGAAATCATCGGCACGCCGCAGATGCTGGAACTCGGGCAGAGCTACGAATTCCCGGCGAACGGCCCCGGCGACAAAACCAGGTGATGGCGGCACAGATGACCAAGACGATCGACCCCGTAACCCTGGCTGTGCTCAAGGGCCGTCTGGAGCAGATCGCCGACGAGATGGACGCCACGCTCTATCGTTCTGCTTTCAATCCGATCATCGCCGAGGCCCGCGATGCCTGTCATGGCCTCTATCACGCCGAGACCGGCGCGACCTTGGTTCAAGGGACCACCGGCCTGCCGATCTTTGTCGGCGCGATGGCTTTTGCCGTCAAAGCCGTGATCGACAAGGTCACGCGCGATGCTGCTTCCGGCCGTGATCATCTGCAGCCCGGCGATACATTCCTGTTCAACGACCCCTATGAGGGGGGTACGCATCTCAACGACTTCCGGCTGGTCAGGCCGATCTACCGCAACGATCGGGTGTTCTGCTGGATCGCCTCGGTTGGCCATTGGCTGGACATCGGAGGCAATGTGCCTGGCGGCTTCAATTCCCGCGCCACCGAAAGCTTTCAGGAGGGTGTGCGGTTTCCGCCGATAAAACTGTTTCGCGCTGGCGTGATCAACGAAGACATGATCGATATCCTTGCCGCCAACAGCCGCGTGCCGACATCGAATTTCGGCGATCTGAACGGGCAGCTCAATGCTCTGGCGCTCGGCGAACGCCGCCTTGCCAGCCTGCTTGACGACTATGGCGAGGACACGATTTCGGCGGCGCTTGATGTCTTCACCCGCAGGGCGTCGGCGTTGATGCGCGAGAATCTCCGCGCCCTGCCCGACGGTGTCTACAGTTTCGAGGACTTTCTCGACAATGACGGCGTCACCGACGAGCCGCTGAAGATCGCGCTTGATCTCACCATCGCCGGTGAGACCATGGTGCTGGATTTCTCCCGGTCGTCGCCGCCCTGCGCCGGCCCGCTCAACATCGCCTATGCGACCGCCGCCGCCTGCTGTTACGTGGCGCTCAAGCACGTCTTTACCGACGTGCCCGCCAATGCCGGTTGTCTCGAGCCGATCACCTTCATCATTCCTGAGACGACCCTGCTCGGCGTCAAGGCGCCGCGTCCGGTCGGCGGCTACACCGAAACCATCCTGCGCGTCATCGGCGTCGTGTTCGGCGCCATCGCCATCGCCGCGCCGGATCGCGCCATGGCGGCACCGTTCGGCACCATCAACGCCTTGTCGCTCGCTGGGTATCGCAATGACGGCTCGCGCTGGGTGATGTTCTCGTTTTTCGGCGGCGGGCTCGGCGGCAACCCCCTCAGCGATGGATTGAACCACGGCAACAATCCGATTTCGATGGCGACGATCCCGCCCGTCGAGATCCTGGAAGCTTCCTATCCGGTCATGTTCACGCAATGGGCGCTGCGTCCGGACAGTGCCGGGATCGGCCAGCATCGCGGCGGCCTCGGCGCCATCTACGAGATCGAAGCGCTCGGCGAGACCGGCGCCGACGTGTTCCTGCTGGGGGAGCGGGGCAAGTTCGCGCCGTTCGGCGTCAATGGCGGCGGTGCAGCGGCGCTGAACCGCTTCGTCTTCGACACGCCGGGCGGCAAGTCGTCACCGCCGCTGGCGTCAAAGATTACTGACGTGAAGATCGCGAAGGGACAGCGGGTCCGGCTTGAAACGCCCGGCGGCGGCGGATTCGGCTCTGTTGTCAGTCGCGATCCGGCGAAGGTCGAGCGCGACCTTCGCCTTGGCTATGTCAGCACGGATGCCGTGGCGTCCGGAGTGAAGTCATGAGCGGCTCCTCGATCATTGGCGTCGATGTCGGCGGAACTTTTACCGATCTGTTCTTCTATGACGAGGACCGCGCCCAATTCCGCACCGTCAAGGTGCCCTCGCAGCGTGGCAACGAGGCTGAAGGGTTTCTGCTCGGTCTTAAGGCGCTCGGGCAGATCAGCGACTTCGGCGCGATCGTGCACGGCACGACGGTCGGTACCAATGCCTTGCTGGAGCGCAAGGGCGCACGCATCGGCCTGATCACGACCGCGGGATTCCGCGATGTGCTGGAAATGCGCCGTCGCGACCGGCCGCATACCTGGGGCCTGTGGGGCGATTTTGTGCCGGTGGTCGATCGCGACATGCGCCTTGAAGTCGACGAGCGGGTATTGGCGGACGGCAGCATTCGCACGGCCGTCGATCCCGCAGAAATTCAGGCGCAGGCGCGCAAATTGCTGGCGGCGGGAGCCGAGGCGCTCGCGATCGTCTTCATCAATGCCTATGCCAATCCGGCCAATGAACGCGCTGCGCTCGCTGCCGCACGCGCGGTCTGGCCCAATGACGACGTGGTTGCTTCCAGCGAAATCCTGCCCGAGATCCGGGAGTTCGAACGAACCTCCACGACGGCGCTCAATGCCTATCTGCAGCCGCTTGTTGGGCGTTATCTCGGCAAGCTGCAGGATGCTCTGAGCGGTGAAGGCTTCAAAGGGCAGTTTCATATCGTGCAGTCGAATGGCGGCGTCATGTCGACGGCGATGGCACGAAAATTCCCGGTGCGCACCGCGCTGTCCGGCCCCGCCGCCGGCGTGATCGCTGCCGGGGCCATTGCCCGCGCCGCCGGTTTTGACAATGTCATCACCGGCGACCTCGGCGGCACCTCTTTCGACGTGTCCCTGATCGCCGGCGGCCAGGCCTCGCTTGCGGCGCAGACCACGATCGATTTCGGATTGGTGATCCGCACGCCGATGATCGAGATCACGACGATCGGCGCCGGCGGCGGTTCGATCGCGCATGTCGATCGCGGTGGATTGCTGCAGGTCGGTCCGGAAAGCGCCGGCTCGGTGCCGGGGCCGGTCAGCTACGGGGCAGGCAATGATCGGCCGACACTGACCGATGCCAATGTGGTGCTCGGCCGCATCAACGCCGAGAGGCCGATCGGGGGCAAGCTCGCGCGACTGGATGTCGAGGCGGCGAAAGCGGCAATTCTCCGCCATGTCGGGGACCCGCTGGGGCTGGATGCGATGGCGGCCGCGGAAGCCATCGTGCGGATCGCCAATGCCCGCATGGCCGGCGCGATCCGGCTGGTGTCGATCGAACGCGGTCATGACCCCGGCAATTTCGCCGTCATGCCGTTCGGTGGCGGCGGCGCGCTTCATGCGGGCGCGCTGCTGCGTGAGGTGGGGCTGAAGCTGGCTTTGGTGCCGCGCTTTCCGGGCATCACGTCGGCGCTCGGCTGCGTCATCGCCGATCTCCGGCACGACCAGGTGCAGACCGTCAATTTGATGCTGGAAGGTCTCGACGCAAGGAGGCTGGACCAGCGGATGATCGCGGAAGGCAAGGCGGCGCATGCCGTCGTCGCATCGGCGGGCGTCCAGGTCGACCGCATCGATGTGATCTACGAACTCGATATGCACTATGTCGGGCAAACCCACACTATCGGGGTGACGCTGCCGGTCGCTTTCGGCGACACCACCACCGGTATCGATGCCGGGATGATCAGACAGGCCTTCGAGGCTTCCTATCAGGCGCAGTTCAGCCGCAAATTGCCTGGCATTCCGGTCAAGATCGTGACGCTACGTACCGCCGCCATCGGCCGGCGGCCACATTTCGACCTCGCCGCACTGGCACCGTCTGCCGATGCATCGATCGACAAGGCGAAACTCGAGGACCGCAATGTCTGGTTCGACGGCGCCTGGCATCGGACCTCGATCTGGTCGCGGCTCGAACTGCCGATCGGTACGGTCATTTCCGGTCCGGCGATCCTGGAGCAAGGCGACGCCACCACCGTGGTTGAACCTGGCCTGGTGGCGCGCGTCGACGCGCTCGGCAACATCATCATCGAAAGGCAACCGACATGAGTGGTGGTCCGGTTCCGATAACGCGCACAGCATTGCTGATCGTCGATCTGCAGAATGACTTCCTGCATCCCGACGGCGCGTATGCGCGAGGCGGGCAGGGCGCAGCTTCGATTGCAGCGCTGCCTTTGAAGCTGAAGCCGCTCGCTGACGCCTTTCGCGCTGCGGGTGGCTGGATCATCTCGACGCATTTCACGCTGGTCCCTGGCAAAGATAGCGAACCGCTGATCTCGCCGCATCTGAAGGCGCTGCGGCCATTCCTGTGCAAGGGCGATTTCGCGCCGGGCAGCTGGGGCCACGCGCTCGTCGATGAATTGGCGCCTTCGGACCTGCAGATCGAAAAGATCGCCTATTCGGCGTTCTACATGACGCGGCTTGAATGGCTGCTACGGAAGTGTTCAATCGACAGGCTGGTCGTCGGCGGCATCGTCACCAATGGTGGCGTGGCGTCGACGGTGCGCGATGCGCATGTGCGGGATATCGAAGCCGTCGTGCTGTCCGACGGCTGCGCCGCCTTCGACGATGCCACCCACCAGACCGCCATCGCGGCATTGAAGCCGGTTGCCCGGGTCGCAACCATCGCCGACATGATGGCGGAGACGAAGCGGTGACCATCAAGCCGGTTCCGTCCGAGGGTTTCGAGACAACCATCTCCGTTCTTGTCGTCGGGGGCGGGGCGGCGGGTCTTTGCGCCGCGCTCGCTGCCCACGAGGCCGGCGCGGAGGTCGCGATTTTCGAGCGTGATCCCCTTCCGCGCGGTTCGACCGCTTTATCGGCCGGGCTGATACCGGCTGCGGCAACGCGCTTTCAGAAATTGCACGGCATCGTCGATACGCCGGAGCTCTTTGCTGCTGATATCCGCAAGAAGGCACATGGAGAGGCCGATGATGCGATCGTCGATCTCGTCACAGCGCAATCTGGTCCTACGGTCGAATGGCTTGCCGATCGCTATGGCCTGCCGTTTTCCGTGGTGCATGATTTCGACTATCCGGGCCATGCGGCGCGCCGGATGCATGGCCTGCCGAGCCGATCCGGCGCCGAGTTGATCGATCGTCTGCGGCAGGCGGTCGAGGAGGCTGGCTTGCCGTTGATGGTGCAAGCGACCGTCACTGGGCTCTTTAGCGATGCCGAGCGTCGCATTCACGGGCTTGAGATAACGCGACCGGATGGAACACGGGACGCGATCGGGTGCGATACCTTGATCCTCGCCTGCAACGGATATGGCGGCAATCCGGCGCTGGTTGCGCAACACATCCCGGAGATGCAGGGCGCGCTCTATTTCGGTCATCCGGGCAATCGCGGCGATGCCGTGCTCTGGGGCGAAGCGCTGGGCGCAAAACTCCTCCATATGTCCGGCTATCAGGGCCACGGATCGGTGGCACATCCCCATGGCATTCTGATGACCTGGGCCACGATCATGGAAGGGGGCTTTCAGGTCAACGCAAACGGCCGCCGCTTCTCGAACGAGAGCCTTGGCTATTCCGAGCAGGCAGCTGCGGTCATTGCCGAGCCGGAGTCGATTGCATTCAGTATTTTTGACGAGCGAATTGCAATCATCGCACGCCAGTTCGAGGATTTCAGGCGCGCCGAGGCGAGCGGCGCGGTGATCGAGGCTGACAGCATCGCGGCGTTGGCAGCGCGTCTTAAATTGCCAGCCGATGCCCTCGGGGAAACTTTCGCGACGGTCGCACGTCTCAAGCAAAGCGGCGACACCGACGCATTCGGGCGGAATTTTGCCGGCGTCGCGCCGCTGTCGCCGCCCTTCAAGGCTGTTCGTGTGACGGGTGCGCTTTTTCACACCCAGGGAGGTCTTGCCGTCGATCGTCACGCGCGGGTGCTCGACCGGGATGCCCAGCCATTGCCCAACCTTTTTGCCGCGGGCGGCGCGGCGGCCGGAGTTTCCGGGGCGCAGGCCAGCGGATATCTTTCGGGCAATGGCCTGCTGACGGCGACGGTGCTGGGTCGCATTGCCGGCATCTCTGCTGCGAAAATCTGCAGCCGCCTTCGTTAGACGTGGACACGGGTAAAGGGAACCTCCGTACCAGCGTCCTTGGTCACGGACATAATACCCCGGAAGTCGACGTCGCGCACCTCGTGCGCGACGTCGACCGTACGCCAGCCGAGCGCCAGGCTCTGAAGGCAACATCTCTTGATGTGGGCTCGGACTCCTTCGAAAGCGAGCGCTGTGGATCAGATCGTTGCGACTTGCGTTCTTGAAGAGGCATTTGCGGGGAGCGCGGCAAGAGCCAGAACGACTCCGGCAAGTACGATAAGCGCAACAACCGCCAATCCAGCGTACAAACTCCCGGTCTGTACCTTGAGCCAGCCGATGATCGATGGACTCACGCCACTACCGATCGCGCCGACCATGCTCGCTGCAGCGATCCCGCCGGCAGCGCCCTTCCCACCGAGGTACGACATCGGAATTGTCCAGTAGACGGCGAGCACGCAAAAGTTCCCGATCGCGGCGCATGTCAGAAGGATCGCTGTCAGCGGAAGGCTGTTTGCGCCCAACGGCAATGCGAGGAATCCGGCGGCGCCGAGAGCCCCACATGCCGCAAAGTGCCAGCGTCGCTCCAACATCCGATCGGAATGCCGTCCGACCGCGATCATGGCGATAGCCGAAATCGCCGAAATCAACCCGGTCAGCCAGCCGATACCGCCAAAACCGGTCATGCCGACCCCCTTGAGCAAAGTTGGCGTCCAGAAGCTCACGGCGTTAGTTCCGCAATTGACGCAGAAATTCATCGCAGCGAGGGCGTAAATCATGGGGTCGCGCAGCACGGCCAGGAAGCTGTGTTGTTTCCCCTTCGGATTGGCGGATCGGTCGAGTTCGAAATCGCGCCGCAGCACTTTCCTTTCGTCGTCGTTCAACCAGCTTGCTTTCGCGGGCGCGTCATCGAGATAGAAATAAGCCACAACCCCGAGGACAATGGCCGGCAATCCCTCCAGCAGGAACAACCATTGCCAGCCACGCAGGCCGTAGACGCCGTCGAAATGCTCCATGATCAGGCCGGACAACGGGCCGCCGACGATCCCGGCAAGCGGAATGCCCATCAGAAAAAGGCTGGTCACGCGCCCCTTGTAGCGATCAGGAAACCAGTAGGTGAGATAGAGCATGATGCCCGGAATGAAGCCCGCCTCAGCCGCGCCGAACAGCAGGCGCAAGACGTAGAGTTCGCCTGCACTGCGGATGAACATCTGCATCGCGGTGAGCACGCCCCACAGGGCCATGATCCGCAGCAACGTCTTGCGTACGCCGATACGATCGAGCATCAGGTTGCTGGGAATATCGAACAGGCTGTAGGTAACGAAGAACAGTCCCGTCGCAAAACCGAAATGCGCGTCGTTCAGCCCGAGATCCGAAAGGAACTGGAGCTTGGCGAACCCTATGTTCACGCGATCGACATAGCAAATGAGATAGAGCAGCAGAATGAAAGGAATGAGCCGCCAGGATATCTTGCGATAGAGTCGCGCCGAGACGGCGTCACCAACGACTTCAGCCATGAATTCCTCCCCTAGGACGGCTGTATTTTTGTGCCGTTCCTTGATTTGAACTGATCAGATCACCTTAAGGCGCCTCAATCGGTCTTGCTCAGCCGCCGAGATCCCCAGCCATTCGCCGAGGATTCGTTCGTTGTCGTGCCCGAGGTCGCGCGCGGCATGCCTAACCCCGCCGCCGTCCCCCACGAAGCGCGGCACGACGTTCTGCATCCGGACGCTGCCGAAGTCGTCGTCGGGCACGCGCGTGATCGCATCGCGCGCGATCATCTGCGGATCGGAGAATATCTGGTCGATGGAATTGATCGGGGCGAGCGTGCCCTGCGCCCGCTCGAAGGCGTCGAGAGTGTCCGCGAGATCGTGCGCGGCACACCAGTCCGAGAAGATCGCGTTCAGCTCGGCCGCATGCTCGCAACGTGCACCGTTGTTCCGAAACCGCGGGTCCTCGATCAGATCCGCGCGTTCGATCGCCCGGCAATTATTGGCGAACATTGCGTTGGTCGAGCCGGACAGCGTGACCCAGTGACCGTCCATTGTGCGGTACACGTTCGAAGGCGCGGAATATTGGTTCAGATTTCCCGAGCGTTGCCGCACCACGCCGAGTTGATCGAACTCGATCGGCAGGAATTCGAGGATGCGAAGCGTCGCTTCGCATAACGACAGATCGATTTCCTCACCGCCCGCCGTGGGATCCTTCGCCCGTTTCCAGCACGCTGCCAGTATCCCGATCGCGCCGAAAAGTCCGCCAAGCGCGTCCCCAATGGGATAGCCCGCGTGCATCGGCTGGCCATGGGACTCGCCGGTGATGTAGGTCAGCCCGGCCATCGCCTCGAATACCCGCGCAAAGGCCGGCCGGTTCCGATAAGGGCCATCTTGTCCATATCCGGTGGTGCGAAGGATAACGAGACGCGGCTGAATCTCCCAGAGTACCTCCCTGGTCAGACCCCAGCGATCAAGCGTGCCGGGCCGAAAATTCTCGACAAGAACATCGAACCGCGGCAACAGACGTTTGAGGATCTCCACGCCTTCAGGTTTGCGCAGATCGAGGCTGAGAAAACTCTTGTTGCGATTGATGACTTTCCACCACAAGGACTTGCCATCCTTGAAGGGCCCGAATCCACGCGCGCCATCGCCGGCACCCGGAAGTTCGACCTTGAGGACGTCCGCGCCATAGTCCGCCAGCAGCGTCGCCGCAAGCGGAGCGGCGACGATCGTCGCGAGATCGAGAACACGGAGACCTGCCAGCGGCCCGCTCATCTTGCCTCCTTGCCATCGCGCAGCAACAGCCGCGCGATGTTCAACTGATGGATCTGGCTGGTGCCTTCGTAGATGCGAAACGCGCGAACATCCCGGTAGAAGCGCTCGATGCCTCTTTCCTTGACGTAGCCTTGCCCGCCGAAGATCTGGACCACGCGATCGGCGACGCGGCCGCACACCTCGGTGGAGAAATACTTGCAAAGGGAGACGTCCATCGTGACGTCCTCGCCACGATCGCGCTTGCGTGCGGTTTCAAGGATAAGGGCCCGCGCTGCCTCGATCTCGACCTTGCAATCGGCGAGCATGGCCTGGATAAGCTGGAATTCGCCAATGGCGCGGTCGAACTGCCGTCGGCTCTTGGCGTAGGAAATGGCTTCGTCGAGCAGCCGGATCGCGGGGCCGGTCGACAAGGCCGACAGGTTGATGCGTTGTTTGTTCAACGCCTTGAGCACGGTACGAAAACCGCCGCCGCGTCTGCCGATGATCGCCGATTCATGGACGATGCAGTCCTTCAGGAAGACCTCGCCGATGGGCGCGCCTTCCTGTCCCATTTTCGGCGTCGATCCGGACGTGCTGAATCCTTCCGCACCGCGCTCCACCAGGAACGCGGTAACACCGTCGGACTTCTTGCTGTCCGGTTCGGTCCGTACGAACACGGTGAACAAATCGGCGATCGGCGCGAGCGTGATGTACCGCTTGTGCCCGTTGAGCCGGAAATATCCGTTCGGCAACGCCGTCCCGCTCGATGTCAGCGCGCTCGCCTCGGAACCTGCCTCCACCTCCGTAAGCGCCAGCGCTCCGGTCAGTTCGCCGGAAGCCAGCCGGGGCAGATATTTGCGTTTGATTTCCTCACTGGCATCCTGCACCAGGGCCTCTGCACCGACGCCGGTATTCATGCCGACGCGCGCACGATAGGCGACAGAGCATTGCGACAGCTCTATGTTTGCCAACGCAAGCTCTTCGGTCGTCAGGCCCGCGCCGCCATAGGCTTCGGGGATTGACCAACCGAAATAACCACGGCGGCGCATTTCTTCAACGATCTCGTCCGGAACGCGGTCGTCTCGTTCGACGCGATCCTCGTTCGGAATGGCGACCGTCCGGACGAAATCACGCACGTCGGCCAGCAAACGTTCAAACCCTGTCGCATCGCGGATCATTGACCAACCTTGAGTAACGGCCTCGAGTGGCGGGTTTCGTTGGCGAGGCTAGCAGTGTCGTCGGGGCCGGACATATTACGAATGGCTTGGGCGAGTAGTACGAGGCGCGGACCAATTTCCGCCTCCAGTTCGCCCGCGCGCAGCCGGAAGGCTTGAAGCCCGCAATTGATGGCAAAGCATGCCTGGCCGAAATCGGGATCGCGGAACAGCGGCACCGCCGCCGCGTGGACTTCACTCACCCAATCGCCGTACGAGACGCAAAATCCACGCTCCGCACATTGGCGGAGACCCGCGCGTACGTTGTCGCGATAGGCGTCCCATGTCTCCGGAAGCTCGGCGGCAAATCGCGTTTCAACGGATGCCAGCTCGTGCGTCTCGAGCATCGACAACAGCGCGCGCCCCATGGCCGCCCGGGGCAGAGGGATCGTCGAGCCGATGTCCGGCGTATGCGCGGCCGTTTCGCCAGCCCGCGCGCTTTCGACGTAGATGAGGTTGGTGCCGTCCAGCAGACCGATCGAAACCGTGCCGCGAACGCTATTGGCGAGCTCCTGCATGAGCGGCCGAGCGGTCTGGCGCACTTTCATGCTGGCCAGCAGCGGATGCGCCACCGTCAGCGCGCGGGCCCAAAGGCGAAACTTCGCGCGTTGCGGCTCATAAGCGAGATAACCGAGTTCGGCGAGCGTGTGAGTCAGTCGCGCCACGGTAGGACGCGAAAGCCCGGTGCGCTGCGCTATTTCGCTGTTACCGAGACGGGTGCTCTCGGCCGCGAAAGCTTCGAGTACCGCAAGCCCTTTCGCAAGCGTGGTCGCGAACGCTGCGTCCGATTGTCCCGGCGCGTCCGAGAAACGCTGAAGCCGCGCGGATGGAGGCGCCTGATTCTTTCGTGGCTTTGCGCCGGTGTTGCGTTTGGCCTGCATGACGATCTCCTTTAGTAGCGGCGCAGATTTTGTCAATATAGTTTAACTTATCGCCACTTACTGTCCATTATATTGACAGTCGGCGGCGCGCTTTTTTGTCGTCTTGCCGCTTTTGCGGTCGATATCTCGTTCACCGGCGGGGCGTTGGGTTACGCGATCGCGGGGGAAAGCTGCCGGAGTGAGCGCGCAAGAACAAAATCCGCAGAACTGCGGCTGCGAGCGAAACCAATGCAGGCAATGCGGTTGCTACTTGCTCTTGCAGTCGTAAGCGGCACGGGATCCGTATGCCTGGCACAGAGCAAAGAAGTGCCAGTCAGAATCGGGTCTACCCCGGCGTGGGCAACGTCTCGTTTCGGGTCGCCATCGCCAAGGGATGCTGCGAAGAGCGTCGCCTGCGAAATAGTGAGCGAGCGGAGACGATATCACCTGTCTCGGTCGCTGTGTCGCATGCAATTTCTACTCGACGTGAGGCGCACCGCGCCATTTCGACCGGAGTGCTGTTACCAGCCTCCACGACGACAGCGCATAGGAGGTCGGCACAGTACTTGCTTAGTTCATTCGGTCGATCCTGAAACTTGATCGTGGTCATGGAGCCGAGATGCCCACCAAACCATTTCACTTGGCCTGGTTCCTTCAGGGATCGAGCGTGCAGGCCTGGGGCGAGTCCTGGACCGGACATATCGGCCAGACCTGGATGGAGCCTGAGCTGTTCCTGAACGCGGCGCGCGCGCTCGAGCGCGCCTGCTTCGACTACATCCTGCTCGAAGATTCGTCCTATGTCGGCGAGAGCTTCGGTGGCTCGACCGACATCTATCTCAAGAACGGCATCGCGGTGCCGCGTCAGGATCCGTCAGTGGTGGCGGCGCTGATGACGCAGGTGACATCGCGCATCGGCATCGTGCCTACTTTTGGAACATACGCCTATCATCCCTATCTGCTCTCCCGCCTGGTGGCGACGCTCGACCAGGTGTCGGGCGGGCGCATCGGCTGGAATGCCGTCACCGGCAGTTCGGACTTCGCGGCCATGAACTTCGGCATGCCGGGCATGCCGGAGCACGATCTGCGCTATGACATGGCTGACGAATACATGGAGGTCTGCAATGGCCTGTGGGATTCGTGGGAGCCGGGCGCCATCATCGCCGACCGCAAGAGCGGCGTGCTGGTCGATCCCACCAAGGTCCACGCCGTCAATTACAGCGGCAAGTATTACAAGACGCGCGGCCCGCTCAACTCGGGGCCGGCGCCGCAGGGCCGGCCCGTGATCGCCCAGGCCGGCGGCTCGCCGCGCGGACGCAAATTCGCCGCCGCCCATGCCGACACCATCGTGGTCCACGTCAAGGGTATCGAGGCGATGCGCTCCTACCGCGACGACGTCCACAAGCACATGATCGCATGCGGCCGCAAACCTTCCGATTGCAAGGTGCTCTATCTCATCAACCCGATCCTCGGCGACACCATGCAGGATGCCCAGGAGCGCAAGAAGAGGCGGGCCGCCATCGCGATGGAACGCATCGACGAGCGGCTCGCGCATTTCGGCAAGGTGACCAATATCGACTTCGGCAAGTTCGATCTCGAAAAGCCGCTGCCCGACGATGTGACCACCAACGGCCATCAGCAGAATCTCGAGCAGTACCGCCTGATGGCGAAAGGGCGCTCGATCCGGGAGACGATGGCGAGCTTCAATGCGGTCGACCTGTCGGTCGAGCTCTGCGGCACACCCGACGCCGTCGCCGCACAGATGGGCGAGGTGATGCAGGACGTCGGCGGCGACGGATTCCTGTTCTCGATGCCCAACGTCAACCGCCGCACACTCGCCGAGATCGAGGACGGGTTGGTGCCGGCGCTGCAGGATCGCGGCCTGATGCGCAAAGCCTACGAGCACAAGCACTTCCGCGACAATCTTCTGGCGTACTGATCACCCCAAGCAGGAAGGCAGAAAGCCGTCATGCGCGATCATCGTTCTCCGACCAAATTCAATCGCCGCACGGCAATCGGTCTGCTGGGCGCAGGCCTTGCGGCGCCGTTCATCCGCCCTGGTCACGCCGAGGCGGCGTGGCCGGAGCAGACCACGATCCCCGACATCCTGAAGGGCAGCGGCGAGGTTCGCATCGCCACCTTCGGCGGCACGATGCAGGAGACCCAGCAAAAGGCTTATTTCGAGCCGTTCGAGAGGTTGTCCGGCATCAAGGTGCATGCCTTTCCCGGCACCAACCCGACCAAGATCAAGGCCATGGTCGAGACCGGCAATGTCGAATGGGACATCGCCCAGCTCAGCCGCGGCTCGATCATGAACCTGCAGAAGCAAGGCGACTATTTCGAGAAGATCGACTATTCCCTGGTCGACGACGGTGTCGGCGCCGCCTACCGCTTCGAATACGGACTCGAGATGCTGGTGTGGGCGCAGGTGATTGGCTATCGGACCGACGCCTTCAAGGGCGACGCGCCCAAAGGCTGGGCAGACTTCTGGGACACCAAGAAATTTCCCGGCGACCGGGCCATGGGCGGCACCGGCGCCGGCGGCTGGCCCGAGATGGAATTCGCCCTGATGGCGGCCGGCGTGCCGGCCGACAAGCTCTATCCGCTCGATATCGATAAGGCTTTCGCAAGCTACGAGGGGATCAAGAAGGCGGTCGTCAAATGGTGGGACACCGGCGCCGTGCCGGTCCAGCTTCTGACCGACCGCGAGGTCGCCATGACAACCGTCTGGAACGGTCGCATGGCTGCGCTGCAGGCGGCGAACGTTCCCGCCGCAATATGCTGGAATCAGGGGCTGATGAAGCGTGACGCCTGGGGCATCCCCAAGGGCGCCAAGAACGCCACGAATGCGATGAAGTTCGTAGCCTATTCGACCATGGCGATCCCCCAGGCGCGCATCGCCTTCGGAATCCCCTATGGTCAGGTCAACGCCAAGTCGAACGACTACATCCCGCCGGAACGGCTGGCCGTGCTGCCCAGCGCTCCCGCCATCAAATCGCAGCTCGTGAACTATGACTATGATTGGTGGATCGACAATCGCGACACGGTTGTTGGTCGCTTCAACAAATGGCTGCTGAGCTGACGACGATGACCGGGGCTGGCCGCGGCGCGTCGGTATCGCTCAGCAACCTGGAACGGCGCTATGATCGCGTGGCCGCGGTGGCCGGCGTTTCGCTGGACATTCTCTCCGGCGAGTTCCTGACGCTGCTGGGACCGAGCGGATCCGGCAAGTCGACGACCTTGATGATGATCGCCGGCTTCGAGACGCCGACCGGCGGTGACATCGCCATCGACGGGAAGTCGGTCGTCGCCATGCCGCCCTATCGCCGCAACATCGGCATGGTGTTCCAGAACTACGCTCTGTTTCCTCATCTCACCGCTGCCGACAATATCGGATTTCCGCTGAAGCAGCGCGGCGTCGGCAAGGCCGAGCGGGAAAAGCTGGTCCGCGAGGCGCTGGCGCTGATGCAATTGCCCGACCATGGTGAGCGCTATCCGCGCCAATTGTCCGGTGGCCAGCAACAGCGGGTCGCGCTCGCGCGCGCCATCGTGTTCAAGCCGCGCCTTCTTCTGATGGACGAGCCCTTGGGCGCGCTCGACAAGCAGCTCCGCGAGAATCTGCAGCTGGAGATGCGCCGCCTTCATGCCGATCTTGGCATCACCTTCATCTATGTCACCCACGACCAGGAGGAGGCTCTCACCATGTCGGACCGTATCGCCGTCATGAATGGAGGACTGGTGGCGCAGGTCGGACGGCCCGAGGATCTGTATGACCGGCCGGGCAGCCGTTTCGTCGCCTCCTTCCTCGGCGAGTCGAATTTCCTCCCGGCCATCGTGCGCGGCGTCGAGGACGATGTCGTGGTGGCCGAGTGCGAAGGGGCCATCGTCCGTGCCTTGTGTCCCGGCCGGCCCGCCACCGGCGAGAAGGTCATGCTGACGACGCGTCCTGAGCGTATCCGCTTCGCCGACGGCGCCTTTGCTTCGACCGCGCCGCAGAACCGTCTCAGCGTCACCGTGACCGAAGCGGTGTTTGCCGGTGAACGCTGCCGCTACATGTTGCAGGCACGCGACGGCACCGCGATGGTGCTGAAAGAACCGTCGAGTGCGGCGATCCGGCGCCGCGCGGTCGGCGAGCGGACGGAGATCGCCTGGTCGGTCGCGGATACGATCCTTGTCTGAGGGGGTCGAAATCCGTTTCGAAGGACTGGCCGCCACGCGGCAGAGCGGCGTGCGGCTGCCCTGGCGGCTGTCCTGGCGGCCGGTCATGCCGCTGCTGCTGGCGGCGCCGCTTCTGCTGTTCATGCTCGTGTTCTATGCATTGCCGGTGCTGTCGATGTTGATGCGCAGCGTCAACGATCCCAGCTGGACGCTGTCGCATTATGCCTCCCTGACGGGCGACACGGTGTTCCTGAAAGTCTTCACGAACACGCTTTACACGTCGTTGACCGTCACGGCGGGGGCGCTGCTGCTGGGCTATCCTGTCGCTCTCTCGCTGGTGCGCGCGCCGCGCTACGCGCCGGTGATCCTGTTCCTGGTCCTGCTGCCATTCTGGACCAGCGTGTTGGTCCGCAGCTACGCCTGGATGGTGCTGTTGGGCCGGCACGGCCTCATCAATGAGGCGCTGCTCGCGGCAGGCATGATCGACCGGCCGTTGCGCATCCTCAATACGCCGCTGGCGACCCAGATCGCGATGGTTCACATCCTGCTGCCCTACATGGTTCTCCCGATCGCCAATGCGCTCCGACAGATCGATCCGTCGCTGGCGCGCGCGGCGTCCGGGCTGGGCGCAACGCCGTGGGCGACCTTTCGGCAGATAACGCTGCCGCTCTCCATGCCGGGCGTCGCTGCCGGCGTGCTGCTGGTATTCGTGCTGGCGCTGGGCTTCTACATCACGCCGGCCATGGTCGGCGGTACGCGCGAGATCACGCTATCGATGCTGATCGCCCAACAGGTCGATCAGCTCAACTGGGCCTATGCAGCGACCCTCTCGGTCCTGTTGCTGGCAACGGCGCTCGCCATCATCGCGGTTTTCTATCGGCTGCCTGGTGTCGGCCATACGCTCCGAACGAGCGCACGATGACAGTCGCCCGCGTGCTGCCGGCGATGCTCGTCGGCCTCATCCTCATGTTCCTCGCCTTGCCCATCGTCGTCGTGATGGTGGTCTCGTTTTCTTCGGCGACCTACCTGACGTTTCCACCGCCGGCCTTCGGGTTGCGCTGGTATAGTGTCTATTTCGGCAGCGACGATTGGTTGCGCTCGACCTGGCTCAGCCTCTGGGTCGCAGCCTCCGTGGTCGTGCTGGCGACGCTGCTCGGCACGCTGGCAGCGCTTGGCATCGCCCGCCTGCCCAAAGCACTCCGCGTTCTGGCCTCTGCGCTGATCCTGTCGCCGTTGATCGTGCCGGTGATCGTCGTGGCCATCGGCATCTACTACGCCTTCGCCCGTTACGGCTTGGTCGGCACGCCGGCCGGCCTGATCTTCGCCCATACCTGTCTTGCGGTGCCCTTCGTCGTCACCAGCGTGAACGCCAGCCTCGCGGGCATCGACCCCCGCCTGGAGCAGGCGGCGCTTAGCCTCGGCGCTACACCCATCGGCACTTTTTTCCAGATCACGCTGCCGCTGATCCGCCCCGGCGTTCTGGTCGGCGCCCTGTTCGCCTTCATCACATCGTTCGATGAGCTGGTCGTTGCGCTGTTCATATCCGGCTCCGGCGCGGTCACGCTGCCGCGCCGCATGTGGGACGATTTGCTCTATCAGATCGAGCCAACCATCGCAGCGGTCTCAACCCTGACCATCGTCCTGACGGTCGTGTTGATGGGCTGCGCCCACCTCCTTGGAAAACGAGCGGCCGCTTGACCTTGGCCCAGCCGAGACGCCGCGTGCAATTTGACCGGGCGTCGTGCAGCTGTTCGTGCGGGTTCACTTGCGCTTCGTCTTGGGCTGCTTTTTTGGCACCGGGCCCGCTGCGGCTTCCCGTGCCAGCCGCTCTGCCTTCAGCCGCTCTCGATTCCGAGCGAAGGCCTCCTCGGCGAGCGCGTGCTCGGACATTGCCTTCACTGCATCGACTTGGCGGAAGGCCTTGCGTGCTTCCCGCTCCGCTTTGCTGATTGGCTTCGGCGGTTGGTGCTCACCAATTGTTTTTGTCATCTTGTCTCGATCCAAACGTTTCTCGAAAGTCGGGTCAATTCTTGCGTGTCGGCCCGGCATCTCGCGCCAGGCGCTCCGCCCTGAGACGCCTATGGTTCTCCTGAAACTCCGGATCGGCGTGGCTGTCCGCTATCGTTTGCCGCGCCCCGATTGGATTTTGCGCCTTTCGGTCCGCTTCATCCGCGACCTGTTGCTCGGCGGAGCGCTTCCGTTTGGTCATTGCTCGATCCTTGCACCAGCGATTTGCCCAGAACTATTCAAATGGTCCCGGGAACCACAATAGACGCTTGTCGGGCGGGCGGCGACCTCAAATGTGCAGGGCCGTCCAGCCCAACGGTCCCAGCGCACCGGCAAAGCTGCCGCACAAAGGCGTCTGGTGGGGTGGTTCCAAAGGGCGATAGACCCGTCCCGAGCCCGAGGACATCGTTGGACACGGTCGGACCGCGCAGCGCTGTTTCTGCCCTTATGAGCCTGAGCGGGAGGGCAATGGTTACATTGCGTCACAGCATGCTCTACGCTAGAGCAATCGTGGCTGACTTCGGAGGTAAGCGCATGTCATACGCCTATAAGCTCAATGAAGACGTTCGCCACCAGCCCCAAGGTCCACAAGGACGTGCAGCAATCGATCCAGCAATGATTTACACCATCGTTCAATGTATGCCCATCGAGGCAGATGGACGTCTTCGATACCGTATCAAGAGCAAGTCGGGGAATGTCGAACGAGTCGTAACGGAAGATCAGCTGTCGTACTTTCAGTGATTTGGCGCGCTTGTTGGTAGAAGGAGTTTCGTCGTGTTGAATGATCGAGAAAATATCCTGATTGCGCTTCGAGAGAAGCCGCTCAAAGTCTACGAAGTCATGAAGCGCGCCAATGTCGCGAACGAGGAAGCTTGCCAGTCCCTCCTGTTGAAAATGCGAGACGAAGGCTCGGTGAAGTTCGATATCCACAAAGGGCGATGGCTCATCGGATGAGCCGTGAATTGCGGCGATGGTCGAGGCAAGCCTTCCTCTACAGAATGCCTTCCTTTTGAGAAGGTATTCCTCGTCGCTTCCGTCCCTTGCTTGGCCAAGCTGCCAGGCCACCAGAAGCGCAGTCAGCTGCTCGCCCCTCGGCCACCTCCCCACCCTGTGTCGCCGCTCCGTCAACCCCTCCCCATAAAAATATTCCACTTTACCGAAATTCGGAAATAGCGTATG
The DNA here is from genome assembly GCF_058804065.1 of Bradyrhizobium sp. GW821-FHT13H05. Classification (NCBI taxonomy): domain Bacteria; kingdom Pseudomonadati; phylum Pseudomonadota; class Alphaproteobacteria; order Hyphomicrobiales; family Nitrobacteraceae; genus Bradyrhizobium; species Bradyrhizobium sp. GW821-FHT13H05. The sequence goes on along the minus strand of NZ_JBXAPO010000027.1, from coordinate 249 downwards.
TGTCGTCCATCCCGGCTCATCCTTGAGGGGCGATCTCGTTGTCGTCTTGTTCGCGAGCCGGGCTTGCGGTGGACGCGGCAGCGTCGGCACGAACAGGTTGCGGGCAGGGCGGGTAGTCCCTGTGAGCTCGCGGCCGCGTGCGGACGAGCGGCGCTGTCAGGTTCGTCTCGTCTGTAAGTTTCCGGCTCCGTCGACAGGGTCGGGAAAACTGCGGCGAAATGGCGGGCCGTGCGTACGGCAAAACCGTGT
>NZ_JBXAPO010000026.1:0-50165 GCF_058804065.1 Bradyrhizobium sp. GW821-FHT13H05 | reverse complement strand
TTGTCTCGCATCGGAATCCTCCCTGAACAGGATGAATTCGATCAGCGAATTAGTGAACATGCACAATTGCGAGGAGCCCTTGCGTCCGCGCGACCGCCTACTGCACGTCCATCTGCAAGCCTTCCTTCTGGATGATGCCGGCGAACTTCTTCGTCTCGGCGTCCACGAAGGCGGAGAACTGCTCTGGCGTGCCGTAGTCGGCGCGGGCGCCCATGGCGGCGATGTTCTTCTTGATGTCGTCGCGCTCCAGCATCGCCTTGACCTGGAGATTGAGCGCTTCGAGCACGCCGGCGGGCACGCCCTTCGGCAGGAATACCGAGAACCAGGACGACACGTCGAAATTGGCCAGCTCCTGCGCGCTCTCGCGCATGGTCGGCAGGTCCTTCGCGAGGTCGCTGCGCTCGGGTGTGGTGACACAGAGGCCGGTGAGGGTGCCGTTCTGCACCTGCGGCAGGCTCGGATAGAGGTTGTCGAACAGGATCTGGATATCGCCGGCGAGCGCAGCCTGGAGCGCGGGGCCGGCGCCGCGGAACGGGATGTGCGTCATCTTCAGCCCGGTGAGCTGGAGAAACCAGGCGCCGGTGAGGTGAGGGCTCTGGCCGACGCCGGAGGAGGCGTAGCTGAGCTTGTCCGGATTGGCCTTCAGATAGGCGATCAGCTCGGCGACCGATTTGATGCCGGTCTTCGGATGCGCCGAGACGATGTTCGGGATCCGGATCATGTTGGTGACAGGCTGGAGCTGGTCCGGCTTGTAGGTGAGGTTCTTGAAGATGCTGTAGGCGATCGCGTTGGGGCCGGGATTGCCGATCAGGATGGTGTGGCCATCGGGCTTGGAGCGCACCACCTCTGCCGTTCCGATCGTGCCGCCGCCGCCGGAGCGATTTTCCACCACGGCTGACTGGCCCCAGGCGGTTTGCAGATGTGCAGCCAGCAGCCGGCCCATGACGTCGGTCGAGCCGCCAGCCGCAGCCGGCACGACGACGCGGACGTTTTCCGTGGGTTTCCAGTCGGCGAGGCTCGATCGCGGCAGGATGGCCGCGGCGGACAGGCCGGCAGCACCGGTGAGCACGCGGCGGCGGGACAACAAAGTTTTTGGCACGAATCCACTCCCTGCTTCTTGTTTTGCAGAGAGCGTATGGAACCCGGCGCGCAACGGCAAGTCGCACGCGCCGGCAAGTGCCGCGCGAAGAGCGGCACGACGCCGCAGGCTGAATGCTCAGTTAAAGCTGAGCAGCTTGAAGATCGGAGCGAGGTAGCTCATCTCCTGGCCCGACGTCGCCGTGGTGCGGCTGATGAAGTCGAAGATCTTGCCGTCCTGGAGACCGTAATTCGCCAGCCGGCGCACGCGCCGGTTCTTGTCGAAATAGACGGCGATGACGCGCTGGTCGACCACCTTCTGGTTCATGAAGGCGACCATGCGCTCCGAGCGCTGCGAGATGTAGTAAAATACCTCACCGTCGAGAGTCGCGACCGTGGAGGGCGTGCCCATCACGATCAGCACCTGGTCCTGGCTTGCGCCGATCGGAATCTGCTCCAGCGCGCCGGGCGGCAGGATGTAGCCCTTCTGGAACTGTTCGCCGGTGCAGCTCGCGAGCGCCACGCCGACCAGGGCCAAGGCCGCGGCAAGGCGCAGGCCGCGCCAGCGTGCATGAAGGCCGCGCTGCTTGTTGGCGCGCAGGCTGGTCTGGTTCGTTATCGTCATAGCGGAACTGATTCCGTCCCCTTGCGTCGCGCGAGGCGCTGAAGTACCGGGCGGAGGCTCTGAATGCAACACGCGCGCGCCCGCTTGCGGAAACCACAATGCTTTGGCCGTTCAATCACTTCAGGAAACCCCGGCTAGCCCCGGCCGGCACCATTGAGGCCATCTATGGCATGATCGTGACGCAGGCGCGAGAACCCATATTTTACCGGGACTTGGGGGTGCCGGATACGGTTAACGGGCGTTTCGACCTGTTGCTGCTGCATCTCTGGATGCTGCTACGCCGCCTGCGCACGGCCCAGAGCGCCACGGAGCTGTCGCAGGCGCTGTTCGACCGCTTCTGCGAGGATATGGACGACAATCTGCGCGAGATGGGCATCGGCGACCAGACCGTGCCGAAGCGGATGCGGGCCTTCGGCGAAGCCTTTTATGGCCGGGTGCAGGCCTACGACCAGGCGACGGACGTAGGCGGCGAGGCACTGGCGGCGGCGATCTGCAAGAATATCTTGAATGGGTCCGGCCTGGACCAGGCACAGCGGCTCGCGGCCTACGCCCGGGCCACCGAGGCCGAACTCGGCCGGACCGAGGAGGCCGCGCTGCTCCGCGCATCCTTCAAATTTCCTCCAGCGCTCACTGAGGACAGCACGCGATGAGCCGACCGAACGCCGAATCCAGCCCCGATCCCTGGCGGTCCCCCGTCATCGTTGCGCAGATTCCCGACACCGGCCTGCATCGCAAGCTCGAGGCATCGGCCGCCGAGCTGCAGGCCATGGCCGAAGTCGGAGGCCTGCGGGAGGTCCTCTCCGCCCAGGCCAGTTTCGACGTCGTGCCGAAAAGCGGTGGCCGATTCGAGGTCACGGGCCATGTACGCGCCCGAATCGGCCAGACCTGCGTGGTCACCCTCGATCCGATCGAGAGCGAGATCGCGGAGGACGTGGACCTTGTGTTCGCCCCCGAAGCCGAGGTTCGGAGGATGGCCGATCTGATCGAGGAGGGCGAGGACAACGCGGAGCCGCCGGAGGTGGTCGATCCGCCAGAGCCCATCACGGGCGGCATCATTGACCTTGGCCGGATCGCCACCGACGCGCTGTTCCTGGCGGTCGATCCCTATCCGCGCAAGGAGGGGGCTGTATTCGAGGCGGAGGTCGTCGCGCCAGATCCGGAGGACCATCCTTTCGCAGCGCTCAAGGCGCTTCAGGACAAGAAGAAGGGCCGCTAGCTCCCGATTCCCGGTAGCACCGCTTTGCCACGGGGCGCGAGGTGTCTGCGGGAGTGGTTTCAATGCCTGAGTTATCCGTTTGATTTCGATGCGTTTCTTGTGAATCAGCGGGCCCGCGGCCGGATCGCCCCGAATGCAAAAGGCTGGGGGCAAGAGGTTGTTTCGGGGTAACAAAACGCTATTGTCGCGCCCCGGTCGGGGTGCGGCGTGGCGCCTGACCGGTCGCCATGTCCATGGCGAAGCCATTCTGCGGCCCCGCTCGTTCAAGACCGCACCAGACCAGGTTTCCAGGACTTTTATGCCAAGCAAGGTTCGCATTGCGCTTGACGCCATGGGGGGCGACTCCGGCGCCGCCGTGGTTATTCCGGGCGCCGCCATCTCGCTCCAGAGGCATCGCGACACCGAGTTTCTGCTGGTCGGGGACCGCGCCAGGATCGAGCCCGAGCTTGATCGACATCCCCAGCTCAAGGCTGCGTCGAAGATCGTCCATACCGATGTTGCCGTCAGCGGCTCGGACAAGCCGAGCCAGGCGCTGCGGCGCGGCCGCAAGACCTCCTCGATGTGGCTTGCCATCGATGCGGTGAAGAAGGGCGAGGCGGATGTCGCGGTCTCCGCCGGCAACACCGGCGCGCTGATGGCAATGTCGCGCTTCCATCTGCGCACGCTGAAGGGGATCGATCGCCCGGCGATCACGGGGATATGGCCGACCAGGCGCGGCGAATCCGTCGTGCTCGATCTCGGCGCCACCATCGGCGGTGACGCGCACCATCTGGTGTCGCTCGCGCTCATGGGCGCGGCCACGGCGAGCGTGCTGTTCGACAAGAAGCGGCCCACGGTCGGGCTCCTCAATATCGGAACCGAGGAGATCAAGGGCCACGAGGAGATCCGCGAGGCCGGGGAAATCCTGCGTGCCAGAAACCTGCCGGAGCTCGACTATATCGGCTTCGTCGAGGGCGACGGCATCGGCAAGGGGCTGGCCGATGTCATCATCACCGAAGGTTTCAGCGGCAACATTGCCCTGAAGGCCGCCGAGGGAACCGCGCGGCAGATGGCGGAATTACTCCGTAACGAGATGCAGAAGAGCTGGCTGTCCAAGCTGGGCTATCTCTTTGCCCGCAGCGCCTTCCAGGCCCTGCGCAACAGGATGGACCCGAACAAGTCCAACGGCGGCGTGTTCCTGGGTTTGAACGGACTGGTGGTCAAGAGCCACGGCGGAACCAGCGCCGAAGGCTTTGCCTATGCGATCGATGTTGGCTATGAGATGGCTCACTACGATCTCCTGAACAAGATCAATCAGATGCTCAACCGTGAGGGTGGGGCACTCAATTCCGTGCAGCCCGCGCCGGAGGATGTTTCGTGACCAAAATTCGTTCGGTCGTGCTGGGCTGCGGCTCTTATTTGCCGGAGCAGGTGGTGACCAACGCCCAATTGGCGGCGCGCATCGACACGTCCGACGAGTGGATCGTGCAGCGCACCGGCATTCGCGAGCGGCACATCGCGGCCGAGGGCGAGTTCACCTCGCATCTGGCGATCAAGGCCGCGCAGGCCGCGCTCACTGATGCCGGCGTGGACGCGCAGTCGATCGAGCTGATCGTGCTGGCGACCTCGACGCCCGACAACACCTTTCCCGCAACCGCAGTTGCCGTGCAGCACGGGCTCGGCATCAACCACGGCGCGGCCTTCGACCTGCAAGCAGTGTGCTCCGGCTTCGTGTTTGCGCTCGCCACCGCCGACAATTTCCTGCGCACCGGCGCCTACAAGCGCGCGCTGGTGATCGGCGCCGAGACCTTCTCGCGCATCCTCGACTGGAACGACCGCGGCACCTGCGTGCTGTTCGGCGACGGCGCCGGCGCGGTCGTGCTGGAGGCGCAGGAGCAGCCGGGCAATGCTGCGACCGATCGCGGCATCGTCACCACGCACTTGCGCTCCGACGGCCGCCACAAGGCAAAGCTGTTCGTCGACGGCGGGCCGTCCTCGACCCAGACCGTCGGCCATCTGCGCATGGAGGGCCGCGAGGTCTTCAAGCACGCGGTCGGCATGATCACCGACGTCATAGTCGATGCCTTCGAGGCCACCGGGCTCAATGCCGACAGCATCAACTGGTTCGTGCCGCACCAGGCCAACAAGCGAATCATCGACGCCTCCGCGCACAAGCTGCATATCGCGCCGGAGAAGGTGGTGTTGACGGTGGACCGTCACGGCAACACCTCGGCCGCATCGATTCCGCTGGCGCTGGCGGTGGCGCGCAAGGACGGCCGCATCAAGCGCGGCGACCTCGTTCTGCTGGAGGCGATGGGCGGTGGCTTCACCTGGGGTTCGGCGCTCGTGCGCTGGTAAGGCCACAGTCGATAAAATTTTGCCGGAATCAGCTGGGATTATCGATGCGTCTGCATTGATGAGCGCTGTTGACCGTCGTATCGTAACCTCATAATTTCAGACAACAATTGTTCGCCGTGATGTGGGGCAGGGCGATGACCGATCAAAGTAAAACCGTAACGCGTGTTGATCTCTGCGAAGCCGTCTACCAGAAGGTGGGCCTGTCGCGGACGGAATCGTCTGCGTTCGTGGAACTCGTGCTGAAGGAGATCACCGACTGCCTCGAGCGGGGCGAGACGGTGAAATTGTCCTCTTTCGGCTCCTTCATGGTCCGCAAGAAGGGCCAGCGAATCGGACGCAATCCGAAGACCGGCACCGAGGTGCCGATCTCGCCGCGCCGGGTCATGGTGTTCAAGCCGTCGGCGATCCTGAAGCAGCGGATCAACACCCAGCACCGCGGCAATGGCGACGCCAGCAAGGCGCAACCCGAGGCGTAATCCGCCTTCCGGATAAGGATTTGGCATTTGGACAAGGCGCCGGATGCGTTCCGAACCATCAGCGAAGTAGCGCAGGAACTCGACATCCCGCAGCACGTGCTGCGGTTCTGGGAGACCCGGTTCTCCCAGATCAAGCCGATGAAGCGCAGCGGCGGCCGCCGCTATTACCGCCCCGACGACGTCGACCTGCTCAAGGGCATCCGCCGTCTCCTCTACGGGGAGGGCTACACCATCCGCGGGGTGCAGCGGATCCTGAAGGAGCACGGCGTCAAATCGGTGCAGGGCCTCGCCGACGGCGCAGCCGCGGTCTCGTTCGGCGCCATCGAGGACGCCATCGGGGCGAGCCTGATGGAGCCCGAGGAGGAGACCGGCGTCCGCGGCACCCGCGACACCGACGATGACGACTACCAGGGCGAGGAGGAGGAAGGCATCGACTTCCGCTTCTCCGAGACCGACGACGAGGAAATTCTCACCACCTTCCGCAAGGGCGGCGCCCCGGCCGCGCCCGCCGGCCCCAGCGCCCTGGACCGGGAGCGCCTCGGGCGAGCACTTGCTGACCTCGTCGCCATCAGGGAGATGCTGGATCTGGCGCTGAAGGACGCCTGAGGGGCTCTTTCGCCGGCTTTGCGGCCAGTTCCGGCGACTTTGGGCGGGACACCAAAATGGTGTGACCTCGCCTTGCGCATCGCGCCGATCCTAGCTAATGGAACGACGTTCGGAGCGTGGCGCAGCCCGGTTAGCGCACTAGTCTGGGAGACTAGGGGTCGGAGGTTCAAATCCTCTCGCTCCGACCATTTTTCTCAAAGCATCTGTCGGGTGGATGGACCGTTGGCGCGGAGCCCGCTGCCGGCGATGACGCATGCGCATCGATCGGTGGCGGGGCGCTGCTTCGGGGTCGGCAACCAAAACGTCGAAAACAACCCCATGCACAGTAGCGATGTCATTGGCGGATAACGTTTTTCCGAATCGGATTTGACGCGTCGGGCAAAACAGGGGCATAATGTCATCGTGCCAGCCTGTGGGATGGGCTGTGCATCGCTCTGCTCTGGACGTCGACTTCCCCAGAAGCACACGTGTCGTCTCCTTGCGGCAGCCATCGCGCACGGCGACGGCTGGCGGTATCCCCCGCTAGCCCAGCTCCGACCCCAGGGCCTGCTCCAGCAATTTCCGGCTCGGCTCGTAGCGATTGACGAATTGATCGATCAGCAGCGGCGTTCGCCCGGTACGGCAGGCTTCGATGGTATCGGTAATGTCAGCAAGTTTCATCTGGATCGCAGCACGGTTGCCGGAGGCGCAGAGCTTGCGGACATAATCGAGATAGATCTCGCATTCGGCGGGGCCGACATCCTGGAAACGACGATAATAGTCCGCATTCGGCGGCGGGGTCGTGATCTCGATGATCTCGCAGGCCTCCTCGCTGATGCCGAGCGAATCGAGCAACTCGCGGCCGCCGCCACGCTCCATCATCGCGTCGTGCAGAAGTGCAGATTCGATATGAGCGCGCGTCGCATCCGGCTTGCGGAAGATCAGGCGGAGCGCGACGCGCTCGAAATGCTGCGCCCAGGGACGACCGAGATGATCCTTGATGCCGGCCTGTTGCTGGTCCACGGCCGCGATGATGTCCGTGTACCAGGATGCGCTTGGAACGAGCGTCATGCGTTAGTCCCTTCCTGTCTGGCGTGTTTGCGATCCGAATCCTCGGAGGAGAGCTCGACGAGCCGCTGCTCGCTCGGGCGATCGGCGCGACTGAGGCTGCGCTGGCTTGCGACGTCCTCGACCCGGCGCTGCCAGCCCTCGACCATCGGGCGCATCGCTGCTTCCCAGTCACCAAGCGCGGCATCGATGTCGTCAGAGTGGGCAACGGCCTGCGCGAGCGCGACGGCGTTGACGATGCTGACGCCGGCACCTTGCCCCAGGCTCGAGGGCATCGCATGGGCGGCATCGCCGACGATCGCCGCGCGTCCGCTCGACCAGGTCGACAGCGTCGTTGTTGCGTAGCGATCGTGGCGGCCTGCGCTGCCGACCCGCCGCAATGTCGGCGCGAGATCGGGAAATCGCGCGGTCCAGAGCGCGCCGGCGATCGGAACGGACGTCGCTTCGAGATCGGTGATGGGCGCCATCAGGCAGAAATAGAAGGTATCCGCACCGCACGGCGTGTAGAGCACCCGCAACGGACGTCCGCGGTAATCATAGAAGTCGTGAATGCTGTTCCATGTGTCGTCGCGCAGTCCGTCGCGATCGAGGAGGATCCGCGTGATGCCGTCCTGGTGCGCAACGCGCGTGATCGGAATGTCCAAGGTTTGGGTGATGGTCGATCTCACGCCGTCGGCGGCAATGACCAGATCGGCTGCGAGCCGGGTGCCGTCCGCGAGGATCAGCGCGCCACGCGGATCCGCCGCAACGGCGCGCGATCCGCCGATGATGCTGACGCCGGCGCGCTTTGCCGCATCGATCAGCGCGACATGAAGCGCCGCCCGGGTCGTGGTGACGATGTTCCCGTCGGTGGATGCATTCGATTGCCGCGCGCCGTCGATATAGACGCAGTGCGCGGCAGGTTTGAATGCTCCACGCATGAAATCGTCGTAGGCACCAGTCTTGCGAAGGGCATCATTGACGAAACCGTGGACATAGAGGCCGGCGCCGACGCTTCTTGGCTGGGGATCGGCCTCATGCACGGAGACGCGCCATCCCGCGCGTGCCAGCACGGCCGCCGCGGCGAGGCCGGCATAGCCGGCCCCGGCAATCATCGCTGTCCGCATCATTCGGCCGGTGCCTCGACGGCGTTTGCCGGCGCTGCAACGTCACGCGCCGATGACGTTGCCTCGAGCGTCTTGCCCTTCGTATTGGGGCCAACCAGCGCCACCACGATGATGCTGGCGATCAGCAGGCCGTCGCTCACCAGGAAGAGCGCGAGCCGCCCGTGCAGCACGGCGAAGATGCCGAACGCCAGCAGCAGGAGGATGCCGCCGACGCGACCCCAGGCCGAGGCCATTCCCATCGCCGTCGTTCGGATCTCGGTCGGATAGAGTTCGGGCGTGTAGGTGTAGATGCAGGTCGACCCGTTGCCGAGGAAGAAGGCGGTGAACCAGGCACAGGCCATGATGGTCGCGGGCGTATTCGCGAGGCCAAACAGCGTGCTCGAGATCCCGATCCCTGCGAAGCAGATCATCAGCCAGTATTTCCGGCCGACCAGATCGAGGAAGTAGCCCGCGCCGATATAGCCGGGGATGAAGCCGGAAAAGATCACGACGGTGAACTCGGTCGATCGCACGATGGAGAAACCGTCCATCGCGAGCAAGGTCGGAAGCACGGACTGGAAGGTGTAGAGCACGCCGTATTCGGTGAACCAGACCATCCAGAGCATGATGGTGACGGGCAGGATCGCGGGGGCGACGATCTCGCGCCGGCTGACCGGACGGGTGACGGGCATCGGGATCGGAACGACAGGCGGAAGCGTGCCGCCGTTCGACCGCGCCACCTGCGCTTCGATCGACGCGACGATCCGCTCGGCTTCCTCGGTGCGGCCCTGGCTCAGCAGCCATCGCGGGCTTTCGGGGAGGAAGGTCCGCATCAGGCCGATCAGCAGCGCGAACGGAAAGGTGAGCGCAAGCGTCCAGCGCCAGCCGACGGTCGGGATCAGCAGAAGCGCCCAAACCGGGGACAGGGCGATGCCGATCGCGAAGAACGCCATCATCCAGCCGTTGAAGCGGCCGCGCAGCCGCGAGGGCCACAGCTCTGCGAGATAAGGCGGCACCACGCAGCTCTCCATGCCGACGAAGATCCATGTGAAGAAGTTCAGCAGGCAGAAGATTTCGATGCCGGGAGAAAGCGCGCGTGAGGCAGAGAACAGCGAGTAGAGGCCGAGGCTCCAGGTCATCACGGCCTTGCGCCCGAACCGGTCGGCGACGAAGCCGACCAGGACGGAGCCGAGCAGATAGCCGCTGAGGCCGATCGCCGAGGTGACGCCGAGCGCGAGCGGGCCGAGGTTCCATTCGGTTCGAAAAGCTGCGAAGGCAAAGCCGGTGACGGCCGTGTCCAGCGTATCGAAGAACAGTGAAAGCCCAGCAATGATAAGAACTTGAATGTGGAAGCGGGAGGGAGGTAGCCGGTCGATTCGGGCAACGAGCCCTTGGGCAGTGATGCTCATGGACGAGATCCTTTGCTTGCGCGAAAACGGCCCGGCAGTCGCCCTCGCTTGGCGCGGCACCTATGATAGGATAGCCGTGCATGCACAGTTTATGCACGGTGTATAAAGCAAGGCAAGATATTTCATGATGGCCAGCAGACCACCTCCGCCGCCGGGTAAAGGGAAGGGCGTCGAGTTCGCCTACGCGTCGCTCCGGCGCGAGATCGTTTCGCTCACCTTGCGACCCGGGACCCCGCTCGATGAGGCGGCCCTCGCCGCACGGCTGGGACTGTCGCGAACGCCCGTGCACGAAGCACTCGTCAGGCTGGCCTCGGAATCGCTGGTGGTGCTGCTGCCGAACCGCGGTGCCAGCGTCGCGAGCCTCAACTGGGATGACCTTCGCGAGATGTTCGAGGCGCTCGACATCACCCAGCGGCTCGTCACCAGATGGGCGGCGCTACGCCGAACCGATGCACAGCTTGCCGAGATCGACGCCGAGCGGGCCGCGTTCGAGCAGCATGAGGCCGCGGGCCGCGCGGAGGAGATGAACGACAGCAATTGGCGGTTTCACGCGCTGATCGCCGCCGCCTGTGGCAACAAGCTGATCGAGCGCAACTATCTCCACCTGCTTACGCTCGCGCTGCGCATCGCCTATCTCGCCTACAACGTGGAGCATTTCGCTTCGCGCGCCGCATATCAGAAGCACATGAATACGATCCTGACGGAGCACATCGCGATGGTCGCGGCGATCAGGGACCGGGATGCGGACAAGGCGGATGCCCTGGGGCGCACGCATGCGGATTTGGGGCGGCAACGGATACAGGATGTGATGACGAGAGGGGTGAGCAGTGAGCTTGATATTGCGCTGGATCATCCGATTGCGATGCTGAAGGGGTGACCGGCGCTCCGCAGAGGACGGGTATCGGCGTCTCTCGAAAGTCGCTACGCCCTCAAGCAGGGCTATCGCATATGACGCATAGCGCGGCGAGCAACTCGTTTGCGGCCATCCTTCGAGACGCCCGCCTTCGGCGGGCCCTCAGGATGAGGACGGAGTGCGTAGTTGCTATTGCAGCAAAGCGGCTGTGTGGCCTCATCCGCAGGAGACCGCGAAGCGGTCGTCTCGAAGGACGAGGCGCGCGCTCAGGTGTCGTCGAGAGCCATATGCGATAGCTCCCCCTCAAGGGAGCTGAGATTGGATCGCAAAAATTGAAATGGCTGTAGACTAATCGCGTCCGCAGGCGGCGGTATGTGTTCCCGCAATACAGCTGATTGCTTCTACCAAAGATATATAGATCGCTTCTTATCTCACGCTAAGTTGTGCCGTTTGATGCAGGAATATAATCGATGAAGAAGCTTGTGAAAGCCATGGTGCGGCGAAAGATTTGCGCGCTCGCCCTTGTACTGGCTTTTCAGTCAGGTTCAGCGGATGCGCAATCGAACATGACCGTTAAAGGAAGTCCGCCCGAGTTACCCAACGAGATAGCAGGCAATCAATGGTTCGTCTTTTTGGACGGAGACATCGATCCCGACGCACCCAGGCGGTTTGAGCAGTATGTCACGCAAAATCGTATTCCCGACCGGTCCGTTGTCTATCTGAACTCACGCGGTGGAAGCCTGGTTGCGGGAATAGAACTGGGCCGCCTGTTCCGAAAGTTTGGGTTTTCTACCGATGTAGGACGGAAATCACCATTCTCTCCAAAACGCTTCGATATTGATGAGGGAAGTTGTTACAGCGCGTGCGCGTACGCCTATTTGGGTGGTCAATTCAGGTATCTGAAGCAGGGGTCCCGATACGGCGTTCATCAATTCAAGTCGCTGCGAGCCGATGAGCACATTGAAGGAACAGCTCAAGTCGTCTCAGCCCTGACAGTGGAATACATACGCTCAATGGATGTCGATCCGGATTTATTCACGTTGAGCGCCGGCGCGAGCCCTGACGGGATGCATGAAATAGACAAGGCGACTTTGGAGCGGATGAATATCGTCAATAACGGGCGAACCCAACCTGTGTGGACAATTGAAAGTACGGACGGCCAACTTTATCTGAAAGGACAGCGAACAACCGAGGAATCTGGAATAAACAAGTTCATCCTGTATTGCGAAAAACGCCGAGCAGTTTTGCTCGCTATCTTCGATACTCTTCGCAGGGATACTGAACTCATGAATATGGCCGCCCATTCTCTTTTGATCGATGGGCAGGTGTATCCACTGAAGCCTGAGTCCAAGCGGATTCAGAACGGGCTGTTCAATGTCGCATTCCGTCTCTCACAAAAGGAAATAGGTGCCCTTCGAAAGGGAGAGAATGTTGGTGTGGCGATCCAGGCAGCGTATGAGGCACCCATATTTCTCGGATTCGAGGGAATGAGCATCGGCAGCGGCAAGCCGAAGCTTGTCGGCGTACTCAATCAGTGCGCTCCCTAGGGTTTTCCCTCAGGCATCGTTCGACCTACCTCAAATATCCAACCACCAACCTTGTCGTTTCTTCCACTAGCGTCCGCACCATCCTCTCAGGCAGCATCTCCGCATGATCCAGCACCGTGTTGTGCGCCACAGCCTCGATCGCGCTGACGCAGATGAAGGTCGCGACATCGACGTCCACCTTGCGCATCTCCTTGCGGCGGCTTTCGAGATAGGCGCGCACCAGTGCGTGGATTTCGCGGTTGAAGGCTTCGACGTCGGCGAGTTGGCCGGTGCGGGGGATCTGCTCGGCGAGCACGCGATGCAGTTTCGGGTTGATGCGGTGGGCGTCGATCGCGACGGTGACGAGTTTGCGCACGGCCTTGTCGACAGGTAAGTCGGCGACCTCGGTGAGGGCGGTGCGGACGAGGCTCATGATCTCCTCGTTGTGGCGGTCGATCACGGCGGCGACGAGGGCCTCCTTGCTCGGAAAATACTGGTAGAGCGAGCCGACGCTGACGCCGGCGATCTCGGCGATGCGGTTGGTGCTGGTCTTCTCGAAGCCGTCGCGGACCAGAATGCGAGCGGTTGCCTCGACCAGCGCGTCGACGGTGGCGCGCGAGCGCGCTTGTCGCGCGTTTTTCCGCGGCTTTGTCGGCGGCGTGCGCGCCATGGGCTTGCGATCCCGAATGCGAGTGGAAAAAGCGAGTGATCGCTCGCATTATAGTCGCAGGCGACGCCCTTCCGGCAAGCCTCTTTGTCGCCATATGGAATGCCGGGCCAGGCGGAGGACCGAGCAATGAGCGTTGCAAGACTGGTGTCGGCTTTGCAGTTTTGCCCCGGCGGCTGCGTGTTCGGTGCGCGGGCGCCGCGCGATCCCGCGCCGAGCCTGCAAAGCCGGGCCCTCAATCTGCTGCTCGGACTGCTCCCTTACAAGCAGCAGCTCGCATCCGCCGAGGCGGTGCATGCGCATGTGCAGAAGCTCGCACTGGCGCCTGTCTCGTTCGAGCCGACGGGACTCGGCCGCGGCGTCGAGGCGGTCCTGACCAAGATGGGGGGATGGCCGGTCTATTACACAGCGCCGTCGTCGGGCCATGAGGGCCGCAACCACGTCATGTTCCTGCATGGTGGCGGCTACATCAACGAGATCATGCCGGCGCATTGGCGTTTTATCGGGCAGATGACGCGCAAGGCTGGCGTCGTGTGCGTGGTGCCGATCTATCCGCTGGCGCCGCGCGCTACCGCGAAGGATGTCGTGCCCAGGACGGCGGAGCTGTTGCGGATGCTGCTCGAAGATGCGGGAGGCGCAAAGGTCACGGTAGCAGGCAATTCCGCCGGAGCTAGCCTCGCGCTCGCCGCCTGCCAATGGCTGCGCGATCGCGGGCATCGGCAGCCGGACCGGTTGATCCTGATCTCGCCCGCGGCCGATGCATCGGTCAGCCGTCCCGAGCAAAAGGAGATCGCGCGCCGCGATCCCATCCAGGACATTCCGGGGATCGTTGAGGCCGGGCACCTCTATGCCGGCGCGCTCGACATCGGCCATCCCTTCGTCAGCCCGCTCAACGGCGCCTTCCGCGCGCTCGCGCCGATGACGATCTTCTCGGGCACGCGCGATCTGCTCTACCCCGATAGCGTCGATCTCGCGGAACGGGCGCGGGCGGTGGGCGTGTCCGTCGAGCTGCATCTGCTGCGCGACCAGCCGCATAATTACGCGCTGATGCCGACGCCGGAGGGACGACAGGCGCGTGCGCTGATCATGCGCGCGATAGCTTAGGGGACGATGGCCGGGGGAGGGCGGCTCATCATCGAGGCAGCCGACCGTCAGCCTGCGCGGGCCGCCGCCGTTGCGGAAAACGGGTGTACATCCGGCAAGCTCATGAAGCCCGGCCTGGCAAAATAGTATCCCTGGAAAAGGTCGATCCCCGCGGCCCGGAGCACCGTCAGCTCGGCTTCGTTTTCCACGCCCTCGGCGAGGAGCTTGATATCGAGTTCGCGTGCCATCGACGCGATGCCGGCGACGATGACCTGCTTCGGGCGGCTGAGATGGATGTTGCGCAAAAGCTCCATGTCGATCTTGATGAGGTCCGGCTGGAGCCTCGCCAGCAGACTGAGCCCGGCATAGCCGGCCCCGAAGTCATCGAGCGCGGTCAGAAAACCGAGCGTCTTGTAGGTCCGCACAATGCGCTCGACATGCGCAGGATCGGCCATGCGCTCGTTTTCGGTGAACTCGAACATGAGGTTCGCGGGCGGGAAGTTCGAACGGCGCGCCGCCGCCAGGGATTGCTGGATGCAGGCCTGCGGCTCGTAGACTGCGTTGGGCATGAAGTTGATGGACAGTCGCGCTCGCGGATCGTCAAACAGCTTTCCCGCGGTCTCGATCGCCATGACTCTGGCGGCCTGGTCGAAGCGGTAAAGTTGGTCTTCGGTCAGTTGGCTCAGCACGCTCTGTGCACCTTCGCCCTGAGGCCCGCGCACCAATGCTTCGTAGCCCCAGACGCGCTGTTCGTTCACGGCGACGATCGGTTGAAACGCCATCCTGAATTCGAACGGCAGTCCATCGCCGCCACCGCATCCCTTGCAGGCCCCCGCCATCGATCTCTCCTCGTTGAGAGTTCACGATAGGGGCGAGGGATTAAGGATCGGTGCGATCTGGTCCGTGGCGTTCCAGCCAACAATTGTGAGTCTGCGAATCGCTGCGCTCACCGATGCCGATGGGCGCGACGCGCGTGCGATGATTTGGCGGGAGGTTGCTTAATCGGAAAGCGTGATCATTGTCACAAAGCGCTGCCGCGATGAGTCTGGCGCTGCTCGAGCCCGTGCGGAGGGGTAAGGCGGCCCCCGGGGCGTTTCCTCGCTATCCGTAATTCTGCGGGGCCTTAGGCGTGGCCCTTGATCTCGTAGTGACCCGGCACGCATTTGTAGCGGTCGAGGCGCCAGTTGGCGTGATAGATCGGATGCTCGCCCATCCATTTCGCAAGCGGTGCCTGTGCGCCGATCGCACACTGCATCATCGAAATCTCGGGCGTCATGTTGCTGTCGGTCACGATTTCCTCGACGCAACTGCCTGAGCTAGCTGCGCTAAGCCGGCAGAGCACGGCTACGACGGTCACGAACATTCCAGTCACCTCATCGGTAGTTTAAGACCACGAAGAGGATGCAAGCGGAGTGCCAGAGCCTGTGACACAAACAACACGCTGGCCTGGCCGACTCGACCCAGCGTCCACCTCCATTTGACGATTCGGATTGTAAAAAAATTGCCCTTAAACCGAAGCCGGGCAAATACGGGGAACCCGCGGGAGAGAAGGGCAGGAATGACCGATTGTGGGGGCTGCGCCGCGTAGGTTGCTCTTCACAGGCCGCCTGCAGCCGATACGCTCGGCTGCGTGCGGATACCCGTCAAAAGAGCGGGGCCGCCCAAGGGTTATGGAAACGCGAGGGCAGACCATGAAGGTGCGACCGACCGGCGTGATTCCGCCGATGACGACGCCGTTCCGGAAAGACGGCGAGATCGACTTTGGGCTGGTGGCGCCCCAGGTCGACTGGATGATCGGTGCCGGCGCCCACGGCGTCGCCGCCGGCGGCTCCACCGGCGAGGGGCACACGCTCGATCACGAGGAATATCGCGACCTGATGGCGGCAACGGTGGCGGCGGTGAAGGGCCGCATTCCTGTCATCGCCGGCATCATCGTGGACTCCACGCGCGATGCGATCCGGCGCGGCAGGCTGGTGCGCGACATGAATGTCGCGGCCGTCCAGGTCACGCCGGTGCATTATCTGTTCAAGCCTGATGACGAGGCGATGGTGGCGCATTTCCGCGCCATGGCCGATGA
This sequence comes from Bradyrhizobium sp. GW821-FHT13H05, assembly GCF_058804065.1. NCBI lineage: Bacteria > Pseudomonadati > Pseudomonadota > Alphaproteobacteria > Hyphomicrobiales > Nitrobacteraceae > Bradyrhizobium > Bradyrhizobium sp. GW821-FHT13H05. The sequence continues at coordinate 34,081 of NZ_JBXAPO010000026.1, read as the reverse complement.
GACCGGCATGCCCATCATCATCTACAACGTCGTGCCGTGGTCGTATCTGTCGCCGGCGCTGCTGACGCGGATCATGACCGAGGTGCCGCTGGTGGTCGGCGTCAAGCAGAGCGCGGGCGATCTGAAACTGTTCGCGGACCTCATGATGATGGCGCCGGACAAGCTGATCTACAGCGCGGTCGATGCGCTGATGTATCCGTCCTACACGCTCGGCGCCCATGGCTCGATCGCCGCGATCCTGACCGCGGCGCCACATGCCTCCGTCGCGCTGTGGGACGCGGTGAAGGCGGGCGACCATCCGCGCGCGCTCGACCTGCACAAGAAGCTGCTGGCGCTGTGGAACGCTGTCATTGCCGACAATCTGCCGGCCTGCACGCGCTATGCGCAGACGCTCCAGGGCCTGCCGAAGACCTATCCGCGCGCGCCGATGCCGGAGGCCTCGCCTGCGCAGCAGGCTGCGACGCGAAAGGCGCTGGAGGCGCTCGGCGCGTTGAACGGACAGCACATTGAGGCGGCCGAATAATCCGCCGGCCGAAATAACGATGTCGAATGGCAGCGCCGATCCGCTTTTACCTGCGGATGCGGCGCTGCTACATTTTGCGGGCATCCGCGTGAGCGGCGCGGTGACGAAGAAACAGACCGATAAGGGGAGGGACCGAAGTCCCATGAAGGATTTTGCAGGAAAGATCGCTGTCGTCACCGGTGGCGGCACGGGAATGGGACGCGAGCTGGTGCGGCAGCTCGTTGCCGAGGGCTGCAATGTCGCGATGTGCGACGTCTCGGAAGCCGCGATGGCCGAGACCAGGCGGCTGTGCGAGGTCGAGAAGCTGCCGCAGGGCCTGCGCGTCACCACCCATGTCGCCGACGTCGCGATCGAGGATCATCTCAAGCGCTTTCGCGATGAGCTCGCCGAGCAGCAGAAGACGGACAGGATCCATCTGCTGTTCAACAATGCCGGCATCGGTGGCGGCGGCAGCCTGTTCACCAACACGCGCGAGCAGTGGGAGCGCACCTTCAACATCTGCTGGGGCGGGGTCTATCTCGGGGTGCGCACGTTCCTGCCGATGCTGGTCGCGGCGGACGAGGCCCACATCGTCAACACCGCGAGCGTCAACGGCTTCTGGGCCTCGATCGGCATGAACCAGGCGCACACCGCCTACAGCTCGGCCAAGTTCGCGGTGAAGGGATTTACCGAAGCGCTGATCAACGATCTGCGCCTGCACGCGCCGCACGTCAAATGCTCGGTGGTGATGCCCGGCCATATCGGCACCTCGATCGTCTCCAACTCGCGCAAGGTGCAGAGCACGGACGGCTCGGAGCGGCTCAACCCCGACGAGGTCGCGCTGACCCGCAAGCGCATGGTCGCCGCCGGCGTGCCGGATGCCGACAAGATGTCGGACGAGGACATCCAGGCGGTGTTCGCCGAGCGCGCCCGCAGCTTCCTCGAGGATGCGCCGACGACGGCTGCGCAAGCGGCCAAGATCATCCTCGACGGGGTCAAGGCGGAGCGCTGGCGCATTCTTGTGGGCGAAGACGCAAAGCGTCTTGACGAGCGCGTTCGTGCTACGCCGGAGCAGGCCTATGAACGTTCCTTCTACGAAAGCTTCACGCAGGAGGTCGGATGGCGACTCGGTTGAGTCCGACTGGCTGAGACTGTCAACGAACGCGCGCAGATGCAGGTATGATGATCATCATGGCAAGAGGTGCGGACGTCATATTACGTCGGTCATCTTGCATGTTACGCCGGTAGTTTTACGTGCCACCTCTTGCCAGTTTCCCGCCCCGTATGACGAATTGGAATGTCACGCATGCAGCATGGCCTGTCGTTCAAGCATCGTTCAAGCGATGGTGATCTCAAACGCCTGTAATGGCGCGCACGGCAGCTTGGTTAGAGAACCAAAATAGTTTAGTGAATCACGGGTAACGCGACGATAGAGCGTAGCTCCCGATGATTCCCGCATGCCTCTCCGACGACTGGATCCTTTGCCCGGAGCGCGAGGACATCTCCGCTGAATTCACGCGGCTCCTCACTGCGGCCCAGGAAGGCGGGGCCACCATCGCCGAATGCCTGATGATCGCGCGGCAGCTCAAGCAAGGCGGCGAGCAATCCTGGCATCGTGAGTGGAAGAAGCTCGCGCAAGTCAATCGCCATCGCGCCGAGGCGGCGTTCGCGGAGGGCCACATGGCGACCGCGCAGCGCAACTGGCTGCGGGCGCTGAATTACTACGGTGCCGCGGCGATGCCGCTCGACCAGGCCGACGAACGCCGCTGGGTCGCTGTGCTGGCGATGCAGGAATGCGCCCGCCGTTATCTGACGGCGCGCGCGCCGGCCGGCGAGGTCGTGACGATACCCTGGGTCGAGGATCATGCGTTGCAGGGCTACTTCCTGCCCGCATCGTCGGCGGCCGGTCGCGCGCCAACCGTGATCTGCATCGGCGAGCCCGGCCACCGCAAAGAGGAATTCCTGTTCAAGCTCGCGCCGCATGCGCGCGAGCGCGGATTGTCGATGCTCGCGCTGGACCTGCTCGGCGACCAGCGCGACGATTACACCGATACGCTTCTCCAGCGCCGCGATCTCGAGAGCTCGATTGCGAGCGTGATGGACTATCTGGAAACGCGCGGCGACGTCGATTTCGATCGCGTCGCGATCGTGGCCGACGGCTGGGGCTCTTCCTTCGTGGCACGCGCGGTGTTGCAGGAGCCGCGGCTGGCCGCGGCGGTCTGCGACGGCGGGCTGTGGGACCTGCACGAGCGATCCTTCTTCGCCAGCCGTTTTGCGATGAGCGACCTCAGCATCGTGCCGGTGCCGTCGGCGCCGCTGATGGCCTCCAGTGTCGACTGTCCGGTGCTGATCACGCTCGGCGAGGACGGCTGGCTCAAGGCCGACCGTGCGCGCCAGATCGTGCAGAAGTCACGGCTTGGCAGCTCCGATATCGTGCTGAAGGTGTTCACCTCGGCGGAGACCGGTGCGGCGCAGGCCCACGCGGACAATCCGAGCCTTGCCAACGAATACATCTTCGACTGGCTGGAATCGCGTTTGAGCGCCGTCGGCCGGCGGATCTGAGCGCGGCCTCTTACTTTCGGAGAAAGGACCCGCGACTCAGAAGTCGAGGGTGAGCCTGACGCAGGCCTTTTCGAGGCGGTTCTTCAGCGTCGCGAGCTTGGTCGTGAATTCCGTCAGTTCGTTCTCGTCGAACTCCTGGAAGACGAATTCGCGGATCGTCTTGTACTGCTCGTTGAGGCTCGCGATGTGCTTCTGGGTCTTGTCGACCAGCGACAGCCGCACCACGCGGGCATCGGTCGGCGAGGGCCGCCGGCGCAGCAGGCCTTTCTTCTCCAGGAGCTTGGACTGGGTGGTGACGAAGGACGGATCGACGTGGAGCAGCTTGGAGACCACGTTGACCGGCACGCCGTCGTCCTTGTCGAGGTCGGAGATCGCCATCAGGATCAGCCATTGCGGACCGCTGATGCCGAGCGTCCTCGCCCAGAACTGACGCAGCTCCTCCAGATACATGTTGATCGACGATATCTCCCAGGTGAAGCGCCTGATGATATCCAGATTGCCGATGGGGCGGAGGCGCGCCCCTTCTTTCCTCGTCGCTGACACAGCGTCACTCCCGTGAACTGATTCTTCAGGCCGGTGCTCGTGGAAGGCCATAGTCCACGCAAGCCTGCTCTGACGCAAGTGCAGAGCAGGGTAATTTTGTCACTAAAATTACAAACATGAGCGGATCAGCATTTTCGCCCTGCCGCGGTGTTGCCCTGGGAGCACAGGTTTAGCGAAACCAGAAAGCTTACCAAATAAACTATTTTGATTAGTGTAACGGCGCAGGCATATTGCTCCGTGACGGTGGGGGGTACTCGATCGTCCCGTTGCAGGTGGTTCGCTCACGTCCCTCGCGTCGAAAGCGGGTGCGTCCGAAAGCGCGAAGCGGCCGAGCGGATTTGAAGAGACGGGGATCTGGGGGGCCTCACGGTCCGGTCTCCGCAAAATGAGCAACTTGGAGGTTTTAAATGAGAGTGGTGAAGAGCCTTTTGCTCGGCACTGCGGCGGGTCTGATCGCCGTCGGTGGAGCCCAGGCGGCCGATCTTCCGGTCAAGGCCAAGGCGGTCGAGTACGTCAAGATCTGCACGCTGTACGGTGCCGGCTTCTACTACATCCCGGGCAGCGACACCTGCATCAAGCTCGGCGGCTACCTGCGTGCGGAAGTCGCGCTCAATGCCGGCGGCAACTACAGCGCCCAGTACAACGGCGTGTTCGCGGCCAATAATCGCCTGACCAACTACTACTCGGCGCGCGCTCGTGAAGACCTCAACATCGACACGCGCACCGCGACCGAGTACGGCGTGGTCCGCACCTATTTCGATGCGGTCTTCACCTGGACGACCGGCAACTACGGCGGCACCGGCTCCGGCACGGGCGCCACCCAGTACAGCGGCACGATCGGCCTCAACGCGGCCGGCACCGGCCTCACCGGATCGGGCAGCGGCAACGTCAACGGCACCGACGGCAACCTCTCGGGCGGCGCGCTCGGCGTCTACTACGCCTTCATCCAGTTCGCCGGCTTCACCATGGGTAAGGCCGTGTCGCAGTTCGACGCGCCCTGGATCAACTATCCCGGCAACAACTTCGACCAGCTGGTCGGCGGCAGCGGCACCACCAACGGCGTCAACCAGTTCACCTACACGGCCGATTTCGGCCAGGGCATCACGGCGATCTTCTCGGCGCAGGACCAGACGCAGGTCTTCCAGACCAACATCTGGAACACGGCCGGCATGAGCACCGCGGGCGTCCTCGGCGGCGCTTACGGCTCGAACGATCTCGGCGGCAGCCGGGCTCCCGACCTCGTCGGTACGGTTCGTGTCGACCAGGCCTGGGGCTTGTTCCAGGCGTCGGTTGCCGCGCACGACAACCACGTCGGCTATTACGGCGCGACTGAAACCACCGGTCACCCCGAAGACAAGTGGGGCTGGGCCGTTCAGCTCGCCTTGCAGATCAAGAACATCCCGACCGGTGCCGGCGACGTGATCAACCTCTCGGGCGTCTACACCGAGGGCGCGAGCCGCTACAACTTCCAGGAGCTGGCCGCGACCAGCTACTCGATGTTCGGCAGCTCCAGCGGCGCGTATCAGAGCATCGGCTTCGCCGGCGTGTCTGACGCGGTGTTCGGTCCGGGCGGCGGCCTCGAGCTGACCAAGACCTACGGCTTCCGTGGTGCCTACACCCACAACTGGAGCCCGTACTGGAACTCGGCGCTCTACGGCGCGTGGGCTGCGGTCAACTACAGCGGCACGGCGAAGAGCCTGATCTGCGGCAGCGCCGCGTTCGCCACTCTGACCGGCACCTGCAACCCGGACTTCAACATCGGCCAGGTCGGCGTCATCACCCGCTGGACGCCGGTCAAGAACCTGACCTTCTCGGCTGACTTCACCTACAGCCATCTCGACCAGAAGTACTCGGGCGTGATCACGACCGGTGCGCTGACGGGCGTTGCCAAGCCGGCCGCGACCTACGAGCTGAAGGACCAGGACACCTACAGCCTGCTGCTGCGCGCCCAGCGCAACTGGTAAGCTGAAGGGTCTTTCGGACTTGACGAAGCCCCGGCGGGACACCGCCGGGGCTTTTTCAATAGGGGCCTTCGGAAAATCCGGCGGCCCGTGCGGGCCACGAAGACGAGCCATGCGATTCGATCGGCTTCAAACTTATTTACTTACCTGAGTTGATCAGCTATATAGCTTTCAGCCGATTACGAAAGTCACGGCTCTTAGCTTCACGCTAAGCCTCCAGAAACCTCCGGTGATGCCCCGCCGGAGGTTTTTCGTTTTGGGATTGCCGTTTCAAAGCGTTCTCAAGCGAAGTGGATCCCGGTTCGCTTGAAGAAAACGCGCCACACAAGAATCTAGCCGCGCATCATGCGGGCGCGCGAGTTCGGCCGGTAGGCGAGGCGGCTGTGGCCGGCGCAATAGGACTGTCCGTCCGGCGCGCTATTGCCGCAGAAGCAGAAATCCTCAGCGCCCGGTGTCGAGATCGGCCAGCGGCAGCGGTTCTCCGAGAGCTCCAGCAGCGAGCAGCGATTGGCATCGTCGATCGGGCCGGCGACCACGGGCGCGTCGGTCTCGCCGTAGATCGTGGCGAGCATCTCGTATTGCAGCCGCGGCACGGCTCGCGTCCCTCGCGGCGGCGCAAGGCTGCGCTCGATCCTGCGGTCCTCGACCGCGCGGCTGCGCGTCAGATTGAGCCGGGACAGCTTGCCGATCACGGCATTGCGGCTGACGCCGATGTCGGCGGCGATCTCGCGGCAGGAGAGGCCGGCCTCGAAATGTTGCTTCAGAAGTTCAATTCGCTCGTCAGTCCAGGTTGGTGAGAGAACAGGCATTGTAACGGTCCCAGGTTGCAGATGTCGGCCATCCGCTTACCGAGATCCGTCCGCCTCACGTCCGGCGCGCGCTCACGTCCTGCCATTGTCGCGAATCGACAAAAGCCCGTCCTTGATGGCGAGACGGATGCCTTCCTCGATCAAGGTACGTGCGACGCCGGGAACGCTGGTGCCGTGGGTGCCCTGTCTCACCAGTTTCTCCAGATAGGTGATGGTCGAGAGCGCCAAGGTTACGGGAATGCGGTCAGTCTCGGCTTTTTCGGTGGCCATGGTCCGAACGCTAGCCTCATACTCAGGTACATAAAAGTAACGATTAAGACTCTATTTAGGTTCGATGGCAGAAGTCAAATGCAGCCTGATGTCGCGGCTCAGCCCTTTGGAATCGCTTGTGAAATTCGACATGGCGCAGCGCGCCGCGCGGAAGTCCGGGCGGCGGCGTGGCGTCGACAGGTCGGGGAAGGCGGGTCGGCTCAGCCGTGCACGATCGCCTTTTCGATCATGCAATGGATGCCCTTGGAGCCGTTGACGGTCTGCGTCACCCTGAGATCGGCGGCCAGGCTGCACAGCATGTAGGCGTCCTCGCGCGACAGGTTGCGCGTCTCGCCGAGCAGCACGATCATGTCGCGCAGCGCGCGGACCGCGCACTGGTCGAGATCGGGGTCCATCGCCATGGTGATGTAGTGCGTCGCCGTCTCGGCGCGGGGATAGTCGAACCTGAGGTCCTTGCGCAGCGTCAGGCGGAAGCGGCCCTGGAGCGCGGTCTCGATCGCGGTAACGCAGACCTCGCCGTCGCCCTGCACGCCGTGGCCGTCGCCGCAGGAGAACATCGCGCCGGGGACGAACACCGGCAGATACAATGTCGCACCGGCACCGAGCTCCTTGTTGTCGAGATTGCCGCCCATGGCGCGCGGGACCAGCGAGGAGATGCGGCCCCAGGCCGGCGGCGGCGACACGCCCATCACGCCGAAGAACGGTTTGAGCGGCAGATCCAGGCCCCAGGGCATGCGGCCGACCATCCGTGTCCGGTCCAGCGGGATGTTGAGGATGCGCATCTCGTGGAAATCGTCGGGCAGGGTGCCGGACAGCGGCCTGATCATGTTCCAGCCCCAATCCTGCCGAAGCTGGACGTCGAGGATCTCGACCGCGAGCACGTCGCCGGGCTCGGCGCCCTCGACCGCGATCGGTCCGGTGAGGATGTGGCCGGGCAGCATGCGCTCGCTTCTGGCGTGAACCTCGTGCATCTCCGGCGGAATGTGAAATTTGTCGGGGTCGGGCAGCATGTCGGGGCCGCCGCTGATGGTGTCGACCGTCACCTCGTCGCCGCTTTTGACGGTGAGGACAGGCTTGAGCGCGGCTTCGAAGAAGCCCCAGTGGCAGGTCTCGGGGCTTGAATGCAGGTGGTGATGGGTCATGTAGCTCGTCCGGTTAGCCTTGCAATTTGCCATCGAAACTTGCCATGGCCGGGCTTGACCCGGCAATCTATCTCCTCGAAACGTCTGTCGAAGGCGGATGGATCGGCGGGACCAGCCCGCCTGTCGGCAGTCTGCCGCTCCACGAGGCCTCCCCCTGTTCTTCGCTCTCTCCAAGACGATCGGCATCGCGCTTTTGCCGACCAATTTCATGATCGAGCTCGGTGTCGTCGGTGTCCTCCTGCTCGCGACGCGGTTCGCTGGGGTCGGTCGCAGGCTGGTCACGGCTGCGATCGTGCTGCTGGCGCTGTGCGGCTTCTCGCCGCTCGGCAATTTTCTGATGTATCCGCTGGAATCGCGCTTTCCGCCGTGGGACGCCGCGCGCGGCGCACCCGACGGCATCATCGTGCTGGGCGGACCGATCGATCCGGATATGTCGCAGCTTCACGGCGTGCCGGTGGTGCACAACGCCGCCGATCGCATCTTCGCCACCGTCGAGCTCGCGCGGCGCTATCCGAATGCGCGCGTCGTCTTCACCGGTGGGAGCGCCAATCTGATGTCCGGTGACGCGCGGGAAGGCGACTATGCCGCGACGCTGCTGCAAAATCTCGGTGTTCCCAAGGAGCGCCTGATCATCGAGCGCGACTCGCGCAACACGTTCGAGAACGCCGAGTTCACCAAGGCTCTGGTGATGCCCAAGCCCGGCGAACGCTGGCTGCTGGTGACGTCAGGCTATCACATGCCGCGCTCCTACGGCATCTTCCGCAAGGCCGGATTTGCGGTCGAACCTTATCCCGTTGATTGGCGGGTCGGCGGCCTCTTCGGGGTCGACACGTTGTCGTCGAGCGGGCTTTTCCGTACCGATCTTGCGATCCGGGAATGGATCGGTCTGATCGCCTATCGGCTTGCGGGCCGAACCGGCGAGTTGCTTCCGGGACCGGGCAAGGACTAGAACGAAGGCGAACAAGCAACAACGGCGCGCGATCGCCGGGCCGGGAGGACGTCATGCAGCAGCAGGCCGCTGAACCCATCGATCTTGCCGGCCTCGTCGCCGATCTCAACAGCCTGTTGCGGCTGAAGACGACGGTGATCGGCATGAAGCTGTTCGCGCAAGCTGCCCACATGGAAGCGATCCCGAAGATCCGCCGGCCGAACGCGGTCCACACCACCGACCAGATCGTCAGCATGGCCGCGCGTCTCGGATGGACGGTCGGCATCACCGGCGAGGATCTCGTCGGCGCCCAGTGCCGCGCGGTGATCGGCCTTGCGCCACAGGATGAAAAATGGCTCGCCGGCGAAAACTATGTCGGCGTCTGGCACGGCACTGCGGAAGACGCGCGCAAGCGTCAGGAGGCGCTCGATGTGGTTCCGTTCGGCCACTATCAGGCGCTGGCCGTCAGTCCGCTCGCCAGCGGCCGGCTCGATCCGCCCGACATCTGCCTCGTCTATGCGACGCCGGGGCAGATGATCATCCTGATCAACGGGCTGCAATATACCGGCTACAAGAAGTTCGAATGGGGCGTGGTCGGTGAGACCGCCTGTGCGGATTCCTGGGGGCGGGCACTCAAGAGCGGGGAGCCCAGCCTGTCCTTGCCATGCTATGCCGAACGGCGCTATGGCGGCGTGCCGGACGAGGAGATGCTGATGGCCTTGAAGCCGGAACATCTCGCCAAGGCGATCGAGGGCATGAAGGCGCTGGCCAGGAACGGGCTGCGCTATCCGATCCCGCCCTATGGTATCCAAAGCGACGTCCGTGCCGGCATGGGCGTGAGTTACGCGAAGAAGTAAGGGACGACCATGAGCTCTGCGAAATTCGACATCGTCGTCTACGGCGCGACCGGTTTCACCGGCCAGCTCGTCGCCGAATATCTGACTCAGCATTACAAGAGCGACAATTCGCTCAAATGGGCGATGGCCGGCCGCAGCCTCGGCAAGCTGAAATCGGTGCGTGATGCGGTCGGCGCGCCCGGGAATACGCCGCTGATTGTCGCGGATGCGTCGGACGCGGCCTCGCTGAAGGCGATGGCGGAGCAGACGATGTCGGTGATCACGACGGTCGGTCCGTATCAGCTCTACGGCGAGGAATTGCTAGCTGCCTGCGTCGCCACCGGCACGGATTATTTCGATCTCTGCGGCGAGCCGATCTGGATGCGGCAGATGATCGACAAGTACGAGGCGGCTGCCAAAGAGAGCGGCGCGCGCATCGTGTTCTCCTGCGGCTTTGATTCCGTGCCGTTCGAGCTCGGTGCCTTCTTCGTGCAGGAAGAGGCCAAACGCGTGTTCGGCGCACCTGCCGCACGCGTCAAGGGCCGCGTGCGCGACATGCGCGGTACGCTGTCGGGCGGCACCGCAGCGAGCGCGAAGGCGACCTTCGATGCGGTCGCCAAGGACATCAGCCTCATCACGATCCTGAATGATCCGTTCGCGCTGACGCCGGGATTTTCCGGGCCGAAGCAGCCGAGGGGCAACAAGCCGCTGCTCGAGGAGGATCTGCAATCCTGGGCCGCGCCGTTCATGATGGCGCTGATCAACACCCGCAACGTCCATCGTTCCAACATGCTGATGGGCTTTCCCTACGGTCAGGACTTCGTCTACGACGAGATGGTTCTGACGGGTCCCGGCGAGAAGGGCGAGGCCAACGCGAAGCGCGTGATGGCGGCGAACGCCGAGAAGACCGGCCCGAGCGCACCGAAGCCGGGCGAAGGACCCTCGAAGGAAGAGCGCGAGAACGGCCTCTTCGATCTGCTCTATGTCGCGATCGCACCCGACGGCCGCACGGTCCGCGCCGGCGTCACCGGCGACCGCGATCCCGGCTACGGCTCGACCTCGAAGATGATCTCGGAATGCGCGATCTGCATGCTGCGCGATGTGACGGACGTGCCGGCCGGCTTCTGGACGCCGGGTGCAGCGATGCAGCACAAGCTGATCAAGCGGCTGCAGGAGCATGCTGGGCTGACGTTCAAGGTGGAAGCGTAAGCTCCACAGACTTGCAGGAAGCGTGATCCGTGCCCGCGAAGTTCGACATCGTCGTCTATGGCGCAACCGGATATACCGGCCAGCTCGTCGCCGAGTATCTCGCGGCTCACTATGTCGGTGACGGCGCACCGACATGGGCGATGGCCGGGCGCAGCAGCGACAAACTCGCCTCCGTTCGCGACGCGATCGGCGCGCCCAAGGACACGCCGCTCATCGTTGCCGATGCGGCCGATCCCGCGTCGTTGCGGGCGATGGTCGATCAGGCGAAGCTGGTCATCACCACTGTCGGTCCATACCAACTCTATGGCTCCGATCTGCTCGCCGCCTGCGTCGCCTCCGGCACCGACTACATGGACCTCTGCGGCGAGCCGATCTGGCTGAAGCGGATGATCGACAAGCATGAGGCGGCAGCCAAGGCGAGCGGCGCGCGCATCATGTTCTCCTGTGGCTTCGATTCCATCCCGTTCGAGCTCGGTGCGTTCTTCGTGCAGGCGGAAGCCAGGCGCGTATTCGGGGCGCCAGCGCCGCGCGTAAAAGGGCGCGTCCGCGACATCAGCTGGAAGTTCTCCGGCGGCACCTCGGCGAGTGCAAGGATCACCTTCGAAGCGGTCGCACAGGATCTCAGCCTGGTGTCGATCCTCAAGAATCCGTTCGCCTTCACGCCGGGCTTCGAGGGCCCGAAACAGCCGCGCGGCAACAAGCCTGTGTTCGAGGATGATCTGCAATCCTGGTCGGCCCCGTTCGCGATGGCGATCCTCAATACGCGCAACGTTCACCGCTCCAACATGCTGATGGGATTTCCGTATGGCAGGGATTTCGTCTACGACGAGATGGTGCTGACGGGGGCTGGGGAGGAAGGGCAAGCCAACGCAAAGCTGGTCATGGCCGCCAACAGCGAAAAGACTGGCCCTGAAGCGCTCAAGCCCGGCGAGGGGCCCTCGAAGGAGGAGCGCGACAACGGTCACTACGACCTGCTCTATGTCGCGATCGCGCCCGATGGCCGTCAGGTTCGCGCGGCGGTAAAGGGCGACCTCGATCCCGGCTATGCGTCAACGGCCAAGATGATCTCCGAATGTGCGATCTGCCTGCTGCGCGACACCCCCGATGTGGCAGCCGGTCTCTGGACGCCGGGCGCGGCGATGCAGCACAAGCTGGTCAAGCGGCTGGTCGATCACGCCGGGCTCAGGTTTGAGGTGGAGGGGTAGGCGAGGTTGCGCGCCCGAATGACGGTGTCGTCGCCCGGCTTGACCGGGCGATCCAGTATTCCAGAGACAGTCGTTGTTGAATCGAGAGGCCGCGGCGTACTGGATGCCCCGGTCAAGCCGGGGCATGACAGCGTTAGCCGCTACACCGCCCGCGCGTCATACGCGTACATGAACTCCATGCTCTTCGAGCCCAGCGGCAGCAGCCATTTCAGCATCTGATTGCGCATCCACGCGCCGGTGGCGCTGAACTCGCGCTTGTTGTTGCCGTTGCGGCGGGCGATGGCGACGATCTTTTCCGCGCGCGGGCGGCGCTCGGCCTCGAAGGCGTGGAAGGTGGCGCTGAGCTCGTGGCCTTCCTGCATCAGGCGGGCGAGCCGCATCGCATCCTCGAGCGCGAGCGAGGCGCCCTGGCCGGCATGGGGGCTGGTCGCGTGCGCAGCGTCGCCGATCAGCAGCGAGCGCTTGCGCGACCAGATCGGCAGGGTCGCGACGTCGAGCGTGTCGGTGACCACGATGTTCTCGGCCGCGTCGATGATGTCGGGGATCGGATCGTGCCAGCCGCGATGGAAGCCGCGCAGATGCTGCTTCAGCGTCGCCTGGTCGAGCGCGCGAAACATCGCCGCGTCCATGCCACGCGCGGGCTGCGTGCTCCACCACATCACGCCGTCGTTCGGATCCGGGCTGCAATAGCCGTAGCCGAAGAAGCCGCTCTGCCCGAAAGTGGTCTCGACGTGCCGGCCGATTGATCTGCCCTCGAGCACGGCGCGCGGCACGAAGCCGCCGAAGCCGATCAGGCCGGTGTCGAAGGGCGTTGGTCCGTCCGGTACCACTTGGCGTCGCGTGATCGAATGGACGCCGTCGGCGCCGATCAGGAAGTCGCCTTCGGCGGTGGTGCCGTCGGAGAAGTAGGCGATGACCGGCTGGTCGCCGCGATCCTCGATCTTGATCAGGCGTTTCTCGAAATAGAGCGAGACGCAGGCGCACCAGGCCTTGTCGATCAGGATTTCGTTCAGCGTGGCGCGGCAGACATTGACAGCCGGCTGGCCGAAGCGCCGCGCCATGTCGCGGTTGATCGAGCCGAGCCGCTCGCCGTTTTGCGAAAAGAAGTCGAAGGCCTCTGCGACCGAGCCGCGGCTGATCAATTCGTTAGCAAGGCCGATCTCGTCCAGCACATGCATGCCGTTCGGCGCGATCTGCAGACCGCCGCCGATGCCTTTGGAATAGGGCCGGGCCTCGTAGATCGCGGATTCGATCCCGGCGCGGCGCAGCAGGATCGCGGTGACGGGCCCGGCGATGCCGGCGCCGATGATCAGGGCCTTGCGGGGACGGGTGGACATGGCTTGCTCCCGACGTTTCCGTGGTGCTAGGAGAAATTACGGTCGCTAAATCTCTTAGCGGCTAAGATATATATCGACTAAGATATGAGGCCGACCTTGTCAAGGACGAAGGCGCGCACAGCGCTGTTGGGCGAGCTCGAGGAGGCGATGCGACGGTCGTCCGCGCAGGGCGTGCTCTATGGCCAAACCGTTGCGAACGTTGCCGGAATTGCCAATTCCGACCTCGAATGCATGGACATCCTCTATCTGGAAGGACGCGTCACGGCGGGCCGGCTCGCCGAGGTGACGGGCCTCACGACGGGCGCCATCACGGGCGTGGTCGACCGGCTCGAGAAGGCCGGGCTCGTGCGCCGCGAGCGGGACGAGAAGGACCGCCGCAAGGTTTTCATCGCGGTCGTGCCGGAGCAGGCGATGAAGATCGGCCAGCTCTATGTGCCGATGCAGCAGGCGATGGAGAAGGTGTTTGGCAGCTATTCCGACGAGGAGCTGCGCCTGCTGCTGCGCTTCGCGACCGAGGGCTACAAGGGTGTGCTCGCGGCAACCGAAGCGCTGAAGAGCCTGCTCGACACGCCGCCGGAGAAGCGTCCTGATCTCAAGCTGAAGAAGCTTCGTCGCGAGATTTGATCGCGTAGATCTGCGCGGCCGCGATCATGCCCCACATCGCGCCCAGCATCATCCAGAAGTGCCGCCAGTGGTCGGTGTCGATCACGAAGCTCTCGCCGACAGTGCCGACGAAGGCTGCAAACACCGCGAGATAAGCGCGTTGCCAGGGCACGGGGACGAAGATGTGCCTGAAGCCCATGATGACCGTCGTGAACACCAGCGCGGGATAGCACACGCCGGAGAGCCAGCCGCCGGACATGAAGGCGTTGAGGTAGGAGTTGTGGGTGTCTTCCGGGAAGAAGCGGTGGAATTGCAGCGGGCCGATACCGAACGGCAGGTCAAGCGCCATCTCCGCACCGAGGATGTGCCGGCCGAACCGGCCGAAGCGGCCTTCGTCATAGCTCTGATCGAAGCTTGCGCGCTGCTTGAACATCTCCGCGGTGGAATCGAATGACAGCAGCACCGCGATCAGCGCGAGGCCCAGCACCGCGGCGACAATCGCCATGACGACGATGCGCGAGCGCTGCGCGTTGGTGCGGCTGGTCAGCACCATCAGCACCAGCATGAAGGCGGAGGTCAGCACCAGCCCGCCCCAGGCGGCGCGGGAGAAGGCAAGCAGGATCGCCAGCGACATGATGCCGAAGGCGATGACGTTGCGGAACGACTTGCCCAGCTTGTCGGAGACCACGCTCTGGAGCGCGAACAGCGCCGGCAGGATCAGGAAGGCGCCGAGAACGTTCGGGTCCTTGAACGTGCCGCGCGCGCGTCCGTAAAGCGTGAGCAGGTCGTCACCGCCGGGAACCAGGTGGAAGTAGCCCGCGACCGCCGACAGCGAGGCGACCATCGCGCCGACCACGAGCCCGCGGCGCAGCATGTCGAGCCGGGCCGCGGTGTCCTCGGACGTGATCAAGGCGAAGAACGCCACGGTTACCGCCATGTACCAGGAAGTCGCGATCCAGCTCACCACCTCGGGCTGGTCGAACAGCGGGATCGCGCTGATGGTGTAGCCGACATTGAGCAGCACCAGCATCAGGATCAGCGGCATCAGAACCAGCCGCAGGCGCAGGCCGGTCGCGAAGAAGGTGACGGTGGCCAGCAGGGTCACGATCTCGTAGGGGCTGGGCTCGATGAAGACGATCGCGCCGGAGGCGCCGACCAGCCACACCATCGCGCGCTGGAGCGCCAGCACGCCGGGCGCAGCGCGAACCGCTGCATTCATGTCCCCGGCTGTTGCCGCATACGCCATTATACGCTCACGCTATTCATACGCTACACACACCGCTGTCATCGCCCGGCTTGACCGGGCCAACCAGTACCCGCGGCGCGCGTTGGAGAAAACGGCTGGCGCTGCGGCGTACTGGATGCCTCGGTCAAGCCGGGGCATGACGGAAACTCAATACGCGTTCTCGTTCTTGGTCATCAGCGCGACCGGCGTCTTCAGGAGAATGACGAGGTCGAACAGCACCGACCAGTTCTCGATGTAATAGAGGTCGAACTCGACGCGCTTCTGGATCTTCTCTTCGTTGTCGATCTCGCCGCGCCAGCCGTTGATCTGGGCCCAGCCGGTGATGCCGGGCTTGACGCGGTGGCGGGCGAAATAGCCGTCGACGGCTTCGTCGAACAGGCGGCTCTGGAGCTTGCCTTGCACCGCATGCGGGCGCGGGCCGACCAGAGAGAGGTTGCCGGAGAACACCACATTGAACAGCTGCGGCAGCTCGTCGAGGCTGGTCTTGCGGATGAAGCGGCCGACGCGGGTGACGCGCGGATCGTTCTTGGTCACGACCTTCGACGCCGTCGGGTCGGCCTGGTGATGGTACATCGAGCGGAACTTGTAGACGTCGATGCGCTCATTGTTGAAGCCGAAGCGTTTCTGGCGGAATAGCACCGGTCCGGAACTGTCGAGCTTGATGGCCAGCGCGACCAGCCCCATGACCGGGAGCGCCGCGAGCAGCGCGAGGCTGCCGACGACGCGGTCGAACAGCCATTTCATCACCAGATCCCAGTCGGTGATCGGCGCCTCGAACACGTCGAGCGTCGGCACCTCGCCGAGATAGGAATAGGAGCGGGGACGGAAGCGCAGCTTGTTGGTGTGCGCGGAGAGGCGGATGTCGACCGGCAGCACCCAGAGCTTCTTGAGCATCTCCAGGATGCGCGTCTCCGCCGAGATCGGCAGCGCGAACAGCACGAGATCGACGCGGGTGCGGCGGGCGAACTCGACGATGTCGTCGACCTTGCCGAGCTTGCGGGCGCCGGCGCAGGTGTCGAGCGCGCGGCTGTCGTTGCGGTCGTCGAACACACCGAGCACGTGGATGTCGGAATCCTCCTGCGCTTTCAGCGCCTCGACCAGCTGCTCGCCGTTGCTGTCGGAGCCGACGATGATGGTGCGGCGGTCGAGCCGGCCCTCGCGCCCCCAGGCACGCACCAGCGAGCGCAGGATCAGGCGCTCGGCAATGAGCGCGGCGAGACCGAGGAAGTAGAAGGCGGCAAGCCACAGCCGCGACATTTCGCTGCCGAATTTGGCGAAGAAGGAAATGCCGATGAACAGCAGGAAGACGAACGACCAGGACGAGATCATCCGCGTCATCTGCCGGAGCTGTCCGCGGAACAGCTGCACCTGGTAGATGTCGGCAGCCTGGAAGCAGACCACGGCGGCGACCGCAACGGCGACGATCTCGGCCGGGTAGACCCAGCTGAAGCCGGCAAGCGGCATCACATAGCCGACATAGACCACAATGCCGACGAGGCTCAGCAGCGCGAAGTCGGTCAAACGGACGAAGCCGGTGATCACGATCGGCGAGTAGGCGCGGGCGACCTTCTGGTTGACGACGTCGAGCGCCGCGGGCGTGAGCCGGCGGCGGCGTTCCACAAAGGGCTGGTCAGCCGGATTCGCCGCGGCGCTGGTCGCGGCATCGAGCATCGAGCGTGCGTTGAGCGGTTCCACGGGCGTCCACGTCCATTCCAACAAGCCTGGGGCCACGACTTTGCCGCCCCGGGTGAGCATCCCCTGGCACATGGATTACCGAACAAATCGGAAGATTCTCTAAAGCGGGTCTTAAGAATGGTTAGTGATTGATAAACGCGTCGCGATATCCCGCGAGCACGCCGTCGACCATCGCCTGCTGGGAGAAATGCGCGGAGATCCGCTCGCGCAGGGACGACGCGCGCTGCGCGGTCGCCTGCGGATCATCGAGTGCGGCCGCAATCGCTTGCGCCATGGCCTCGGCATTGCTCGCCGCGAACAGGGCCGGGCTCTCGGGGCCAAAGATCTCGGGGATGCCGCCGACGCGGGCGGCGATCATGGGAATGCCGGCAGCTCCGGCTTCGATCACGACATAGGGCATGGAATCGCCGCGGGAGGGAACGACCAGCAGCCGCCCTTTGGAGAAGCCGTAGCGCGCCTTGACGTGGCCGATGAAGCGGATGGCGCTCGCGAGGCCGAGCTTCTCGACCTGTGCCTTCAGCGCCGCGGTTTCCTCGCCGTCGCCGCCGAGCGTCAGCGTGACCTTCTTGCCGCCCTCGTGCAGGCGCGCCACGGCATCGACCAGCAGGTCCGCGCCCTTGATGTGCCTGAACTCGCCGACATAGCAGAGGTCGGTGGCATCATCGGCGATGGTGACAGGCTCGAATTCCTCCGGTGTCACGCCGTTGAAGACGCAATGCACCACGCCCTTGGGCGTGCCGACGATGCGTTGATAGGTGTCGCGGGCAAAGGCGCTCTCGAACAGGAACAGGTCCGTCGCGTCCATCAGCGTGCGCTCGAGCCGCGCGTAAAACTCGCCCTTGAGGGTGTTGAGCGGGTAATGCAGCGAGCCGCCATGCGGGGTGTAGATGCGGATGGTGTCGTCCGAGCGCCGCCGCATCCGGACGAAAGCGCCGGCCTTGGCGCCATGGCCGTGCAGGACGTCGGGCTTGAGCGTGGCGATCAGGCGCCGCATCCGCAGCCACACCAGAAAATCATCCGGCGACGGTTCGCGGCGGATCGCGAGCCGGTGCACCCCGAGCGTCAGCCGCGGCGCGAGCTCGGCCAGCGCCTTGTCCGCGCGCTCACCGCCGGTGAGGCTGTCAGCGAGAATTCCGACGTGATGGCCGCGATCGACCTGGCCGTTGGCGAGATCCAGGATGTGGCGGAAGATGCCGCCGACCGGAGCGCGTACGGCGTGCAGGATGCGGAGCGGCTGGTCGGGAGAGGGGGGCATGATCAAAACCAGCGCTCGACGGCGAATGCCGAACAATTTTCGAAATATCGAGATGGATTAAGAGCCCTCGTGGTTAACAAACGGTGACGAGTGCGCGAGCGTGGAACGCGGCATGGCGCGATTAACCCAGCAGCAACCTTAATGGAGTGTAATCGCCTCGGTTGAGGTAGAGTCGCAGCGTTTCCCTGCGGGAGTGTTCGATGCGTTTAGCGTTCTGGCGTGCCGGCAAGGACAAGGCTGTGGTCGAACGGGCTGTTTCAAAGTCCAAAGCCGAACCCGCGCCCAAGATCGAAGCCAAGATCGAAGCCAAGATCGAAGCAAAGGCTCCGCCCGCTGTTGCGAAGCAGGGGCCAGTCGAATCCGGTGACATTGACCTGCACGCGCTCGGTGGCGCGCTCGCCCGCAAGCGCGGCTGGATCATCGTGCCGACGGTGCTCGCGCTGGTCGCGTCCGTCGCCATCGTCAATCTCGTCACGCCGCGCTACAAGTCTGAATCCCGCATCCTGATCGACGGCCGCGAGAATGTGTTCCTGCGTCCGAGCAGCGACCGCAGCACCGAGGAGCGGCAGGCGCTTGACCCCGAGGCTGTGACCAGCCAGGTGCAGCTCGTGCTGTCGCGCGATCTCGCGCGCGAGATCATCAAGAAGAACAAGCTCGCGGAACGCCCCGAATTCGATCCGGTGTTGCAGGGCATTTCGCCGCTGAAGTCGCTGGCGGCGCTGGTCGGCATCGGCCGCGATCCGTTCTCGATGACGCCGGAAGAGCGGGTGCTGGACGCCTATTACGATCGCCTCCAGGCCTATGCCGTCGACAAGTCGCGCGTGATCGTGATCGAATTCCAGTCGGCTGATCCCGATCTTGCGGTGCGCGTCGCCAATTCGATCGCCGACGGCTATCTCGTGCTGCAGCAGAATGCGCGCCAGGACCAGGCGCGCAATGCCAGCCAATGGCTCGCGGGCGAGATCGAGAATCTGCGCAAGAAGGTTTCCGACGCCGAAGCCAAGGTCGAGGACTTCCGCTCCAAATCGTCACTGTTCGTCGGCACCAACAATACGACGCTGTCGAACCAGCAGATGGGCGAGGTCAACACCCAGCTCAACAACGCGCGCTCGATGAGGGCGGATGCGGAATCCAAGGCTCGGTTGATCAAGGAGATGCTCCAGAGCGGCAAGCCGATCGAGGCGTCCGAGGTGGTGAACTCCGAGCTGATGCGGCGACTGTCCGAGCAGCGGGTCACGCTGCGGGCGCAGCTCGCCGAACAATCGTCCACGCTGCTCGGCAATCACCCGCGGATCAAGGAGCTGAAGGCGCAGCTCGGCGACCTCGACAATCAAATCCGCGACGAGGCGGCCAAGATCTCCCGTTCGCTCGAAAGCGACGCACGCATTGCCAGTGGCCGGGTCGACGGCCTGACAGCGAGCCTCGAGCAACTCAAGAAGCAGGCGACCTCGACCAACGGCCAGGATGTCCTGCTCCGCGCGCTCGAGCGTGAGGCCAAGGCGCAGCGCGACCTGCTGGAGACGTATCTTGGCAAGTACCGCGAGGCCAGCACCCGCGAGTCCATCGACACCGCCCCGGCGGAAGGTCGCATCATCTCGCGCGCCATCGTCTCGAACATGCCGGCCTATCCGAAGAAGCTGCCGATCGTGCTGATCGCGACGATCGCGACGCTGCTGCTCTCGTCCGGCGTCGTCGTCACCGGCGAGCTGTTGCGCCAGACCGCGCCGCGCGCCGTGGCCGTCTTTGCACCGGCGCAGGCTCAAACGCGGGCGGCGGCTCGCCAGGAATCATTTGTCGAGCCAGCCGTTGAACCGGCCGTCGAACCGTTCATGGACGAGCCCGCACCGCTTGCGCCGGAGATGACGGCCGATGCCGACGTCACCGAATTCGCCGAGATCGAGCATCTGGCCGACAGCCTGCGCGCCGCAGGCGCGGCAGCCAAGAAAGTCACGGTGCTCGGCACCGCATCGGGCGAGGCCATCACGCTGTCGGCGCTGACGCTGGCCCGGCATCTGGCGCGTGATGCGCGTGTCGTCGTGGTCGATCTTGCTGCGTCTTCGCCGACGATGGCCGCCGTGTCCGTCGATGCCGCGGCCCCCGGCCTTGCCGAGCTGATGCAGGGCGAAGCCTCGTTCGCGCAAGTGATCACAAGGGACAAGCTGTCGCGGCTGCACCTGGTCATGGCCGGCCGTCCCGGTTTTGACCGCAGCCTGCTGCAATCGCCCCGCGTGACGCTCGCCATCGACGCGCTGCTTCGCGCCTACGACCATGTGCTCCTCGATGCCGGCAGCGCCTCCGACCTTCCGGCCGAGCTGCTGACGGCAAATGCCCGCGCCGTCGTGGTGCCCGACGCCGCGATGGCCCAGGATGCGCGTATGGTGATGTGCGAGCAGCTCAGGGCTGTCGGCTTCAGCGAGGTGACGATGCTGAGCAAGCCGGTGCAGCCGTCGAATGCGATGGAGGCCCCGCGCGTGGTCGCGGCATAGGCTTCTTACCCTCTCCCCTTGTGGGAGAGGGTGGCTCGCCGCGCAGCGGCGAGACGGGTGAGGGGTATCTCTCCGCGAATCCCACTGACCCTTGCGCCCGCGGATAAATACCCCTCATCCGGCGCTTCGCGCCACCTTCTCCCACAAGAGGAGTAGGGAAAGGCAGCCGTGCAGGTGGAGGGATTTACCCGAACGCCTGCCGCAGGCGCCGGGCCAGATCGAACAGCATCTGGTTCTGCTTCACCAGGCGCTTGCCGTGGCTCAGCGAGGACATCGCCATTGCCGCGAGCCTGCCGCGTGAGGTCAGCGGCACGAAGCTGTCAAAGATATCCTCGTCGTTCTTGCAGAACATCCGCTTGTATTCGTCCGAGCCGATGCCGAGGTCGAGCGAGCGATAGCCGCGCTCGGCGTAGCGGTCGATGATGTAGCGCATCAGGATCAGGCCGGGGCTGTAGCGCGCGTGTTCCGACATCGTGTAGGTGTTGAACATCATCGAGAAGCGCTGGCCGTCGGCGACGCCGGCGAAGATAGCGATCACTTCCTCGTCGCATTCGAGTGCGTGGATGTCGATGACGCGGCCCTCGCCGCGCGGCGCCAGGCAGGCGCTGCGGATGAACTGCTCGACG
Source organism: Bradyrhizobium sp. GW821-FHT13H05 (assembly GCF_058804065.1). Taxonomy (NCBI): domain Bacteria; kingdom Pseudomonadati; phylum Pseudomonadota; class Alphaproteobacteria; order Hyphomicrobiales; family Nitrobacteraceae; genus Bradyrhizobium; species Bradyrhizobium sp. GW821-FHT13H05. Next base: position 12,866 of record NZ_JBXAPO010000026.1, on the reverse strand, counting down.
CCGGGCTCGGCGAAGACGTTCGGCAGCTTCTGTTCGGCCATCCGCGCCGGCTTGACCCGGAAGAACCAGTCGAGCAGGCGGCTGATGTCCGCCTCGGTGGTGGCGAGATGATAGCGGTAGCCGGCAAGCGCCTGGAGCTTCTTCTCCTTGCTCTTGAGGCGGCGGCGGAAGGAATTGCTGATCCGCGATGCGGGCGGGCCGCCGGGCTCCATCACCAGCAGCGGGCAGCCGTTGATCGCGCTCTGCCGCGGCAGCAATGCAAACGGGTTCTGCTGGTCGTGCCAGCGTAACGGCTGCTGCGTCAGCGCGAGCACGTCGACATGCTCGCGCAGCGATGCAAGCAGCGCGTCGAGATCGGCGGCGCCGATTTGGGCTGCGAACTCGGCATTCCACAGGCCCATGTTGAAGGTCGTGTGTTTGCCGCCCATGAAGCAGGCTGTGCGGACCCCGTGGCTTTGGCGCAGCGAGAGCGGCAGCAGCATGAGCGGTTGGCGTTCGGCGTCGCGCGCAATGACGATGAAGGGGCGTGAGCCTTCGCAGCCGCCAACCAGCCGTTGCCAGGGGCTGAGCAGGTCGAAGCGCTGGTAGGGAGTGAAGAGGTGGCCGCCTTCCTCGAACGCGCGCCAGGCCGCCTCGGCTTCGGCGAGACCACTCAGGATATCGACAGACGCGATACGGCTCGCTTTCGACCGCGCTGGCGCTTCTGCCGTCCGGCTTTGCATCGCCGCAGCCATGGTCATTCGCGAAACCTGTCGAGAAAACGAAAAATACGTATTTCGGCCTGTGGCCGACCTTTGCAAAGAAATGTCAACAAAGGGTAATGACTATAGGAGAGGGAAGAGACCGCCGGCGAGCGTGAAGGTGGGATATTGGCATCCGACGACAGATGGCTGGAACGGCTGCGGCTCGAGCTGACCTGGTTCACCGGTCAGGCGGCGCTGCGCAGTCGTGGCGCCGGCGCCATCCTGAGCTTTGTGCATGTGCGGCCGCGGCAGCGCGGCGCGTTTCAGCCGCTGCGCGAGCACGAGGTCACGCCGCAATTCCTCGACCGCGCCATTCGCGCGCTGAAGCGCTGGAAGTACGACATCATCGGTATGGACGAGGTCTGCCGGCGTGCGGTGACGTTGTCGGAGACGCGGCGCTTCGTGGCGCTCACCTTCGACGGCGCCAACAAGGACCTTATCAACTTCGCCTATCCGGTGCTGGCCCGCCACGCCGTGCCCTTCACGATCTACGTGCCCACCGCGTTTCCTGATGGCGTCGGCGAAGCCTGGTGGCTCGGGCTCGCGCAGGTGATCGCACGCGAGAGCCGCATCAGCCTGATGATGGGCGAGAAGGAACAGCGCTTCACCGTCACTGACAATGCCGAGAAGCAGGCGCTGTTCTCGTTCATCGAGGGCTGGCTGCGCTCGCTGCCGCCGGCGGATCTGTCGGCTGCGATCGCCGATCTCTGCACGCGCTACCGCATCGATCTCGCGGCGCTCTCGCGCGAGGCGTCGCTGAATTGGGAGGATCTGGCGAGGCTTGCCGCCGATCCACTCGTCACGATCGGCAGTGCGACCGTGAACTATCCGGTTCTCGCCAACATGAAGGACACGGCCGCGCTGCGCGAGATGACGATGGGCAAGGCGGTCGCGGAATCCGCCTTCCACCGCGAGATCAGCCATCTCGCCTTTCCGTTCGGCGATCGCTCGTCCTTCCGCCGCAGCCACGTCGTGATGGCGGAGGAGGCCGGCTTTGCCAGCGCGGTGTCGACGATATCAGGCATCGTGGACGCGGAAGGGCGCACCAATCTGCGCGCGCTGCCGCGGATTTCCTGGGACGGGCGCGTGCGCTCGCTGCGCATGTTGCGCGTGCTGGTGTCGGGTACAGCCTTTGCGCCGGTGAAACCGACCGGCAGCGCTACGAGCTAGATTTGACGCGATCGGGCCGCTGCATCCAGCTCACGATCGGCATCGCCGGCAAAACCCAGCCCATGCCGACCACCACGTAATAGATCGCCTGCCGCCAGCCGGACTCGGCGATCCACGGCATCTGCGCCGCCGCCATTCCGAGCAGGGCCCAGACGGTGGCCAGCACCAGGAGCAGGATGGCGCCGAGGAACTTGCGGGTGCGGATCGTCATGACGGAATGCTGCGGCTTTCGCGTAACTTGCACTGCGGAAGCGGGGGACTATAAGGGCCATGCAGTCCGGTTCAAGCATCTTTAGTTCAAGGCTTGGGTTTCGCTCCTGATGACGCCGATTTCCGCCCCGTCCGAGCCGTACCGCGCTGTGCGCTGGTGGCTGATTTCCGTGGCCGCGCTGATCGCGCTGATGGTGCTGGTGGGCGGTGCGACACGGCTGACGGAATCCGGCCTGTCCATTGTCGAATGGAAGCCGGTCACGGGCAGCCTGCCGCCGCTCTCGGAGGCGCAGTGGACCGACGCGTTTGAGGCCTACAAGAAGATCCCGCAATATCGCGAGCTCAACGCGGGCATGAGCCTGTCCGAGTTCAAGGAGATCTTTTGGTGGGAGTGGAGTCACCGGCTGCTCGGCCGCTTCATCGGCGTCGCCTACTTGCTGCCGTTCCTGTTCTTCCTGTGGCGCGGCGGCCTGCCCGGTGAGTTGAAGCGGCGGCTGTGGCTGCTGTTCGCGCTTGGCGGGCTCCAGGGCGCCGTCGGCTGGTGGATGGTGGCCTCGGGCCTGACCGAACGCGTCGAGGTGTCGCAATATCGGCTGGCGACGCATCTGGTGCTCGCGCTGCTGATCTTCGCCGGCATCGTCTGGACGGTGCGGCGGCTCAAGGAGCGGCCGCAGATCGCGGCGCCTGCGCGGCTGCGCTGCACCAGCGCGCTGCTGCTCGTCGTGACCTTCGTGCAGATCTATTTCGGTGCGCTGGTCGCGGGCCTGCGCGCCGGGCGTGCCTACAACACCTGGCCGCAGATCGACGGCGCGTTCATTCCGTCTGCGGACCGGCTGTGGTTCGAGGCGCCTTGGTGGCGCAACATGTTCGACAATGTGCTGACGGTGCAGTTCGAGCACCGCATGACGGCCTATGCGCTGTTCGCGCTGGCGGCCTTGCATGCGATCGACGCGGTGCGCTCACGTGCAGGAGCCGCTGCGAGCGGTGCGCTCTGGCTGTTTGCCGCGGTGAGCCTGCAGGCGCTGCTCGGCATCCTCACGCTGCTCAACCAGGTACCGATTGATCTTGCGCTCTCGCACCAAGCCGTTGCGATCGCAGTGCTCACGCTTGCGGTGATGCAGGTGGAGCGGCTCGCGTCACGGCAGACGGCCGAAGCGCAACCGCGCGCGGTTCCTGTCGGTCAGCCCGGCTGATCACCATCAGCCCGGGCTGATCAGCAATAGCCGTAGATGCCGCACGAGTAGGGCAGGCGCCAGAAATAGTCGACCTGCTTCCCGCCGTAGTAGGAGCCCTGATAATCGTAGTCCCAGGGACGGCCGTAATAGCCCGGCAGCGTGTGCGAGCCGGGCAGCAGCGGCGTGCCGGGCAGGTTGCGAATGTAGCTGCCGACGCCATAGGCCGGCGAGATCAGCGCATCCGGATCGGTCTCGACATAAACCTTGGGTAGCTCCTGCGGCGGCGCAGCGGCCCGCCGCCTCGGCGTCGCCGGAAGATCGGCAGCGATCGCGCTCGAGACCGTCAGCATCGCCGCAAGGGCAGGCACCATCCAGCGCAGCATCGTCGGCTCCGAATCAAAAAGGGCGATCCAAAGACGATGTATGCGGCAGACATGGTTAATGATTGTTAACCGGAGGGCATTTCGGGGCGCGCTTGCGCACGCCCCGGAACGATTTCGAACACTACGCGCTCAGCGCCTGCTCCAGGTCCGCGATCAAATCTTCCTTGTCCTCGATGCCGATCGAGAGCCGGACCACGTCGGGGCCGGCACCGGACTTCACCTTGGCGGCGTCGTCGAGCTGGCTGTGTGTGGTCGAGGCCGGGTGGATCACCAGCGAGCGGGTGTCGCCGACATTGGCGAGGTGCGAGAACAGCTGCAGTTTCGACACCAGGTTGACGCCGGCGTCATAGCCGCCCTTGAGGCTGAAGGTGAACACGGCGCCTGCGCCCTTCGGCGCATATTTGCGCGCGAGCTGGTTGTACTTGTCGCTTGCCAGGCCCGCATAGCTCACCGAGGCCACGGCCGGATGTCCCGCGAGGAATTCGGCGACCGCCTTGGCGTTGTCGCAGTGCTTCTGCATGCGCAGCGGCAGCGTCTCGATGCCGGTGAGGATCATGAAGGCGTTGAACGGCGACAGGGCAGGGCCGAGGTCGCGCAAGCCGAGCACCCGGCAGGCGATCGCGAAGGCGAAATTGCCAAAGGTCTCCTGGAGCTTGATGCCGTGATATTCCGGCCGCGGCTCCGACAGCATCGGATATTTGCCGCCCGTTGACCAGTCGAACGTGCCGGCATCGACGATGATGCCGCCGAGCGAATTGCCGTGGCCGCCCAGAAATTTCGTCAGCGAGTGCACGACGATGTCGGCGCCGTGGTCGATCGGGCGGATCAGGTAGGGCGAGGCCAGCGTGTTGTCGACGATCAGCGGAACGCCCGCCTTGCGCGCCACCGTCGAGATCGCCTCGATGTCGGTGATGCTGCCGCCGGGATTGGCGATGGACTCGATGAAGATCGCCTTGGTGCGCGGCGTGACCGCGCGCTCGAAGCTGGCGATGTCATCAGAATCGGCCCACACCACGTTCCAGCCGAAACTCTTGAACGCGTGCGTGAACTGGTTGATCGAGCCGCCATAAAGCTTTCGCGCGGCGATGAACTCGTCGCCGGGCTGGAGCAATTGCTGCAGCACCACGACCTGCGCGGCGTGGCCCGAGGCGACCGCAAGTGCGGCCGTGCCGCCTTCGAGCGCGGCGACGCGCTCTTCCAGCACCGCGTTGGTGGGGTTGCCGATGCGGGTATAGATGTTGCCGAATGCCTGCAAGCCAAACAGCGAGGCGGCGTGGTCGGCATCGTTGAAGACGAAAGAGGTCGTTTGATAAATCGGAGTCGCGCGCGCACCGGTCGTGGGGTCGGGCTGTGCACCGGCATGCACGGCGAGGGTTGAAAATCCCGGAAGGCGATCGCTCATTGAGGGCGTCCTGTTCTTGTGGTCTGAAATCGCGCGGCATGCTGATCGGCGCCGCGGCTGCCGTCAAGGCGCGGCTTCACATCGAAACGATCGTGCTGCGTATTGTCGCGTTCGCGAAAGGAATCCTTCGCAATTGCGTCAGCTTTGCTCGCTCTTGTTCTTGGCGGCCCGATCGGATGCCGCGGTATCGCCACCGCCGACGCTCATCCGATTGAGGGATAGACGCATGCCCTGCGTCGGCGCGGGTGCGCGCTTGGAACTCAGCGTGCGCGAATTGACGCCCATCCAGGAGATCTCGGATGACAAACGGCCATATTCGATCTTGGGACAGCGGTTCATCACGACCTTGACACCAACCGCTTCCGCCTTCGCCGCCGCCACATCATCACGTGCGCCAAGCTGCATCCAGATCACCTTCGGCAGCGGATCGAGCGTGAGCGCCTCTTCGACGACCGGCATGATGTGGCTGGAGTTGCGAAAAATGTCGATCATGTCGACGGGACGGCCGATGTCGGACAGCGAGGCGACGAAGGGCTTTCCGAGCAGCTCCTTGCCGACATGGCCGGGATTGACCGGGATCATGTCATAGCCGCGCTGCGCCAGATATTTGAACGCGAAATAGCTGGGACGCACATTGACCGGCGAGGCGCCCACCATCGCGATCGACTTCACGCTGTTGAGGATGGCGCGGATGTAATTGTCGGGATAGGCGTCGTGGTTCATTGGCTCTTCTTTTTGCTGTCATTGCGAGGAGCGAAGCAATCCAGTCTGTTTCCGCGGTGGGATTTCTGGATTGCTTCGCTTCGCTCGCAATGACGAGGGTCACTCATCCCGCCATGTCGGCGTGCGCTTCTCGATGAAGGCGCCGATGCCTTCCTCGGCGTCGCGCGCCATCATGTTCTCGGTCATCACCTCTGCCGCATAGCGATAGGCGTCGGCAAGGCTCATCTCGGCCTGGCGGTAAAATGCCTCCTTGCCGAGCTTGACGGTATAGGCGGATTTCAGCGCGACCTGTTCGGCCAGCGCGATCGCGGCGTCGCGCTCGGAGCCGGCGGCGACCACGCGATTGATCAGCCCGATCTCGCGGGCGCGCGCGGCCGTGACAGGTTCGCCCGTGAGCAGCATCTCCATCGCCTGCTTGCGCGGCACGTTGCGTGACAGCGCGACCATCGGCGTCGAGCAGAACAGGCCGATGTCGACGCCGGGCGTGGCGAAGTGTGCGGCTTCGGAGGCGATCGCAAGATCGCAGCTCGCGACGAGCTGGCAGCCGGCCGCGGTCGCGATGCCCTGGACGGACGCGACCACGGGCTTCGGCAGATGCACGATCGCCTGCATCATCGCGCTACAGGCGTTCATCATGTCCGCGAAGAAGGCGCGGCCGCGATCCGGGTCCGAGCGGCGTGCGGTCAGCTCCTTCATGTCGTGACCGGCGGAGAAGGCGGGACCATTGGCTGCGATCACGACGCCGCGGACGGCCTTGTCGTCCCGAATAGCATTAAGCTCTGCATGCAGGCCGGCGATCATCGCTTCAGACAGGCTGTTGCGCGCGGCCGGGCGGTTGAGCGTCAGGACCGCGATGCTGCCGATGGTTTCGCGGAGCAAAATCGGCGGTTGCGGGGAGGGGGCACGGGCGGCCTGGACGGACATTGACGCGATTTCCGCTGGATCATTGCAATTGGATGACGCAGATAACCTAATGTAACAGGCGAAGTGAAGCGAGGGCGGGGAACAGCATGGCGTCAGCGAAAATGAGCGTGGCGGAAGTCGAGCAGTTTCTCCGCAACGAGTTTCCCCAGGCCTTCAGTGGCGACGACATCATGATCGAGAGCGCGGACGGCCAGACCTGCCTTTTGCGCCAGCGCTACAGCGAAAAGATGCTACGGCCGGGCGGAACCGTGTCGGGACCGACGCTGATGGCACTGGCCGATTTCGCGATGTACGTGGTGCTCCTCTCGGCGATCGGGCCGATCGGGCTCGCCGTGACCACCAATCTCAACATTAATTTCCTGCGCAAGGGCCAGCCCGGGCAGGACGTGCTCGCGGAGGCGCGGCTGCTCAAGCTCGGCAAGCGCCTGGCGGTCGGGGAGGTGAACCTGCTGTCCGGCACCTCGCCCGATCCCATCGCCCACGTCACATCGACCTATTCCATTCCAAATGTTTGATCTTTTTGCAGGTATTATCGCACCATATTTTTAAGCTATTGATTTTACTTACCGAATTTACTGCTTCGGGCATTGACCGTTGCGCGTCTCTTCTCTAGAAAACCGCGCAGTCCGGTGCGGTGTTCGCGCCGATATCTCCCGTCCACGGAAACTCCGATATGAAAACCTTTTCGGCAAAGCCGGCTGAGGTGACGAAGAAGTGGGTGCTGATCGACGCCAAGGGTCTGGTCGTCGGCCGCCTCGCCACCATCGTCGCCATGCGCCTGCGCGGCAAGCACCTCCCGACCTACACCCCGCACGTTGATTGCGGCGACAACGTCATCATCATCAATGCGCAGCATGCGGTCCTCACCGGTCGCAAGCGCGAGCAGAAGACCTATTACAAGCACACCGGCTATGTCGGCCACGTCAAGGAGCGCACCGCGCGCCAGATCCTCGAGGGCAAGCATCCCGAGCGCGTGCTCGAGAAGGCCGTCGAGCGCATGATCCCGCGTGGTCCGCTCGGTCGCGTCCAGATGGGCAACCTCCGTGTCTACGGCGGCGCCGATCATCCGCACGAGGCCCAGACGCCCGAGAAGATCGACATCGCCAAGTTGAACCGCAAGAACACGAGGGCCGCATAACATGGCCGAATCCATTCAGTCGCTCGACCAGCTCTCGCAGCTCAAGACGGCGGCCGCGCCCGACGCGCCCAAGCACGAGAAGAAGGTCGACAAGTTCAACCGCGCCTACGCCACCGGCAAGCGCAAGGACGCGGTCGCCCGCGTCTGGATCAAGCCGGGTGCCGGCAAGGTCACCGTCAATTCGCGCGAGGTCGAGGTGTATTTCGCCCGTCCCGTGCTGCGCATGATGATCGAGCAGCCGTTCTCGGTGGCTGCGCGTTCCGGCCAGTACGACGTGATCTGCACCGTCGCCGGCGGCGGTCTGTCCGGCCAGGCCGGTGCCGTCCGTCACGGCATCTCCAAGGCGCTCACCTATTTCGAGCCGGAGCTGCGCACGGTCCTCAAGAAGGGCGGCTTCCTCACCCGCGACTCGCGCGTGGTCGAGCGCAAGAAGTACGGCAAGGCCAAGGCACGCCGGTCCTTCCAGTTCTCGAAGCGTTAATCGCTTCGATCACATTCGCCGCGAAAGCGGCTTCAATGAGATGCAAAAGGGCGCTGATTTCAGCGCCCTTTTTGCTGTTCGTTTGTGTGCAAATTGAAGACGAGTTTCCCGAAAACTTGGTCGTCCGTGAAAACCTGAATGGAACTCGCGGGACATAGCGTCGCATCTGGAAGGGCGCGCAAGTCGGCTGGGCCGATCGCGTAACTGCTATGTCTAAGAGGGGGCCGACATGATGTCGCTCGATAGCATCACGCTCTATTTGGTCGCCACCATGGTTGCCGCACTGCTCGGCGCCATGATGGTGTTTTTTGGCAGGCAGGAGAACAGTCCTGCGCTGAAATGGTGGGGCACCGCCTATCTGCTCGGTGCCGCCTCCGTCGCGCTATGGACTGCGGCCGGCGACAAGCTCGGCCCGCATCTCTATCTGGCGTTAAATGCCGTCGGCTTTGTTGCCTGCGGCATGGTGTGGAATGCGGCGCGCGTCTTCCACGGCCGCAAGCCGAACTGGCCCGGCCTCGTGCTCGGTGCGCTCGCCTGGGTCGCCGCCGTGACGCTGCTCGATCCCGCTGCATCCGTGCTGCGCATGATCGCCGGCGCCGGCATCGTCTCGGTCTATGCGGCACTGACCGCAAGCGAGCTCTGGGTCGAGCGGCGCAAGAGCCTGCAACGGCGCTGGCCGGCCTTCGTGGTGCCGGTGATGCACGGCTGCGTGCTGATGCTGCCGATCCTGCTGGGCAGCTTCCTGGGTCCCGACGATGCCGGCTTCTCCCGCAGCATCTGGGTCACGGTATTCGCGGTCGAGCTGATCCTCTATGCCGTCGGCACCGTGTTCGTGATCTTTATGCTGGTGTCCGAGCGCACGGTGACGGCACACCGGACCGCCGCGTCCACCGATCCCCTGACCGGCATGCTCAACCGCCGCGGCTTCTCGGAAGCCTGCGGACGCGTGATCGAGCGCGAGGCCAAGGCCGGACGCCCCGTGACCGTGATGATCTTCGACATCGACCACTTCAAGTCGATCAACGATCGCTTCGGCCATCCCGCCGGTGACGAGATGCTGAAACTGTTCTCGACCGTCGTCGTCAGCAATCTGCGTATGACCGATATGTCTGGTCGCATCGGCGGCGAGGAGTTCGCGGCGTTGCTGCCGTGTTCGCTGGAGGAGGGCGTGCTGGTTGCCGAGCGCGTGCGCGAAGCGTTCGAGACCTCCGGCGTCGTGGTCGATGAAGGCCCGGTCGACACCACCGTCAGCATCGGCGTCGCCGGTGGCCCAGCCGGTACCGAGCTCGAGGTGCTGCTGGCCTCGGCCGACACCGCGCTCTACCAGGCCAAGCGCGGCGGCCGTAACCGCGTCGAGGCGGCAGAGGAGCTGCCGTTGTCGCTGGAGAACTGGCGCCGCCAGAGCGCGGCGCGGGTCAGTGCGCCGCGGCCCCAGCCCGCCACGGCATGAGGCAAAGGGCGGCCTCGCGGTAATCCCCTGTTTACCATTCGATCCCTACCATTCCGATCATGGAATCGATCCGTCGACAGAATCCGCAGGCCGCCCTGATGTCGCTTGAAGCCCACGCCGCTTCGGCGCGCGGCGGCTTCGCCTGTCTGTTCTCGACCGCCGAGGAGTACGAGACGGCGCTGATCACCGAGCGCCGCGCGCAGGGACGCTACACGCAAAGCCGCAGCTACTGGCCATACGCGCTGTTCGCCGGTTGTGCGTTGATGGTGGCCGGAGCAGTGCTGCTGTTCGCCTGAGAGACCTGCATTTTAGCGGCCTGCATTTTTGGGCCAGCCAGGGCGCCGTTTCGGCGCCTTTTTCTTTGCCTCCGCCTGCGGTAGACACGCCGATCAAACAACAAGGGTGGAAGCCGATGATCACCGAGATCGCGCAAATCGACGTCAAGCCGGGTAGCGAGAAGGATTTCGAGGCCGCCGTCGCCAAGGCCAAGGCCGCCTTCGGCCGCTCCAAGGGCTTTCATGGCTTCGAGCTGCACAAGTCGATCGAGAAGCCGCAGCGCTACCGGCTGATGGTGAAGTGGGCGACGCTGGAGAACCACACCGTCGATTTTCGTGGCTCGGAGAACTTCACCGAATGGCGCGGCCTGGTTGGCCAGTATTTTGCTGCGCCGCCCGAGGTCGAGCACACCGAGACCGTGCTGACGACCTGAGCCGTCTCACGCCGCCTCAGCCAGGGGCGGCGCCTCATACGTCTTGAAATGGTCGATCATGACCTTGGCGATGGCGACCAATGGGAGCGCCAGCGCCAGGCCCCAGATTCCGAACACGACGCCGAGCAGGATCTGGAACGCGAACAGCGTGGCCGGCGGAATGTCCAGCGCCTGGCGCTGGAGGATCGGCGTCAGCACGTAGCTTTCCATGGCGTGGACGCCCATGAAGAGCAGAAACGCCGACAGTGCCGGAATCCAGCCCGAGGCGAGGCTCGCCAGCACCACGACGACGCCTGCGATGATGGCGCCGACGGTCGGAATGAAGGCGAGCAGGCCGGCCTGAATCCCCAGGATGAACGAGCCGGGGATGCCGATGAGGGCGAGCCCGATCCAGGTCACGACGCCGACCGCGATCATCACGACGATCTGCGCGACCAGCCAACGCTCCAGTGTCTCGCTGATGCGGTCGATGATGAGGGCTACGCGGGTGCGATGCCTCGCTGGTGCCAGGAACAGCAGGCCATCGTGATAGACACTTGGCTGGGCGGCGAAGGCGAGCCCGAGAAACAGCACGATGAAGATGTTGCCGACGGCGCTGATTGCGCCGAACAGCAGCTTGAAGGTCTGGCTCACGATCGCCCCGCCGCTCGATGCGAGTGCGCCTGCGCCGCCCGGTAATCCGCCGTGCGAGGCCGGGCTCGGGGCGGGCGTCGAGCCAGCGTCGGCGGAGGCCGCGGGCGCGGCGTTGCCGAGATCGAACACGCTGGTGTCGATGCCGTGGTTCTCGAGGAAGGAGCGGACGTTGGTGATCTGCGACTTGATGGTCTTGCTGAGCAGCGAAGCCTGTTCGGCAATGGTGGCGCCGCCGAGATAGGCGACGCCCGCGAGCATCAGGGCGAGCGCGATGCAGACGATCGCGAGCCGGACCGGATGGGGCAGGTGCACGCGGCGGCCGAGCGCGTTGGTCATGGCGTTGAGGCCGACGCCGAGCAGCATGCCGGTGAAGATCAGGAGCAGGGTGGTGGCAAAATACCAGGTGAAGGCGAGGAACGCCGTGAACAGCACGACGCTGATGCCGCCGACGGAAATCGCCCAGGCCTGATCCCGAGCGAGATCGGTGCGGGTCCGGGGCCGTTCATTTGCGGGAATGGTCACGTCGGATCCTTTCGGAGGCGGCAGGGCGGGCCACTCTTTCGCGAAATCCCACGCGGGATCAAGCGGCCCCCAAGCGCCGATGTGACGCGTCCGTGGCCTCGAAGGCCAACGCTGCCGGGGCGAAAGGGTGCCAGACCCGCCCCCCGGGCCGGGCATTTGCGCGAAAATAGCATTGCCGTCCCGCGATCCCTTCTGTTGAAATTGTTCCATCCCAGGGGCATGTTTGGAGAATCTTCTTGCGGGGAGGTCGGAACGACAGATGAGAAAGCCGGTCGTCGGCGTGATCGGGAACGCCCATCGCGTTGAAAATCGATTTCAGGTCCAGATGGTCGGTGAGCGCAACCTGCGCGCCGTGGCCGAGGTCTCCGGCGGCCTGCCGGTGATGTTCGCGGGAGCGCCAGATATCACCGACATCGGCGCGCTGCTCGACACCGTCGACGGTATCGTGCTGACCGGCGCCCGCGCCAACGTCCACCCGACCCGTTTCAACGTCGATCCGTGTGAGGCGCACGAGCCCTACGACATCCACCGCGACGAGGTCGCGCTGACGCTCTCGGTTGCCTGCGTCGCCCGCGGGATTCCGCTGTTCGGCATCTGCCGGGGCCTCCAGGAGATGAACGTCGCTTTCGGCGGCTCGCTGCATCCCGAGATCCGCGAAATCCCTGGCCGCATGAACCATCGCATGCCCCGGCTCGAGAACGGCGAGATTCATCCCGATCCGACCGTGGTGTTTGCCGACCGCCACGATGTCGACCTCACGCCGGGCGGTGCGTTCGCGACGCTGCTCGGCTGCGAGAAGATCAGGGTCAATTCTCTGCACGGCCAGGGCATCCTCGATCCCGGCAAGCGGGTGCTGATCGAGGGCGTTGCCGAAGACGGCACCATCGAAGCGATCCGCATCGCGGAAGCTCCGACCTTCGCACTCGGTGTGCAATGGCACGCCGAATACGACCCGCAGCGAAACCCAATCAACCGGAAGCTGTTTGAAGCGTTCGGTGAGGCGATGGTGGCGAAGCAGCGCGCGGCGGCGTAGGGCGGTTGGCGCCGACAGGCGTTTCAGGCACGCTCTTGCCCCATCGTCAATGCGAGCGCAGCGAAGCAATCCAGAGTCTCTCCGCGGCGGCAGTCTGGATTGCTTCGCTGCGCTCGCAATTGTGCATGTTCACTAATTCGCTGATCGAATTCATCCTGTTCAGGGAGGAT
>NZ_JBXAPO010000025.1:0-59234 GCF_058804065.1 Bradyrhizobium sp. GW821-FHT13H05 | reverse complement strand
GGTGTTGTCTCGCATCGGAATCCTCCCTGAACAGGATGAATTCGATCAGCGAATTAGTGAACATGCACAATTGCGAGCGCAGCGAAGCAATCCAGAATCTTTCCGCGGCGACAGTCTGGATTGCTTCGCTGCGCTCGCAATGACAACGTGGATGCAGACGAGCAGATCAGACACAGCTAAAGGAAGAGACAGCACATGCCAGCCATTCTCGGCACCGGCGAGCACCGCTACCGCGTCGTCGAAAACTTCGCAAAGCTGCCTGACGGCTGGACGCTGACCGACGTCGCCTCGGTCGCGGTCGACAGCAAGGACCGGGTCTACGTCTTCAACCGCGGCGCCCATCCGATGGTGGTGCTGGACCGCGAGGGCAATTTCCTGCGGAGCTTTGGCGAAGGCCTGTTCTCCCGCGCGCACGGCCTGCATATCGATGCCGATGACAATCTGTACTGCACCGATGACGGTGACCACACCGTGCGCAAATGCACCACCGACGGCAAGGTGCTGCTGACGATCGGCATCCCGCAGAAGCCGGCGCCGTTCATGAGCGGTGAGCCATTCCACCGCTGCACCCACACCGCGCTGTCGCCAAAGGGCGAGATCTACGTTTCAGACGGCTATGGCAATGCGCGGGTGCACAAGTACACGCCGGACGGCAAGCTGATCAAAAGCTGGGGCGAGCCGGGTACCGATCCCGGCCAGTTCAACATCGTGCACAATATCGCCACCGATTCCGACGGCTGGGTCTACGTCGCCGATCGCGAAAACCATCGCGTGCAGGTGTTCAACGGCGAGGGCAAATACGAGACTCAGTGGAACAATCTGCACCGCCCCTGCGCGCTGTGCTGTTGCGGCGGGGGCAAGAGCCCGACTTTCATCATCGGCGAGCTCGGCCCCGGCCTCGATATCAACCGCAATGTGCCCAATCTCGGCCCGCGGCTGTCGATCGTCGATGCGCAGGGCAAGCGCATCGCACGGCTCGGCGGCGAAGAGGGGCCGGGCGTTGCCAGCGGCAAATTCCTGGCGCCGCACGGCCTCGCACTGGATTCGAGGGGCGACATCTATGTCGGCGAGGTCGGCGTCACCAACTGGAAAACCAGTTTTCCCGACGAAGAGATGCCGGCCGTCGTCCGCGCGACGCGGTGCTTGCAGAAGCTGGAGCGGGTGCGGGCGTGATCCGTCAGCAGGACCGCGGGACCCCTATTGAGGCTCGGCTAACTCCCATCGGAGTCCTGGTGACAACCAGAACCCGTTGCCCCAAGGAGCAATTTGGCGAAGGTTGGCCGGTCCTGATACCACCCATTGGGGATAGATTCCGCGGTATGGGCCCTGGCCTTCCCCAGGACGACGGCGGAGAGACGTTCCGCCAAATCGCGGCGTTTCTGAGCGTTTTGCCACCCCGCCGCCGCATTGCCAGCGCCTGAATAAGTCGCTCAACGGGCTTCACAATCCCGTCACGCTGCATGTAGTATGTCAGTACATGCTGCTTCGCAGCGTACATGGAGGCCGGGAGCGTTACTTGAACGCACATGTCTCGCAAGGCAGTTGGCCGGTGTTGGTGCTGAATGCGGACTTCCGGCCGCTGAGTTACTACCCGCTGTCTCTTTGGTCGTGGCAGGACGCGATCAAGGCGGTGTTCCTCGACCGCGTCAACATCGTCGCGCATTACGACCAGGCGGTTCACAGCCCCACGCTGCAAATGCAGCTGCCGAGCGTCGTCTCGCTCAAATCCTTCGTCAAGCCGACCACGCATCCCGCCTTCACCCGGTTCAACGTCTTCCTGCGCGACCGTTTCAATTGCCAATATTGCGGCTCGCCCGAAGACCTCACCTTCGATCACATCATCCCGCGCAGCAAGGGTGGCCAGACCACCTGGGAGAACGTGGTCGCGGCGTGCTCGCCCTGTAATCTGCGTAAGGGCAATCTGACGCCGGCGCAGGCAAAAATGTTTCCGCGCCAGAGCGCGTTCGCGCCGACCGTGCATCAGCTGCACCGCAACGGCCGCCTGTTCCCGCCGAACTATCTGCACGACAGCTGGCTGGACTATCTTTACTGGGATACGGAGCTGGATCCGTAGGGTCGGCGCGCAGCCTCACACCCCGATCGCATTCCGCGCCGCCACATCCCGATAGAACGCCACGCTCAGCTTCGGCACGCGCGCCTGCGTCTCGAAGTCGACGCGGTAGAGGCCGAAGCGCTTGCTGTAGCCAAATATCCACTCGAAATTGTCCATCAGGCTCCAGAGGAAATAGCCGCGGATCGGCACGCCCTCGGTAGTGGCGCGCTGCATCTGGGTCAGATAGTTGCGCAGGAACATGATGCGGTCGAGGTCGTAGACCTGGCCGTCGGCGGCGATCCTGTCCTCCGACGAGGTGCCGTTCTCGCTGATGTAGATGGTCTCGATGTTCCAGATCTTTGCGGCGAGGCGCGGCGCCCAGTAGATCACCTCGGGGCCAACCCGCAGCCATTCCGAATTCATGTGCGGGAACGAAGTCGGGAACGGCAGCACGTGGAAGCCGGGCGCGCGATCTGAGGCCGTGACGTAGAACTGCGGCGCATAGATGTTGAGGCCGACGAAATCGTTCGGCGTACCGATGATCTTCAATTCCTCGGCGGTGAATTTTGGCGCGTCCGCGCCGGCATAGGCGAGGAAGCCCTCGGTGTATTTGCCCTCCAGAACCACGCCAAGGAAGCCGGCGTTGAGCTCGCGCGTTGCGACCTCGGCGGCGCGGATATTTTCAGGCGTTGCGATCGCCGGCACGCAGGCCGCGATGTTCTCGGCTGCGCCGACGCGGGTGCCGCCGCGCCCCGAGGCGCGGATCGCCTGCACGGCAAGCCCATGCGCCAGCGCGACGTGATGGCGCGCCTGGTTGAGCTGCGCGGTCGGCAGCTTGAGGCCGGGTGCATCGATGCCCCAGCCATAACCGAAATTCAGGAAGCGCCCGACTTCATTCACGGTGAAGACGTTCTTGACGCGATCAGTCAGGCGTGCGGCGACATAGGCGGCGTAATCGGCAAACGCCTTTGACGTATCGCTCGACTGCCAGCCACCGACGCGGTCCTGGAGCGCTTGCGGCAGGTCCCAATGGTAGAGCGTCGCGTAGGGCTCGATGCCGTTCGCGAGCAACTCGTCGACGAGACGGTTGTAAAAGTCGAGCCCTTTGGGATTGGGCTGGCCTGTTCCTGCCGGAAACACCCGCGGCCACGCAATCGAGAAACGATAGGCTCTGACGCCGAGTGCCTTGATCAGCGCGACGTCTTCCTTGTAGCGGTGATAGTGCTCGTTGGCTCGGTCGCCGGTCGAGCCGTCCTCGATCTTGCCGGGCGTGTGACTGAAAGTGTCCCAGATCGATTTGCCGCGGCCGTCCTCGTTGACGGCACCCTCGATCTGATAGGACGAGGTCGCCGTGCCCCAGAGAAAATCCTTCGGGAAAGCCGCGGGCGCGTGGCGGTCGGCCGTTGCATTCTCCGCAGCTCTCGCATCCGACGCTGTGCCGAGCGCGGCGAGGCCCGCGAGCTTGGCAAAATCGCGCCGTGACAAACCAGCGAACATCGCTATCTCCGCGCCTGCGCCATATCGATCTGATAGGCCGAAATCCGGTCGATCTCGAAGGCGACGCTCGGTGGCGTTTCCGCATCGACGGGGCTAACGCCGGGAAAGAATTTCGATCCGATCGCGAGATTGACGATCATGTACATGGGACCGTCGAAGCCGATCGGCACCTTGATGTCGGACACCGGCTTGCGATCGATGAAATAGACCAGGCGGTCCTCTTCCCACAGCACACCGTAGTTGTGGAAGGCGCTCGAAGCATCGCCGATCGCGAAGTCGAAGCCGCAGGACTGGATCTTCTGCGTCGACGGAATCCGCCAATGCGTGGTCATCACGAGATCGCCGGGCCGCTCGCCGCGGCCTTCCAGCACGTCGACCTCCGGCGGCCAGCCGCCGTCGTCCGCCAGCATCCAAAACGCCGGCCACACCGCATGGCCGACGGGCACCTTGGCTCGGATTTCAAAATAGCCGTGCTTTTGCGCAAACCTGCCCTGGGTCGTCAGGATTCCCGAGATGTACTCGTTGTTGAACAGCACCGATTTCAGCTCCGGCGGCGTGCGGCTGGCGACGATCGAGAGCACGCCCTCCTTCACCTTGAACGGATCGAGCCCGAGCGGAGCCGCGGCGCGGCCGGCATAGCGCGGATCGACGTAGATCTGCTGCTCGCCATTGGCGCTGGTCTTGCGCTTGAAGTCCGAGCCGTCGCCGCCCCAATAGCGCGCTTCAGGCCACGCCGCGCCGCCGGCGTAGTGCGACACCCAGCGCCCGCTCGACAGCGGATGCTCGTCAAAATCCTCGTTAAAAGTCCGCCGCAACGGCAGAAACATCAGCGAAGTGGGATTGACCGTCTCCAGCTTGCGGCACTCGACCATGGAAGGATCGGTCGTCACCTGCAGCGACATCGTGCCGGGCGCGCCACCGAGATCGTCCTGCGCGGCAACAGACGCAAGCACGGCAGACAGACCGATCGCAGCCAGAGCGCCCTTCGTCCAACGGTCGATCATCACCGCACATCGAACATGCCAGGAAATCACCGCAGCGTAGCGCCTCCGCATTCCGGCAGGCAAGCAGAGCTGCGCCATGCCATCGGGCGATTTTGAATGCCGCCTCTGTCGCGGCAGCCGCAAGCCGCGGAATAGCGCCTCCAGGCGCACCGCAACATGCGGGCCATCGCGGAGTTGGGAACCCGAAGCGCGGGGTGCCCGTTCACAGTGGAGGCCCCGACGCGTCGAGTGCACCGCCTGCGCCGTATCCGGGCCCGCCACAGCACAAGGGAGGCACACCATGCCCACAGCCGAGAAGGATCACGTCTACAAGATCCTGGAACTGGTCGGATCGTCCGAAACTTCGATCGAGGATGCGATCAAGAACGCGATCAGCCGCGCCGCCAAGACCGTCCGCGAGATGAAATGGTTCGAGGTGGTGCAGACGCGCGGCCACATCGAGAACAACGCCGTGCGCCACTACCAGGTGACGCTGCGCGTCGGCTTCACACTGGACGGGTGAGGCAGGGACGCCAGGCGGAGCCGGCGCTTGGGGTCAGCGTGGTTAACGTCATCCGACGATAACCCGTCGAAACAGTGAGGCCCGGTTCCGGCCAAATACGGGTTCGCACAATCAGCGCAAAAGACGCAACAGGCCGTTAAGGCCAAAGTGAGAGGTTTGCGCCGAAACGGAGCAAGCCTGATGAATACGGGCCGCGAACTCGGCAAGACGCGTCTTCCGCTGTGGGCGGCGAGCTTCGTCATGCTGGCTTGCTTCGCCATCCTCGGCCTCAGCGGCTGGCGCGAATGGGAAACGCGCAACGCCGAGCTCAGAAACGCCGAAGTCGATGTCGCCAATCTCGCGCACTCGCTGGTGCAGCATGCGGACGACACGTTCGAGCTCGTCGACACGATCCTGGTCGGGCTGGTCCATCGGCTCGAGATCGATGGAACGGGTCCGGACACGATCGCAAAGCTCCAGGCCTATCTGCCGACCCGCAAGTCTTCGGACCGCATCCGCGGCATCTTCGTCTATGACGCGACCGGCCAGTGGCTTGCCACGACCGAGCATGTCGACTTCTCCAGGCTCAACAACGGCGACCGCGAATATTTCCAGCACCATCGGAACTCGACGGAGCCGGGCACGCTGATCGGCCTCCCCGTCAAGAGCCGCGCCGGCGGCCAATGGATCATCACCGCGTCCCGCCGGATCAACGATCCCGACGGCGGCTTCGCCGGCGTCGCCCTGCTCACGATCGACGTCGGCTACTTCGTCAAGTTCTACGAGCGCTTCGATGTCGGCCCGAATGGCTCGGCGTCGCTGCTCAACAATACCGGCATCATGCTGGCACGCAGCCGCGACGAGAGCGGCGCCTTCGTCGGCCGCGACTTGTCCAACACGCCGCTGTTCAGGGATTGGGACAGCCGTCCGGCCGCGGCCGTCTACTATTTCAAATCACCGCTCGATGCCGTGCAGCGGCTCAGCTACTACCAGCGCAGCAGCCGCTATCCCCTGATGGTGCTCGCCAGCAAGTCGCAGGACGACGTGCTGGCTCCCTGGCGACGCGCGGCGGCCATGCGCATGACCTTCGTCTTCGGCCTCGTCCTGCTGATCGCCGTGATCGGCTACTACCTGGTCCGTCAGCTCTCGCAGCGACAGCGCATGGCGCACGCCCTGGTCGCCAAGGAAGCTCATTTCCGCCTGTTGGCCGAGCAATCCAGCGACATGGTGACCCGGATCGGATTGGACAACCGGCTGCTCTACGCTTCGCCGTCATGCGCGCGCATCATCGGCTGGTCTCCCGACGAACTGCTGGGCACGTCGGCGGTAGCAGGCATTCACGCCGAGGACATGGAGCGGGTCGAGCAGGCCATTGCTGCGCTGAAGAACGGCGAAGCCGAGGAGGCGAGGTTCGTTTATCGCCAGCGCCATCGCGACAAGGGCGAGATCTGGGCCGAGGCAGCCTTGCACGTGACGCGAGCCTCCGACAGCGGTGAGATCGACGGCGTCGTCGCGGTCGTGCGCGACATGACCGAGCAGAAGGATCTCCAGGACAGGCTCGCCTCGCTTGCAACGACCGATGGCCTCACCGGGCTCGCCAACCGGCGCGCCTTCGACGAGCGCCTCGCGGACGAATGGGCGCGTGCCCGGCGCGATGGCGCGCAGCTCTCGCTGCTGCTGATCGACGTCGATCATTTCAAGGCGTTCAACGACCATTACGGACATCTGGCCGGCGACGGCTGCTTGCGCGCGCTGGGGCGGATCCTGTCCGCTCATGCCCGGCGGCCGGCCGACGTTGCAGCGCGCTACGGCGGCGAGGAGTTCGCCGTGCTGTTGCCGAACACCGACGCGGACGGCTGCGCCAGGGTCGGCGAGGAAATTCGCGGCGCCTTGCGCGAGCTAGCCATGCTGCATGCGCAGAATCCGCCCTCACGGCTCGTCACGGTGAGCGTGGGCGCCGCGACCGGGTTTCCCTCCCAGACGACGACCGACTCCAGCGCGCTGGTGGCAGCGGCCGACCGCGCGCTCTATGCCGCCAAGGACAGCGGCCGCGACCGCCTGGTGATATCGGGACAGGTCGTGCCCTGGCCCGCGAAGAGTGCGTGACGCAACCGCCAGCCTACCAGGCTCATCGCCATGAGGTCGCTACGCTCGACACTGACACCGCAGTGTTGGGCGTTTGCCCCAGGGATTTGTCGCCCACGTTCCAGCGGGATAAGACTGTGATCACGGCCGGATGTTCGGCTGGTCTGCGAGTGTTGCTGTGCCTAACGGAATCAAGCTCGTCCTCTTCGACATGGACAATGTCCTCTGCGACTACGACAGGGAAAAGCGTGTCGCATGTCTGGCGGAGCTTGCGGGGACGACCAGCGAGTTCGTCCACAAGGCGATCTGGGAGAGCGGCTTCGAGCTGCTCGGCGATTCGGGCGCCCTCGATGCCGCGGACTATTTGCGGGGCTTTGGCGAACGCATCGGCTATTCGCTGTCGCGCGACGAGTGGGTGGAGGCACGGCGCCGTTCGATGCGGGCCGATCAGGCGATGCTGGAGATTGCCGGCCGTCTGCGCAAGACCGTCGACATTGCCGTCCTGACCAACAACACCACGCTGGTCACCGACCATATCGACACGCTGCTACCGGACTTGCGACCGCTGTTCGGCGCCAAAATCTACACCTCGGCCCAGTTCAAGACGGCGAAACCGGACCCGCGCTGCTATCGCCTCTGCCTGTCGGAGCTGCGCGCGGCACCGGAGACCGTCCTGTTCGTCGACGATCTCGCGGAAAACGTCGCCGGCGCGCGCGAGGCAGGACTGTTCGCGCATCACCACAATTCGGTGGAGGCTTTCAGGCTGGCCCTTTCAGAGCATGGCCTGCCTCACGACGAATGAACCGCGCTCCGCCTGACTCGGTCTCAGGCGAGATGACAGGCGACAAAGTGTCCGCCCGCCCCCTCCTTCAGCTCCGGCGCACTCTCCGAGCAGCGCGGCTGGGCGATCGGGCAGCGGGTGTGGAAATGGCAGCCGGATGGCGGCTTCATCGGGCTCGGCACGTCGCCCTTGAGGCGGATGCGCTCACGCTTGAGTTTCGGATCGGGCACCGGCACCGCCGACAACAGCGCCCTGGTGTAGGGATGCTGCGGGTTGCGGTAGAGGTCGTTGGCTTTCGCCAGCTCGACGATGCGGCCGAGATACATCACCGCGACCCGGTCGGAGATGTGCTCGACCACCGAGAGGTCGTGCGCGACGAAGAGATAAGTGAGATTCAGCTCGGCCTGGAGATCTTCCAGCAGGTTGATGACCTGGGCCTGGATCGACACGTCGAGCGCCGAGACCGGCTCGTCGCAGACGATCAGCTTCGGCTCGACCGCGAGCGCGCGCGCGATCACGATGCGCTGGCGCTGGCCGCCGGAGAATTCGTGCGGGTAGCGGCGCATGTGCTCGGCCTTGAGGCCGACCTTCACGAGCAGGCTGGCGACGCGCTCCTCTCGTTCCTTGGCCGACGACCCGAGGTTATGGATGATCAGGGCCTCGCCGAGGATGGCCCCGACCGTCATGCGCGGATTGAGCGAGGCGAACGGATCCTGGAACACGAGCTGCATGTTCCGCCGCATCGCACGCAGATCGTTTCCACTGAGCTTGCGAACATCCTGGCCGTCGAAGGTGACCTCGCCGTCGGTCGGTTCGATCAAACGCAGCACGCAGCGCCCCGTCGTCGACTTGCCACAGCCGGATTCGCCGACGAGACCGAGTGTCTCGCCGCGATTGACCGAGAACGACACGCCGTCGACCGCATAGACGCTGCCGACCTGGCGCGACAGCAGGCCGCCGAGCACGGGGAAATGTTTCTTCAGGCCGCTGACGCGGAGCAAGGGCTCGCTCATGATGCGACTCCCAACTGCGTATCTCCCAGATGACAGGCCATGCGATGACCGGGTGCGATCTCGCGCAACAGCGGCTCCTTCTCGGTGCAGATGCCCATGGCAAACTTGCAGCGCGGCGCAAAACGACAGCCGACCGGCGGATTGATCAGGATCGGCACCGAGCCGCCGATCGCCTCGAGCCGCACCTTGTGCTCGCTGTCGAGGTCGATGCGCGGGATCGAGCGGATCAGGCCCTGCGTATAGGGATGACCGGGAGCCCCGAACAGGTCGTCGACCAGCGCCTCTTCCACCACCTTGCCGGCATACATCACAACCACGCGCTGCGCGGTCTCTGCGACGACGCCCATGGCGTGGGTGATCAGCATCACCGCCATGCCGAAGCGCTCCTTCATGTCCTGGAGGAGGTCGAGGATCTGCGCCTGGATGGTGACGTCGAGCGCGGTGGTGGGCTCGTCGGCGATGATCAGCTTCGGCTTGCAGGCGAGCGCCATCGCGATCATCACGCGCTGACGCATGCCGCCGGAGAACTGGTGCGGATAATTGTGCACGCGGCCTTCGGCGTTGGGGATCTGCACCAGCTTCAGCATCTCGATGGTGCGCTCGAGCGCCTGCTTCCTGGTGACGTTCTCGTGACGCCGCAGGCTCTCGGCGATCTGTTCGCCGATGGTGAGCACCGGGTTGAGCGAGGTCATCGGCTCCTGGAAGATGAAGCCGATCTCCTTGGCGCGGATCTCGTCGAGCTGATTGCTCGTCAGCGGCACGAGATCGCGGCCCTCGAAGATGATCTGACCGGCCGCGATGCGGCCGGGCGGCATCGCGATCAGCTTGAGAATCGACATCGCGGTCACGGTCTTGCCGCAGCCGGATTCGCCGACGACGCAGAGCGTCTCGCCTCTGTTGATGGAGATATCGACCCCATCGACGGCCTGCAAAATGCCGTCGTCGGTGGAGAAATGGGTTTTCAGCCCTTTGATTTCGAGCAGCGGCGCCATCAGATCACCCGTCGCGCATCGAGCGCGTCACGCAAGCCGTCGCCGATGAAGTTGATGGCGACCACCGCGATGAAGATCGCGCCGCCCGGAAACAGCGCCCAGTGCGGGCCGATATCGAGAAAATCCTTGGCGTCGAACAGCAGCCGGCCCCAGGTCGGCGTATCCGGCGGGAAGCCGAGGCCGAGAAAGGACAGCGTGGACTCGGCGATGATCGCGGCAGCAACGTCGATGGTGCCGGCGATGATCACCGGACCGAGCGCATTGGGCAGGATGTGCCGCACAACCTGACGCACCGGGCTTGCGCCGAGCGCGCGGGCGGCCTCGACGAACTCCTTCTCGCGGATCGACAGGAACTGCGCGCGCACGAGACGGGCGACGGGCATCCAGCGCAAGCCCCCGATAACGAGCACGATCAGAATGAAGATGCCGCCTTCCGGGCCAAACGCCTGCTTCAGCCCATCGCGGAACAGATAGATCAGCAACAGCAGCAGCGGCAGTTGCGGCAGCGACAAAAAGAGGTCGGTGAGCCACATCAGGCCGTGGCCGAGCGCGCCCCGTGACATGCCGGCGAGCGCGCCGATCAGCGTGCCGATGAAGACGGAGACCAGCATCGCTGCCAGCCCGACCGCGAGCGAGATACGGCCGCCATAGATCATGCGAGCCAGAATGTCCTGGCCGAGATCGTCGGTACCGAAGGGATGGGAGAGCGACGGCCCCTGCATGCCTGCGACGATGTCGATCTCGTTTATCTTCACGCGCCACACGAAGGGGCCCAGCACCACGGCCAGCACCAGGATGAGCAGCAGGAATGCGCTGACCACGGCGAGCTTGTGGCGGCTGTAGCGCCGCCACGTCTCGCGCCAGGGCGAGTAGGTGCGCCGCTCAGCGGAGGGAGATGCGAGGGTCAAGCCAGCCATACAGGACATCCGCGATGAGATTGAACAGCACGACCAGGCACGCAAACACGAAGGTCACGGCCATCACGACCGGCGTGTCGTTGGACAGGATCGAAGAGATCAGCAGTGAGCCGATACCGGGGATACGGAAGATCTGCTCCGTGACGATGGCGCCGCCGAACACGGCCGGCATCTGCAACGCGATCAGCGTCACGACCGGGATCATGGCGTTGCGCATCACGTGCTTGATGATGACCTTGGCCTGGCCGAGCCCCTTGGCGCGCGCCGTGGTGACGTAGTCGAGCCGGATCACGTCCAGCATCGCCGAGCGCACGAAGCGCGTCATCGAGGCCGCCTGGAACAGGCCGAGCACCGCCACCGGCATGATCGCCTGCCGGATCATCTCGAGCACCCAGCGGATGCCGGTGCCTTTGATGTCGGTGGTATAGACGAAGGGCAGCCAGTCCAGTGTCACCGAGAAGATCAGGATGAACAGGAGGCCGGTGAAGAAGGTCGGCAGCGAGAAGCCGATGAAGGCGAGCGTGTTCGCGATCTGGTCGAACAGCGAATAGGGCTTTGTGGCGGCATAAACGCCGACCGGAATCGCGATCAGCAGCGCCAGGATCTGCGCCGAGCCGATCACGTAGAGTGTCGCCGGCAGGCGCTGGAGGATCAGCGTGTCGACGTTCATGCGGCTGACGAAGGAGAAACCCCAGTCGCCGTGCACCATGGCGTTAAGCCAGTGCAGGTAACGGAGATAGATCGGATCGTCGAGGCCGAACTTGGCCCGAAGTGCGGCCTGCACTTCGGGTGGGACGTTCGGATTGGTCGCCAGTTCCGAGAAGGGATCGCCCGGCGCGAGCGCCAGCACGAAGAACAGGACAGCCGAGATCCCGAGCAAGCTCGGAATCGCGATCATCAGGCGACGCAGGATATACTGACTCATAGGGAAAGATCCCGTCTAGGATTGGGGGATCATTCCTCGCGGTACCAGTCGAACAGATTGTCGGTTTCGTTGGCCCAGCCCGAGATCACCGGACGCAGCGTGTTCGCGGACGCTTCCACCTTCAGGCGATGCATCGCCGGGATGAAGACGGTCTCCTCCCACAGCAGGTCGTTGCACTTGACGTACAGGGCGGCGCGCTTGATCGGATCCATTTCCTTGTCCGCCGCATTGATCGCGGCGTCATAGTCCTTGTTGACCCAGCGCGGGAAGTTGGTGCCCTGCCACTTGTTCTCCTTGGTCGCGACGTTGCTCGAGAGGTAGCGACGCATGTGCTGCGACGGATCCGGCTGGCTCAGCGGGATCTGGAACATCTCGATGTCGGCGTAGAACTTGGGGTAAGTGTCGGGATTGGCGACGTCGGAGGAGAAGAACACCGAGGCGACGACCGACTTCAGCTCGACGTCGATGCCGGCCTTCTGGCAGGCCTGCTTGACGATCGCCTGCGTCTTCTGGCGCGGACCATTGATCGAGGTCTGGTACAGCAGCTTCAGCTTCTTGCCGTCCTTCTCGCGGATGCCGTCGGCGCCGGGCTTCCAGCCGGCGTCGTCAAGCAGCTTCGAGGCCTTCTCGATGCTGAATTCCCAGGTGGTGTTCTTGGAGACGAACTTCTCCGGGCCGTTGAGGAAGTTGGCGGTGGTGCGGCCGGCGCGGCCGTAGATCGCCTTCTTGATGGACTCGCGGTCGACCAGCATCGACAGCGCCTTGCGCACCGCGGGATCGGAGAACAGCGGATGCTTGGTCTTCATCGAAGAGCGCTCGCCGTCGACCTCGACGTTCGGATCGGTGAAGTTCAGCGCGATGAACTCGGTGTCGCCGCCCACGGCGTAAATGGTCTTGCCCTTGCCGCCCTTCTCCAGGCGCAGCAGCACGTCGTCCTCGACCTGGATGTTCCATCCGAAATCATATTCGCCGGTCTGGATCACCGCGCGCGCCGCCGAGACGGCATCGCCGCCACCCTTCATCTCGATCGTATCGAAATAGGGACGGTTCGCCATGTGATAGTCGGGATTGATCACGCCGCGGATGAGATCGCCGGGCTTGAACTCGACGAACTTGTAGGGACCGGTGCCCACGGGGGCGAGATTGGTCGGGGCTTCGCGGGATTTCGAGCCGATAAAATCGGCGAACAGATGCTTCGGCAGGATCTGGCCGGCGCCGGCGCCGACGAACGCATCGGCCCAGAACGGTGTCGGCTGCGCGAAGGTGATCTTGACCGTGAGATCGTCGATCTTCTCGACCTTCAGGTCGCGATAAGTCGCGATAGTCACGGTCGCTGTGGCCGGATCCTTGACGTATTCCCAGGTAAAGACGACGTCGTCAGCCGAGAACGGCTTGCCGTCGTGCCATTTCACGCCGGGCTTCAATTTCCACGTCACCGAGGTGCCGTCGGCGGCGAGCAGGCCGTTCTGGACCGAGGGGATTTCGGCCGCCAGAACCAGCTTCATGTTGCCGTCCGGATCCCAGCAGGCGAGCGGTTCATAGAACAGACGCGAGCCGTCCTGGTCCTTGGTGCCGGTGGCGAAATGCGGATTGAGCAAGGTCGGGCCCTGCCACCAGAGCAGCTTCAACGCACCGCCACCACCGCGCTTGGTCGGCTTGTAGGTCTGAGCACCTTCCGCCATGGCGACGCCGCCAAGCGCGAGAATCTGGTTGGCCAGGGGAGCGGTGAGGCCGACGGCAGCCAGGCGCTGGATGAAGGCACGGCGATTCATCCGCCCGTCCTTCACGTCGCCGATCATCGAACGCAGTTCTTTATCCAGCATGGTTGTCCCCCGTCTGGTTCCCGTATGGATGCAGGCGGCCGCCAGGCGGCCGCCGAGTTTTGTTCGGCAGTAGATGGCACACTGAATAGGCCGCCCGTCAACTGCGACCGTGTGTATGCAAACGGTGTTCTGGCTGTCCGTTGGGCAAAACGACGTTCCGCAGCCCAAGCGTTCGGCAATCCGGCGTCAAAACGTGCCGAAATCCAAGTTGCACTGCGGAAAATTTGTTCGCCGGATCAGACGAAGTATCGAGACGGAATTCTATGCCACGGACATATTCAGCGGCGGCGCGACGTGGTCCGGCAGCGGACAGACATAAGGTGTCTTGGCGGTCCGCTTCTTCAGGTCCGCTTTCGCAGCCTCAATCAACGCCGGTTCCGTGAGCGCCTTGATGCCGAGCCCGGCCATCGCCTTGGCCGCCTGCACCATCGCCTTGTGGGCGTGTCCGCTCTTGCCCTGCGCCACCACCTGCCAGGTGTGGAAGGGTGTGCCGATTGCAACCGTCGGTGCGTGAACCTGCACGGTCGGCACCACCCAGCTTACGTCACCAACGTCGGTCGAGCCAACCAGCGGGTTGCGCTTGGCATCGAGCGGGACCAGGAAGTCGGCCAGCGGCCGATCGGTCGGCTCCATGCCGATCGCGTAATAGATGGACGAAATGTCCTTCTCGGTCAGGGTCGCGCGGATTTGGCTTGCGAAGCTCTTGTCGGCCTCGTCGAAATGCGGCGGTCCGAGCTCTTCCATGACCCGGTGCAGCGCCTGCTCCAGCGGTGTATTCGGCAGGATGTTGGAGACCGCGGAGATGATCTTCATCTCGACCTTGGTCTCGGTCATCAGCGCCGCGCCGTCTGCGATCTTGCTTACGCGTCCGACCAGCTCATTCATGCCGGGGAGATCACGCGCACGGATCGAATAGCGCACGCGCGCATGCGCCTGCACGACGTTGGGCGCGATGCCGCCGGTATCAAGCAGCGCATAATGCACGCGGGCATCGCTCGGCATGTGCTCGCGCATGTAGTTCACGCCGACATTCATCAGTTCCACCGCGTCGAGCGCGGAGCGGCCGAGATGCGGCGAGGCCGCCGCATGCGAGGTGCGGCCGGTGAAGATGAAGTCGGCGCGCGTGTTCGCGAGCGACGGCGTCACCGCCACTTCCCAAAAACTGTGCGGATGCCAGGTGATGGCGATGTCGGTATCTTCGAATGCGCCGGAGCGTACCATGAAGGCCTTTGCCGCGCCGCCTTCTTCAGCGGGGCAGCCGTAATAACGCACGCGGCCGGGCACCTTGTTCTCGGCAAGCCAGTCCTTCATCGCGGTCGCGGCGAGCAGCGCGGCAGAGCCAAGCAGATTGTGGCCGCAGCCATGGCCATGGCCACCGGTCTCGACCGGACGATGCTCGGCGACGCCCGCCTCCTGGCTGAGGCCCGGCAGCGCGTCATATTCGCCCATGAAGGCGATGACCGGACCGCCCTCGCCCCATTCGCCCATCAGCGCGGTCGGAATGCCGGCGACATTCTCGGTGATGCGGAAACCCTGGTGGCGCAGCTCGGCGAGATGCTCGGCGGCGGACCGCGCCTCGGTGTAGCACACCTCCGGCATGCCCCAGACCTTGTCGCTGAGGTCGATGAAACGCGCCTTGATCGTGTCGACGCCACGCCAGATGTCGCTGCGGTTATCCATTGCTTCGGTCCGTGATCCCTTGGTCAAACGAAGCGGCAATGGTTAGCAGCTTCATTGCAGCCCGCCTAGCACCTCGCCGGACAGCAGCCATGCGGCGGATGCCGGATTAAGCAGCCGCCTGCCTGCTGTGCACGTACCGGCCCTGCACCTTTCCTTGCGCCTTTCAAAGATTTCGCATGGCGCTCGCAGGAATAGTTGGGGAACGAGGCTTTCAAGACGGCCTTCTCCGGCCTAAATTATCAGTGCTTCGCGCGTCGTTCCGCTAGTCACGGCAGGGCGATGCACTCAGCCAGGAGAACTCCATGCCCGCCCTGACCGAATGGAGAGTGCCGCCGGCCAATCAGCCGCGTGCGAGCGATTACGGTTTCGATCTCGACCGCGCGCTCGCATCCGTCGTCGGCCTGCACGCCATCATCCCGCCGGACGCGTTCAGTGCCGAGACATTGGGCACCGAACGCGCCGGCAACGGCGTCGTGATCGACGATGGGCTGGTGCTGACCATCGGCTATCTCATCACCGAGGCGGAATCGGTGTGGCTGCACCTTGCCGATGGGCGCGTCGTCGAAGGACATGCCCTCGGCTTCGATTCCGTCACCGGCTTCGGCCTCGTGCAGGCACTGGGTGAGCTCGACGTCGAACCCTTGCCGCTCGGCAAGTCGGCGGACACCCGGCTCGGCGACCGCGTCGTGGTCGGCGGCGCCGGCGGCCGCACCCGCTCGGTCGCAAGCCAGATCGTGGCCAAGCAGGAATTTGCCGGCTATTGGGAATATCTGCTGGACGAAGCCGTCTTCACCTATCCCGCGCATCCGAACTGGGGCGGCACGGCCTTGCTCAACGAGCGCGGCGAGCTGATCGGCATCGGCTCGCTCCAGCTCGAGCGCGAACGCGACGGCAAGGCCGAGCACGTCAACATGATCGTGCCGATCGACCTGTTGAACCCGGTCCTCGACGATCTGCGTAAATTCGGCCGTGTCAACAAGCCATCGCGCCCGTGGCTCGGGCTTTATTCGACCGAGATCGACAACCGCGTGGTGGTGATCGGGATCTCCGCAAATGGTCCGGCCGCCCGCGCCGAGCTCAAGACCGGCGACGTCATCCTCGCGGTCGACGGCGACAAGGTCACCAGCCAGACCGGCTTCTACAAGAAGATGTGGGGGCTGGGCGCTGCCGGCGTCGACGTGCCGCTCACCGTGCATCATGAAGGCGTCACCTTCGACGTCACGGTGACCTCGACCGATCGCTTCAAGCTGCTCAAGGCGCCGAAGCTGCACTGACACCACCGAACCGACGCAAGGAAGCGGCGATGACCGAGGCCGTCGTTGACGACATCGTGACCGTGCTGCCGCCGCTGCTGAACGCACTGGAAGCGCTCGGCTTCTTCCAGCGGAATTTGCACCCGCCGGCCTTCGCCTCCGTGATGAACGAGATCGGGGCGCCGGACGAGACGCTGCAATCCGCACGCGCTGCGATCGGCGAGTGGCCGGAACAATTCGCCGGCTTGCGCAGCCGGCTCGATGCGGCCTGCAACGAGACGCTCGCCGCCTTTGCGGGGATTCGCGAGGTCGAGCGCGGCAACGGCGACCTCGTCGCCGTCTTCCGCGCGCTCCGTCATTTGCCGCGCGCGCAGGAGGCCCTCTATCCGCTGGCGGTGCAGTTTCCGCCGGTGAGCAGCTTCTTCCTCAACGCCGCCAATCGCGAGAACGCGGATCTGCTGAAACGGCTGGAGGCCGGCGCAAGCGAAGATACCGGCATCTTCCACGATCACAACGAACCCGGCAGCCGCGGCGGCTTCTCGGTCTATGTCCCCGAATATTACAGGCACGATCGCGCCATGCCGCTGGTGATGGCGCTGCATGGCGGCAGCGGCAACGGCCGCGGTTTTCTCTGGAGCTGGCTGCGCGATGCCCGCAGTTTTGGTGCAATCCTGGTTGCGCCGACCGCGACGGGCTCGACCTGGGCACTGATGGGGGACGATGCCGACACGCCGAATCTCATGCGCATCCTCGAGACCGTGCGCCGCCGCTGGACTATCGACGCTTCACGCATGCTGCTGACCGGCATGAGCGACGGCGGCACCTTCAGCTACGTCACCGGACTCGACGGCGCCTCGCCCTTTACGCATCTCGCGCCGGTGTCAGCGACCTTCCATCCGTTGATGGCCGAGATGGCGGATGCGGCACGCCTGCAAGGCCTGCCCATATTCATCACCCACGGCAAGCTCGACTGGATGTTTCCGGTGCAGACCGCGCGGCAGACGCAAGCAACGCTCTCCGCCGCCGGCGCCGACGTCAATTATCGCGAGATCGACGACCTCAGCCACACCTATCCGCGCGAGATCAATGCGGAGCTGCTGGCGTGGCTGAACGGAAAATGAACAACCTCTCCTTAGATGCGCCGCATGGCCGCGGAACCATCACCCCGGGCCGACGTTATCGCCCGTCACCGGAGGTTTGCTATGAGGACTTTTTTTGGAATGATCTTGGGCGCGCTGCTTCTTGCTGGCGGCGTCTATGTCTATGACTCCATGCAGACCTCGTCCGTCGCCAATGGCGAGGTCGCGACCAGCAGCCGCACCATCGTGAACTGGGACGTCGCCAAAGCCGACTGGGATGCACTGCGCGATCGCGCGCACAAGGACTGGGTCCGGATCTCGTCGAAGTAATTTCGACGAAATATTCTCGACCTGCCCGACATGAACAAGGCGCCGTCGCGGATCCGCGGCGGCGCCCTTGTGTTGGCTGTGATCTATTACGGCCAGCGTCAGTTCATCTTGGCCTTGCGGGCGTCAGCGATGACCTGCTCGAACTCGTTCATGCTGAGCACACCCGGCACGCGGTACTTGCCGACGATGAAGGCCGGGGTGCCGCGGAAGCCGAAGGCTTCAGCCTGCTCGTTGTTGCGCTTGAGGATGGCGTCGATGTCCTTGGCGTGATCGGCGAGATCGCGCTTGAGGCGATCCATGTCGACGCCGGCGGCCGCGAGCAGCTCGTTGATGCGCGGCTCGGTCAGGCGCGAGCTGACCCCCATCATGGCATCATGGGCCTGGTGATACTTGTCCTGGAATTTCGTCGCGAGCGCGATCCGCGCTGCCGTGACCGAGACCGGCCCCAGGATCGGCCAGTCCTTCATCACCAGCCTGACCTTGCCGTCGTCCTGGACGACCTGGCGCAGCTCGGGCTCGAGCTTGCGGCAATAGGGACAGTTGTAGTCCGACCATTCGACGATGGTGATATTGCCGTCGGGATTGCCGGCGACTGGCGTGTCGGGATCGCGCAGCACCTTGGTCTCGGTCAGCACCTCATCGTCGGCGGCGGCTGCCCGCACCGAGGTGATGCCGCCCATTGCGAGAGCGCCCGCCCCGATCAGCGTCAGCGCCGCGCGCCGGGTCGTCACAAGGCCCTTATTCCCAAATCCAGCCATATCTCGTCCCGTTTCGGTCCCATCTTCCGCAAAGACGGATCAGGACCGGGAATTGTTACCGACCATATAGAGTGTCGCCGCCGCAATGTCATCGCACCAGCAGCGTGGCCGCCAGCGGGACCAGGAACGAGGTCACCAAGGCGTTCAGGCTCATGGCGATACCGGAGAAAACGCCGGCAATCTCGTCGACCTGGAACGCGCGGGCGGTACCGATGCCGTGCGCCGCGAGGCCGGCGGCAAAGCCGCGCGCGCGGTAGTCGGTGACGCCGGTCCGGTTCATCAGCGGCGTCACGATGATGGCGCCCATGATACCGGTGAGGATGACCGCGACGGCCGCCAGCGAAGGATCTGCGTGTAGCGATTCGGCGATGCCCATGGCAACGCCGGCCGTGACCGATTTCGGCGCCAGCGACAGCACCACGTCGCGCGGGAGGCCGGCGAGCTCGGCCAGCAGCACCACAGATACCACGGCCGTGACCGAGCCGGCGACAAGGGCCACCAGCATCGGCACGATGGATGACACCACGCGCTTGCGGTTTTCGTAGAGCGGCACGGCAAGTGCGACGGTGGCAGGCCCGAGCAGGAAGTGCACGAACTGCGCGCCGGAAAAATAGGTCGTGTAGGACGTACCGGTCGCGAGCAGGAACGCGCCGATGATCCACATCGCATGCAGCACGGGATTGGCGAGCGGATGGCGCCGCGTCGCCAGCGACACCGCATCGGTGCTCGCATAGACCAGCAGCGTGACGGTCAGCCACAGCAGCGGCGACTGCGAGAGATAGACCCAGAGCGAAAACGGATTGTCCTTCATCGCGCATCCTGTTGCTTCAACAGGCGGCTGACGAGGCGGAAGGTGAGCACCGTTGCGAGCAGGGTGACGACTACCGAGAGCGCCAGCACCAGGACGATGGCGATGCCGTGCTCGGCGAGCAAATCGAGCTTCTGCACCACGCCGACGCCGGCCGGCACGAACAACAGCGACAGATGCGCGAGCAGGCCCTTGCTAGCCGTCTCGACGCCGTCATCGCGCAAGGGGCCGAACGCAAGCCGCGAAAAACGGTCGCGGGCAAGCAACAGGACCAGGAGGAGCAGCAGCCCAAGCACGGGTCCCGGCAGCGGCAGGCCGAGACCGCGCACGACCACTTCACCGATCAACTGGCAGAGTAGAATGAGACCGAGACTTCCGAGCATGACCGCCGCATCAAGGAATGCGCCGGTTGCCTTGTCAATCGCCGCGCACCACGGGGGACGCCCGCGGCGCTTGCGCAGCCTCACGTGGCAGCATCGCCATCAACGTTCCGGTCATGGTGGCGATCAGCCTGGTCTGGCCCTCGTGCTCGGCAAAGGCCCTGGCCTCGCAGAATGTGAGCGTACGGCCGGGCTTGACCACTTCGGTCTTGAACACGAAACGCTCGCCACGGGCGGGCGCGAGCAGCGTGGTCTTGAACTCCACGGTGAGAATATCGGCCTCGCGCGGCATCAGCGTGAAGGCGGCAACGCCACAGGCATTGTCGAGCCCGGCCGTGATGATGCCGGCATGGACAAAACCGTTCTGCTGTGTGAAGGCCGCCGAATGCAGCATGGCCAGCTCGACCTCGCCCGGCGCAAGGCGAACGATCACGATTCCGAGCGTATGCATCGCCGGCTGGCGGTCGAACATGGCGATGGCCGCGGCACGATAGCCCGGGTTTTTCGGCTCGAACGCAGCCATGGCTCAGGCCTCGGCCGGCTCGACAAGATGCCTCAGAGCAGCTTCGCGGATGGCATCCGCGAACGGCGCGGACTTTCGCAGCGCACGATCCATGTGCACACCCGTGATCTCGCAAATCGCGGCGATCTCGCCGGTCTCGGCATTCGCCATGTCGTGCCGGAAACGGATCGATTTGTCGCGAATCTCGAGCAGATGGCTGCGGATCTCGACGATGTCCCCGGCGAGCAGCTCGCGCTTGTAGGTGATGTTCTGCTGCACGGCGGCCATGCCGCGGCCGGAGGAGCGCAAATAGCTCGGCGTCAGCCCGAGGCGGGCTAACAGATTCCAGTTGGCCTCGTCGAATTTGCCGACATACCACATGATGTTCATGTGCCCGACATGGTCGCACTGCCACGGATAGACCGTGCCGCGATAGGTCGCCTCCTGCTCCATCGCAACTTCTCCCTGCCGTTTTCCGCCCCTTGATTTGTTGATACGGTAGCGTATCAGGCGCGAGACACGTTAGCAATACGGCACCGTATCAAGAACCGGTGAGGCTTCCTTCATGAGCGACGGCAAGGGCGATGTCTGGGTCGAGGCGGGGTTTACCGAGCTCGCCCGCTCGGGGGTGGAGGGCGTGCGGGTGGAGGTGCTCGCCAAAAATCTTGGCGTCACCAAAGGCGGCTTCTACCGCCGCTTCGCCGACCGTGCCGCGCTGCTCGAGGCCATGCTGGTACGCTGGCGCGAGGGGCGCGCGGCTTCAATCGCGCAGCAGACCAGCCTCGACGGCGAGGCGCCCCGCGAGCGGCTGAAGGCGGTGATCCAGCTGTATTCGGAGCGGCTGAACCCGGAAGGCATGGCGATCGAGCTTGCGATCCGGCAATGGGCCCGCTCGGACGAGAATGCCGCGGCGGCGGTGGCGAGCGTGGATGCGGCGCGGCTGAAGCACGTTGCCGAGCTCTATCGCGCGACCGGCCTCGAGGGCGAGGAGGCCGAGGCGCAGGCGTTCCTGTTCTACTGCTTCATCTTCGGCCAGAGCCTGTTGTTCGTCGAGCGCGGTCCGCGCAAGCGCTCGCAGCTCGTGGCGAAATCGGCCGAGAAGCTGTTGGGCTAGACGAAATGGCCGGAGCTTTGCTCCGGCCATCGCATCATGTCGAAGCTCAGGCGGCGCCCTTCAGCTTCTTATTGCATTCGCTGTAGTAGCCGCCGCCCTTCTCGATCCACTTCATGCCGCCATTGCCGTTGGTGGTCTTGTTGGCGTTGTACTGGTCGACGCAGGTGTGCAGGCGGCCCTTGCCGGCGCTTTCCTTGGCGTATTTCGGATCGACCGCGTTCGGATAGATCGCGGGGCCGGCCGGCAGGGTCGGGGCTGGAGCGGCAGCGGGAGCCGCCTCCTTCTTCGCCTGCTTCGGCTCGGCAGCCGGTGGAGGCGCAGCTGGAGCCGCCGCGGTTGGTGCAGCGGCAGGCGTCGCGTCCGCGCCGCACTGGGCCTTGCGGAAGTCATTCCACTTCGTGGTGCCGAGCGAGCCGTCCTTCTTGGCGGCCTGATATTTCGCGCTGCACTCCTGCGAGGTCAGCGCCTGGGCCGGGGCGCTCGCCACCAGCGCGGCAAAGCCGGACAGCGCAACAGCACACAACAATTTTGATTTGATGGTCATCGTAAGGTCTCCTCCTTGGTCTTCCCCGGGGGAAGTTGAAACAAGGATTGCTATCCTAGCGTGCCGGCGATTGGCGACAAGGAAGTGATGGTCTTCGCCGCCAAAATATAGTGATCGCGCCGTTCAGATTATTCATGTCGCGTTCAGCAAGGCGAGCCGACGTTGCCAGCCCTTCGCAATTCTCCCAAGAAGAGTGCAACACCATGACCCTCGCCTCTCGCCTCGCCGCCGTCGCTCTCGCCTCCCTGCTCGCCACCGGTGCCGCCTTCGCGCAGACTGCGGCGCCCGCCGCCAAGACCGACGCCGCGGCCACCGCCGACAAGAAAGCGCCGAAGGAGCATTCGGCCGAGTCGCTCGAATGCTCCAAGCAGGCGGATGCCAAGGCGCTGAAGGGCAAGGAGCGCAAGAAATTTCGCCGCGAGTGCATGAAGGAAGCGAAGGCCGGCACGGCCGCGCCTGCCGCCGACAAGAAGTAAATCCGTCACACTACGGCTCACGCCCCTCAGTGAGAGGCGCGCATTGCGGCATGACCTGGCTGCAATTGTGCGCCTCTCGCTGATTTGCAATAAGGTGGTGTGAAGCAAATCACCGCCTCGTTGCCGTTCGAATGGCCGAGCCGTGCCAAGATCTTGAGCACGGTGGAGACGCTTGTCATCGGCTCGGCCGGCGGCCTGGCATTTCTCCTCGCGGGCCTTCCCGGCGGACTGATCTCGGGCTCGATGATCGCGGTCGGCATCGCCGCGATTGCCGGCCGCCAGCTGACGCTGCCCCCGATCCTGACCCAGACCGTGCTGGTGCTGCTCGGCATCTCGCTGGGCTCGGTCGTCTCGCGCCATCTGCTACAGCAGGTCAGCGCCTATCCGCTCACCATCGGACTACTCGCACTCGCCACCTTCTGCTCGACCTTCGGCTCGAGCTATTATCTCCAGCGCGTCCATGGCTGGGACCGCACCTCGGCCTTCCTCGCCGGCAGCCCCGGCGCGCTGTCGCAGATCACCATCCTGGCAGTCGAGCGCGGCGCCGACCTGCCCGGGATCGCGGTGGTGCAGACCATGCGCGTCATCATCCTCACCGCGGCGCTGCCGATGGTGCTGGCCATCGCGGGCGTGGCGCCTTCCGCGGCACCATCGCTGACCACGGCGATCGCCTCGCCGCTCGACCTCGTCGAGCTGGTCGCGGCCTCGCTCGCAGCGGCCCTCGTCCTGCGGCTGATCAAGTTTCCGGCGAGCTGGATGTTCGGCGCGATGATCGGCTCCAGCGTGCTGCATGGTGCAGGCTGGGTCGAGGGCGGCCTGCCGAACTGGGTACGCGGCGTGGCGCTGATCGGCATCGGCGCCCTGATCGGCAGTCGCTTCGCGCGGATGCGGATCAAGACGCTGGCCGGCCACATCAATGCAGCGCTGGGTTCGTTCGCGATCGCAATCGCCATTTCCGCGATCTTCGTCGGCATCGTGGCGCTCACCACGCAGGTGAAATTCTCCGACGTCGTGGTCGCCTTCGCTCCGGGCGCGATGGACGCGATGCTGGCGCTGGCCCTGACGCTGCACATCGACCCGATCTTCGTCGGCGCCCATCATCTGTCGCGTTTCGTGTTCGTGACGATCGCAACGCCGGGAATCGTGCACCTGTTCGGGCGTACGCAGGACGATGTAGACGATTAGAGGGGCGCGGCTCCCACGGCGAACTCCGCTCTTGCAGGATGGGCAAAGGCGCATAGCGCCGCGCCCACGTTCTCTTACGGTTTTATCACCAGGAGATGGTGGGCACGCTTCGCTTTGCCCGCCCTACGACGAGGTCGTCTGCGCAAATCCCCAGGCGGCGATCGCGGCCATCAGCAGCGAGATCAGCACATTGTAGCCGGCGAGCGAGAGGCCGAGGAAGCGCCACTGCACCTCGTCGCAGCGGACCACCTTCACGGTATCGAGCTTCGACAGCAGATCGGCAGCATTGCCGAGATTGATGACGGGACCGGAGCAGTCGGTCGGGCCCTTCCAAAAACCCCATTCGACCCCGGAATGGTAGGTGCCAAGGCCGGCATTGGCGAGCGTCGCCAGCGCGAGGATCGCGAGCCCTGCAAGCAGCAGCGGCCGCGGCGCGCCGCTCTTCGCCGCAAGCGCGGTGAGCACGCCGAGCGGGATCGCGAGGTAATAGGCGTAGCGCTGCTCCAGGCAGAGCGGACAGGGCAGGATCTCCAGCACGAGCTGGAAGAACCAGGCGCCCGCGATCGTGGCAGCCGCAACCAGGGTCACCGCAAGCGAGGCGGTCAGAGCCGGGCTGGTGGCCGCCGGTTTGAATGCAGGTATTGCGGCACTCTGGGTCGTCACGGCAGCCTCTTTTCGATGGGTCGCTTTGTTAGGCTCTAACTCCGGCCCATGCGGCTGTCGAGAACGGCCGGGATCACTTTGGCGCGGGTTGACCCCGCTTTGTCCATGGTTATAGTCCGCCGGCTTCGCGACGCCCGCTTTGGGGGGCCGACCGAGGGCCCCTGTGGCGGAACTGGTAGACGCGCTCGACTCAAAATCGAGTTCCGCAAGGAGTGCTGGTTCGATTCCGGCCAGGGGCACCAGCCTTCGCTGCTTCGCAGCTATGGCTGGGCGAGCCAGGCGCGAGTCTATCCAAGCGAAGCAGCGAAGGCTGTCCCGCCGGAGCCTTGGCGAAGGCGGACTGGATCAGCAAACCGAATTCCCCCTCCCTTCCAATCGTCACATCCCGCCTGTATAAACCGGTAGCTTCTTCCATCATTCGAAGAGGCTCATATGAACGACCTGCACGCGTGGCTTTCGCATCAGCACCACGGCCTGCGCACCTTCCGGACTTTCCAGCAAAAGCTCGAGACGCTCGGCCGGGACGATCCCGCCCAGCTCGGCCTGTGCCGCCTGCTCAGCGGTCTCGTCGGCAGCTATGTCGAGGCCTTTGACGAGGCCCCGCTGCCGGTCGAGATCGCCGAGGGCGCCTATCAGCGCCTGCTCACGCTGGTGGCGAGCATCGATCCAAACGCCGTCGGAAACTAACGCTTCTTTCCTCGTCCTGCCACAGGTCATCCTCGAAATGCCTGTCACTGTAATTATCGTGTCTCACTTCAGGGGTGCAGTCCAGCACTGTCACTGTAATTTCTAATCGCAGCCGCTGATATGTGCACATGCGCCGTGCTTGGAGGGCTGACTGTTGTACTGCTCATCATCGGAGGCAACGAGCAACAGGAGTTCAACTCCCTGTGCGGTGCAAGTCCGCTTTTTCATGTCCGGTGGCTTGCTCGGGACGGCCGCAGTTCAACTCTGCGCAATTTCTAAATCAGCCCAAAGAAGCGAAGTGCAATCGCTCCGCAGATTGCGATGACGAACAGAAGTCCCAATACGGCAAGCTGTCCACGCGCGACAGCTTCCATCTTGCCGTATCGTAGCGACAATTCGGGGACAAGGGGCTTTTTCTCGGGCATATAGACTTCTCTCCAAAAGAAATTTGAGAGAAGCCCTAAGAGGTTTGGAGTACGAATCTCTGGGCGACGCAAGAGTGTTTCGCGACCCTCAATTTTCGATTCTGCGCGACGTGCCAATTCGATGGTGATCGCCGTCGCCGCCGACGACGGTCATTCTTGATGCACGCGATGCCCTTGACACTCGTAAAGTACCGGAACTACCGTAGGAATCGACAATTTGGTGCGCGAAACTGCACCGACCCACGGTCTGGGCGGGATTTGGTTTTGGCCTTGCGGCACAACTTGCACAATCGCGTGATGAGCTTTTGCTAGAGTGAGCCCAGCGCTCACTGCCGCATCACAGGGCGACCACCCGGCGAATCCGAGCTCGTAGCGCATGCTTCGTTGGGCATGGGCAAGCCCCCGACTGTTTTGCATTTGACCGGTACTTTTATGTACCAGCGCCCATTCTCTTGAAATGCACCCTTCGGCCGCTCTTTGGTGCAATGGTTTGAGTTCGGTGCGACGCGGGCTTGGCAGGCGATCAGGCTTCGATATCGCCACCGAGAAACGCACGTTCACGATCGTGATGAGTGATATTGCGGAAGCTGTGATTCTTCCTCATCTTCTCAATGCGTGTCGAGACAGTGCTCCCGGCATCTTTTTCAGCACGATACAACTGCCCATGGACCAGACGCTCCCTACATTGCGTACGGGAGCAGTCGATTTGGCCGTTGGATACATCCCGGACCTTCGCTCCGGCGTGAGGCAACAGCTTCTGTTCGAAAGCGACTATGTCGCCCTGGCCCGGCGTGGCCATCCCGGCGTGAAGCAATCAGCAATGTCCAAGGCGATTTTTCTGAGAGAGCGACACGCGCTTGCGAA
This sequence comes from Bradyrhizobium sp. GW821-FHT13H05, assembly GCF_058804065.1. Classification (NCBI taxonomy): domain Bacteria; kingdom Pseudomonadati; phylum Pseudomonadota; class Alphaproteobacteria; order Hyphomicrobiales; family Nitrobacteraceae; genus Bradyrhizobium; species Bradyrhizobium sp. GW821-FHT13H05. The sequence goes on along the minus strand of NZ_JBXAPO010000025.1, from coordinate 32,915 downwards.
AGTCGAAGGAACCGGCCACGCGATCGTCGAGAGGACACTGCGCAGGCATGGGCGCGATTCACGCATCGCGGTACGTGTGCCACATTTTCTCGCGCTTCCAGCGATCGTGGGATCCTCCGATCTAGTCGCGACGGTACCGCGGCCTCTAGGCGTGCTGATGGCGGATGCGGCCCCAATCGAGATTCTGCCTCATCCGCTCAGGCTTCCGAAGCTGGTAATCAGGCAGTTCTGGCACGAGCGTTTCGATGCGGAGCCCGCACTGATGTGGTTGCGAAGCACGTTGAAAGTGGCGGTCGCAAATGCCCGTCAGTTAAGGCCGACCCGCAGCAACTGATCGCGGCGCTTCCCGGAATTCGCGATAACACACGGTTATGATGATATCGGCTTCGACAGCTTCGTCGACCCGACTTGACGCTCGCACCAAATTCGGCGGTCAACTCGCCGAGGGTTTCGAGGCCGCGCGAATTCGCGATGAGGACGGAGATTGTCTTCGTCGCGAGGGAGCGGGCGAGTGTCGCGCCCGCCTGTCCCCGTAATGGCGTGCGTTATGTTGATCTCCATGGCCGAAGCAACCTGCGGCAATACCGAGACATGCCAGACCTTGACACGTCGCCTCCTCCGGGGGGCCGACTCCGAGACCGCGTTGCTCTCTCAGAGAGGTGCCATGCGAGGCACTTCCAGCAGCATTGATTTATCGAAAAAACTGAAGGATTATTACAAACGTCTATCTAATGTATGGATGGCAACGATGTTGGACGGCGTGACACTCAATCAACTTCGAACGTTCGTGGCGGTATGCGATGAGGAGAGCTTTTCGGGAGCGGCCCGCAAACTCCGGCGAGCTCAATCGGCCGTAAGTCATGCTGTGGCGGCCCTTGAGGCGGTGTTGGACGTGCGGCTTTTTGAGCGCGATGCTCACCGTCCCGAACTCAGCTCCGCAGGACGCAGTCTGCTCCCCGACGCCCGCGCCGTCATTGCTCGCACCGAAGAAATGAAAACGCGCGCGCGCTCTATAGCGGATGCGGGAGCGCCGCAGCTTTCGATTGCCGTGGACGTCTACTTTCCGAGAAAGCGTCTCATCGGCTGCCTGCAGGCGCTCCAACGCGGTTCGCCAAATGCCGTCGTAAATCTCAGGATGACGACGATGCAGGGCGGCGAGGTCCTTTTGCTGGACGGAGCCTGTTCCCTGGCCGTGACGGTTGCGGACGTCCCCGAGTTGAAAGCGAGCGCTATCGAGAGGCATTGGCTCTGCGATGCAGAGATGGTGACGGTCTGCGCGCCTTCACATCCACTGGCTGCCGCGGGTCGCCCGATTCCCCTCGACGAGTTCAGCCGCCATGCCCAGCTGGTCGTGACCGACAATCAGCCGAACACCGAGAAGACGCAAATGGAGGTCGCCGGCGAACGGCATTGGCTGGTAAACGATTTGAGCGCGAAGCATGATTTCCTGCGCGCCGGCCTCGGCTGGGGTCACATGCCTGCGGACCTTGTCGCCGACGATCTGGCCGCCGGGACTCTGACGAAGATCAAGCGCCGGGCCTGGCATGTGCGTCCCATAGCCTTCATGGTTTCGCGGCGCCGCGGGCACGAACTCTCCGCATGCGAGGGGCAGCTGGTCGACCTGCTTGCGGACATTGGGGCCGATGTCGCGCTACCTATAAAGCGACCAAAGGTGTCGGCGCGCAAATCCAAATTGCGCTCTGAGACCGCATAATCAGCGGCTAAACATCACTGCAAGTACAGACACTGGCCGGTCACTTAACGTTGTCGGGCTAGTGAACACTCTGCCGCCTACCGGCATGGGTTTTCCTGATCCCCTATCGGGGGACTCCAACAGTTTAGATGGACATCAGAAAACTTTTGTCACTTCGGTCTATAGGCGCGCGCCACTAAGTTGAGCGCGTTGGCACTTGAGCCCGAACAGAGGTGGAAACATTCATGATTGCAAAATGGATCGGCCGTCATTCTTCGGCGATCGTCCTGATGCTCGCCGCAGCGACGTCCCCAGCCCGCTCGGACGACCTCATCACCACGCACAGGCTATCGGCGGCTCTGGCGGCGGAAGCCGTAACCGAGGCGGTCGCGAGTTGCGCAAAGCAGGGTTTCCGAGTGAGCGCGGCCGTTGTCACCGTCGATGGCTTGACGCAGGCAATGTTGCGCGGCGACGGGGCTCACGCGGCCTCATTCGACCTTGCCAGTGACAAGGCGTATACTGTCGTCACGCTCGGCGCCACACACAACGAGGATAGTATTAGCGCCATGGTGAAGCGGATGGGAACAAATCCGACTGCCTTCTGGGGCTTGGCCAATGCCGGGGGCCTGGGCAAGCTGCCGCGCGTCTCGCTCATTGTGGGTGGTCTTCGCATTAAGGTTGGCAATGAGGTTATTGGTGGCATCGGCGTCTCAGGCGGGCCCGGCGCCGACGATGACGAGGCTTGCGCCAAAGCCGGCATCGACAAGATCAGCGCGCGCCTGAAATAGTCGGCAGCCTCGGAACGGATCGATAGAAGCGGCCCGCCAATGTCGGGCCGCTTGGGGTTGTCCGGCCCCTAAACAACCTCGAATTTTCCAGTTGAGAAGCCCAATGTTACGGTCATGGTCCCTTCGTTGACCAACCAGGGGCGCACCCGATATTTGCGGGCGCCCCGGGCGTGCATGGGATCGCGCGCGGCAACGGCATTGGCCTCGTCCAGCGTCTTGGCGCGGATTACGATGAGGCCCTCACCCTCCCAGCGCTTTTCGTCGTCTGTCCAATGAGGCCCGGCTGCAAACATGATGCCGCTCCGCTCGAGTTCCTCCTGGAAGGCCAGATGATCCGGAAGGTTCTGCATGACAGCGTCCATGCCGTTTATCGGAGTCGTAAAAATCGCATAGAGCTGCTTGGCCAAGTAGCCGCGTTCGATGCACATCTCGGTAAGGTGCTTCGCCGACGTGCTATGCTCTTCCATTGTAACCTCCCATATTGCGCCGAATGGCGCTTCCGTCCAGGCGGCCGGCGAGTCAGTCGAACTTCAGCGCCGGACCGCTTGAAAATGATCCCTCTTGAAAATGATCCCCTCGCAGGATCAGGTTTCCCGTTCGTAGTTGCAGACGAAGTCCTGCGGTGGCTTCGGCCCCCACACATAGAAGGACTCGTCTGCCGGGTGATCACCGGCTTCCCAATCGCAATTGGCTGGAATGAAGTCGATGTCGGACGAATACTCTGCGTAGCTGCCCCAGGGATCGCGGACATAATGGAAGTAGTTGGAGCCAAGCGCATGACGCCCTAAACCCCATCCTTTCTCGAATCCCTTGTCGGCCATCAGCCTGGCGCCCAGTCCGACGTCGTTGATCGATCCGACGTCCCAGCTCAAATGGTGCAAACCGGGACCGTTGGATTTTGCAACCGCGATCATGTGATGGTCGGAGCCATGGATGCCGTGCATGAACGCGACGCCGTTCCCGGAGCGATCGGACAGCCGAAGGCCTAAAACGTTCGAATAGAAGCGAACGGACGCCGACACGTCGGCAGTGAAGATCAGAATATGCGCGAGGCGGCGCGGGTAAACTGGACGCGTCTCGGAGCGAAGATGCGAGCCCTGGACGCCGGGAGCTACGCTCGCCATCTCAAACGACGATTTCGCATTGGGCGAGGTCTTCTTGGCCACCTTGAGTTCCATGAGCAGGCCGTCTGGGTTTCGAAACCACAGCCCGTTCGACTCGCTTGCAGCGGGGGCATCGACCCGACGCACGCCGACGCTTTGCAGGCGCGTCTTGAACGACGGGAAATCCTCCTCGAACACGCCAAATGAGAGGTGCGAAAGCTGCTTGCGTTGGGCCTCGCCGACGGTCCCCCACCGATGCGGGCTTCCATGCGTATACATGTCGACGCGGTCGCCGACGGTTTTCACGTTCAGCCCAAAAGCGGAATAGAAGTCGTTTGCCTGCTCGAGATTCGGCACAACAAGGTGGAAGCTATCCACGGAGTGGATGCCAAGCTCTCCTGGACGGCGAGAAGCGACGAATTGACCACGAATCTGGGTCATGGCTTGCTCCTGTTTTTGTCGGATCCTGGTCTAAAGCGCTACGCAAAGCCGACCCCGGTTTCGGCTGGCGTAGAGCAGTTCGATGGCCTTGGGTGCGGCGTCCAGACCCTCAAGGATCTCCGCATGCGACTTCAATTTCCCGGAGACGTACAGGCCCTTCAGTTCCGAGAGGGCCTCGTCGAACTGATCGGCATGGTCGAAGACGACGAAGCCCATCCACGACAGCCTCTTGACCAGGACATCGCGCTCGCGGCGCGGACCGTCGGGGACGGGAATCCAGCTCGCCACGGAGGCGGTGCCGCACTGGGCAATGCGGGCCCCCTTGTTCAAATTCGGAAAGACGGCATCGGATATCTTGCCGGCGACGTTGTCGAAATAGACATCTATTCCGTGCGGGCTCGCCGCCCCGATCGACTTCGCAAGGTCATCGGCGCTTCGATAGTCGATCGCAACTGCGTATCCATAGTCTTCGACCGCCAACGCGACCTTGTCGGGATTGCTGGCGAGCCCCACGGCGCGCACGCCTTCAGCTTTGGCGAGTTGCCCGACGACGCTCCCTACCCCGCCGGCCGCAGTCGATACCAGCAACGTCTCACCGGCTTTCGGTCGTCCGAACTTTCGAAATCCCAACCAGGCCGTCAGCCCGTTCAACCCCAATGGTCCGAGCCATGCGGGAAGCGGCGCCACCGCCTGGTCAACTTTCCACATGATCTGATCGACGGCCGTCAAATGGTATTCTTGCCAACCGAAGAAGCCATAAACCAGATCGCCGGTGCTCCAATCAGAGCAGCCGCTCTCGACGATTTCACCCACGCCGTGAGCCCGCATCACCGTGCCGGTCGGAACGGAAAGATAGTTCGGCTCCGAGCTCACCCACCCCCGCATGGCCGGATCGACGGATGCGTAGCGGACCCGCACCACTACCGTGCCGTCAGTTGCTCGCGGTCGGTCGAGATCGACGATCGCGAAGTTATCAGGACCGGGAATTCCCGAGGCTCGCTTCGTCACCACGACGGACAGATTGCGGAAGTTCGTCATGGCGCTCACCGGATCGCTCAGCGAAGCCGCCGAACGAAGTGGAGATCAAGGCCGGACAGGGGAGCGCCGACCTGATGCAGCACGCCGTTGGCAAGGGGCCCGAGGTCGATCGTCACGAAGCCGATGCTGTTGATCAGGTCGATCACCAGCTTCTTTGCCTCGGCATCGTCGCCGGAGGCGAAGATGACTGTCTTGGGCTTCTGGGGCGAAAAATCCTGTATCCATGCCATCGGCATGTTGCAGATCGACTTGACGAGCCTCGCACCCGCTGCCATTTCGGCCACCATCTCGCTCGAGTTCCGGCCCTTCAAGGCGGCGATCGATCTGGTCACGCCGTCGAGACTAATATCGGGCTTGGCGTCCATATGGGCGTTGGTTGCGTCGATCAGAATCCGCCCGCGCCAATCGATATTCTTCAGCGCCTCCGGCACGCTCACCCAGTTCGTGGCGAGGATGGCGATATCGCAATCAGCCGCTTGTTGTTTCGTACCCGCCTTTGCGCCTGGACCGAGATCGCCGACGATTTCCGCCAGCGTTGCCGGTTCTCTCGAGTTGGACACGAGAATCTCGTGACCGGCGTTGATCAAGTGACGACCGAAGGTCTTGGTTACTTTCCCGGCGCCGATGAAGCCCACTTTCATAGCACAATCCTTCTGACTTGTTCAAAACGCAAAAGCCTCGATCTGCCTTTACTGAGTCTCAGGAGCCGCGACATTTTCGATGGCGCCGATTCGTTCCACCTCGCATCGCACGGTGTCGCCGACACGCAAGAAGGAGGGAGGGTTCATCGCAACCCCCACTCCCTCGGGCGTCCCTGTCGCAATCAAATCGCCAGGCAACAGAGTAAACGCCGTCGAAAGGTACTCGATCATCTGATAGCAGTTGAAGATGAGCTCGGAGGTCGACGATTGCTGACGAACGGCACCGTTGACCTCGCAACGAAGCGAAAGGTTGTGCGGGTCAGGGATTTCGTCCGCGGTGACCACCCAGGGTCCGATCGGGCCATGGGTATCGAACGACTTGCCGATCGTCATCGTCGGACAATGCGACTGCCAATCGCGCACCGAAACGTCGTTACAAACGGTATAACCGAAGATGTGCTCTGGCGCGCGGGCTGCGCTGACGTGTCTTGCCGGCTTCCCGATCACCATCGCAAGCTCAACTTCATAGTCAAGCATGTCAGAAACCCGCGGCTTCACGATCGGATCGTATGGGCCGTTCAGGCACGAGGTCTGCTTGTTGAACCAATATTGATATTTGGGGGGCTCAATTCCAAACCTCTTCGCTTCTTCGGCATGCTTCCTGTAGTTCATGCCGATGGCCAGGAACTTCTGTGGCCGCGCCAACGGCGCCAGCAGTCGCACGGTCGATAAGGCAGTCGTGGGAGACTCGATCTCCGCGATCCGTCGTGTCTTCTCGAGCAACGCCGGGCCCCCTTCCAGGAGCGCCTCCAACGAGGTGAGCTCCGGCAGATGGTCCGCAACCTCGATGAGGGCTTCGCCTGTGACGATTCCAAGCCGTCGTCCCTGAGGGCCGGCAAACGTTGCGAGTTTCACACGTGGCTCCCAGGGTCGTGTCTATCTTTGCGCCGCGTGGCTTCGGCCTGCGAGGTTTGATAAGCGACGCGTCCTCTTCGCAGAAGTGACAAAACATCTCTGGTCTCCATCTACTCATTGGATGATCCAGGTGGCGCGCGGCCGAGCCTGAGCCGCGCACACGGCAACCAAGACGCGACGCTGATTGGTGGCGCCGTCCAGCCCATCCAATGAGTAGATGGAAATGAGCGAAATTCCGTCAGCTCCCCTCATGTGTCGGTGCTGCTAGAGGTCGACCCAGAGCTCCAAACAAAAGGAGCGGTGAAGTTTTTCAATCAAACCCTCAAGAGGTCCGACATGCCCAAGCTGCTCGCAATCGAGGTAAGTCCGCGCTTCGATCACTCGACTTCCCGCAAGCTGACCGCTGTATTCATCGAGCAATGGAAAGCCGCCAACCCGGGAGGATCGGTGATCGTCAGGGATCTCGTCAAAACCAACCTTCCGTTCGTTGATCTGCCCTGGATCGGCGGCGCCTTCACGCCACCACAATCGCACTCGCCCGAAAGCGCGGCGGCCATCAAAGTGTCGGACGAGCTCGTCGCCGAGCTCAAGTCGGCCGATCGTATCGTCATCGGCACACCGATGTACAACTTCTCCATTCCGGCCAGGCTGAAAGCTTATATCGACCACATCGTCCGGGCCGGTGTCACGTTCGAGCCCGGCAACCAGGTTTTTGTCACGACGGGCGATGCGGCTTCCGTGGGTTTACTGAAAGGCAAATCCGCTGACATCATCCTCGCCAGCGGTGGCGGCCACGCTCCCGGCTCTCCGACCGAAGAGCATGACCAGGCGAGCGCCTATCTTCGCCAGATATTGTTCTGGATCGGGATCTCCGACGTCAATATCGTCATTGCTCCTCGTGCGATTGCCGGAGTCAACGGAGAGACCGCGGTGGAACGCCTTGGCGGAGCTGTTCGGGTAGCTGCTGTGCGCAAGCCACTCGTCCCCTCCATGGCAACTGCGTAGTGCGGACCCTGATCGGATGTTCTCCACCGGATGACGGCTGGGCGTGGCGTTTTCCGCGAGGACAACGCGCTGCTGCCTGATGCGATTGCCGATACACTGCAGCTTTGGGTGGCCTGGTGAGTCGGGTGCGCGGCCACGATTGGCTATCTCTCGCTTCTGCGATTACCCTTCACTCGGAGACGCGCAGCATCGCGAGCTAGACGCGCATCCCTTAGTGACACGTCCTTTAGCGAGCCTAGGCCCAGCGAGCGCTGCTTACCGTTCTTCTAATAACGGTAGCTCCAGTTTTTCGATGGGGCGCCGGCAACGATGAGATAAAGACCGTCGCCGTCAGGGTATTTGCCGGCCGAACTTTGCGTTCGATGTCGAGCGGCTTGAGCTTGCCGGACATCTGTTCGCCCTCGCGAAATCCGTCCGAGCCCGGTCAAAAAAGCTACGGTTTGCGCGGCGACAAGCCGTAACATCGCGGAACTAGCCGCAACAGCCTTCGTCGCGCTACTCGTTGTTTTTGCTGTCGATTGGAACAGTTGGATACAGAGGAGTACTGTGGCGTGGCGGAGAGAGTGGGAGTCAAACCCACGATTTTCAATCATTCCACTTCGAAGAAGACGGAAAGCTGCTGAGTAAGCGGTCGCCTGCCTCCTCCAAAGATTTCGAGCCTGAGCCGGGTTCGATTCCGGTCGGCCGATTGTGGAGACAAAAAACCGCGTGGACCGTGCCTGCTGCCGAGGAGCCCGCAGCTTATTTTTGCAAGTGAATACCGCACGTCATCCTGCTGGTATTTGTGCTGGTATCGGCAGCAATCGACGATAAAAGTGGTTTCAAATTCAAATGGTTATAGCTCTGGGCAATTGTCGGCCAGGGGCACCACGCTTCGCCCTTTCGGGCTTCGCGTGGCGCAGCCGTGCCGAAAAGGCGAAGCGTGTCCGGCGAAGCCTCTTGGCGAAGACGGACTGTCTCAGCAATCCCCTCCCTTCCAATCGTCACATTCCGCCTGTATAAACCGGTAGCTTCTTCCATCATTCGAAGGAGCTCATATGAACGACCTGCACGCGTGGCTTTCGCATCAGCACCACGGCCTGCGCACCTTCCGGACATTCCAGCAAAAGCTTGAGACCCTCGGCCGGGACGATCCCGCCCAGCTCGGCCTGTGTCGCCTGCTCAGCGGTCTCGTCGGCAGCTATGTCGAGGCCTTTGACGAGGCCCCGCTGCCGGTCGAGATCGCCGAGGGCGCCTATCAGCGCCTGCTCACGCTGGTGGCGAGCATCGATCCAAACGCCGACGCAAATCGCCGGCTCGCCGACATCAACCGCGTAGCGGCGAGCGAGCTCTGGCAGTGAGTGGCAAGACGAGCAGGCTCAACTCAATTTTCAAACAGCAGGAAAACATGCGGATATAGCCTCGCGGCGCATGACGCCCGAGCTGTGAGCTTCTCTTGACGCCCCTTGCTTGGAAAGGGCGCAGGGAAGACCGGGCGCCGGCTGGCGCCCGCGGTCCACTGTGCGAAGGTTGCGCTACAAGAGGCTGCACAGCGGCATACAGGGCAGCCTGGGACATCCCGGCCTTCCCTGCGCAGTGGGTTGACGGCTTATGACGTGCTCTCCCCAGGGAGCGTTGCACTATTGCCCCCGTCGCCTTGCGGATGGCTGACGCGCGGACCCGGTCGGGCCGCCGCATCACCGCAAGGCTTGGCGCACAGACCCCGGGCGCCAGGACGACACGCTTTTGCCGTACGCGGACCGCACCGGTCGTTCGCGCGCCGCTCAACCGCTCACGGGAAACCCGCCCTGCGATTGCTTGCGCGCCGATGCCTCCGCGTCCACCGCCACCCCGCCCGCGTATCGTGACGATCGCGAAACGCCCCTTATCCTTGGGCCGGGATGGCGGATCATATACGCCATTTCCGAATTTCGGTCAATCGGAATCTTTTGAGCGAAACTCCCGACATTTGCCGTACGGCGAAGAAAGGGGGATGGACGCTCCGGGATACGCCGCTTCCGGTCGGGCCGCCTCCGCCGGCTTGTCGCTTGGGCACCCGTCTTGCGATGAACCTTTCGTTCTGCGTTCGAATGATCGCGCGATCGGAAGCGCCCTCGCATCAGTCATCCCACCAGAAATTGGGTACATACAACATGGAACGAAGGCCGAGCCGCATCTGTAATTCTCGTAATTCTGAACGACGGGGGTGCACGCGTGATCGGGCAAGTTTGGTGGACTGCCCCCTCAAGTGAGACACGATAGTCTCGGCGGCACGGCAGTATCGCGATTTGTCTGGAGGATCGCACCGTCGCACTTGATATGGGCAGAAGCGGTGCGAGAATCAGCTAGATCTATTGACAAGAGTCTTGGGCAGGATTGGGCAAATGCAAAAGCCAGAATGGCCAGGTATCGCGACCGCCGTAGGCATTGGATTGATCGCAACAATTGCAATTGCCATACAGGCGGATCCGAATTTTAGATTGAAGGACTGGCAGCCGCTTATGGCCGCAGTCGTTGCGCTATCCGCGGCGGGTCTAGCCTATGGGAGCGCTTTGGCGAAGCTTGATTTTGATCGCCAGCAAGCCAACGTCGCGAAGTCGTCCAAAAGGCTGGCTTTGCTCCTGAAGTTAAAGCTGACGGTGCAAGAGATTCGAGGTCTAATCGGAAGGTTTCAGGCTTTTAGAGCACAAACCGATTCAGACACCATTGCAGTCGATAAGCTAAGAACGCGGCCCTTCATGTCAGATTTCGACGACGTTTGGGCAAATCTCGATATCTTCCCCCAAAGCGCAATTCCCTATATCGGCGCGCTTCGGTCAACCTTGAGCGAGTATGACGCTCTACTTGCCGGGCTGACCATAAAGAATTTGAGCAAAGATAGCACTGAGATCGAAGCGCTTTGGCCGGTCGCGCGAAGATTGCGAAACATTTGCGGAGACGCAGAAGGTATCCTCGATCAAGAGGCATCAAGCCAGAGACATGAACCGTAGACGCCGTGGCCCATCGATACGAACCAATAATCGTGTGAGTAACCGCGTGAGTACACGGAGGAGAGGGTCCAGGATATTTGACTGAAATCAATTATCTATACTGTCGGTTCGATTCCGGGCCACGGCCAAGCGCGAGTCTATCCATGCGAAGCAACGAAGGCTGTCCCGCCGGAGCCTTGGCGAAGGCGGACTGGATCAACGAGTCCGATATTCCCTCGCTAGCAATCGTCACAGCCCGCCTGTATAAACCGGCAGCTTCTTCCATAATTCGAAGAGGCTCACATGAACGACCTGCATACGTGGCTTTCGCAACAGCACCACGGTCTGCGCACCTTCCGGACATTCCAGCAAAAGCTCGAGACGCTCGGCCGGGACGATCCAGACCAGCGCGGCCTGTGCCGGCTGTCGAGCGGACTAGTTGGCAGCTATGTCGTCGAGGCCTTTGACGAGGCCCGCTGCCGGTCGAAGTCGCCAAGGGCGCCTATCGGCGCCTGCTGACGCTGGTTGAAAGCATCGACCTCCGCGCTAACGCCGAACGGCGGCTCGCCTACATCAAGCGCGTGGCGGAGGTTCAACTCTGGCGGTAAAACGCGGCACGACCGGCACCATCGCGCCGGCTCGGTTCCGGCAGACGCGTATAGGTCGTGTTCATCGTGTAGTCCTTGCTCGGACCCGACACGACATGACGGACGACGAACGTGCCATCCGGCAGGAACATATAGGCCGACTGATAGTCGTCGCGCTTGCAAAGATGGTGCGCGCGCCCGCTCAGCGCTCCTCCTGACGATGCGGACAGCGAAATCTCGTGAAACAGCCGCGGTGGATCTTCCCTGAAGAAGACCTTGAATCCCCCGTCGCTGTTGCTGAAGAGGTATTCGCGTTCGGCCTGCACCTCTGTGCCGTTCGCAAGCTTCAGATATCCCTGCTCGCGATAGGCCAGCCGCGCCCCGTCCAGGGGCGTGAAGATAGCGATGCCCTGCATCGTGGCCTGGCTTTCGATGACCCGGTTGAGGGACCACGAGCCGATCAACTTTTTCGTGACGTCCGAGGCGTTACCCCAGCCATCGATCGCGGTTTCGTTCATATCTTCAGACCTGCGCATTGACCAACCGGTCAAGCCTCCCAGGACCCGCAGCCGGGAGTTCGACTTCAGCGAGCCAATACCTATATCCTACCGCAACGGATGGTGATGCAGCGAGCAGCTTCGATGGCCAGGAGACGCACGACGGAAGCCGACGCCGACGACCTCCCCCGCTATTTCGTCTGGGTCCGGGGCCTCGAAGGCCCCGAGCCGCAGAAATGGACGGCGATGGATTTCGGCATCGGTGACAGGAAGCGGCCGCTGGTGCTGGCCTTCCTGGAGCTGCCGGAGGGCGAGCGGCATCTACCGCTGTCGGCGCTGGCGCGGCGCTATCCGCCGCCGCGGGTAGATGTTTCGTCTTGATCCCTCACTTCCCTCGCGCTGCGGTCGGCGTCAGCCCGAACCGTCGGCGAAAGCAGCGGTTGAAATAAGAGAGGTCGTTGAAGCCGCAGGCAAAGGCGATGTCGCTGATGCGGCCTTCGCGGTGCGCGAGCAGGTCGGCGGCCTTGCGCAGGCGGAGCTCGTTGAGGCGCGTGGTGAAGCTGGCGCCGGCCTCGAACAGCAGCTCGTTGACGTAGCGTTCGGACAGGCCGGCGGCGGCGGCGAGCTTCTGCGCCGAAAAATCCGGTTCGTGGAAACGCAGCTCCAGGATCGACAACACGGCCTTGAGCCGCACGGTGCGCAAGCCCCGACGCCGTGCCGCGGCGGCGATATCGCTGCGGGCGCCGAGACCGATCGTGGCGAGATCGAGCAGATGGGCGGCGATCGCCATGCCGGCTTCATCGGCAGCGGCGGGATGGCGCAACAGGAGATCGCTGTAGTCCATCGCCAGCGACAGCGCGCCGCCGGGCTCGAGCTCGCAGCCGACGAGATCGTCGACACCGGGGACCATCGCCCGCAGCGTATCGACCGGCAGGTGCACGTTGGTGAAGCGCTTGTGGCTGGCGCCGTCGGCGGCGAAGAAGGGTTCGTCGAGCTTGAGCAGCACCATCGAACCAGGCCGCATGGTGAATTCGCGGCCGCGATGGATCACTTGCGAGGGGAGATCACCGGTATTGCGAGCGAGGCAAAAGCGATCGTCGCCGGTCTCGATCACCTGGCGCTTCTCCCGCCGCACCGTGACGAAGCTGCCATCGCAGCGACCGAGCATGGTGGTGCCGACATGGATCGAATTCATCGTGGCGCGGAACGGCACGTCGGACGCCGGATCGAGCTCGCCTGTGTTGGAGAAATGCTCGAACAGTTCGGCGAAGCGGATGAAGCGCTGCCGGTCGGACAGATCCTGCGGCAGCATATCGGTCGAGAGCGCTTTCCTGATGACGGACATCGCAAGGAATTCCAAGAAAGACTTTTTCGAAAAAGAAATCGCGCGCGAAACCTGCCGAACCTCGCAGGCAAGAGATGACCCTCATGCTGAAGGCTGGCCACCACAGGCTATCAGCACGCCAACGTGAATCAAGCTGCGCCGGTCAGTCCAAGTCGCGACGCCGCCAGCGCCGGACAGTCCAAGACGCTTCGCGCAGGAACGCCCTATTCAGGCGTCGGATGCTGCATCCCGCACAGAGGAGACTGCATCCGGGCAACCGGGCGGCCCCAGCCTGACGCCCGCTGGAGGAGACAATCACATGCGAACCTCTCTACCCCGCAGCCTCGTGCTCGGCGGCGTCATCGCGACCAGCCTCTGCATCGGTTATGCGCTGGGTGCGCAGCCGCACATGGACGAATCGATCGCGATCCTGCAATCGGCGCGCGCCGAGCTCGGCAAGGCCGAGCCGAACAAAGGCGGCCATCGCGAGAAGGCCATCGGGTTGATCGACCAGGCCATCGCCGAAGTGCGCGCCGGCATCGCATTCGCCGCCGGTCATTGAGGCAACGGCATTTGGGAGGACAAGACATGATGCGCACCCTGTTTGCCGCAGCCTTCGCGCTCGGCGCGATCACGGGCGTTGCCGAGGCCATGCCGCTCACCCTGCTCAACGCGACCGCGAATGGCGACGTCATCGCAATTGCCGGCGGCTGCGGCCCCGGCTGGCACCGCGGTCCCTATGGCGGCTGCCTGCGAAACTACGCCAACCCCGCCGCGCATGCCTGCCCGCGCGGTTACCACATCGGCCCTGGCGGCGCGTGCCGCGGCAATGGCAAATAAGAGCTGAAGACTCCGCCTCTCCCCGTTTGCCGGGGAGAGGCGTCCGCCGTCGCGGCTCCTCCAGCGCGTCGCCACGCCCACCTGCAAGACGATTGTCTTCCGCGACCCGTCATCCCGCGGCGACCGGCCACGGCGAACCGGCGCGGTCCCCGCTTGCTACCTCAGCGGGTTTGTGCACAATCTGCATCTGCATTTTCATCACGCAACCATTGATTGACCCCGGAGAGTGCTGCCCGGCTCAGGCCTGAAGCGCTTCCCGGTCGAATTGCCGGAGGGGCCCATGCCGCACCATGATGGCGCGCCGAACGTGGATGCGCGGAACCTGGATGCGCGGAACGAGGATGCGCATGTCGATGCGCCCCCCGGCGGGACAACAGCCGCAGTGCCGTTGGGACGCAAGCTGGTGCTGTTCGCCGACGGTACGGGCAACGCATTCACCACCCAGGAATCCAGCGTCTGGCGTCTCTACGAGGCGCTCGACCATACCCAGCCGGACCAGATCGCACATTACATCAAGGGTGTCGGCACCGCCGGCTGGGCGCCGCTCGCCGCGCTCGACGGCGCCACCGGCATCGGCGTCCCTTCCAACGTCCGCAAGCTCTATCGCTTCCTGTGCTGGAATTGGCGTCCCGGCGACGAGATCTACATCTTCGGCTTCAGCCGCGGCGCCTTCACCGCGCGCACGCTCGCGGCGTTGATCTCGAACCAGGGCCTCGTGCCTGCGGTGATCGACAACACGCCGGTGTCGCATGCGGAGATGGAACGCAATGTCATGGCCGCCTGGCGCGAATACCGCCGCCACACCGTGCCATGGTCCAAGAGCCTGCCGACGATCTGGATCACGCGCTGGATCCGCGACTTCCTGCTCTTCGTCTATCACTGGCGCCACCGCCCCTATGCCGAAGTGCGCCGCCACATGGGCGAGCGCCAGGACGTCGAGATCGAATTCCTCGGACTGTTCGACACCGTCGAGGCGTTCGGCGTTCCGATCGAGGAGCTCCGTCGTGCCATCGACCTCGCGATCTGGCCGATCTCGTTCCGCAATCACCGGCTGTCGCCCAAGGTGAAGCAGGCCTATCACGCGCTCGCGCTGGACGACGAGCGCACCACCTTCCATCCGCTGCGGATCGACCAGAGCGACCTGGCCGAAGACCAGGTCGTCAAGGAAGTGTGGTTCACGGGCGTTCATTCCGACATTGGTGGCGGCTATCCGGAATCCACACTGTCCTTCGTGCCGCTGGCCTGGATGGTGGAGCAGCTCGGCGGCAGGCTGCGCTTCCAGGACGGCGAGATCGACCACTTCAACAAGTATCAGTCGGCCATCGGACCGAGGCACGATTCACGCAGCGGCGCGGCGGTGCTGTACCGCTACGGACCGCGCCCGATCCTTTCGAACGCGGAGGATGGTGGCCGGCCCGTCGTCCACTTCGCCGTCATCGAGCGCATGCTGTTCGGCTGCGACGACTATGCACCGATCATGCTTCCGGCGGACTGCCTCGTGCTGCTGCCGAACGGAACGACGCTTCCGGACGAAACGGTGCTGCCGGAGGGAACGGTGCTGCCCGACGGAACGACGCTTCCCGACGGAACAGTGCTGCCCGGCGGAACGGTGCTGCCCGACGGAGCGACGCTTCCCCGCGGAACGGTGCTGCCCGGCGGAACGCAACTGCCGCTGCAATCGAAGGCGAAGGACAAATATCAGAGAGAGCTCGAGGAGCAGGCCACTCGCGCAATGATGAACGCGGCCTATCTGTCAAGGTCTCCCGGGAGCACGCGGGAAGCCGCCCTCTTCAACCGCATGGGAACGCCTGACCCCGCGATGTCGAGCTTGACGCGTGACACCGTGTGGTGGCGGCGCGTTGCGTATTTCCTTCTCCTGATCATGGTCGGCGTCATCGCCTTGTGGCCGTGGATCGCACGCGCCTTGGTCCGATGGTTTGAGGAGCACGGCTTCGAAGGCACGAGCACGCTCTCGATCATCACCAATCTCGACTGGCTTCTGGGTGCAATCGCGGCGCCGATCGCCGACATGATCAAGAGCGTCCTGCCGTCCTACGCCCTGCCCTGGCTGCGCATCGCGGTCTATTATCCAATCCTGACCTCAGCCGTCGGCGTGACCACATACTTGCTGTGGCGCTGGAACAGCATCCTGCGCGACACAATCCAGGAGCGCGCGCGGCTCGCCTGGAAAACAGACCGCAAGGCCAGCCGGCCGCGGATCGCCGAAGCTGCCTTCCCGCACCAGATTGCTTACTTCATGCGGCACCGAATGACGTGGGTGAGCACGGTGTTCGCGAGGTGGCTGATGCCCGGCGCCTTCCTGTTCGCGATCTTCAGCCTGGTGATGGTGATCACCTCCAGCAGTTTCTTCACCGGACGCGTCGCGCTTGGAAAGGTCTGCTCGTCGCCCGAGATCAAGAGCGCGAATTCCGTGGCGTTCGCGAGCGGCAAGCCGGTATCCGACGATCCGACCGAGGCCGGCAGCGTGTTCGAGACGCGGAAGCTCTGCTGGTGGAGCGGCCTTGCGGTCGAGAAAGGCCGCAAATACCGCGTCTGGCTCGACATGGAGGAGCCCTGGTTCGACCGCACCATCATGACCGGCGTCAACGGATTCGAGACCTATTCCTGGGCCCACTACTTCGCCCTGCCGATGCGCCGCCTGTCCGGTGCGGACTGGTTCCAGCCGGTGGTACGCGTCGGAGCGAAGGGCATGAACGACATTCCGCTCCAAGCCGTCAACGTGACGCCGGCCGACGAACAACCTCGGCGTATGAGTCCGACTCTGCCGGCGGAGGACGACCTCAACAGGAACAAGGGCAGGTACCCGATACATGTTGAAGATGATCCCAGGGCTGACGCCGAGTTCAGGGCTAACCTTGGGAAGCTCGGCGATTTCCAGCCGATCCAGGTCACCGACCTCCCGGCCGCGGCTCAGATCTGGAAGGGACAGAATCTGACCGGCCATCTGGTCGCCGAGTTCGTTGCGCCCGATTCCGGCGAGCTGTTCTTCTACGTCAACGACGCCGTCCAGATCTTTCCGACCGTGCTGCCCTGCTGCATAACTCCGCGGTGGCTCGCTCCCTTCCAGGGACGGACCGAAAAATTCTACGACAACAACAGCGGCACGGCGCGGATCAAGGTGCAGCGGCTCCCGGTGCCCGAGGCGCCGCCGAAGCCGGTGGAAGCACAGAAGGCTGCAGGGGCAAAATAATAGTTGATGGCGAGTCGGGCGGGTCGGTACGATCCGTCCCGGCCGACGGATTTTTCTGCCCCATGATTATGGGTGTCGCGGCGTTCGCGCCGCGGCTAAACTTGGCCTCGCGCCGCGGGGGACACGCGGTGCGGGACGATGCACATGAGCGAACAGGGCGAGACGGGTGAAACCATCACCATCCTCCTCGTCGAGGACGATGCGCCGACCTGCTGGCGGCTGCAGGACGCGCTGGTCAAGGCCGGCTACGAGGTCCGCAGCGCCGGCACACTGGCGGAAGCCCGCTCCGCGCTGGGCGAGGCGGCGCCGCGCGTGCTGCTCACCGATCTCAGGCTGCCCGACGGCCACGGCATCGAGCTGATCCGCGAGATGAGGCAACGCTTTCCTGACACCGAGATCATGGTGATCTCGGCGCTCGGCGACGAGGAGAGCGTGATCTCGGCGATCACGGTCGGCGCCACCGGCTATCTGCTCAAGGACGCCTTCCCGACCGACATCGCCACCACCGTGCGCGACCTGGTCGCCGGCCATTCGCCGATCTCGGCCTCGATCGCCCGCTTCATCGTGCGCAGGACACAGGGCGCGGCACAGAACGCGGCGGAGCCACCGCCGGGTCCCGCGCTCAACACCGCAAGACTGACGCCGCGCGAGATCGACATCCTCTGGGGCATCGCAAAAGGCTTCAGCTATGCCGAGATCGCGAGCCATCTCGGCCTGTCCAAACAGACCGTGCCCGGGCACATCAAGAACATCTATCGCAAGCTCGAGGTGCACACGCGCAGCGAAGCGGTGTTCGAGGCGGTGCAGCAGGGCCTGATCAAGCTGTGAGCGAGATCGCGGCGAAGGCACCGGTCAAACCCGCGCGGCGTCGGCTGCTGGCCTCGCGCCTCGTGCCCTACCTGCTGCTCCAGGCGTTGATCGTGATCGCCACCATTCTCGGGCTGCGGCTGCTCCAGCCGAGCGATCCCGAAGATTTTGCGTTGAGCGGATTTTCGCTGCGCGAGGACGGCGCGACACGCCCGGTGACGCTGCCTCATTTCACGTCGTCCCGCTACTCGCTGACCGACCCGCCACTCTACACAGGCACCTTCGTCTTCCGGCGCGACGGTGCAGCGTCGGGATGGTCGGTGTTCCTGCCGCGCTTCAGCAACGCCGTGGAGGTCGCCGTCAACGGCGTCATCGTGCTCGACTCCCGCCGCGATTTCAATGCCAACCGGCCGGACCGCAACACGCCGCAGATCGCGCTGATTCCCGCCTCGCTGCTGCACGACGGCAGCAACGAGATCACGGTACGGCTGTTCGTATGGGGCCCGCTGAAGGGTTTCCTCGACACCGTCTATGTCGGGCCCGATGCAGCCCTGCGTCCGGCCTTTGAGACGCGCACGCTGCTGTTCGTCACGCTGCCCGTGGTGTTCTCCGCCTGGCAGTCGATCCTCGCCGTCATCCTCGCCATCATGTGGCTGATGCGGCGACGCGAGCCGGTTTACGGCGTATTGGCGGCGGCGATGGTGCTGGGCGTGATGCAGGCGTTCGTGCCGCCACCGGTGCCGCCGGCCACCACGTCGCGCCTTGCCACGGTGCTGCTGGCATCGGCGCCGACCGAGAGCGCGCTGATCGTCATGTTCGCCGTGCTGTTCTTCGGATGGCGCTGGCCGCGCTACGGCACGCTGCTGTTCGCACCGGGCCTCGTCGTGTTCCTGGTCGGGCTGATCGCGGGCCCGCCGCTGCCGCGCATCCTGTTTCTTGTTCTCGGGATCCCCACGGTCGGGATCTGCCTGGGCCTGATGGCCTGCATCACCGCGGGCGCAGTGGTGCGGCGGCAGGATGCCGCGAGTTTCACGATCGGCTGCGCCGTGACCATCGTGCTGACCTGCTGGGTTCATGACATGCTGGCGGCGTTCGAGATCATGACCAATGAGCGCATCTTCGTTTCGCGCCTGTCCTATTCGGCGATGCTGGTCGCGATCGGTGCCGGGCTGACCTGGCGCTTTGCCCGCGCGCTGAACCAGGTCGACAGCTTTGCCGGACAGCTGGTGGCGCGCGTGCGCGAGGCCGAGGAGCGGCTGAAGGCGAGCTTTGCCCGCGAGGAGGCGCGCGCCCGTGCCGCCGCGCTCGCCAACGAACGCACGCGGTTGATGCGCGATCTGCATGACGGCCTCGGCGGCCAGCTCGTCAGCATCGTCGCACTTTCCGAGCGCGGCCATGAGGGAGCGACCATCACGGACGCCGCTCGCGCGGCCTTGAAGGACCTGCGTCTCGTCATCGACTCCATGGACGACATCGGCGGCGACCTCATGCTCGCGCTCGGCTCCTGGCGCGAACGCGCGGCAATGCAATTGCGGCCGCACGACATCGCGCTCGACTGGCGCGTGGCGACGCCGCAGGGCCTGCCGCTGCATCCGGAATTGCGGCCATGGCATGTGATCCAGATCGTGCGCATCCTCGACGAAGCCGTGACCAATGCCGTCAAGCACGCGCAGGCCCGCAATATCGCGGTCACCATCGAAACGCTCGATGGCGGCCGGGAGCCGTATGGCGTGATCAGCGTCACCGACGACGGCCGCGGTTTTGCACTGGCCGGCAACGGCGAGGCCGGCAGCGCGGGCCAGACCGCACGGGGCTTGCGCAACATGAGAAGTCGCGCCGCGCGCTGTGGCGCGGTGCTCGATCTAAACTCGGATGCCTCCGGCACGCGGGTGCGGCTGCAATTGCCGCAGATCTTTCCCGACAGCGACGCGGCTGCGGGCTGAAAAGCCCCCTCCCCGAACGTGTGGGGCGTACGGAGAGAGGGAACGGGCCGGATTGTTTGCCTGCGGAGGACGGGGGGTTCGTCCGCACGGCTTCCTAGCCCGAAGCGATGCAATCAAATCAATCGAACGAATTCGTCAGCGCACGCCGACGCGATTGACCGGACCGCCGCGATTCATCGGCGTGCCTGCGCGCACACCGACGCCGGGCGCACCGACACCGGGTGTCGCAACCGCGGCCGCCGCGACCGGCGCTCCCGGCGCGACCACCACCGCTGCGGTCGGCCGCACCACGCAGCCCTTGGGTATTCCGATGGTCTTGCAATAGACCACCGCCTGTGCCGGGCTCGTACCCAGCGACACCGTCGCCGCGCCCGCCAGCACCATGATCGTCAGCCCGGCGCTCAGCGCTCCCGCTTTATTCGACATCTTGCTCTCCTGCTTCCCGTTCGGCGTCCCGATGCAATCACCGAGTTTCGCTGCCGACGTGCCGCCTGAATGCCAAAAGACGATGCGCGGATACATGCCATGAAGATGGGGGTGCAGCAGCCGGGGCCGCGAGCCGATGCCATGAACATGGCATGGACCGGCACCAGGCCGCGCGAGAAGGTCCGGCCCGCTCGATCCCAAACGGGACCGCCGACAATCCCAAAGAGGTGCTTTATGAAGATTTCGGTTCTTGCCGCGCTGCTGCTCGCCGCCACCGCCCTGCCCGCCGCAGCGCAATCCGGTCCGACGCTGCAGGAGCAGATGGCCTGCCGCGGCGACGCCAGCAAATTCTGCGCCGAGCACGTCGGCAAGCCGCCGCAGATGAACGCCTGCCTGCGCGAGAACAAGTCGAAGCTTTCGGACGCCTGCCGCAAGGTCGTGGAGTCGCACGGGGGCTGATCCAACTGCGATTCCGGGGCTGCGTACTGCGCACGCATCCCGGAATGACGAGGTCGCGCCCAAAGCACAAATCTTGCAAGCGCTCCGCTGCGTAATTTCTTGGCGGAGCGCTCTTCAATGTACGACACCATCTTCGTAGGCGCCGGCTCGGCCGGCTGCGTGCTGGCCAACCGCCTGTCGGCCGATCCGCACCGCAAGGTGCTGGTGCTGGAAGCGGGCCGAGCCGCGCCGCGTGCTTCCGACATCCCGTCGGATTGGCCGACGATGTTCAATACCGCGGTCGACTGGGGCTATTACACCGAGCCGCAAGCCGGCTGCCGCGGACGGCGGATCTTCTGGCCGCGCGGCAAGATGGTCGGCGGCTCCGGCGCGATCAATGCGATGATCTATATCCGCGGCCTTCCTTCCGATTACGACGGCTGGGAGAAGGCGGGATGCGCGGGCTGGGCGTGGCGCGACGTGCTGCCGAAATTCATCGCCTTCGAGAACAATGCGCGCTTCATCGACGATCCCTTGCACGGCACCAGCGGCCCGCTGCACGTCGCCGACGTGCCCCATGTCGATCCGAACGAGCTGAAATGGCTGGAGGCAGCGCAAGCCGCCGGGCTCCCGCACAACCCCGATTTCAACGGCGCCACCCAGGAAGGCGCAGGCCTCTTCCAGTTCGTCATCAAGGACGGCGAGCGTTTCGGCACCGGCAAGGCCTATTTGCGCCCGGCGCTGACGCGCGCCAATCTCACGCTCAAGACGGGCGTGCGCGTGACCCGCGTCATCATCGAGCGCGGTCGTGCGATCGGCGTCGAATATCTCGACAACGGGCAACCGAAGAGCGCCTTCGCCACCAGCGAGGTGGTGCTTGCCTCCGGCGCCATCGGTTCGGCGCAGCAACTCCTGCTGTCAGGCGTGGGCCCCGCCGACGAATTGAAGGTGGCCGGCGTGGACGTCGTGCACGATCTGCCGGGCGTCGGCAGCGATCTCCAGGACCACATCAACATTCCCGTCACCTTCTATACCAGGGAGAAGATCGGCGTCGGCGCCTGGACCGAGGAGAGTCTGGCTGCGAGCCTTGCCGAGTGGGAAACCAGCCGCAGCGGTCCGCGCACCTCGCCCTGGGTCGCGGCCGGCGCGCATGTCCGCAGCCGCAGCGATGTCGAGCCGGACCTCCAGCTCTACGGCGCGATCAGCCCGCACCGCGACTATGTCCGCTTCCTGTCGTCCAGGCCGGGCATCACCCTGCATGCGACGTTGCAGCGGCCGAACAGCCGCGGCCGGATCACGCTGCGCTCGGCCGACCCGATCGAGCATCCCGCCATAGACCCCTGCTATTTTACCTCGGATGCGAGCGGCAGCGACATCGCAACCATGATCGAGGGCGTGCGCATCAACCGCCGCATCGCCGCGCAGTCGCCGCTGAAGGAGATGATCGAGGGCGAGATCACGCCGAGCGCGGAAGCCGCGAGCGACGCCGAGATCGCCGATTATATTCGGGGACATTGCACCACGCTCTACCACGCGGCTTCGACCTGCCGGATGGGCACGGACGATCTGGCCGTCGTCGATCCGCAGCAATTGCAGGTGCGCGGCATCGATGGCTTGCATGTCGCCGACGCCTCGGTGATCCCGATCATGATCTCGGGCAACATTCAGACGCCGACGATCCTGATTGCCGAGCGCGCAGCGGCCGCGATCCTGGGCTAGGCGCTAGTCGTCGTCACGCCCGAACAGCATGATCCGCGGGGAGCCACCGCGCGGACGGCTGGCAACATCGCGAGGATCTGAATCCTCGCGGACGTTGCGTGCGACATCGTCCCAATCGATGCGGTCGCGCGTGCCGCGTTGCTCGCGGGAATCGTAACGACGGCGTTCGGCCCAGCGCTCGCGGCGATCCAGTCGGCGCCGTTCGGACGCAGCACGCTGCACGTCAGCATCCCTGGCCTTGGCATACGCGTTGTCAGGTGAGGACGGCTCTGTCGAAGCCTGTTGCTCGGCCGGTTTTGCAACTTGCGGAGGCGATGCAGGTGCCGCCTTCGGCGGCTCGACTGAGGCCGCTTGCGACGGCTGCGGCGCCGGCGATTCAGCCTTCGCCTGAGTTGTCTGCGTGTCGGGCTTTGCCTCTAGCTTCGCTTCGCCCTCAGCCTGTGCGGGCGTCGCGACCGCCGCACCAAAGGTTTGCGATCCGGTGAGATACCGCACGCGCTCGGATGGTGCGTTGGTCGTCACTGGCGTGGCAGCGGCTTCAGCGCGCTGCGCCATCTTGCCGGTGTCCGGGCCCTGCTTGGGCGCGATCGGATTCATGATGTTGCCGGCGACGATGCCGCCGCCGAGACCAATGGCGATGGCCGCGACGATGGTTCCAGCACCGACAAAATAAGCTGTCGAGGCGCGCATTGATCCACTCCCTCTTTCGGAGCGGGCAACGCGCGGGGATTGCCGGATGTTCCTGATCGAGGTGGTTCCCTAAAGCACGACGAGAAGTCATCCCGCTTTAGCTTATTGTGAGCGCATGATCTCTACGGAAAACCGCTGCACACTTTTCCGGATCATGCGCGCGGGAACCGCACGTCAGATCTGCTGCGCGACCTTCTCGAGCCCGATGAGCCGGGCGAGCTTGCGCACTTCTTCCTTCTGGTCGTCACGCAGCTGGAACAGGAGCGGCATCGCGGCCGACTTCAACTGCTGGACCTCGTCGCAGTTCGGATCGATCTGCGCGCTGGGCGGTGCGTTCGGATTTGAGAGTTTGTTGGCCGAGATCTTGCGGACAACATTGCGCAGCGCGGTCTCGACCGAGGGCCAGTAATATTCCTGCGATGACGACAGTTTCAGGCGATCCCTGATGCCCGAAATCTGGGCGTCGGAGAGCAGCGAATAGTTTTTCTGCGGCTGCGGCTTGGCAACGACTTTTGGCTTGGCGGGAACGTCCGCTGCGGCCGGCGCCTCGTTGACACTCGCCGATGTGCTCGTCCTGGGCATCGGGAAATCGGCCGGCGTTGCGGCGGCAAAGGCCTGGCGCAGCGGCTCGGTCAGCACCGGCGCCTGCGAAAGGCTGTCGGCGGGCACCTGCACCGGGTCGATCGCGGCCGAGGCGAGCGCCAGAGTCGGAACCAGACGGTCAGCCTTGGCGGCGCGGTTGGTGGCAAGCGGCTTCGCCGGCGGGGTCTGCGTGATCATCTCGGCGCTGAGGCTTGGCACGCTGTCACGGCCGAGAATGGCGGTGGTGGCGGCGCCGAGGACGAGGAAACAGGTCAGCACGACGATGGTGATGGCTTTGGACAAACGTCTCTCCGCGCCCAACTTCAAGTCCACGTGATCACTGCCCGGAAACTGGGCGAAAATTAAGGCTTAACCGTGCCATCGCGGCGGCAATCGCGCGGACTGCCGCGACATGTCCAGAAAAAGCCAATCAAATCAGGCAGCTGCCGCCAGATCGTAGGCATCCTGGATGTCGGCGACGATCTCGGAAGCCTCCCAGACCGCACGCGGTTCGACCGATTGCAACGTCACCGTCCAGTTGCCGCCCCGGCGGGTGCGGGGGACGCTGACGATGTCGAAGCGCACATTGCGGCACAGCGGGTGGCGGGCCAGCGCATGGGCCACGCGGACGCGGATTTCGTCCAGCGATGCTGCCGTCTTGGAGTTGAGAAAATCGAAGTCCATCGCCTGTCCCTCTCGGTCCTGATTGGCGGCCTTGAGGGGGATTTTGGGCGAACGATGGTTAATCTGCCGTTAAGTGAGGGGCTGCGGAGCTATGCGAGATTAACTGTGATCGATGCGGCGGCGTCTCCTCCCCCCGTTCTTACGGGGAGAAATGCTGGCGCCACCTACCGCCCACCTGCTTGACGGTATTCAGCGACGGTCCGTGCAACGAGATCGTCAACCGCGAGCACGTCGGTCACGCCCGATGTCGAGTGCCCGCCGCTCCAGATATCGCGCCAGCGCTTTGGCCGGTTCTCCCGCGCGGCGACGTCGATATCCTCAGCGATGTCGATCGCCCCGCGCGCCGGCAGGTCGTCGGGATCGAGGCCCGCAGCCACGATCGATGGCTTCAGCATGCTGGTCTGCAAACCCGTGAATGCGGTGGTGAGCAGAATGTCGTCGGCACTGCTCTCGACCAGCATGCGCTTGTGGCGTTCGTCTGCCATGCTCTCGCGCGTCGCGATGAACTTCGTGCCCATGTAGGCGAGATCACAGCCAAGCACTTCGGCCGCGCGCAGCCCGCGACCATCGCTGATACCGCCGGCCAGCACGATGATGCCGTCGTAGAACGCGCGCACCGCGCGGACGAAGGCAAACGGATTGAGCCAGCCGGTCTGCCCGCCCGCGCCTGCGGTGAGCAGCACCAGCCCGTCGGCACCAGCTTCCGCCGCGCGTTCGGCATGGCGGATCGAGGCGACATCCGCCAGCACCAGCGCACCCGCATCGTGCAACGGCTTCACGACCGGCGCGGGCGAGCCGACCGAGGTGATGACGATCTCCGGTCTGTGCCGCAACAGCACATTGAGATCATCCTCCAACCGCGCGTTGGAGCGGTGGACGATCAGGTTCGGGCAGAGCGGCGCGGCCTTGCGACCCGATTGATCTTCGTGCTGCCGCAGCCGCGTTTCAAATTCGGTGAGCCACGCCTCGAGTTGTTCCGTGCTGCGGCAATTTACGGTGGGGAAGCTGCCGATCACACCATTGAGGCAGGCCGCGACCATGAGCTCGACGCCTGACACCAGAAACATCGGCGCCGCGATCAGAGGCAGAGCGAGACGATCACGGAAGTGATGCAGTCGATCGGATGTCACACAAGCCTCCCCGTCACGCTTGCCTCCCTGCGCGGGCTTTGTCGTTCCATCCCGCCTTCCCTGTGCTAGCGTCGCGCGCAAACATTGGCACGACACAAGCCGATGACAAAGCAACGAGGAAACATATGTCCGATCCGCTCCACGCATCGTCCCCGAGTTGCGCGCAGACGCTACGGGCGCTGTCGCGCTATCCCGGCCGCACCGCGTTTGCATGGCCCGGCGGATCGCTGAGCTATCAAGGCACCATCGACCTGATCGGCCGCATCCAGGGCGTGTTCATGCGGCTTGGATTGCAGCCCGGCGTGCGCGTCGCCTTCCTTACCGCGAACCGCGCCGACACCTGGTGCGCCGGCGTCGCCGCGCAATTGTCGCGGCTCTGCGTCACCTGGCTGCATCCGCTGGGATCGCGGGGAGACCAGCTGTTCCAGCTCGAGGATTCCGAGGCCGAGGTGCTGGTAGTGGATGCGGCCGCGTTCCGCGATCGCGGCGGCGAGCTCGCCGCGCAGGCGGGCCAGCTCAAGGCTGTTTTCACCATGGGACCTGCCGACTATGGCGCCGACCTCCTGCAGGCGATCGAGATCGAAGGCCACACCAACCCGTTATGCCTCGCCGGCCCTGACGATCTCTCCACGCTGAATTACACCGGCGGCACCACCGGCAAATCCAAGGGCGCGCTGCGCTATCACCGCGAAAATGCCGGAGCCGCCGCCGCGATTCTCGCCGACTTCGAAATTCCTGACGCTGCGCGGTATCTCGCGGTCGCGCCGATCAGCCATGTCGCCGGCACCAAGGTGCTGCCGACGCTGATGCGCGGCGGGACCGTGCACATGCTGAAAGGTTTCGATCCCCAGGCCGTGCTGGCGACGATCGCGCGCGAGCGCATCAATTTCACGCTGTTCGTGCCGACCATGATCTATGTGCTGCTCGAC
Organism: Bradyrhizobium sp. GW821-FHT13H05; assembly: GCF_058804065.1. NCBI lineage: Bacteria > Pseudomonadati > Pseudomonadota > Alphaproteobacteria > Hyphomicrobiales > Nitrobacteraceae > Bradyrhizobium > Bradyrhizobium sp. GW821-FHT13H05. The sequence continues at coordinate 6,536 of NZ_JBXAPO010000025.1, read as the reverse complement.
CATCCCGCGCTGGGCAGGACCGACCTGTCCTCGCTCGAGCTGGTGCTCTATGGCGCCTCCGCGATGTCGCCGAGCCGGCTGGTCGAGGGCATCGAGCGCATCGGGCCGGTATTCTCGCAGCTCTACGGCCAGACCGAATGCTATCCGGTCTCGGTGCTGCGCAAGGCCGATCACGATCCCAGGACGCCGGAGCTGTTCCTGTCCTGCGGCTTCCCGATCGCGGCCTGCGAGGTCAAGATCCTCGACGACAACGACCAGGAGGTGAAGACGGGCGACGCCGGCGAGATCTGCGTGCGCGCCCCGCATGTGATGGCGGAATACTGGAGGCGGCCGGACATCACCGCCGAGACGCTCAGGAACGGCTGGGTCCACACCGGTGACATCGCACGCAAGGACGAGCGCGGCTACATGTTCATCCTCGACCGCAAGAAGGACATGATTGTCACCGGTGGCTTCAACATCTTTCCGCGCGAGATCGAGGACGTGCTGTCGCAGCACGCCGACGTGGCAATGGTCGCGGTCGTCGGCATCCCCGACGAGAAATGGGGCGAAGCCGTCACCGCCATCGTCGTACCGCGCGAGGGTGCAAAGCCCGATGCCGACGAGCTAATCAACCTGGTGAAGACGCGAAAAGGCTCGGCGCATGCGCCGAAGCAGATCCAGTTCGTCAAGCAGCTGCCGATGACCGGCGTCGGCAAGGTCGACAAGAAGGTGCTGCGCGCAGGGTTTTGGAACGGGCGAGACCGGATGGTGGGTTAGGTGTTGAGCAGCGCCCGCCTCAGCGAAGCATCTGATCAAGGCGATCGCGGAGCTGGTCCTGATGGTAGGGCTTGGCCAGCCTCGGCAGATCGAGTTGAGCTCCCTCAGGCAATTCGGCATATCCGGTGGCAAGCAAGATTGGCAGTGACGGGCGCAATTGACGCGAGGCAGCGGCCAACTCGACCCCGGTCATGCTCGGCATCATATGGTCTGTCACCAAGAGGTCGATCGGTTGCTCGCTTCTAATGATATCGAGGGCGTGCAGGGCCGAGCTGACTCCGATGACGCGATGTCCGAGATCTTCGAGCATTTCCGTGGTCGACATGGCGATCAGCGGATCGTCATCGACAAAAAGTATGATCGCCGATCGACCAGCCTGCGGCACCACCGGGCCCGACGCCGCGGCTTCCGGAGCCTGGGTTGCAACCGGAAGAACCAAGGTCGCCGTGGTGCCAGTTCCCACTGTGCTGGAGAGCCGAAGCGCGCCGCCGAGCTGCTCGGCAAGGCCATGCACCATCGACAAGCCAAGACCGGTTCCTTTCCCCAGCGGCTTTGACGAGAAGAACGGCTCTACCGCCCGCTTCAATGTCTCAGGAGACATGCCTTCGCCAGTATCGATCACGGACAGCTCCAGGTACTGCCCGGGCGGCAGGACGTGATCGCCATTTGCCTTATAGTCGCGGATGCGAATGTCGATCGCGCCGCCGTCCGTCATCGCGTCGCGTGCGTTGATGACGAGGTTCAAGATCGCGAGTTCGAGCTGGTTGGAATCGGCGCGAGCGGGCCGCAATTGATCTGGAACATCCAGCCGCAATTCGACGCGGGGGCCCAGCGAACGTTCGAGCAGGTCGATCATGCCTTTGACGAGAGCGCCCAGATCGATCGCCACTGCCCGCAGATCCTGCTGCCGCGCGAACGCAAGCAGGCGCTGCGTCAAAGACGCGCCCCGTTCCGCTCCTTGCAGCGCACCATCGATCAGCCGACGCAGACGCGGGTCGTCCGGTATGCGCTTGCGCAGCAGATCGAGATTGCCCATGACGGCCATCAACAGGTTGTTGAAGTCATGGGCGACGCCGCCGGTCAACTGCCCGATGGTCTCCATTTTCTGCGCCTGCCGCAGTTGATCCTGCGCTCTTTCACGAGCCGCGACCTCCTTCATCAGGTCTGCGGTGCGCTGCTCGACGCGCTGTTCGAGCGTCGCGGTCAATTCGGCGAGCGCAGTGCGTTCTGCCGCAAGCTGCGCCAGCAATGCTTCACGCTCGATCTCCGCAACCTTGCGCGAAGTGATATCGGAGCACACCCCGACCATCGATCGGACCGTGCCGTCGGGCCGGAGAACCGCGCGAGCACGCACATCGACCCAGTGCTGGGACCCGTCAGGCCAGATGTTTCGGTATTCGATGTTGTAATCCCCGCCACTGGCGACGGCCCGGTCGAACACACCCTGTCGTCTGGCGCGGTCATCCGGATGCACGGAAGCGAGCAAGTCCTCATATGAGAGTTCCTGCTCCGGCCGACGCCCGAAAGATAGCTTGCAGGCATTCGAGGCGTCGAGCATCAACGACGGCAGGTGCAGCTCGAGCGCTCCGAGCCGCCCCGCCCTCAAGGCTGTTTGCAGCAGGCCCTCGCTCTCCGTGAGATTCTCCAGAATGGCGCGCGACTGATATTGACGCCGGCGACCCCTGATGGCGGATCCCACGACGCTGACCAACGTGGTTGGATGAAACGGGCGCTCGATGAACGTTACATTTCCCAGCGCCAGAGCGAGCCGCATGGCGTCGGGATTTCGTTCCGGTCCGCCGCCCTGGCGGGTCAACAGGACAATCGGAAAATCGGACCATGAGGGCTGCTCGTTCAACCATCGTACCAGGCTGCGCAGGTTGGCGGTTTTCACGGCCTCGTTGGCTATGATGGCGAGCCCCGCGCCGGCCGCCATCTCGCGCACGAGCGCATCGAGGTCGGCACAAACGTCGGCGGCAAAGCCTGCTTCCGTAATCAAGCCGGCGGCAACGGACGCATCGCGCCCCGTCGGGGCAAGGACGATGGCCCGCTCGGACGATTCGGCCGGTCTCACGCACCGGGCTCCCGCAAGAGAGGCCGTCCTTCACCGACATAGACGGGCACGCCGCGCAACACACCCTGAAACTCCTCCAGGGGCTCGCCGATGGAGAGACCGCGATTGCTGATGCGGTACTCCCGGATCGTCGATTCGTGCAGGCCCATCCGCTTTTTTATGACGGAAACGGCACGCCGTACGCTGCCCTGCGCCTCGAAATAGCGCAGCAGGATCACGGTATCAGCCAGATAGGTGACGTCGACTGGCGCTTTCATGTCACCAACGAGACCGTGCTGGGCGACCGTCATGAATGTCGCAGCACCGCGGCGGTTCAGGTATTGCAACAGCTCGTGCATGTGGAGGATGAGGGAGTTTTCCTCGGGCATCGCCGCCTGATAACCATTGAGGCTGTCGATCACGACAGTCTGAATCCCCCGCTCGTCCACATGCTCGCGTACCATGTGAGCGAATTCCCCGGGCGAGAGCTCGGCTGCATCCACCTGCTCGACCACGAGGCTGCCGTCGCTGCACATCGCGTCGAGATCTATTCCAATACCCTTCATGCGCGCGAAGAGCAGGCCCAGTTCTTCATCGAACACAAACAGCGCGGCCTTCTCGCCCCGCGCCACGGCCGCGGCAGCAAACACGATTGCGATGAGAGATTTGCCGGTTCCCGAGGGGCCGAGAACGAGAGTGCTCGAACCCGTTTCCACGCCGCCGCCCAGCAGCTGGTCCAGTTCGACGATGCCGCTCGAAAACCTGCGACGGATGAAATCGGCGCGGTGCTCCGAAGCCACCAGCCTTGGAAACACGTTCAGGCCACCCGTGGTGATGGTGGCGTCGTGATAACCACCGCGGAATTTCGTGCCTCGATACTTGATGACGCGCACGCGGCGGCGCTCTGCGCCGTAGGCGGGAGCAAGCTCCTCCAACCGAAAAACCGCATGCGCCACGCTGTGCACAGTCTTGTCGGCAACATCGGCCGTGAGATCGTCTAGCAGCATTACGGTGGTGTTGAACCTGGAGAAATAGTGCTTGATGGCCAGGATTTGCCGGCGGTATCGCAACGAACTCTGCGCCAGAAGCCGGATTTCGGAAAGACTGTCGAGCACGACCCGGTGCGGCTTGATGCGATCGACCGCCTCGAAAATCTGCTTGGTCGTCTCACCGAGTTCGAGATCGGACGAGTACAGCAGGCTCTGCTGTTGCTCGGAATCGAGTAGGCTCTCCGGCGGCAGCAATTCGAAAATCGTCAATCCATCGTCGAGCACCCAGCCATGCGAGGCGGCGCCATCCCGCAATTCGCGTTCCGTCTCCGACAGGGTGATATACAGGCATCTTTCACCCGCCTTGATACCTTCAAGCAGGAACTGCAAGGCCACCGTCGTCTTGCCGGTGCCCGGCGCGCCTTCCACGAGGAACACGTGTCCGCGCGACAATCCCCCGGACAGGATGTTGTCCAGACCCCAAATTCCGGTTTGGGCTTTCCCTGCGAGTTTCTCGATCGAAGTCATTTTTTCCCTCTGCAGGGATAAAACCGGGAATGGAACAATCGGTTCCGCGCTCGGCCGTCGCGACCTATGCAGCGCGGGCAGTGGGACTCTGCCGAAGATAGCCAGGAAAGGCGGAACGATCCCGCAACCAGGCGAATCTGGAAGGCTCGTGGGCCGGTCCTAGCGCTTCTCGATGACGAGACTCTGCACCGCGCGGCCGAAATAGCCCTGCCGGTCAGCCAGCCGGGACATCGCAAGCCCCGCGCCATCCGGGCCGATCCAGGATTCGCCGTCGAGCAAAATCCATTCACCGACCGGCTGACGCGCAAAGCTCACGGTGAGGTCGGCGTTGATGTAGGTCCAGGCGCGAAAATCGAGTGTCGAGGCGGTGCCATTGGAGAAGTCGGCCGCGACCATCGCACGCATGGCCTGCGAGACTGCTTCGCCTTCGATCAGGGGATGATCGACGCGAAACCAGATCGCACCGGCTCCGGCCCGGCCGAAGCGGCCACGCGCCGCGCGCATCGAGACCATTCGCACGAAGGGACTGGTGGCGGCGTGGCCGTCTTCGACCAGCGAATCCTCGGGCGCGGGCAGCGTGACCGGCAGCTCCCTGACGTCATCCGGCAGCGTCTGCGCCTGAGCCTTGATCTTGAGCACGGTCGCGCCGACGACCTGTACGCCGTCGGCCAGCAGCTTGATTTCGCAGAGCTGGATCTTGCGGCCCTCGCGCAAAACCTCGGTCGCAATCGCAAGCGGCGCCACCGGAACGGGCCGCATCAGATCGATGGTGACACGCGCAATGTTCATCGGCACCGGCGTCGCAATGCGCTCGGCTGCCCACGTCACCAGCGACGCCGGCGCCGAGCCGTGCTGCATGCGCCGGTCCCAGGGACCCGCGGCATCAGGGCTGGTGACGACGCTGTTGCCGTCGACGCGGTAGATGGCCGTCATCACAGAGCCATCACAACGGCGGATCGATCGCTTCGTCGTATTCCTTCTTGAAGCGTGCGATCAGCTCGGCGGCCGGCACGACGCCGTCGATGCTGCCGATGCCCTGGCCGGAGCCCCAGATCTCCTTCCAGGCCTTCGGCTTGGCGCGCTCGCCGGAGGCGTCGGTGCCGAAATTCATCTTGGAAGAATCGGAGGTCGGCAGGTTTTCCGGATCCATGCCGGCGGCAAGGATCGAGGGCTTCAGATAATTGCCGTGCACGCCGGTAAAGAGGTTGGAATAGACGATGTCGTCGGCCGTCGAGCCCGCGATCATCTCTTTGTACTTCTCGACCGCGTTGGCTTCCTTCGTCGCAATGAAGGCCGAGCCGATATAGGCGAAGTCGGCACCGAGGATGCGCGCCGCGCGGATCGCCTTGCCGTTGCCGATCGCGCCCGACAGTGCGATCGGACCGTCGAACCATTTTCGCGTCTCGGCGACGAAGGCGAGCGGCGAGACGGTGCCGGCATGGCCGCCGGCGCCGGCTGCGACCAGGATCAGGCCGTCGGCGCCCTTCTCGATCGCCTTGTGGGCGAATTTCTGGTTGATCACGTCGTGGAAGACGATGCCGCCCCAGCCGTGCACCGCCTGATTGAGTTCCTCGCGCGCGCCGAGCGAGGAGATGATCATCGGCACCTTGTACTTGGCGCAGAGCTGCATGTCGTGGTCGAGCCTGTTGTTCGACTTGTGCACGATCTGGTTGACCGCGAACGGCGCCGACGGCTTGTCGGGATGGGCGCGGTCATAGGCCGCGAGCTCTTCGGTGATCCGCGCCAGCCACTCGTCGAGCAGCTCCGGCGGCCGCGCGTTCAGCGACGGAAACGAGCCGACTACACCCGCCTTGCACTGCGCGATCACGAGATCGGGCACCGAGATGATGAAGAGCGGCGAGCCGATCACGGGGATCGACAGACGCCCTTTGAACAAGGCAGGCATGGACATTGCGGAGCGATCCTCTTCTGGCGGTCAAATTGACGTTGGGAGCCATACCAACAAGGCAATCTTTCCACTGTCAAGTATTGCGTTGTGTCGCCGTGGCGGATGCCGTTACTGCAATTCCAAACCGCGGAATTCCGATCGCGCCCAGTCATTGCGAGCGCAGCGAAGCAATCCAGATTGTCTCCGCGGAGGGATGCTGGATTGCTTCGTCGCAAGAGCTCCTCGCAATTGTGCATGTTCACTAATTCGCTGATCGAATTCATCCTGTTCAGGGAGGATTCCGATGCGAGACAACACC
>NZ_JBXAPO010000024.1:0-66412 GCF_058804065.1 Bradyrhizobium sp. GW821-FHT13H05 | reverse complement strand
GTCTCCAAAAGATTTTGCCGCCGCCAAAACCGAAATCTCTCGATCAGCGAATTAGTGGACTTGCACAGCAATGACGGCGCGGAGGCTTGTTCACGGCCCCAATCTCAAATTTCACACCAGGGCGACGATTTCACGTCATCGCGACCCTTTCGCGTTGTGCCGCGTCATCCGCACGCGCTACTTTCCAAGCCCGATTTCGAAATTGGAATGGTATGCCGATGAAACGCCATCCGGTCGCCGCCGCCCTTGTCCTGTTCGCGCCCCCCGCATTCGCTCAATCCACCCCGCCGCAGGAAGGGCCGATCACCTGCGTTTCGCCTGTTACGCCTGATGACACTGAACGGAGCTTGAAACAGCGCTACGGCAAGGACGCCGTGGTGCAGGACCTGCCGGGCGCCGAGGGTGAGAAGTACAAGGGCCTTGTGCTGTTTCCCAAGGCGGTGGACCGGCGCATCGAGGTCGCCTTCACCGACGACAAGGCCATGCGCGCCTCCGGCTTATCAGGTCACACTGGCTGCACCGCATGCCGCGCGCGATAGGCCTGCGGCGACATCAGGGTCAGCTTGCGGAACGCCTTGCGAAAGCTGCTCTCGTCCTCATAGCCGGCGGTGCGCGCGATGGTCTTGACCGGCTGCGTCGTGGTCTCCAGCAGCGTGCGCGCGTGCTCGACGCGGCGGCGCATGATGAAGGCTTGCGGCGGCTCGTGCGTGAGCTCCTGGAATTTCCGGTTCAGCGTGCGCTCGCTCAGGCCAAGCGCGTCCGCGAGGCGCTTGACCGTCATCGCCCTCTTGCCGGTGCGGCGAACCAGCAGGTCAGCCCTGGTCAGCAGCGGGTCCTGTGAGAGCAAATAGCCGACGGGCATGAAGATCGATTGGGTGCGCTGCGCGGTGTCGATGACGACATAGTCCGCGCACAGCTTTGCGATCTCCTTGCCTTCTGTGGTCTCGATCAGTTTGAGCAGGAGATCGACCCACGACATCGGTCCGGCCGCGCAGACGATGCGGTCCGCCATGGTAATGACGGCGTCAGCAGCAAGGTCGATCGTGGGATGACGCTGGCGCAGTTCGCCTTGCAGCCACCAGGTGATGGTGGCGCGGCGGTTGTCGAGCAGGCCGGCACCGGCCAGCAGGAAAACGCCGCTGCAAAACGCACCGATCAGCCGGCCGTTCGCGTGCTGCTGTCGCAGCCAGGCGCCGGCGCGGGCATATTGCGGTTGCAGCCGCTCGGCCGTGACGTGGTCGACGAGGTTGCCGGGGACGAGGATCGCATCGAAGCTCGCGCGCTTGCCGATCGCGCCATCGACCGCGACCATCTGGCCGCCGCCGGCGCGCACGTCCTTGCCGTCGAGCGACAGCGTCTGCCAGGTGAAGCGGGATTTCACGCCGCTTTGCTGCATCACGTGATTGGCGAGCGACAGCACGTCGGCGACACCGGCGATCGCCGAATGCATGCAACCTTCCAGCGCCAGCATTGCGAGCTTCATGGGACCTCCGGGCGGCTGCCGGCTATCCTATCCGATCGGCGCGGGCGTAGCGTGGCGGAAATTGCCCGATCTCTGGCTTATCCGCCACTGCCGTCTCCGGCATGGCAGGTCCAGATTGGCGCCGTTGTCACACGACATGATTGGAGCAAGACATGCCTTATATCACCATTTCCACCGTCCGCGGCATCCTGGACGCCAAGCAGAAGAAGACGCTGCTCGAACGCGTCACCGACCTGATGGTCGAGGTCGAAGGGCAGGGCAGCCCGGATTTCCGCCGCAACGTCTGGGTCAGGATCGAGGAGCAGGAGCCCGCGCACTGGTCGCTCGGCGGTATGCAGCCGACCAGCGAGATCATCGCCGGCACGTTCGGTGCGATCGGAGCCGACGGGGTGCGGGTCGCGAGGCCGAAGACGTAGGTTCGCGTGTGCCCAAAACGAAAAGGCGCCCCTCGCGGAGCGCCTTTTGCTTGTCGCGGACTGTTCGGGCCGCTTAGCCCGAATAGTACATGTCGAACTCGACCGGGTGCGGGGTCATCTCGAAGCGGGCGACTTCGGTCATCTTCAGCTCGATGTAAGCGTCGATGAAGTCGTCGTCGAACACGCCGCCGTTCTTGAGGAAGCCGCGGTCCTTGTCGAGGTTCTCCAGCGCCTCGCGGAGCGAACCGCAGACGGTCGGGATCTGCTTCAGCTCTTCCTTCGGCAGGTCGTAGAGGTCCTTGTCCATCGCCGGACCCGGATCGATCTTGTTCTTGATGCCGTCGAGGCCGGCCATCAGCATCGCGGCGAAGCCGAGATAGGGATTGGCGAGCGGATCGGGGAAACGCACCTCGACGCGCTTGGCCTTCGGCGAAGCGGTGTAGGGGATGCGGCAGGAGGCCGAGCGGTTGCGCGCGGAGTAGGCGAGCAGCACGGGAGCCTCATAGCCCGGGACCAGACGCTTGTAGGAGTTGGTCGACGGGTTGGTGAAGGCGTTGATCGCCTTGGCGTGCTTGATGATGCCGCCGATGTAGTGGAGGCAGGTCTCCGACAGGTCGGCGTATTTGTTGCCGGCGAACACCGGCTTGCCGTCCTTCCAGATCGACTGGTGCACGTGCATGCCCGAGCCGTTGTCGCCATAGACCGGCTTCGGCATGAAGGTGGCGGTCTTGCCGTAGATGTGCGCGACCTGGTGGATGCAGTATTTGTAGATCTGCAGATGGTCGGCCATCAGCGTCAGCGTGTCGAACTTCATGCCGAGCTCGTGCTGGGCCGAAGCGACCTCGTGATGGTGCTTCTCGACCTTGACGCCCATCTTGGCCATGGCGCCGAGCATTTCCGAGCGCATGTCCTGCACCGAGTCCTGCGGCGGAACCGGGAAGTAGCCGCCCTTGGTGCGGATGCGGTGGCCGAGATTGCCGCCTTCATATTCGGTGTCGGTGTTGCTCGGCAGCTCCGAGGAATCGAGCCTGAAGCCGGTGTTGTAAGGGCCGGAGGAGAAGCGCACGTCGTCGAACACGAAGAACTCGGCTTCGGGGCCGACGAAGACGGTGTCGCCCACGCCCATCGACTTCACCATGGCTTCCGCCTTCTTGGCGATGCCGCGGGGGTCGCGGTTGTAGGGCTCGCCCGTGGTAGGCTCGAGCACGTCGCAGGTGATGACCATGGTGGTCTCGGCGAAGAACGGATCGATCGTCGCGGTCACCGGATCCGGCATCAGGCACATGTCGGACTCGTTGATCGCCTTCCAGCCGGCGATCGAGGAGCCGTCGAACATCGTCCCTTCGGCGAAGATATCGTCGTCGATCATGCTGACGTCGAACGTCACATGCTGCCACTTGCCGCGCGGATCGGTGAAGCGCAGGTCGACGTACTTAACGTCGTTGTCCTTGATCGATTTCAGGACGTCTTTGGCGGTCTTCATGCATACCCCTTTTGGCTCTGCGGGACGGTTTCCAGATGAGCAAGATTATTCTCGCTTTTGGCGAGTTCGCGCGCGACCGCACAAACGAAATCAGGCCGCCGAAGCAGCCTTATTTCTTTTCATTGTGTCGCAAAACGCGGGATAGCACCCGGCTCAGATAGCGTCCAGCCCGGATTCACCGGTTCGGATGCGGATCGCCTCTTCGATGTTGGAGACGAAAATCTTGCCGTCGCCGATGCGCCCGGTCTGTGCGGCGCGGCGGATCGCGTCGATGGCGCGCTCGACCAGATCGTCGCCGATCACGATCTCGATCTTCACCTTGGGCAGGAAGTCGACGATGTATTCTGCGCCGCGGTAAAGCTCGGCATGACCCTTCTGGCGGCCAAAACCCTTGGCTTCGGTCACGGTGATGCCCTGCAGGCCGACTTCCTGAAGCGCTTCCTTCACCTCGTCGAGCTTGAATGGCTTGATGATGGCTTCGATTTTCTTCACTGCGCGCCTCCGGCCTTTCGATCAAATAGCAACGTCTTCGTCAGGATGCGCTTTTCTCACGCACGATCTTGTCTTCGCTATGCCGGGATGCCTGACCAGCCCAGCGGCGGCCGGTCACACCCTGATGAATGCCAGTGAGTACGACGAACCGAAGCGGCTTCCTCGAAAGCAGGGTCTATGCCAAGTTGCAAATGCCCTGATTGTTGGAGCGTTATCAGCCTTTTAACGAGCATCTCTGATAGGTGGAGCCGACCGGCCCAAAATACCGAAGACTACGAAATAGGCAAACGGTCAATGTGTGTGCAGGTCGCTGTTCCCTGTATGGGGACGGCATGGAAAGTGCCTGTTGAAAAGGCGTTTGTACCAGGGAAGTGGCATGGAAGTTCTGACCAACGCCGAAATGCAGCGGGCCGACCAGCTTTCGATCGCGGCCGGCACGCCCGGTTTCAAGCTGATGCTGAGCGCGGGTCAGGCGGTCGCGGATGCCGCCAATGCGCTGGTGGAGGAGGGGTCGATCCTGATCGTGGCCGGCCCCGGCAACAATGGCGGTGACGGTTTTGTCGCAGCCGCCGAGCTCGCCGCGCAGGGGCGCGAGGTCTCGGTGATCCTGATGTGCGAGCGCGACCAGCTCCAGGGCGATGCGGCCTCCGCCGCGCGCGGCTGGAAACACCCGGTGCTCCCGTTCAATCCGCAGGCGATCGGAAAGCCGGCGCTGATCATCGACGCGCTGTTCGGTGCGGGCCTCAGCCGCCCCGTCGAGGGCGAGGCGCGCGCGATGATCGAGGCGATCAACGCCAACGGTGCCTTGGTGCTCGCAGTCGACCTGCCGAGCGGCATCAACGGCACCAGCGCGGCCGTGCTGGGCGTTGCCGTGAACGCCACCGAGACCGTCACCTTCTTCCGCAAGAAGCCGGCGCATCTCTTGCTGCCCGGCCGGATGCATTGCGGCCATGTGCGCGTCGCCGATATCGGCATCGACGCACAGGTGCTGGACGAGATCAGACCTCAGACATTCGAGGACGATCCGGATTTCTGGGGCGCGGCCTTCCCGGTGCCGCGCATCGACGGCCACAAATACGCGCGGGGCCATGTGCTCGCGGTCTCGGGCGATGCTGCCGCGACCGGTGCTGCGCGGCTCGCGGCACGTGCGGCGTTGCGTGCGGGCGCGGGTCTGGTGACGCTGGCGAGCCCGCGCGATGCGCTCGCGATCAATGCGGCCGCGCTCACCGCGGTGATGGTTCGCCCGGCCGACACTGCGATCGAGTTCGGCGAGCTTCTTGGCGACAAGCGTTACAACACCTGCATCATCGGCCCCGGCACGGGCGTCGGTGATCGCACCTGCGATTTCGTCCACACGGCGCTTAACGCGCAGCGGCATCTTGTGCTTGACGCCGACGCGCTGACGAGTTTTGCCGCAAACCCCGAGCGGCTGTTTGAATCGATCAAATCCTCGCGCGACAGTGCGGTGGTGCTGACGCCGCACGAGGGTGAATTCCCGCGCCTGTTCTCCGACCTCAGCAACAAATATCCGGGCCGCTCGAAGCTGGAGCGCGTCCGCGCCGCCGCCGAGCGCTGCGGTGCGGTGGTGTTGTTGAAGGGGCCGGACACCACGATCGCCGCACCCGACGGCCGTGCCACCATCGCCGCCAACGCACCGCCCTGGCTCGCCACCGCGGGCGCCGGCGACGTGCTCGCCGGCATCATCGCGGGGCTGCTGGCGCAGGGCGTGCCGGCGTTCGAAGCCGCCAGCATCGGCGTCTGGATGCATGGCGAGGCGGCGAGCGAAGCGGGGCCGGGCCTGATCGCGGAGGACCTGACCGAGACGCTGCCGGCCGTGCACCGGCGAATCTACAATGCGCTCGGGGTGGAGTACTAGTGCTCAGGCAGCTCGCGCTCGCCGACATGGCGGCAGCTGCGCAGGTCCATCGGCTTGCGTTCGACCAGGCGATGCCTTGGCTGGTTGGACTGCACACGCCGGAGGAGGACCGCTGGTTCTACCGCGAGCATGTCTTCACAACGTGCCGTGTATGGGGACGCTTCGACGGCGATGAGCTGAGCGGGATCATCGCGTTCCGCGAGGGGTGGGTCGAGCAGCTCTACGTGCTTCCCGCCGCCCACGGCCGCGGCGTTGGCACCGAGCTCCTCGACATTGCCAAGGACGCCTGCGAACGGCTGGAACTCTGGACCTTCCAACGCAACGCACGAGCGCGTCGCTTCTATGAGGCTCGCGGATTCACCCCGGTCGAGCAGACCGACGGGGCGCGGAACGAGGAGAAAGAGCCCGACGTCCGCTACCTCTGGACGCGCGCATAACTCACTCCACCCCATACCAGCGCACCAGCCGCGGCGCGGCCCAGTCGGTCACGACGGACTCGAGTAGCCATCGGCCCGGTGAGGTCGCGGCGAACGCGATGCGCTGGGTCTGGCCGGGTTCGATCGCGAGCGTGTCGAGCCAGTAGGGCTTCCAGCCGTCGTCGAGCTTGTCGAGCAGACGGAAATGGTGGCCGTGCAGGTGGAACACGGTTGTGACCGGACCGGGGTTCTTCAGGGCCAGCACGACGGTGCGGCCGGGCTTGGCGCGGAAGGCGGGGGCGGAGTTGACGGAGAAACTTGCGGGCCGCGTCCAGCCGGCCTCGGGCGCGGCGAGCGCGACATCGAACCGCAGGGCGCCGCGCAGGTCGAGCTTCTCGGGCAGGTCGTTCGATGGGAGCGGCTGTGGCGGCAACAGCGGTGCGCGCCGCTCCAGTCTGCCCGAGACCTTGAGGCTCCCGATCTGGCGCGCCTCCTTGCCGTCATGGAGCAGGAAAGGGGCCGTTGTGGCCGCATCCACGAAGGCGTCGGCACGTGCGCCGGGCGCCAGCACCAGGGCGCCGTTGCGCGCCGGGAACGGCTCGGCCGGCTGGCCGTCCAGCGCCATCACCTGGACCTCATGGTTCTCCAATTTGATTGCCAGAACAGAGCGTTGGGAGCCGTTGATGAAGCGCAGGCGCAGCCGCTCCCCGGCCGAAGCTGAGAGTTCGAATGAAGTCTGTCCGTTAATTGTATAGAGCGCCGTCGTGTCCTTCGGATCCTGGCCCGGGGGCAGCGCGGTCCCGTCCGGCTGCAGGCGCCATTCCTCGATCAGAACGACCACGTCACGATCGACGGGGACCCGGCTGGACTCGTCGACGATGATCGGAAGCGGACGCGCGGGCTGCTTCTGGCCCTCCTCGAAGAGCCGAAAGTCGGCCAACAGGGTTCCCGCGTTTGGTATTGATATATTTGATGTTTCTGTTGCATCCGGCGCCACCGGCGCGCGGCCTCGGAACTGATCGGTGACGGCCGGGGCATTCAGGCCGTACCAGACTGGCGCAAGCGGCGCAGGCAGGTTGTTGCGGAAAACCACTTGGCAGTTGTCGAAGCGCTTCAGACGCACGTCCCCAATGTGGCTTACGGCGGCCAGCTCCCAGATTGGTGTAGCCGGTTGTCCCGGCCGGAGAGCCAAGGTTGCAGCCCTTGCCTGAAGGGCGAGCTGGGCTGTCACGGCAGGGGTCGCGCCGCCCGCCATCAGGGCGGCCGCAGAGGCTCCAAGTCCGGCCAGGACCTCACGCCGGGTCGGGTCGAAAATCCGCGGTTTCATGAGCTCGATCCGGACCACGCCGCGCTGGATAAGTCCAGCTATCGTGCCTACTTGGAGCCTGCCTCGATCAGGCCATTTTTTTGCTGCGAACAGTCGGGCACATGCTATAAGCCCGCCGCCCGCGGCATCGCGGCCGGTCTTGATGCAAATTACGCGGGCGTGGCGGAACTGGTAGACGCGCTGGATTTAGGTTCCAGTGACGAAAGTTGTGGGGGTTCGAGTCCCTCCGCCCGCACCAAGCGCTTTCAGCGTTTGCACGGATTACTGAGGGGCCTCGCTCCGCGCGGATGTTTTTCCGCCTGGAGCCGGGCTCGATGAACCACCGGCATTGAGGCGTTCGCCTCGCGCCGGATCGATTAATGACAGCGTCCCGACGCGTGAGCGTGCCGGGACCGAACGAGAAGAAGATTGGACGCCATGCAGGTCACAGAAACCCTCTCGGAAGGTTTGAAGCACGAGTTCAAGATCAGCGTTCCCGCGTCTGATCTCGACGCCAAGGCCGGCGCCAAGCTCGTCGACCTCAAGGACAAGGTCCGCATCAACGGCTTCCGCCCCGGCAAGGTGCCGGTCGCTCACCTCAAGAAGGTCTATGGCCGCTCGGTGATGGCCGAGACCATCGACCAGACCATCCGCGACGCCAACACGCAGCTGTTTTCCGAGCGCGGCTTCAAGCTTGCGACCGAGCCGAAGATCACGATGCCGAGCGAGCAGGCCGAGGTCGAGGAGCTGCTGAGCGGCAAGACCGATCTGACCTACACGGTCGCGATCGAAGTGGTGCCCGCGATCGCGCTCGCCGACTTCAAGACCTTCCAGGTCGAGAAGCCCGTCGCTGACGTGTCCGACACCGACGTCGACGAGGCGATCAAGCGCATCGCCGACACCAACCGCGGCTATGCCGCGAAGGCCGACGGCGCCAAGGCCGAACAGGGCGACCGCGTCACCGTCAGCTTCAAGGGCACCATCAACGGCGAAGCCTTCGAGGGCGGCACTGGCGAGGGCATCCAGGTCGCGATCGGTTCCAACACTTTCATCCCGGGCTTCGAGGAACAGCTCATCGGCATCGGCGCGGGCGAGACGCGCACGCTGAAAGTGTCGTTCCCCAAGAACTACATGAGCGAGAAGCTCGCCGGCCAGCCGGCCGAGTTCGAGACGACTGCGACGGCGATCGAGGCGCCGCAGGATGTCGCGATCGACGACGAGTTCGCCAAGACGCTCGGCCTCGAATCGCTCGACAAGCTGAAGGAAGCCGCGCGCGAGCGTCTGGCCGCCGAGTTCGCCGGTGCCACGCGCCAGCGCGTCAAGCGTGCGCTGCTCGACCGTCTCGACGAAGCGCATCGCTTCGAGGCGCCCCCGTCGCTGGTCGACGAGGAGTTCAATCTGATGTGGAACTCGGTCAAGGCCGAGATGGATTCCGCCGGCAAGACCTTCGCCGACGAGGACACCACTGAGGACAAGGCCAAGGAAGAGTACCGCAAGATCGCCGACCGCCGCGTGCGGCTCGGCCTCGTGCTCTCCGAGATCGGCGAGAAGAACAAGATCACCGTGACCGACGACGAGGTCGGCCGCGCCGTGATCGAGCGCGCGCGCTCGATGCCCGGCCGCGAGAAGGAAGTCTGGGACTATTATCGCAACAACGCCCAGGCGCTCGCCCAGCTTCGCGCACCGATCTATGAGGACAAGGTCGTCGACTTCATCCTCGAGCTCGCCAACGTGACCGAGAAGAAGGTCTCGCGCGAGGACCTGTACAAGGACGACGAGGCGGAAAAGACCGCCGCCTGAGGACGTTGAGACGGCAGCCTTCTATTAAGGATGATCCGCGATCAGGCCCCGCTAGCCATGTGGCTGGCTGGGCCTTTTTGCAAGAATCAGCTTCAAGTGCCTGGTGGATTAAGCCTTAATTCGCTCCGCACTTGTCTGGCGCGAATTGGGCTATATCTGTCGGTACACCCTGTACCCAAGCTCTACCTGTGTCCAAGCGTTCTACGTCTACCATCTTCCTGCATCACGGGCGTCCATCGGCCTTCCGGCAAATCCGGCCAAACCGGCAGCCAGAACCGGCGATGTCCGCCTCCTAAAACCCTAGGTGACTCATGCGCGATCCGGTTGAAACCTACATGAACCTCGTGCCCATGGTGGTCGAGCAGACCAACCGTGGCGAGCGCGCCTACGACATTTTCTCGCGCCTTCTGAAGGAGCGCATCATCTTCGTGACCGGCCCGGTCGAAGACGGCATGTCGACGCTGATCGTCGCACAGCTGCTGTTCCTTGAGGCGGAAAATCCGAAGAAGGAAATCTCGATGTACATCAACTCGCCGGGTGGCGTGGTGACGTCGGGCCTTGCGATCTACGACACCATGCAGTTCATCCGTCCGCCGGTCTCGACGCTCTGCACCGGCCAGGCGGCCTCGATGGGTTCGCTGCTGCTCTGCGCCGGCGAGAAGGACATGCGCTTCTCGCTGCCGAATTCGCGCATCATGGTGCACCAGCCCTCGGGCGGCTTCCAGGGCCAGGCCACTGACATCATGCTGCACGCCCAGGAAATCCTGAACCTGAAGAAGCGGCTCAACGAGATCTACGTGAAGCACACCGGCCAGACCTACAAGACGATCGAGGACGCGCTGGAGCGCGACAAGTTCCTCACCGCCAACGACGCGAGGGACTTCGGCCTGGTCGACAAGGTCATCGAAAAACGCGCCGAAGAGCCGGCGGCGAAACCCCAGTAACAATACTGGGCTGTGACGGCGATCCCTCAGGGGTCGCCGGGATTTCAGGGCAGCGTTCACGTTTAGGACGCGTGAGCGCGCTGCAAAACCTCGTTTTGCGCCCTGCGACAGGCAGAAAGTTCCGCTTTCGTGCTTGTTTTTCGTGGCAATCCAGCAACGGCGGGGTGATTTCGATCACTTCGCCCGTGCCAAGACCGGAAATCACGGTATTGTCACGGGTAGCCGTCGACCCCCGATTAGCGAATTCTTGATAGTCGGGTGACAGCATGGTTGGCTACGAATGATCGGCTATGATCGCGGGAGAATCGAGTGACCGTGATTCGCACGGGATGTAACGCGTAGGGTCTTTTTTGGTACGGAATTTGCTCTATTTGAGCTTCATGCCGATCGGTGTGTCGGGATGGGGCGATCGAGCGGAACGGGATCGAACCGCGGACGGAGACATGAATGAGTAAGGTCGGCACGAGCGACTCCAAGAACACGCTATATTGCTCGTTCTGCGGCAAGAGCCAGCACGAAGTCCGCAAACTGATCGCGGGTCCCACGGTCTTCATCTGCGACGAGTGCGTCGAGCTCTGCATGGACATTATCCGCGAGGAGAACAAATCCTCGCTGGTCAAGTCGCGCGACGGGATTCCGACGCCGAAGGAAATCTGCAAGGTGCTGGACGATTACGTGATCGGCCAGAGCCATGCGAAGAAGGTCCTGTCGGTCGCGGTGCACAACCACTACAAGCGCCTCAACCACCAGACCAAGCACAACGACGTCGAGCTTGCGAAGTCGAACATCCTGCTGATCGGTCCGACCGGTTCGGGCAAGACGCTGCTCGCGCAGACGCTCGCCCGCATCCTGGACGTTCCGTTCACGATGGCCGATGCAACGACGCTGACCGAAGCCGGCTATGTCGGCGAGGACGTCGAGAACATCATCCTGAAGCTGCTCCAGGCCGCCGACTACAATGTCGAGCGCGCCCAGCGCGGCATCGTCTACATCGACGAAATCGACAAGATCAGCCGCAAGTCCGACAATCCCTCGATCACGCGCGACGTGTCGGGTGAGGGCGTGCAGCAGGCGCTGCTGAAGATCATGGAAGGCACGGTGGCTTCGGTCCCGCCGCAGGGCGGCCGCAAGCATCCGCAGCAGGAATTCCTGCAGGTGGACACCACCAACATCCTGTTCATCTGCGGCGGTGCGTTTGCCGGCCTCGAGAAGATCATCTCGGCGCGCGGCCGGTCGACCTCGATCGGTTTCGCGGCTCAGGTGATGGCGCCGGAAGACCGCCGCACCGGCGAGATCTTCCGTCACGTCGAGCCTGAGGACCTCCTGAAGTATGGCCTCATCCCCGAATTCGTCGGCCGTCTGCCTGTCGTGGCGACGCTCGAGGATCTGGACGAGACCTCGCTGAAGAAGATCCTGACCGAGCCGAAGAACGCGCTGGTGAAGCAGTACCAGCGCCTGTTCGAGATGGAGAACATCGAGCTGACCTTCGCCGACGAGGCGCTTGGCGCGGTCGCCCGCAAGGCGATCGAGCGCAAGACCGGCGCGCGTGGTCTGCGTTCGATCCTCGAAGCGATCCTGCTCGAGACCATGTTCGACCTGCCGGGCCTGGAAGGTGTGGAAGAAGTCGTGATTTCCCGCGAAGTCGTGGAAGGCACGGCCCGTCCGCTCTACATCTACGCCGATCGGACCGATCGCGCCGTCGAGAATGCCAGCGCCTGATTTTGCGGCGCTGGAACGCTCCAATCGTCTTATCAAGTGTGGGCTGCGGAAAGTATCTCCGCAGCCGGTGTTGCGTCGCTTATTCGCGTGCGTAAGCGCCTGATGGCGCGCGTCTTTCAATGACTTGACACCCCCCCGGTCGATAGCCACCTAATGTCGACGGCGAAGCGAGAATTCTGTTCAAGATTCGCCTCAGTTCCGATCCGGCAAGCCTGGTCCAACCTGCGAATGGTAGACCGGATTTGTGGATCACCTCGGCACCTTGTGGCGGTTGCGCAATGAGCATGGCGGACTGCGTGCGAGGGGGCAAAGCAAAAGGAAAAGGCCATGACTAATCCAAAACCCCGGCCAACCATCGTCCATGGCGAAACGCACGCCTATCCTGTGCTGCCGCTGCGCGACATCGTCGTCTTCCCGCACATGATCGTTCCGCTCTTCGTCGGACGCGAGAAGTCGATCCGCGCGCTCGAAGAGGTGATGAAGAACGACGCGCTGATCATGCTCGCGACGCAGAAGAACGCGTCCGATGATGATCCGGCACCCGATGCCATTTACGAGACCGGTACGCTTGCCAGCGTGCTGCAGCTCTTGAAGCTTCCCGACGGCACCGTGAAGGTGCTGGTCGAAGGGCTCGAGCGTGCGCGCGTGCAGAAATACACCGATCGCGCCGACTATTACGAAGCGACCGCAATTGCGCTGGCCGACACCGACGCGAAGTCGGTCGAGGCGGAAGCGCTGTCGCGTTCGGTCGTGTCCGACTTCGAGAGCTATGTGAAGCTCAACAAGAAGATCTCGGCCGAAGTCGTCGGCGTCGTGCAGGCGATCACCGATTTCGCCAAGCTCGCCGATACCGTTGCCTCGCATCTCGCCGTCAAGATCGCGGATCGGCAGGGCATCCTGGAGACGCTGTCCGTCACCACGCGCCTGGAGAAGGTGCTGGGCCTGATGGAGAGCGAGATCTCGGTGCTGCAGGTCGAGAAGCGGATTCGTTCTCGGGTCAAACGACAAATGGAGAAGACCCAGCGCGAGTATTATCTCAACGAGCAGATGAAGGCGATCCAGAAGGAACTCGGCGACGACGACGGTCGCGACGAGCTCGCCGATCTCGAAGAGAAGATTTCCAAGACCAAGCTCTCCAAGGAAGCGCGCGAGAAGGCGCAGCATGAATTGAAGAAGCTGCGCCAGATGTCGCCGATGTCCGCGGAAGCGACCGTCGTGCGCAACTACCTGGATTGGCTGCTGTCGATCCCGTGGAACAAGAAGTCCAAGGTGAAGAAGGATCTGGAAGCCGCGCAGGCGGTTCTCGATGCCGATCACTACGGGCTCGAGAAGGTCAAGGACCGCATCGTCGAGTATCTCGCGGTGCAGTCGCGCGCCAACAAGCTGACTGGACCGATCCTGTGCCTCGTCGGACCTCCCGGCGTCGGCAAGACCTCGCTCGGCAAGTCGATCGCGAAGGCCACGGGGCGCGAGTTCGTGCGCGTCTCGCTCGGTGGCGTGCGCGACGAGGCCGAGATCCGCGGTCATCGCCGCACCTATATCGGCTCGATGCCCGGCAAGATCATCCAGTCGATGCGGAAGGCGAAGTCGTCCAATCCGCTGTTCCTGCTGGACGAGATCGACAAGATGGGCGCCGATTTCCGCGGCGATCCGTCCTCGGCCTTGCTCGAGGTCCTCGACCCCGAGCAGAACGGGACCTTCAACGATCACTATCTCGAGGTCGACTACGATCTGTCCAACGTGATGTTCATCACGACCGCGAATACGCTGAATATTCCCGGGCCGCTGATGGACCGCATGGAGATCATCCGGATCGCGGGCTACACCGAGAACGAGAAGGTCGAGATCGCGCGCAAGCACCTGATCCCGAACGCGGTGTCCAAGCACGGCCTGGACTCCAAGGAGTTCTCGATCGATGACGATGCGCTGCTGCTGTTGATCCGCCGCTACACCCGCGAAGCGGGCGTGCGTAATCTGGAGCGTGAGCTCTCCACACTCGCCCGCAAGGCGGTGAAGGAGCTGATGATCTCCAAGAAGAAGTCGGTCAAGGTCACCGAGAAGACTCTGGAAGAGTTGCTCGGCGTGCCGAAGTACCGCTACGGCGAAATCGAGAGCGAACCGCAGGTCGGTATCGTCACCGGCCTTGCCTGGACCGATGTCGGCGGCGAGTTGCTGACCATCGAAGGCGTCATGATGCCCGGCAAGGGCAAGATGACGGTCACGGGCAATCTGCGTGACGTGATGAAGGAGTCGATCTCGGCGGCGGCGTCCTATGTCCGCTCGCGTGCGATCGTCTACGGCATCGAGCCGCCGCTGTTCGACCGCCGGGACATCCACGTGCACGTGCCGGAAGGCGCGACGCCGAAGGACGGTCCGTCGGCCGGCGTGGCGATGGCCACCGCGATCATCTCGGTCATGACCGGCATCCCGGTCCGCCACGATGTCGCGATGACCGGCGAGATCACGCTGCGCGGCCGCGTGCTGCCGATCGGCGGCCTGAAGGAGAAGCTGCTCGCCGCTGCCCGCGGCGGCATCAAGACGGTGCTGATCCCCGAGGACAACGCCAAGGATCTCACGGAGATTTCCGATGCGATCAAGGGCGGCATGGAGATCATCCCGGTCTCCCGTCTCGACGACGTCGTTGCCAAGGCGCTGGTGAAGAAGCCCGTGCCGATCGTCTGGGAAGAGGACACCAAGGTGACGGTGAAGCCCGACGGCGACGAAGCCGCCGGCGGCCTGACCGCTCACTGAGATCGCAGCTCGAAAAGATGATAGAACGGCGCCTTCGGGCGCCGTTTTTGTTTTGAGGGCAAGGGACGAGGGCAAGGGACGAGGGCGATGCAGATCGACGGGCAGTGCCATTGCGGGCAGATCACCTATGAGGCCGAGATCGATCCTGAAACGGTCTCGGTCTGCCATTGCCGGGACTGTCAGACCCTGACCGGCTCGCCGTTCCGCGTCACGGCGATCTGCACCGAGACCGACGTGAAGCTGACCGCCGGCACGCCAAAGGTTTACGGCAAGCGCGGCGACAACGGCCGGATGCGCTTCCAGCATTTCTGCGCCGAGTGCGGTTCCCCGCTGTTCACCAGCGGCGAGGGCGACCAGGCCGACGATTGGGGCATCCGCTGGGGCTCGATCCGCCAGCGCGACCAACTGCGGCCCGTGAGGCAGATCTGGTGCCAGTCGGCGGCGGTCTGGATCGACGCGGTACCGCTGCTGCCGGGCAGGCAGGGGGATTGAGGCTTAGGAATTGAAGTTCCGCGCTTGCCCGTCCGGGGCCTGTGAGGCTAAAGAGGCGGCGAGGGCGATTAGCTCAGCTGGTTAGAGCATCTCGTTTACACCGAGAGGGTCCGCGGTTCGAATCCGTGATCGCCCACCACTTCGAGAGTGCCTACAGGTACTTCATGCGGGGCGCAGGTCCATTGCAATGCAATGGTCGGCCATACTTTAGCGAGCAGGCTTCCGGAAGGTACAGTTATGGTAAAATAGGGCGACTTTTGCCGCTTTTAAACTAGGCTGTCTTTTTGAATTTTTCTCGCTGCTCGCCCGCAGCCGCAAAACTTTCGGATTTCTGGGTATCTACCACAAATTGTGCGCTTGCGCGGTTAGCCATTTCGCGGATAGCTGATGTAAGCTGTTCCAAATCAGCTCGAGCTTGCTCTTTGCGATCGGTGTTCATTGTTGCCCTCACCACAGATCAGAATCGAGCGCTTAACTTATTTAGCACGCTAGATATTCGCAGTTAAGAGTGTCTTAAGCATGAGTTCTTCGAAAAGCCAGCCCTCCGCCTTGGATTATCCAGAGCTTGTCGTTGGCCTAGCTGCTCCTATCGGAGTGGATATGGACCAAATAACGGCCAGCATCGCGGCTGCATTCTGGGCAGTCGGCTATGAAAGCTGTCTGATTAAACTCACGGCAGAGATATCTCGATATCCAATTACAGACGATAGCGCGACGCGGGAAATAGAGAAGTTCGCCGGCGCTGATACGTTTAACACGTATATGCGGAAAATGAGCGAGGCTAACGCTCTCCGTAAGCAGTATGTCGATCCTGCAGTTCTTGCTCGAATAGCGGTCGAGGCCGTACGAGCCGAGCGCAAAGCCAAAACGGGGAGCGTCAGCGTCCTTAAGCCGAAACAGATCTACATTGTGAGACAGCTCAAGCGGCCCGAAGAAGTCAGTCTGCTTCGCAAGGTATACGGGCGTCAATTCGTGCTTGCGTCTGCTTACGCCGCGGAGAATGAAAGGAAGGAGCAGCTTGGTCGTCGGTTGCGAGCCGAGCTCTCTACTGCCGCAACGCCTGCTGAGATAGGTTATCTGGCTGAGCAACTGATCGAAAGAGACGCTAGCGAGGACCAAGATTCTTATGGCCAACAGCTCAGCGAGACCTTTCATCTCGCAGACGTGTTCATCGATGGTTTGAACAAAGCTCGGATGGACGAAAAGCTTGAGCGTTTTGTCGCGGCTCTTTTCGGACGAAACGACATCGCTCCTTCCAAGGACGAATACGGGATGTACGCAGCGAAATCCGCCTCGCTTCGATCCTCCGATCTTTCAAGGCAGGTTGGGGCGGCACTGTTTACGGACGATGGTGAGCTGGTTACTCAAGGATGTAACGAGGTTCCTAAGGCGCTTGGTGGGACTTATTGGGATCTAGAAACACCTGATCATCGCGACATAAAGAAAGGATATGATCCCAACGACCAGCACAAAAAAGAGATTGTGCGCGATTTGGTCGAGCGGCTACGTAAGATGGACTATCTTAGTCCAGAGCTTCTCCACATTGGGAACGATGCTCAGATCGTTGATCATCTTATCTCAAAGAACCAGGCTGAGGCTCGACAGGGAGCGCTTGTTGGATCGCGGGTTATGGACCTGACAGAGTATGGCCGAGTTGTTCATGCGGAGATGTCGGCAATTTGCGATGCTGCGCGTCTCGGGCGAAGCATCAAGGGGACTACTCTCTACTGTACCACCTTTCCTTGTCACAATTGTACGAAGCACATACTCGCGAGCGGAGTTAAGCGGGTTGTATATATGGAGCCCTATCCCAAGAGCCGTGCAAAAGAACTTCATCCTGATGAAGTCTCGATAGAATCGGAGATTCCTTCGCGGGTCTCCTTTGTTCCGTTTATGGGAATATCGCCATTTCGATACAGGGACCTATTCCAGAAGGGAAAACGGAAGGCGCGGGATGGGAAGGCGAAGGACTGGTATTATGACGATATGAGGCCGATGATAGATATGGTGGTACCATCTTATCCGGATAATGAAGCTTGGGCGCTCGCTCCCTTGCTAGGTGTCGTCAAACCGTCCACTTCAGATGAAGGCCCCAATGCAACAGCCTAGCGGACACGAGCGGAACGCCGACCAGATCGCCTATTGGAACGGACCAAGCGGACAGCGCTGGGCCGATCGCCACGCGGCGCAGGAGAGCCTGCTCGGACCCATTGCCGACGCGCTTATCGCGCGCGCGAAACCAAGGCCGGGCGAGCGCGTGATCGATGTCGGCTGCGGCTCCGGTGCGACGACGTTCGCGTTCGCGAAGGCTGTTGCGCCTGATGGCTTCGCACTCGGCCTCGACGTCTCCGACCCGATGCTGTCGCAGGCGCGCGCGTTGGCGCCGAAAGGCCTGCCGCTCGATTTCGTGCTCGCGGATGCAACGGTGCATCCGTTCGAGCCGGCGAGCTTTGACCTGCTTGCCTCGCGCTTCGGCGTCATGTTCTTTGCCGATCCCATTGCGTCCTTCACAAATCTGCGCCGGGCGCTGAAGCCGTCGGGGCGGCTCGCCTTTGCATGCTGGCGCGAGCCGAAGGAAAATCCGTGGATGATGGCGCCGTTGATGGCGGTCTACAAACACGTGCCGAAAATGCCGCCGGTCGGGCCGGAAGAGCCGGGACCATTTGCTTTCGGGTCAGAGGAACGCGTGACGCGCATTCTGAAGGGGGCAGGCTTCGTCGATGTCGCGATGGAGCCGCAGAACCTGCCGATGGACGTCGCCATCGGCGGCGGCCTCGATGCCGCCGTCGACGGCGCGCTCCAGATCGGCCCCGCCAGCCGTGCGCTCCAAGGCCATCCGCCGGAGACATATGCGGCCGCAAGAGCCTCGATCCGCGAGATGCTGACGCCGTTCCTGAAGGGGCAGAGCGTGGCGTTACAGGGCGCGATCTGGATCGTGACGGCGAAGGCAGCGTAGACGCCACTCTCACCACGCCGTCATTGCGAGCGGAGCGAAGCAGTCCGGACTGTTTCCACGGAGGCAGCCTGGATTGCTTCGTCGCTTCGCTCCTCGCAATGACGATGAGGAGGCATTGTTGCCTCCTCACACCACCTCATCCGGTGCCAACGCGCAGCCATTGTCCGGATGCGTCTCGATCTGGAGCGTGGTGTGGCCGATGCGGAAGGACGCCTTCAGCTGCTGCGCGGTCTCCATCAGGAAGGCATCGCCAGCGCCGTTGGGCATGCAGAGATGACACGTCAGCGCCGTCTCGGTGGTCGAGATCGGCCAGACGTGGAGGTCGTGGATCCCTGACACGCCCGGCCGCTCCAGTAGAAACAGCTTGATTGCGGCGATGTCGGTGCCCTTGGGGGCGGCCGCCATCGACATGTCGATCGAGCCGCGCAGCAGGCTGGTCGTGCTCCAGAGGATGGTGAGGCAGATCACGAGGCTGGTGACGGGATCAAGCCAGAGCCAGCCGGTCCAGATGATCAGCGCTGCCGAGATCACGACGCCGAGTGAGACCGCGGCATCGGCCGCCATGTGCAGATAGGCGCCTTCGATATTGATGTCGTCCTTGCGGCCGCTTGCGAACAACATGGCGGTGAAACCATTGATGAGGATGCCGATGCCGGCGACCACCATCACGGTGACGCCCGCAACCGGCTCCGGCTCGCGCAGCCGCAAAATCGCCTCCCAGCCGATCGCGCCGGTTGCGACCAGCAGGAACACCGCATTCGCCAGCGCGGCCAGAATGGTGGAGGCGCGAAAGCCATAGGTGAAGCGGCCGCTCGGCGCGCGCCGCGCTGCGATCGACGCAGCCCAGGCGACGACGAGGCCGAGCACGTCGGACAGATTATGGCCGGCGTCCGCGAGGAGCGCAGTGGAGTTGCCGATATAGCCATAGACCGCCTCGGCCACGACCAGCGCGGTGTTCAGCGTAATGCCGATCGCGAACGCCTTGCCGAAATTGGCGGGCGCATGGACATGCGCGTGACCATGGCCATGGCTGTGGCCGTGACCATGATCATGATCATGATCATGATCATGCGAATGGCCGGCATGGTCATGATGGTGACGGCCGTGGTGGTCGTGGCTGCCCAAACCTAGTGCTCCCCGGTTTCAGCCAAATCAGGCACCATTGTAGGCGTTTCGGCAGCCCCGTCACGCCGGAACAGTAAATAGAGCGCCGGCAGCACCAGTAGCGTCAGCACGGTCGAGGAGATGATGCCGCCGATCACCACGGTCGCCAGCGGCCGCTGCACCTCGGCGCCGGCGCCGGTGGCGAGCGCCATCGGCACGAAGCCGAGGGAGGCGACGAGGGCCGTCATCAGCACCGGCCGCAGCCGGGTCAGCGCGCCCTCGCGCACGGCCTCCGCGATGGGGCGTCCTTCGCTGCGCAGCCGCTCGATGAAGGCGATGATGACGAGGCCGTTGAGCACGGCGACGCCCGACAGCGCGATGAAGCCGACGCCGGCGCTGATCGACAAAGGAATGCCGCGCAGCAACAGCGCGGCGACGCCGCCGGTCAGCGCCAGCGGCACGCCAGAGAACACCAGCGCCGCATCGGCTGCCGATCCCATGCCCATGAACAGCAGCAGGAACACCAGCAGCAGCGCCACCGGCACCACGATGGTCAGCCGCTTGGTGGCCGAGACCAGCTGCTCGAACTGGCCGCCCCAGCCGATCCAGTAGCCCGGCGGCAGCTTGACCTTCTCGGCGACGGCCTCCTGCGCCTCGGCGACGAAGGAACGCAGATCGCGCCCGCGAACGTTGGCCATCACCACCACGCGGCGCTTGCCGTTCTCGCGGCTGATCTGGTTGGGGCCGGGCGCGATCTCGATCGTCGCGACGGAGGACAGCGGGACGTAGCGGAGCGCGGTGCTCCCACCCGGCCAAGCGGTTTTCGTGACGGCGGCGGTATCCTCGCCCGGCGGCAGCGGGATCGGCAGCGACTTGATCGTGTCGGGGTCGGCCCGCAGGCTTTCCGGCAGGCGCACCACGATGTCGAAGCGGCGATCGCCCTCGAACAGCTTTCCGACCGGCTTGCCGCCGATCGCGATCTCGACCAGGTTCTGCACCTCGCTGAGGCTGAGGCCGTAGCGCGACAGCGCCTGGCGGTCGAGCCTGACCGTGAGGATCGGCAGGCCCGCGACCTGCTCGGTCTTGACGTCGGCGGCGCCCTCGATGGCACGGACGACACCGTTGACCTGCTGGGCGATGCCGGCGAGCAATTCGAGATCGTCGCCGAAGATTTTCACGCCGACGTCGCTGCGGATGCCGGCGATCAGCTCGTTGAAGCGCATCTGGATCGGCTGGGTCATGCCATAGGCGGTGCCGGGCAGGGTGTTGGCGGCGCGCTCGATCTCCTCGATCACCTCGTTCTTCGGCTTGGCGGGATCGGGCCATTCGTCGCGCGGCTTCAGCGTGACATAGGTGTCGGCTGCGTTCGGCGGCATCGGATCGTTGGCGATCTCGGCGGTGCCGACCTTGGAGAAGATGGTCGCGACCTCCGGCACCTGCTTCACCGCCTTCTCCAGCCGGAGCTGCATGTCGACGCTCTGGGTCAGGCTGGTGCCGGGAATCCGGATGGTCTCGATGGTGATGTCGCCTTCGTCCAGGCTCGGGATGAATTCGCCACCCATGCGTGTTGCCGCGAAGAGGCTGCCGGCGACGATCAGCACGGCACCGAACGCGACGCTGCCGCGGTAACGGATGGCGCGGTCGAGCAGCGGCACGTAGAACCGCTTGGCGGCCCGCATGAAGACGTTTTCCGTTTCCGAGACCTTGCCGGTGACGACAATCGCAACCGCAGCCGGCACGAAGGTGACCGACAGCAGCGCCGCGCCGGCAAGCGCCATCAGCACGGTCAGCGCCATCGGTGTGAACATCCTGCCCTCGGTCCCCGTCAGGGTCAGGACCGGCAGATAGACCACGGCGATGATGAGCGTGCCGAACAGGCTCGGCTTGATGACCTCGCTGGCACCCTCGCGAATGGTCTGCATCCGCTCTTCCAGCGAGAGCAGGCGCCCGCGCCGGTGCTGCTCGGCCGCCAGCAGCCGCAGGCAGTTCTCGACGATGATGACGGCGCCGTCGACGATGATGCCGAAGTCGATCGCGCCCAGACTCATCAGATTGGCGCTGACCTTGCTCTCGACCATGCCCGTGATCGTGAACAGCATCGACAGCGGGATCACGCAGGCCGTGATCAGCGCGGCGCGGATGTTGCCGAGGATCAGGAACAGCACGGCGATCACCAGCGCCGCGCCCTCAATGAGGTTCTTCTCGACAGTCTGGATGGTGGCTTCCACCAGATGCGTGCGGTCGTAGACCGCGCGCGCGATCACGCCGTCGGGCAGTGATTTCGCGATCTCCGTGAGCTTCGCCTTCACGCGTTGCGCCACGCTGCGGCTGTTCTCGCCGATCAGCAGCATGGCGGTGCCGAGTACCGTCTCCGTGCCATTGGTCGAGGCTGCGCCGCTGCGCAGGTCCTGGCCCTCCTGGACGTCGGCGACGTCGCGGATGCGCACCGGCACGCCGCCACGCGAGCCGATCACGATGTCCCTGATGTCCTCGATATTGGCGACCTGGCCGGGCGCGCGGACCAGATATTGCTCGCCGTTACGCTCGATATAGCCGGCGCCGACATTGGCATTGTTGGCGGCCAGCGCCGTCATGATGTCGCGGAAGCCGAGCTTGTAGGCCATCAGCCGGCCGGGGATCGGCAGCACGTGGAATTGCCGCTCATAGCCGCCGATCGAGTTGACCTCGACCACGCCGGGAATGGTGCGCAGCTGTGGCTTGATGATCCAGTCCTGGATGGTGCGCAGCTCCGTCGGCGTGAACTCGGCGCCGGTGGACGACTTTGCACCGGCCTTGGCCTCGACGGAGTAGACGTAGATCTCGCCGAGCCCGGTGGAGATCGGCCCCATCGCGACCTCGGTGCCGACAGGCAGCTGATCCTTCGCCTGCTGGATGCGCTCGTTGACGAGCTGGCGCGCGAAATAGATGTCGGTACCGTCCTGGAACACGACAGTGACCTGGCTCAGACCGTAGCGCGAGATCGAGCGGGTATAGTCGAGCCTGGGCAGGCCGCCCATCGCGGTCTCGATCGGGAAGGTGATGCGCTGCTCGGCTTCGAGCGGCGACAGGCCCGGCGCGCGGGTGTTGATCTGGACCTGCACGTTGGTGACGTCAGGCACCGCGTCGATCGGCAGGCGCGTGAAATTCCAGGCGCCGAAGGCGCCGGCCGCGAGCGCGAACAGGACGACCAGCCAGCGCTGGCGGATGGAGAGCGCGAGGAGGGCCTCAATCATGGTCGGCGTCTCCCTTGCCCATCTCCGCCTTCACCACAAAGCTGTTCTCGGCGACGTAGCGTTCGCCGGCGGAGAGGCCGGCGCGGATCTCGACGAATTTCGGGTCGGAGTCGCCGAGCTCCACCGGGCGTGCCTCGATCTTGTCGCCGTCCTCGCGGACGAACACGATGGTCCTGTTCTCAAGCGTCTGGATCGCGCTCCGGCGCACCGCGACCGCGACGTTGCGGGCGGCGAGGATCAGCCGCGCCGTGACGAACAGGCCGGGACGAAGCCGGCCGTCCGGATTTGGCAGCACCACGCGCGCGAGCGCGGTCTGCGTTTCGCTGCTGCCGATCGGCGCGATATAGGAGATCGTGCCCTTGATCTCGCCGCGGCCGTCGTCGGGATCGATCAGCACCTCGTCGTTGAGGTGGACGCGCTTCAGATCCTGCCGATAGATCGAAAGCTCGACCCAGATGGTTGAGAGATCGGCGACAACGAAGCCCGGCTTCTGCTCGGAGGCGTATTCGCCGAGCGAGATCTGCCGCTCGATGACGGTGCCGGCGATCGGCGCCTTCAGCTCGTAGACGGTGAGGCTCTGGTTGCTCTCGATCGCGGCGAGCAGGTCGTCCTTGGCGACCTTGTCGCCGATGCGCTTCTGGATCGATTTTGCGACACCGGGAAAGCGCGGCGTCACCTGCACGACGGCTTCCTGGTTGGCGCGCAAGATGCCGTTGAAGGACAGCGTGTCAGTCAGCGTCGCGCTCGCAGCTTCCGCCAGCGCCACGCCGGCGGCCGCGAGCTTGACGTCGGAGATGCGGATGCGGTCGGCGCCATGCTCGTCCTGCTCGACATGGTCGTTCGGCTTATCCGGCTTCTTGTCCGCGGCATGCTCGGCGGGCGTGACCTTGGCCGGGGCGAGCAGGGAATAGCCGTAAGCGCCGAGCGCGGCGGCAATGACAGCGACGAGGATGGTGGAAGATGTCTTCATCGCGCGCTCTCCCGGGCCAGCGCAAAGGGATTGCCGACGAGGCCTTCGATGGTCGCGACCCCGGCATGGAAATTTTGCAGCGCCTCCTGCTCGCGCAGCCGCGCTTGCGTCACGCTCGCCTGGGCGTCGAGCACTTCGAGCAGGGAGAAGCGGCCCTGGCCGTAGCCCTGCGCGATCGCTTCCGACGCTTCGGTCGCCTTCGGGATCGCAGTCTCGCGCAGCACGGCCAGCTCACGGAGCGAGCCCTGGAGCGAATCGTAGGCGCGGCCGGCGATCACGATCAGCGTGTTGCGGTTGGCCTCGCGCTCGGCCTTGGTCTTGGCGAGGCTTTCCTGGGCCGAGAGGATATTGCCCTGGTTCTGGTCGAACACGGGAATCGGCACCGAGACGGTGAGGCGCGCCGCATCGTCATTGGTCTCGTTGAAATGGCGCCAGCCGGCGGCGATCCGCACGTCGGGATAGGGCCGGAGGCGCGCCATCAGCAGCTCGGCATTGCGCTGGGCATACACCGCGGTCCAGCGCACCAGCTGCGGATTGGCGTCGATGGCGGCGACGACCGACTGGAACGATGGTGGCTTGACCATGGAATCGAGCCGGCCCGAGACCTCGCCGAATTTCGCGGCGGGATCGCCCATCAGCACCGCGAGCTCGCGCCGCGCGCTCGCCAGTGTTGCCTTGAAGCGCTCGCGGTCGGCCTTCACCAGGGCGGAGGCGACCTCGGCGCGGCCGGTCTCGGCCGGGGAGGAGGCGCCGGCCTCGACGCGGCGGCGCAGCAGCGGCGTCAATTGATCGATAGCTGCGATCTGCTCGTCGAGGATCTGGATGCGCCGCTGCGCGCCGAGCACGCTGAGGAAGGCGATCGCGGTCTCCGACAGCACCTCCAGCCTGACCGCCTTGCGCTGGATTGCGGCGACCTCGATGCCGGCCGCGCCCGCGGCAATCCGCGCGTCGCGCTTGCCGAACAGCTCGAAGGCCTGACTGATCTGGAGCGTGGTCTCGGCGGATTTGGTGCCGCGATAGATGCCCGAGCCAAACGAATTGTCCTGCTCATAAGACAGTTCCGGGTTGAGCAGGGCGCCCGCCTGGATACGCTGGCCCGTGGCGATGCCGACGTCGCGCTCCGCCGCCGTCAGGCGCGGGCTTGCGGCGAGCGCGCGCGAGAGCGCCGCGCGCATCGTCAGGGTCTGGGCGTGAGCGTGCTGCGTCAGCCAGGGGCTGACGACAATCGTCATCGCGCACAAAAGGCGCGCGGCAGTCCGTCTGCAAGACATGAAGGTGACCTGTGAACAATAGCATCGTGGGCGCATGCGGCGCCCGGCTGATCAGTTCAGGTCAGATGTTTGGGGGGTGGCGAAGCGGTATCTAACGCAATGCCGATCAGCGTCGGCTCGCGCTGCGGGATCGGGGCGGCAACCATGTCAGCGGCGGCTCCAGCCAGCAGGGGTTGCGCGACAGCGACCGAGAAGCAGCCGTGGCAATGATGGCCGCCAAGCGCCTTGTGGTCGCCATGGCCGGCTGCGCCGTCCTCGAGGATCGAGGCGATCTCCGAGCCGCCGGAGGGGCTGGTGACATCGATGTCGTGTGCGCCGTGGAGCACGCCCGAGAGCAGGTACATGGTGGCCACCAGCACAGCCACCAGCCCGCGCAAGTTGCGCAGGTTCCAAAAGCTGGAAAGGCGGCAGATCGAAATCACTGTGGCACTCAGGTTCCTGATCCGCCTCGGGTAGCATGGCGGCCGGAACAGTGTCGACCCGCAATAGTGTTACGTGGGGGGAACTCGATGTCGCACGGCAAGACACGGAAAGGCCCCAGCCCGGGGCTGACCGGCTGAGGCCTTTGTGCTCACATTCTCATCCTTGGGACTCGGGACGCCAACGCGCTCCGCGCCGGATCGTTCCCCAGCGCCTGGAATTATTTTGCGCCCGTCGCAGGGAATAGACCCTACGCCTTCTCCTCCCAGATCATCGCCAGGTGCACGATCGTCTGCACTGCCTTCTCCATGTCCTGACGGCTGACCCATTCCAGGCGCGAGTGGAACGCGTGCTCGCCGGCGAAGATGTTGGGGCAGGGCAGGCCCATGAAGGACAGGCGCGAGCCGTCAGTGCCGCCGCGGATGGCGGTGCGCATTGGCCGCAGGCCGGCGCGGCGGATCGCCTCGATGGCGTATTCGAGGATGTGCGGGTGACGGTCGATCACCTGCTTCATGTTGCGGTATTGCTCGCGCACCTCGAACTTGTAGGTCGAGCGCGGATAGTCCTTCATCACGTCCTTGACGATGTCCTCGAGCAGGACCTCCTTCTCCTTCAGCCCTTCCTCGGTGAAGTCGCGTACGATGAAGGAGAGCGTGGCCTGCTCCAGCGCGCCCTCGATGCCGATCGGATGCAGGAAGCCCTGCTTGCCTGACGTCGTCTCCGGCGAGCAGCCTTCCTTCGGCAGCCGCTCGACGATGGCGGCTGCGATCTTGATCGCGTGCTCCATCTTGCCTTTGGCATAGCCGGGATGAGCGCTGACGCCGGTGATGGTGATGGTGGCGCCGTCAGCCGAGAAGGTCTCGTCCTCGACGGAGCCTGCGCTCTCGCCGTCCATGGTGTAGCCGAAATCGGCCCCGAGCTTCTTGATGTCGACATTGTCGACGCCGCGGCCGATCTCTTCGTCCGGCGTGAACAGGATCTTGATGGTGCCGTGCTTCACATCGGGATTGTTGATGAAGAAATACGCGGCATCCATGATCTCGGCGACGCCGGCCTTGTTGTCGGCGCCCAAGAGCGTGGTGCCGTCGGTGGTGACGATGTCGTTGCCGATCTGGTTCTTCAGCGCGGGATGTTCGGCGAAGCGGATCACCTGGCTGGTGTCGCCCGGCAGCGTGATGTCGCCGCCGCGATAGTTCTTCACGACCTGCGGCTTGACGTCCTTGCCGGTGACGTCGGGCGAGGTGTCCATGTGCGAGCAGAAGCAGATCACCGGCACCTTCTTGTCGGTGTTGGCCGGGATCGTTCCGTAGACGTAGCCGTAATCGTCGAGATGGGCGTCGGCGATGCCGATGGCCTTCAACTCGGTGACGAGGACGCGGCCGAGATCCTTCTGCTTCTCGGTCGAGGGCGAGCTGGGGGATTCGGGATCGGATTGGGTGTCGATGGTGACGTAGCGCAGGAAGCGCTCGGTCACGGTGTGCGTGAAGGTGAGGGAGGACATTTCTGGTCAAACCGCCGGGGTCAGGGAAGCTCGCGGTATACCAGAAAAGCGGGCCAGGATGCGGCCGGAACGGCGCGGATCAGGCTTAACAAAAGGTAGCTTCTCAGATCGCCTCTTTCAGTTCCTTGACCGGGCGGAACGCCACCTTCTTGCTGGCCTTGATGTGGATCGCCTCGCCGGTGGCGGGATTGCGGCCGGTGCGCGCGGCGCGCTTGCGAACCTGGAGGATGCCGAGCCCCACGATCCGGACCCGGTCGCCCTTCTTCAGGTGCTTGGTGATGAGCTCGACCATGTCGGTCAGGACGGCCTCGGCGTGCTTCTTCGAGAGGTCCTGGCTCTCCGCGATGTCGGCGGCAAGGTGCTTGAGCGTGATGGTGGCGGGAGCGGCAGCCTTCTTCGCCGAATCCTTCTTGGCCGAATCTTTTTTAGCCGAATCCTTTTTAGCCATGTCTGGCCTCCTCAATGACAGGGAACCCCCGGAAAAACCGGAAAAGCGTGGGGATTCCTCTAAGTCCTGGAAGGCGTAGACGATTCGGGCGAGGGCTGACTATGCCGCGAGTTCCCGATTGCCGCCGGCAATCGCTGACAAAGCCGCGAAAGGCGTCGAGAGGTTCGGGCTAAGGCTATGAAGGGATTGCCAAAATGGCGCGAGAGACGGGGCTCGAACCCGCGACCTCCGGCGTGACAGGCCGGCGCTCTAACCAACTGAGCTACTCCCGCGTGGTTCGCTGAAAGCGCGCGGAACGAGGGGGGACTTAAAGGCGGGGCTGGGTGAAGTCAAGGACGTTGCGCTTGGCCCGCGCGTCCCAGCTAAGCATTGCTCTGGAAAACGAAAAAGGCCGCCTCGCGGCGGCCTCTGGTCAGCCCGGAACAGGGCGTGTCAGCGAATCTCGGACGTGCCAGCGCTCGTCACCACCACCGGCTTGCCGGCCTTGATCACGTGGGTGGACTGGGCGGTCTGGCTGTAATCGGCGTTGGTGCGGGCAGCAATCCCGAAACCGGCCACTGCAATGCCGGCCAACAGCGCCACCACGACGATCTTCAGGTGGGTACCACGGTCTGCGGAGTGAATTGAGTGGTTCATATGAGCCTCCCGACGGGCTTTGCCGCCGTCTATGGCTGTTCTTCTAAGGACCGTCTGTTTCCGGATGGTTTCGCGGGTTCCGCAAAATGGTTTCATGAATACGCCCGGTTGGTTTCGCCGGGCTTGCGGCTGAAACCGGCCTCAGGTGGCCGCTCGGCCGATATCGGCCCGGATCGAGCGCGCGGCCCAGATGAACAGCAGGGCGCCGAGCGTGGTCGTGACCGCCGCCGAGAGCAGCGAATAGCGCACGGCGTCGGCGCCGTAAGCCCCCTTGAGGGCGTCGTTGACCACGCCCACGGCGAGCGGGCCGACGCCCTGACCGAAGCAGGTGGCGGTCAGCGCAATGAGGGCGGAGGCCAGCGCCCGCATGCTCGGCTTGGCCACGGTTTGCGCGATCGCGAAGATCGGTCCGAGATGGAAGCCGACCAGGAACGAGGTCAGCGCCAGCATCGCCACCATCATCGCAAAATCCTGCGTCAGCATGCACAGCGCGAACACCGGGCCGGCGAGGCCCGAGGTGATCGCGGGCGCCCATAGCTTCCAGCGGTCGTCGCGGCGGCTGATTTGCGCCACCACGAAGCCGCCGAGCAGGGTGCCGGCCATGCCGGCGAGCCCCTTGAAGGTGCCGGCATAGGTGCCGATCTCGGCGCTCGACAGATGGTGCACGCGGGCCAGGAACGGCGGGATCCAGGCTGCGGTTGCGTAATTGGTGTAGGTGGTCAGGCAGAACCCGATCAGCACGATGATGAAGCTTCGCTGTGAGGCGAGGAAACGCAGCGTCGGCCCGAGCGGCTCGGGCACAAAGCTTTCCTGCATCGCGCCGCGCTTCGGCTCGGAGACCGTCAGCCACAGGACCACCGCGAGCAGGATGCCGGGCAGGCCCGCGACATAGAACGCCGATCGCCAGCCATAGTGCTGGTTGACATAGCCGCCGACGAAATAGCCGAGGAAGACGCCGAGATAGGTGCCGATCGCGTAGATGCCGAGTGCGCGCGGGCGCTCGTTCTTGGTGAAGAGATCGGCGACGATCGACTGCGAGGCGGGGGAGCCCGCGGATTCGCCGATGCCGACGCCGATGCGCGCCAGTGCCAGCGAGGTTACGCTCGAGGCCGCGCCGCACAGCGCCGTCATCGCGCTCCAGAACGCAAATGCCATCGCCACGATGTTGCGCCGGTTGAGCCGGTCGGCGACGCGCGCGATGGGAATGCCGAGCAAGGAATAGAACAGCGCAAAGCCGAAGCCTGCGAGCAGGCCCATCATGGTGTCGCTGAGCTGAAACTCCTTCTTGATCGGTTCGATCAGGACGTTGAAGATCGTGCGGTCGAGGAAGTTCAGCGCGTAGATGATGGTGAGCAGGCCCAGCACGTAATAGCGCCGCGCCGAGGGCTTTGCCGCGGCGGCCGTTTGCACCGACACTTGTGACGTCACATCGACCATCGCTTCCCCCAATTTGTCTTTGTTATCGTTGTCGGTCCAGCCCTGTTTTGAGCTGGCAGATCAGCCCTCGCGGATGTAGTTCCCCGCTTCGAATTCGACCATTGCTGCGCTCGCATCGAAAGAGACGCCGATCGGGTCGCTACCTGCCTCCATCGCCTCGAGCTGTTCCGTCAGCATGCGCCGAATCATCAGGATGCCGCGGTCGCTCTGGCCGAAATGCTCCTCGGAGTGAACGGTCACGGGGCCCTGGCCGACCTGCGCCTCGTAATCGCCGGGGAATTGCTGGTGCTCCTGCTCGGTCATGTCCCACCAGAACTTGCCGTTGAACTTCGAGCGCATGCGGCCGATGTCGCCGGTGTTTTTGACGCGGCCGGCGACGTAGATGCGGAACGACGTGTCGTCGATCGGCAGGGTCCAGCCGATCGACTCGACGCGGGCGAATTGTGCCACGCGCGGGTTCGGCACGACGCGCAGCGTGGGGAGGGCCGCTTCGGTGACGCGGTAAAACACCTTGCCGTCATCCTGCTTGCGGATCGATCGCACCGCGATCCCGCGCGGCGTCTTGTCGAACTTCACCTCGGGCATCGAGGCCATCATGTTAGTGAATTGCGGTCCTGAGAACGAGCCATGCAGCACCGGCACGTGATAGGGATCGACCACGTTCTCGAAATGCTGGAGCCAGTTGCAGGGAATGACTGCCGGGCCGCCGCCGCCGATCGAGGAATCGTCCGCTTCGACGAATTCGCCATCGTCCATGTTCTCGAGGCACTCGTAAGCCGGCAGCACCGGGCGTTTCTCGGCCGGGCCCATATAGGCGAAGATCAGCCCGTAGCGCTCTTCGACCGGGTACCAGGGCTGGCGCACCTTGTCCTTGAACTGGCCGCCGTCGGGCTCGCAGGGCTGCTCCAGGCAATGTCCCTCGGTGTCGAACTTCCAGCCGT
This sequence comes from Bradyrhizobium sp. GW821-FHT13H05, assembly GCF_058804065.1. Taxonomy (NCBI): domain Bacteria; kingdom Pseudomonadati; phylum Pseudomonadota; class Alphaproteobacteria; order Hyphomicrobiales; family Nitrobacteraceae; genus Bradyrhizobium; species Bradyrhizobium sp. GW821-FHT13H05. The sequence continues at coordinate 36,317 of NZ_JBXAPO010000024.1, read as the reverse complement.
GATAGCAGCAGCGGATGCCGTCGTCCTCGACCTTGCCGTAGTAGAGCGTGGTGCCGCGATGGCAGCAGCGGGCGTGCAGGAGGCCGACGCGGCCGTGCTTGTCGCGGAACAGAACCAGATCTTCGCCCAGCGCGCGCACCTTCTTCGGCGTATCGGTGGCGTCACTGATGAGCCCGACCGGATGCCAGTAGCGTCGGAGCAGCTCGCCCATCGGGGTGCCGCGCACGACCGAGGTGAGTTCGTTGCGCGTCTGCGCCGGCTTCATCGCATAGGCCGTACCGAGATCGCGATCCTGCTGAGTGATCGTCATGCTGGTCCTCCCGCTGTGGCCGTGTCGGCCGGGCCTTTTTGATGCCTTGCCCCCTAGTGAAAAATAATTCGATGACAATGTCAACGATCTTCCGAGTGCCTCTTAGTCGCATTTGATGAGGGCGGGGGAGGTTGCGCTACCAGCACTTGGCACGCCCGGGCTTTCTTGGCAGAGGTGGATCATGAGCCAGATATCGAGCAGGGATGGGCAGGCGTCGCCCGATGCGGACGAAAGCGAGCCAGCGCCGATCACCGCGATGCTGTCGTCGCGGCTGATGGTGCTGGCGAACCTGCTCCGGCGCGGCGCCATTCTGCGCTACAAGCGGATTGCCGGATTGTCTTCGGTCGAGTTCGGTCTCGTCGCTTCGCTCGGCAGGCGGCCACCGATGAGCGTGGCGCGGCTGGCTGAAGCGGTCGGTCAGGACAAGGGACAGATCAGCCGGGCGCTCGCGGAACTCGTGTCGCGCAAGCTGATCGCGAAGTCGGCAAATCCGAAGGATAGCCGCGAGGTTCTGGTCTCGCTCACCGACGCCGGCCTCGCCGCGCACGATGCGATCGTCGAAGGCGCGCAGGAGCGCAACCACCGCCTGCTGAAAGATCTGAACGAAGCCCAGTTCGACACGTTGCTGCGGCAGGTCGATGAGCTCACGGCAATTGCCGCCGAGATGCTCGAGAGCGAGAAGAACGCGCGCTGATCTTTCGGCAATCTCCGGACATGTTGGATCGCTTCTAAGAGCCTCTCTAAGAAGCTTTCAATTAGGGAAATCGCGCGCCCTCACATAAGCGTCACCTCAAGCGCATGCCGTCCCGGGACCGGTGGCATGACGCAGCAAAAACATGCAGCTTTGGGGTGGCGCGTTGGACTGTCTTCGTATGCTGCGGTCAGCCGTGTTGGCGACCGCATCCGCTTTCGTATTGGTGCCGCAGGCATCGTTCGCACAATCGTCGACGCAGAATGGCGCGCAAAATCTGCCGTCGGTGACCGTCACCGCGCCGGAAGCACGCCGCCGCCCATCGTCCTCTACCGCGCGTAGCGCGCCGCGACGCGTGGTGCAGACCGCGGGCAGAAACAGGCCGCAACCGCAGCGCAATGCCGGCTTCGTCGAGAGCCCGCGTGGACCGGTGAACGGCTACGTCGCCGGCCGCAGCTCGTCGGGCACCAAGACCAACACGCCGATCATGGAGACGCCGCAATCGGTGTCGGTGATCGGCGCGGAGCAGATCCGCGACCAGAAGCCGAACAAGCTCGACGAGGTGCTGCGCTACACCGCCGGCGTGCGGGCAGGGACCTTCGGCGCCGATACCCGCAACGACTGGTGGCTGATCCGTGGCTTCAAGTCCGACGACATCGGACTGTTCCTCGACGGCATGCAGCTGTTCTACACGTCCTATGCGAGCTGGAAGCTCCAGCCGCCCAACATGGAGCGGGTCGAGGTGCTGCGCGGTCCGTCGGCGGTGCTCTATGGCGGATCGAGCCCGAGCGGCATCGTCAACGTCATCAGCAAGCTGCCGCCGGCCGAGCCGATCCGCTACATCGAGACCGGCGTCAACAATTTCGGCAATGCCTATGTCGGCTTCGACGTCGGCGGTCCCGTCGCGACGCAGCCCGAGAACGGCAAGCAGGATGGCAAGCTGTTCTATCGCGTCGTCGGCCAGATGCAGAACGGCAATACGCAGGTCAACTTCACGCCGGACAACAACTATTTCATCGCGCCGTCCTTCACCTGGAAGCCGGATGCCGATACGACGTTCACCGTGCTCGCGTCGGCCTCGAAGCAGGACACGCGCGGCATCAACTTCCTGCCCTATGTCGGCACGGTGACGAGTGCCTCTTATGGCAAGATCCCGACCAGCTTCTTCGGCGGCGATCCCAGCGTCGACAAGTTCACGCGCGAGCAGGAGATGCTCGGCTACCAGTTCGAGCGCAATCTCACCGACGATCTGACGTTCCGCCAGAATGCGCGCTTTGCCCATATCGACCTGACCTATCGCGGCTATGTCGGCAACGATGCCAACCAGGCGACCGCCACGTTCAATCGCTACAATTGGTATGCGAGAAACACAGCCAACCAGGCCGATCTCGACAACCAGCTGGAGTATCGCTTCAACGCCGGTCCGGTGAAGCACACCATGCTGTTCGGCGTCGATCTGAAGGGGTATCAGATCGACGACTATCAGGCCTTCGGGTTCGGTGTGCCGTCGATCAGCATCTTCAATCCCGTCTATGGGGCAGCCGAAACGCCGCTGCCGACCACGCCGTTCCGCAACTTCCGGATCACGCAGAAGCAGGCCGGCACTTATCTCCAGGACCAGATGAAGCTCGGCAATTTCACGCTGGTGCTGAGCGGGCGCAATGACTGGGTCGAGACGACACAGGTTGCCCGGGACACCGGCGCAAATGTCGCCAGCCGCGATGACAGCAAATTCAGCGGGCGCGCCGGGCTGATCTACAATTTCGACAACGGCATTGCGCCCTACATCTCCTATGCGACGAGCTACAATCCCGTCGTAGGCCTGAACGGCAGCAACCAGCTGCTGCTTCCGGAGACCGGCAAGCAGGCTGAAATCGGCGTGAAGGTGGCACCCAGGGGATTTGATGGCTATTTCACCGCCTCGGTCTTCGACCTGAAGCGCCAGAACGCGCTGACGACCGATCCGTCGAATTCGTTGCTGCAGAACCAGACGGGCGAGGTGACCTCGCGCGGCATCGAGCTCGAAGCGGTGGCCAATGCCACCAAGGAGCTGAAGCTGATTGGCGCTTTCACCGCCTACCATCTCTTCACCAGCAAGGACCTCGATCAGTCGCTGGTCGGCAAGACCCCGACCAACACGCCCGAGATGCTGGTGTCGGGTTGGGCTGACTACACCTTCAAGGACGGACCGCTTGAGGGCTTCGGCTTCGGTGGCGGCGTGCGCTACGTCGGCTCCTCCTGGGCCGATACCGCTAATACGCTCGAAGTGCCCGCGGTCGTGCTCGGCGATCTCGCGCTCCACTACGAATGGCAGAATTGGCGCACGGCCCTCAACGTCATCAACCTGACCGACAAGATCTATGTCGCCAGCTGCGCCTCGGCGACGTCCTGCTTCTACGGCGATCGGCGTCGCGTCACCGCCAGCGTCTCCTACAAATGGTGAGGCGAATGACGAGGAGAGGCGAGGGCAGCTTCGGGCGTCCCTGATCTCGACTGTGTGCCTGTGCTGCCGACCAGACTACCGCTGATCTTCCGCTGGGAGATCGATGGGCTCCTGGCTATGCCCCCCGGCCCGAGCTCATGCGAGCGCGGTGCGTGCGACGACCCAGCAAGTCGCCGCCGCGCTCGCGGCGGCGCTGGGCGCCGATCCGCACCGACACATTCGCCAGACGAACCCCGGTCCGGTCATGACGCATGGCTGGATGCATGGCTGGTCCGACCATCGGCGCCTGTGGATACGTGGGCTTGGCTGCACCTGCTCTGGGGAGCCGGCCAATATGTCGCCTGGGTGACGGCAAGGGCCTTTTGACGGTCATCGCCCAGTCTGGGTGCGCTGCCGCACGAAAAACCCGAGCATTTTGACCCGATGCGAGGCGGCAAGTCGCTGCCGCGGTCTTTGCACCGCAATCTCAGAACCGCAGCCGTGCAAAACGACCGTCACCCTTGCTGGGTTTGGCGATCTGCTCCATACCAGCCGCGGGGTGATTCCGGGATTTCCACCGTTCTGGGGCGGCAAAGGGCCTAAAAAGAGCGTGTCTTGCGCCCATTGGTGCACTGCGCTAAGGCTCAGAATAATTCCAAATCGGGACGAATCCGCGGCTCCCCCGACGTCGCGGGAAAAAGGGCTCGCCAATGAGCGGCATTCTACAGAACTATCTTCCACTCGTCGTCTTCATAGGGGTCGCGGGTCTCATCGGCCTCGTGCTGCTGATCGCGCCGTTCATCGTCGCGTTCCAGCAGCCGGACCCTGAAAAGCTGTCGGCGTATGAGTGCGGCTTCAACGCCTTCGACGACGCCCGTATGAAGTTCGACGTCCGCTTCTATCTGGTCGCCATTCTCTTCATCATCTTCGACCTCGAGGTGGCGTTCCTGTTTCCCTGGGCGGTGGCGTTCGGCAAGCTTGGCGCGACCGGCTTCTGGTCCATGGTGGTGTTCCTCGCCGTGCTGACGGTCGGGTTCGCCTATGAATGGAAGAAAGGGGCACTGGAATGGGATTGAACCCTGCAACGTCCGCCGGTCCGGTGATTGCGCCGGCCCCCAAGGGCATTCTGGATCCGTCGACCGGCCGGCCGGTCGGGGCCAATGATCCGTTCTTCCTCGAGGTCAATTCCGAGCTGTCCGACAAGGGCTTCTTCACGGCTGCGACCGACGACCTCATCACCTGGGCCCGTACCGGCTCGCTGATGTGGATGACCTTCGGTCTCGCCTGCTGCGCCGTCGAGATGATGCAGGTGTCGATGCCGCGCTACGACGTCGAGCGCTTCGGCTTCGCCCCACGTGCCTCGCCGCGCCAGTCCGACGTGATGATCGTCGCGGGTACGCTGACCAACAAGATGGCGCCGGCGCTGCGCAAGGTCTACGACCAGATGCCCGAGCCGCGCTACGTTATCTCGATGGGCTCCTGCGCCAATGGCGGCGGCTATTATCACTATTCCTACTCGGTCGTGCGCGGCTGCGACCGCATCGTGCCGATCGATATCTACGTGCCGGGCTGCCCGCCCACGGCTGAAGCGCTGCTCTACGGGGTGCTGCTGCTGCAGAAGAAGATCCGCCGCACCGGCACCATCGAACGCTAAGGTTTTACGTCATGGACGACGCCAAGCTCGACGCCCTGGGGCAGACGATCGTTAGCGCGCTTCCGGGCGCCGCTCTCGGTCACTCGGTCGCCTTCAGCCAGCTCACGGTTGATGTCGAGGCCGCCAAGATCGTCGAGGTGGTCAAGTACCTCCGCGACGATCCGAGCTGCCGGTTCATCAACTTCACCGACATCACGGCTGCGGACTATCCGTCGCGCGAAAAGCGCTTCGACGTGATCTATCACTTCCTGTCCCCGACGCTGAACGCGCGGATCCGGCTCAAGGCCCAGGCCGACGAGACCACGCAGGTGCCGTCGCTGATCGACGTCTTCCCCGGCGCCGACTGGTTCGAGCGCGAGGCCTACGACCTCTACGGCGTGTTCTTCGTCGGCCATCCCGACATGCGCCGCCTTCTCACGGATTACGGTTTCGAGGGCCATCCGCTGCGCAAGGATTTCCCGACCACCGGTTTCGTCGAGGTCCGCTACGACGACCAGGAGAAGCGGGTGGTGTACGAGCCCGTCCGGCTCAACCAGGAATTCCGCAAGTTCGACTTTTTGTCTCCGTGGGAAGGGGCCGACTATCCGGTCCTTCCAGGCGATGAAAAAGCAGGGCCGAAGGTCTGATCATGAACGAGCAACCCGAAAACCTTCGCAATTTCACCATCAACTTCGGGCCGCAGCATCCGGCTGCGCACGGCGTGCTGCGCCTGGTGCTGGAGCTTGACGGCGAAGTCGTGGCCCGCGTCGATCCCCATATCGGTCTGCTTCACCGCGGTACCGAGAAGCTGATCGAGCAGAAGACCTATCTCCAGGCGATCCCGTATTTCGATCGGCTCGACTACGTCGCGCCGATGAACCAGGAGCATGCCTTCTGCCTCGCAGCGGAAAAGCTGCTGGGCATCGAGGTGCCGCGCCGCGGCCAGCTGATCCGCGTTCTCTATTGCGAGATCGGCCGCATCCTCTCTCACCTGCTCAACGTCACCACGCAGGCGATGGACGTTGGCGCGCTGACCCCGCCGCTGTGGGGCTTCGAAGAGCGCGAAAAGCTGATGGTGTTCTACGAGCGGGCCTCGGGCAGCCGTATGCACGCAGCCTATTTCCGCGTCGGCGGCGTGCATCAGGACCTGCCGCAGAAGCTGGTCGACGACATCGAGGCCTGGTGCGACCCGTTCCTGAGGGTCGTGGACGACCTCGACCGGCTGCTCACCGCCAACCGCATCTTCAAGCAGCGCAACGTCGACATCGGCGTCGTGCCGCTCAAGGAAGCCTGGGAGTGGGGATTCTCGGGCGTGATGGTGCGCGGCTCGGGCGCGGCCTGGGACCTGCGCAAGTCGCAGCCCTATGAGTGCTACGCCGAGATGGATTTCGACATTCCGATCGGCAAGAACGGCGACTGCTACGACCGCTATCTGATCCGCATGGAAGAGATGCGCCAGTCCGTGCGCATCATGAAGCAGTGCATCCAGAAGCTGAACGCGCCCGACGGCAAGGGCCCCGTCGTCGTCGAGGACAACAAGGTCGCACCGCCGCGCCGCGGCGACATGAAGCGCTCGATGGAAGCGCTGATCCACCACTTCAAGCTCTACACCGAAGGCGTCCACGTGCCGGCCGGCGAAGTCTACGCCGCGGTCGAGGCGCCCAAGGGCGAGTTCGGCGTCTATCTGATCTCCGACGGCACCAACAAGCCCTACAAGTGCAAGATCCGCGCGCCGGGCTTTGCCCATCTGCAGGCGATGGACCACATCTGCCGCGGCCATCTGCTCGCCGACGTCTCGGCCATCCTCGGCTCGCTCGACATCGTGTTCGGAGAGGTCGATCGGTGATGGCGCAGGCGCCAATCCAGTTTGACCGTGCCTCGGGGGCCCTTGAAGGGGCCAACCTGTGGGAGCGGACGGCTGCCTTGGCGCTGGTGACGGGATCGAAGATCTCGTCGCACTTCTCGCATATGGGCTACATCGCCTGCGCAAACCTGCTGCGGAAGACGCTGCCCGAGCGCAACATCGCGATCAGGCTCAATCCCGACGCCGTGTTCGAATTCCCCTACGGCGACGGTTACTGGAGCAAGCTGCTCAATCGCTCGTACAACTATGAAGACGAGCTTGAGCTGTTGTTCGCCGACTCCATCGACGTCGACTACACCTTGCTCGATTGCGGCGCCAATTACGGCTACTGGTCGGTGCTGGTGTCGAGCAAGCCGTTCGGCTCGCACAAGGCGATCGCGATCGAACCGTCGGGCCAGAACTATCCGAAGCTCGCCAACAACGCCGGCGTCAATGGCAACCGCTTCGAGACCCTGAAATGCGCGATCGGCGCTTCGCGCGGCACCGCGCGGCTGTCAGGCACCAAGCACGAGGCCTTCAGCATCGCCGGCAATCCGTCTGACGGCGGCGAGGAGGTGCCGGTTCTGGCGCTGGACAACCTCATCGAGGACGGCAAGGTTGCAGGCACCGGCAAATATCTGATCAAGCTCGACGTCGAGGGCGTCGAGATCGAGGCGATCAAGGGCGGCGTCCGGCTGCTTCAGACCGACAGCGTCATCATGTGCGAGGAGCACGGCAGCGACCGCTCTCACGCAGTGTCGCGCTACATCCTCGAACACACCCCGATGAAGCTGATCGTGCTCGATCCGCGCACCAACCGGCTGGAGACGGTGAGCGATCTGTCGATCCTCGACCGCATCAAGGTCTCGACCCACGTCGGCTACAACGTTTTCGGCACCGCAAGCGCATTCTGGCAGGACAGGATCAATGCCCTGAATGCGAAAACCGCGCGCCGTATGCAGTGAGAGATTAAGAGATGTCCGTTCGCCGATTAGCACCGAAGGAAGTCCAGCCCGCGAGCTTTGCGTTCACGGACGAGAACCTCGCGTTCGCCAAGCAGCAGATCGCGAAATATCCGGCCGGCCGCCAGGCCTCCGCCGTCATTGCCATTCTCTGGCGCGTCCAGGAACAGCATGAAGGCTGGGTGTCGGAAGCCGCGATCCGCGCCGTCGCCGATCTGCTCGACATGCCCTATATCCGCGTGCTCGAAGTCGCGACCTTCTACACGATGTTCCAGCTCGCTCCGGTCGGCAAGAAGGCCCACGTCCAGGTTTGCGGCACCACGCCATGCCGCCTGCGCGGCGCCGAGGACCTGATCCACGTCTGCGAGCACCGAATCCATCACGAGCCCTTCCATCTGTCCAAGGACGGCAATTTCAGCTGGGAAGAGGTCGAGTGCCTGGGGGCCTGCGTGAACGCGCCGATGGTGCTGATCGGCAAGGACACGTACGAGGACCTGACCAAGGAGAGCTTCGGCAAGGTGCTCGACGGATTCGCTTCCGGCAATCCGCCGAAGCCCGGTCCGCAGAACGGCCGCCAGTTCTCGGCGCCGACGGGCGGACCGACGACGCTGAAGGAGATCACCTGATGCGTGATCTCTCGTCATCGAAAGTGGAGGGGAGCGGCGCCGTGACGAAGTGGGGCTTCATCGCGATGCACGCCGCGGGCGCGGCCGTTTTCATGTACCTGCTGCAGCGTTTCACCATGAACGCGTCGCAGGAATCCAGTCTGCTCTGGGCGCTGACCTTCGCTGTCTGCGCCGCCGGACTTGCCTACAAGCAGTCCAATCGTTGATCGGAAAGCACTGATATGCTCGAGGACAAGGACCGCATCTTCAAGAACCTCTACGGCCTCCACGATTGGGGGCTCGAGGGCGCGCGGCGCCGTGGCGCCTGGGATGGTACCAAGACTATCATCGACAAGGGCCGCGACTGGATCATCAACGAGATGAAGGCCTCTGGCCTGCGCGGCCGCGGCGGCGCCGGCTTCCCGACCGGTCTTAAATGGTCCTTCATGCCGAAGGAATCGACCGACGGCCGTCCGAGCTATCTCGTCGTCAACGCCGACGAATCCGAGCCCGGCACCTGCAAGGATCGCGAGATCATGCGGCACGATCCGCATCTGCTGATCGAGGGCTGCCTGATCGCGAGCTGCGCGATGAACGCGCATGCCTGCTACATCTATGTCCGCGGCGAATTCATCCGCGAGCGCGAGCATCTCCAGGCCGCGATCGACCAGGCCTATGAGGCCAAGCTGGTCGGCAAGGACAACGTCAACGGCTGGCCGTTCGACATCTACGTCGCGCACGGCGCCGGCGCCTATATCTGCGGCGAGGAAACCGCGCTGCTCGAAAGCCTCGAGGGCAAGAAGGGCCAGCCGCGCCTGAAGCCGCCGTTCCCGGCCAATGTCGGCCTGTTCGGCTGCCCGACCACCGTCAACAACGTCGAGTCGATTGCGGTTGCGCCCGATATTCTGCGCCGCGGCGCGGCCTGGTTCGCCGGCATCGGCCGTCCGAACAATGTCGGCACCAAGCTGTTCTGCATCTCGGGCCATGTCGAGCGGCCCTGCAACGTCGAAGAAGCCATGGGCATTCCGTTCCGTGAGCTGATCGAGAAGCATTGCGGCGGCATCCGCGGCGGCTGGGACAACCTCAAGGCCGTGATCCCCGGCGGCTCGTCGGTGCGCATGGTGCCGGCCGAGCAGATCATCGACACGCCGATGGATTTCGACAGCTTGAGCAAGCTGCGCTCGGGTCTCGGCACCGCGGCCGTGATCGTGATGGACAAGTCCACCGATTTGATCCGCTCGATCGCCCGCATCTCCTATTTCTACAAGCATGAGAGCTGCGGCCAGTGCACGCCGTGCCGCGAAGGCACCGGGTGGATGTGGCGCGTGCTCACCCGCATGGCCGATGGCCGCGCCCACAAGCGCGAGATCGACATGCTGCTGGAAGTCACCAAGCAGGTCGAAGGCCACACCATCTGCGCGCTCGGCGACGCAGCGGCGTGGCCGATCCAGGGCCTGATCGCGCATTTCCGTCACGAGATCGAAGCGCGCATCGATGAGTATTCGCACAAGGCTGACATCGACGATATCGGCGTCCGCGATCCCGTGAACATGGTCGCGGCGGAGTAAGAGACATGACCAAGCTCATCATCGACGGCAAAGAGATCGATGTCCCCGCCGAATACACGCTGCTTCAGGCGTGCGAGGCGGCCGGCGCCGAGATTCCGCGCTTCTGCTATCACGAGCGGCTGTCGATCGCCGGCAATTGCCGGATGTGCCTCGTCGAAGTGAAGGGCGGCCCGAAGCCGGTCGCAAGCTGCGCCTGGGGTGTGCGTGATTGCCGTCCGGGTCCCAAGGGCGAGCCGCCGGAAATCTCGACCCGCTCGCCGATGGTGAAGAAGGCACGCGAAGGCGTGATGGAATTCCTTCTCATCAACCATCCGCTGGACTGCCCGATCTGCGACCAGGGCGGCGAGTGCGATCTTCAGGACCAGGCGATGGGCTATGGTGTCGACACCAGCCGCTTCGCCGAGAACAAGCGCGCCGTCGAGGACAAGTATCTCGGCGCGCTGGTCAAGACCTCGATGAACCGCTGCATCCAGTGCACCCGCTGCGTCCGCTTTTCGGCGGAAGTGGCCGGCGCCCCCGAGATGGGCGCCACCGGCCGCGGCGAGGACATGGAGATCACGACCTATCTCGAGCACGCGCTGACATCGGAATTGCAGGGCAATCTCGTCGACATCTGTCCGGTGGGCGCCCTGACCTCGAAGCCGTATGCTTTCGCCGCGCGCCCCTGGGAGCTCGGCAAGACCCAGTCGATCGACGTCATGGACGGTGTCGGATCGGCGATCCGCGTCGACACCCGCGGCCGTGAGGTGATGCGCGTGCTGCCGCGCATCAACGAGGCCGTGAACGAGGAGTGGATCTCCGACAAGACCCGCCACGTCGTTGACGGCCTGCGCACCCAGCGCCTCGACCGGCCCTATATTCGCGAAGCCGGCAAGCTGCGCGCGGCAAGCTGGACCGAGGCCTTCGCTGCGATCGCCTCCAAGGCGGCACGCACCGACGGCAAGCGCATCGGCGCGATCGCCGGCGACCTCGCCGGTGTCGAGGAGATGTTCGCGCTGAAGGATCTCTTGTCCAAGTACGGCTCGAGCAATCTGGCGGTGCAGGGCGGCGACGCCTTCGATCCCGCGCTCGGCCGCAGCTCCTACATCTTCAACCCGACCCTCGTCGGTGTCGAGCAGGCCGATGCGCTGCTCATCATCGGCGCAAATCCGCGCAAGGAAGCGGCGGTGTTCAACGCCCGCATCCGCAAGCGCTGGCGGGCCGGCGGCTTCAAGGTCGGCGTGATCGGCGCCAAGGTCGATCTGACCTATGATTACGATCATCTCGGCGCAGGCACCGAGACCCTCGGCGAGCTCGCGGCCGGCAAGCACTCCTTCATGGACGTGCTGAAGAACGCTGAGAAACCGATCATCCTGGTCGGCGCAGGCGCGGCCTCGCGTCACGACGGCGCCGCCATTCTCGCCGCCGCCGCCAAGCTCGCGCTCGACGTCGGTGCGCTCAAGGACGGCTGGAACGGCTTTGGCGTGCTGCACGAGACCGCCTCGCGCGTCGGCGCGCTCGATATCGGCTTCACCGCGTCGACGGGTGGCCTGAACGCCGCGCAGATGACGACGTTCGGCACGCTGGACCTGTTGTTCCTGCTCGGCGCCGACGAGATCAAGGCGCCGGATGGCACCTTCGTCGTCTATATCGGCACCCATGGTGACCGCGGCGCCCATCGCGCCGACGTGATCCTGCCGGCGGCCGCCTACACCGAGAAGTCCGCGATCTACGTCAACACCGAAGGCCGCGTGCAGATGACCGGCCGTGCCGCGTTCCCGCCGGGCGAAGCCCGCGAGGACTGGGCGATCGTCCGCGCGCTGTCGGAAGCGCTCGGCAAGAAGCTCGGCTATGACTCTCTCTCGGCCCTGCGTCAGGCGATCTTCAAGGCCGTGCCGCACCTGATCCGTCTCGACCAGATCGAGGCCGGCTCTGCCGACCAGATCAAGAAGCTGGCGGGGAAGGGCGGTTCGCCCGAGAAGGCGCCGTTCAAGCCGCTGGTCGAGGATTTCTATTTGACCAACCCAATCGCGCGTGCGTCCGCCGTGATGGCGGAATGCTCGCGGCTTGCCTCCGGGCAGATGCTGACCGCAGCGGAGTGAGCTGATGGAATTCTTCGAAAGCGCATTCTGGACCGGTTTCCTCTGGCCGCTGATCATCATGATCGCGGAGAGCGTCCTGGTGCTCGTCGTGCTGCTGGTCGCGATCGCCTATATCCTGCTGGCCGACCGCAAGATCTGGGCGGCGGTGCAGATCCGCCGCGGCCCGAACGTGGTCGGCCCCTGGGGCCTGCTGCAATCCTTCGCCGACCTGCTGAAGTTCGTGCTGAAGGAGCCGATCATTCCGGCCGGCGCCAACAAGGGCGTGTTCCTCCTGGCTCCCTTGGTCTCATGCGTGCTCGCGCTGGCGGCCTGGGCGGTGATCCCGACCAATCTCGGCTGGGTGATCTCCGACATCAATGTCGGCGTCCTCTTCATCTTCGCGATCTCGTCGCTGTCGATCTACGGCATCATCATGGCCGGCTGGTCGTCGAACTCGAAATACCCGTTCCTGGCCGCGCTGCGCTCGGCGGCGCAGATGGTGTCTTATGAAGTCTCGATCGGCTTCGTCATCATCACCGTGCTGCTCTGCGCCGGCACGCTGAACCTGTCGGCCGTGGTCGAGGCCCAGCATGCACGCGGCCTTGCCAGCCTGATCGGGCTGCCGCAGCTCACCATCCTGAACTGGTATGTGTGGCCGCTGTTCCCGATGTTCGTGATCTTCTACGTCTCGGCGCTGGCGGAAACCAACCGTCCGCCCTTCGACCTCGTCGAAGCTGAATCCGAGCTCGTCGCCGGCTTCATGGTCGAATACGGCTCGACGCCGTATCTGCTGTTCATGCTCGGCGAATACGTCGCGATCGTCACGATGTGCGCGCTGGCGACGATCCTGTTCCTCGGCGGCTGGCTGCCGCCGGTGGACCTGCCGCCCTTCAACTGGGTGCCGGGGATCATCTGGTTCTCGCTCAAAGTCTTCTTCATGTTCTTCCTGTTCGCGATGGCAAAGGCGATTGTGCCGCGCTACCGCTACGACCAACTGATGCGTCTCGGCTGGAAGGTGTTCCTGCCGCTGTCGCTGGCGATGGTGATCGTGGTGGCCGGTGTGCTGCATTTCGCCGGCATCGCGCCGAAGTGAGGGCCGTCATGGGTATCAATATCAACGCCACTGCACGCTCGCTTCTGCTGTCGGAATTCGTCTCGGCGTTCTTCCTCGCCATGCGCTATTTCTTCCAGCCGAAGCCGACGCTGAACTATCCGTTCGAGAAGGGCCCGATCTCGCCGCGGTTTCGTGGCGAGCACGCGCTGCGCCGCTATCCGAACGGCGAAGAACGCTGCATCGCCTGCAAGCTGTGCGAGGCGATCTGCCCGGCGCAGGCCATCACCATCGAGGCCGGCCCGCGCCGCAACGACGGCACCCGCCGCACCGTGCGCTACGACATCGACATGGTGAAGTGCATCTATTGCGGCCTCTGCCAGGAGGCCTGTCCGGTCGATGCCATCGTCGAAGGTCCGAACTTCGAGTTCGCGACCGAGACCCGCGAGGAACTGTTCTATGACAAGGCCAAGCTGCTCGCCAATGGCGACCGCTGGGAACGCGAGATCGCAAAAGCGATCGAGCTCGACGCGCCGTACCGGTGAGATGAGAGCATGATCCTTCCCGCCATCCTTTCGTCATTCCGGGGCGCGCGAAGCGCGAACCCGGAATCTCGCGCCACAATCTCTGGATTCCGGGTTCGCGCCGGCGCGCGCCCCGGAATGACGGGAGTTTCTCGATGATCCTTCCCGCGCTGTTCTTCTATCTCTTCGCCGGCGTCTGCGTCGCCTCGGCGGTGATGGTGATTGTCTCGCGCAATCCCGTGCACTCCGTGCTGTTTCTGATTCTGGCCTTCGTCAACGCCTCCGGCCTGTTCGTGCTGATGGGCGCCGAATTCCTCGGCATGATGCTGATCGTCGTCTATGTCGGCGCGGTCGCGGTGCTGTTCCTGTTCGTGATCATGATGCTCGACGTCGACTTCCTCGAGCTGCGCGAGGGCTTCATCGAGTACCTCCCGGTCGGCCTCGTGATCGGCGGCATCTTCCTGTTCGAGCTGCTGCTCACCGTCGGCTTCTGGGTCATCAACCCCGGCGTCGCCAAGACCATCACGGCGGCGATCCCGACCAACGTCTCCAACACCGAGGCGCTCGGGCTGGTGCTCTATACGAAGTACATCCACTACTTCCAGCTCTCGGGCATGGTGCTGCTGGTCGCCATGATCGGCGCCATCGTGCTGACGCTGCGCCACAAGGCGAGCGTGAAGCGGCAGGACATCAACGTTCAGAACGCGCGCACGCCTGAGATGGCGATGGCGATGCGGAAGGTGGCGCCGGGGCAGGGGCTCTCGGATGCCGATGCGGCGGAGTGGGTGAAATGACGATCGGGCTCGGACATTACCTGGCGGTCGGCGCGATCCTGTTCACGCTCGGGATCCTCGGCATCTTCCTGAACCGCAAGAACATCATCGTCATCCTGATGTCGATCGAGCTGATCCTGCTCTCGGTCAACATCAACCTCGTCGCGTTCTCGACCTTCCTCGGCGACATCGTCGGCCAGGTCTTCGCGCTTCTGGTGCTCACCGTCGCGGCTGCTGAAGCTGCGATCGGTCTCGCCATCCTGGTGGTCTATTTCCGCAACCGCGGCTCAATCGCGGTTGAGGACGTCAATCTGATGAAGGGCTGAGCTCAGTCATGGTTCAGGCAATCGTTTTCCTGCCGCTCCTGGGCGCCATCTTGGCCGGCCTGATCGCGCTGTTCGGCGCACATGCCCGTAACCCCTCCGGCGACGAGGTCGAGCATCACGGCGATCATGGCCACGGCGACGCTCATGCGTCGGCGGCCCATGATGACCATGGCCACGACGATCACGCCCATGACGACCACGGCCCGGCCGAGCCGGCCGCGGCGGGGTCGCGCGGAGCGGAACTGATCACCACGGCACTGCTGTTCGTGTCGGCGGCGCTGTCGTGGATGACGCTGGTCGATGTCGGCTTCATGCACCACGACGTCAGGATCCAGCTGCTGCCCTGGATCTTCTCCGGTGACCTCCAGGTCTACTGGACGCTGCGGGTCGACACGCTCACCGCCGTGATGCTGGTGGTGGTGACGACCGTGTCCTCGCTCGTGCACCTCTATTCCATCGGCTACATGGACGAGGATCCGAACCGGCCGCGCTTCTTCGGCTATCTCTCGCTGTTCACCTTCGCCATGCTGATGCTGGTGACGGCCGACAACCTGGTGCAGCTGTTCTTCGGCTGGGAAGGCGTGGGTCTGGCCAGCTACCTGCTGATCGGCTTCTGGTACCAGAAGCCGTCGGCGAACGCTGCCGCCATCAAGGCCTTCGTGGTCAACCGCGTCGGTGACTTTGGTTTTGCGCTCGGCATTTTCGCGATCTTCATGCTGACCGCCTCGACGGATTTCGAGACGATCTTCCATGCTGCGCCGAGCCTCACCGGCAAGACCATCGACTTCCTCGGCTGGCACGCCGACGCGCTGACCCTGACCTGCCTGCTGCTGTTCATGGGCGCGATGGGCAAGTCGGCGCAGTTCCTGCTGCACACCTGGTTGCCGGACGCGATGGAAGGCCCGACACCGGTGTCGGCGCTGATCCACGCCGCGACCATGGTCACCGCCGGCGTCTTCATGGTAGCGCGCCTGTCGCCGCTGTTCGAGCTCGCCCCGACCGCGCAGGCCGTCGTGATGTTCTTCGGCGCCACGACCGCGTTCTTCGCCGCGACCATCGGCCTCGTGCAGAACGACATCAAGCGCATCGTCGCCTACTCGACCTGTTCGCAGCTCGGCTACATGTTCGTGGCGATGGGAGCAGGGGCCTATTCGGTCGGCATGTTCCATCTGTTCACGCACGCCTTCTTCAAGGCGCTGCTGTTCTTGGGCTCCGGCTCGGTGATCTACGCGATGCACCACGAGCAGGACATCCGCAACATGGGCGGCCTCTGGAAGAAGATCCCCTACACCTATGCGGTGATGGTGGTCGGCACCTTGGCCCTGACCGGCTTCCCGCTGACGGCCGGTTACTTCTCCAAGGACGCGATCATCGAAGCCGCTTACGCCTCGCACAACCCGTTCGCGGTGTACGGTTTCCTGATGACGATCGTGGCGGCAGGCCTGACCTCGTTCTACTCCTGGCGCCTGATCTTCAAGACCTTCCACGGCGAGCCGCATGACGAGCATCACTACGAGGCCGCGCATGAGGCCCCGATCTGGATGCTGATCCCGATCGGCGTGCTCGCGGTCGGCTCGATCGTCGCGGGCTTCCCGTTCAAGGAATTGTTCGCCGGTCACGGCATCGAGGAGTTCTTCCGCGAATCCGTGAAGATGAACCCGCACATCATCGAGGAGATGCACCACATCCCCGAGCACATCGCCTTCCTGCCGACGGTGATGATGGTGCTGGGCTTCCTGGTGTCGTATCTGTTCTATATCCGCCGGCCGTATCTGCCGGTCGAGCTCGCGAACACGCAGCCGATGCTGTACCAGTTCCTGCTCAACAAATGGTACTTCGACGAGCTGTACGACCTCATCTTCGTCCGTCCGGCGAAGTGGATCGGTTACCAGCTCTGGAAGAAGGGCGACGGCTTCATCATCGACGGCCTGGGCCCCGACGGCATCTCGGCCCGCGTGCTGGACGTCACCCGCAACGTCGTGAAGATCCAGACCGGCTATCTCTACCACTACGCCTTCGCCATGCTGATCGGTGCCGCCGGCCTGATCACCTGGTTCATGTTCGGCTTTGGAGGCCAGTAAATGACAACCTGGCCAATTCTTTCGGTCACGACGTTCCTGCCATTGGTCGGCGCGCTGATCGTCTATTTGAGCCGCGGCGATGACGAAGTGGCGCGGCGCAATTCGCGCTGGATCGCGCTCTGGACCACGCTGATCACCTTCGCGGTGTCGGTGATCCTGGTCATGCGCTTCGATCCCAACAACGCCGACTTCCAGTTCGTCGAGAAGGCGAGCTGGCTTGCCACCGGCATCACCTACCATATGGGCGTGGACGGCATCTCGCTGCCGCTGGTGATCCTGACCACCGCGATCATGCCGTTCTGCATCATCGCGAGCTGGAAGGCGATCACCAACCGCGTTCGTGAATATATGATGGCGTTCCTGATCCTGGAAACGCTGATGATCGGCACCTTCTCGGCGCTCGATCTCGTGCTGTTCTATTTGTTCTTCGAGGGCGGCCTGATCCCGATGTTCCTGATCATCGGCGTCTGGGGCGGCCCGCGCCGGGTCTACGCCTCCTTCAAGTTCTTCCTCTACACGCTGCTCGGCTCGGTGCTGATGCTGCTCGCCATCATGGCGCTGTACTGGAACGGCGGCACCACCGACATCCCGACCCTGATGCACACTGCCGTGCCGCGGTCGTTGCAGACCTGGGCCTGGCTTGCCTTCTTCGCCTCGTTTGCGGTGAAGATGCCGATGTGGCCGGTGCACACCTGGCTTCCCGACGCGCACGTCGAGGCGCCGACGGCAGGCTCCGTGGTCCTCGCCGCGATCCTGCTGAAGATGGGCGGCTACGGCTTCCTGCGCTTCTCGCTGCCGATGTTCCCGCTGGCGTCGCACGACTTCGCGCCGCTGGTGTTCACGCTCTCGGCCATCGCCATCATCTACACCTCGCTGGTGGCCTTGATGCAGGAGGACATGAAGAAGCTGATCGCGTACTCGTCAGTGGCGCATATGGGCTTCGTCACCATGGGCATCTTCGCCGGCACCATGCAGGGCGTCGCCGGCGGCGTGTTCCAGATGATCTCGCACGGCATCGTCTCCGGCGCGCTGTTCCTCTGCGTCGGCGTCGTCTACGACCGCCTGCACACCCGCGAGATCGCGGCCTATGGCGGCCTCGTCAACCGGATGCCGCTCTATGCGCTGACCTTCATGGTCTTCACCATGGCCAATGTCGGCCTGCCCGGCACCTCCGGCTTCGTCGGCGAGTTCATGACGCTGCTCGGCACCTTCAAGGTCTCGATCCCGACCGCGTTCTTCGCCACCTTCGGCGTGATCCTGTCGGCGGGCTACGCGCTCTGGCTGTACCGCAAGGTCGTGTTCGGAGCGCTGGTGAAGCCGTCGCTGGCGAGCATGAAGGATCTCACCCTGCGCGAATGCGTGACGCTGTTCCCGCTGATCGCGCTGACGATCCTGTTCGGCGTCTATCCGAAGCCGGTGCTCGACATGTCGGCCGCCTCGGTCCAGCAACTCGTCAACAATTACAACACCGCTGTGACGGCCGTGAAGGCCGCCGCACTGCTCCATTGATCGGGCAGGTCAGGATATCGCCATGAGCTTTTCGACTGCAGGTTATCAACTGGCGCCGGTGCTGCCCGAGCTCGTGCTCGCGGTCGGCGCCATGGCGCTTCTGATGCTCGGGGCCTATCGCGGGCAGGAGACCACCAAGACGGTCACCACGCTGGCGGTGCTGCTCCTGGTCGTGGTCGGCGTGCTCGAATACACGCTGCCCGCGGGCAAGCAGGTCACCTTCGGCGGCAGCTTCATCATAGACGATTTCGCCCGCTTCATGAAGATCCTGGCCCTGATCGGCTCGGCGGTGACGCTGGTGCTGTCGACCGAGTTCCTGTCCGATCCCTCCCGCCGCATCTTCGAATACGCCATCCTGGTGCTGCTCTCGACGCTCGGCATGATGGTGCTGATCTCGGCCGGCGATCTGATCTCGCTCTATCTCGGCCTTGAGCTGATGTCGCTCGCGCTCTACGTCGTGGCGGCCTCGAACCGCGACAACGCAAAGTCGACCGAAGCCGGCCTGAAGTATTTTGTGCTCGGCGCGCTGTCCTCGGGCATGCTGCTCTACGGCTCGTCGCTGGTCTACGGATTTACCGGGACGGTGACCTTCTCAGGCATCGCGGCAGCCGCCACCGCCTCGAATATCGGCCTCGTCTTCGGCCTGGTCTTCCTGCTCGCCGGCCTCTGCTTCAAGGTCTCGGCCGTGCCGTTCCACATGTGGACGCCTGACGTTTACGAGGGCGCGCCGACGCCGGTCACCGCCTTCTTCGCCTCGGCGCCGAAGGTGGCCGCGCTCGCCGTCTTCACCCGCGTCACGCTCACCGCATTCCCGGGCATCGTTTCGCAGTGGCAGCAGATCCTGGTGTTCGTGGCGATCGCCTCGATGGTGCTCGGCTCCTTCGCCGCGATCGGCCAGACCAACATCAAGCGCCTGATGGCGTATTCCTCGATCGGCCACATGGGCTTTGCACTGGTCGGCCTTGCCTCCGGCACGGTGGAGGGCGCGCAGGGCGTCTTGATGTACATCGTGATCTATGTCGCGATGACGCTCGGCTCGTTCTCGGTCATCCTCGCGATGAAGCGCAATGGCCAGGCCGTCGAGAGGATCAGCGACTTCGCGGGTCTCTCCCGGACCAACCCGCTGCTCGCCTTCATGTTCGCGATGCTGCTGTTCTCGCTCGCCGGCATCCCGCCGCTCGCCGGATTCTTCGCAAAATGGTACGTGTTCGTCGCCGCCATCAAGGCGAACCTGTTCACGCTCGCCGTGATCGGCGTGCTCTCGAGCGTCGTGGGCGCCTACTATTATCTCACCATCGTCAAGACGATGTACTTCGACGAGCCGGCCGGTCAGGTCGATCCGATGCGCATCGAGGTGAAGACGGTGCTGGCGGTTTCGGGCCTGTTCACCATCCTGTTCGCGCTGTTCGCGGGGCCGGTGGTGAGCGTCGCCTCCGCCGCCGCCAAGTCGCTGTTCTAGGATGGGGTTCGCGCTCGGTCCTCGCGCACTCCAGGCGGGCTACAAGCTCGCCGCTTTCGAACGGACCGGCTCGACCAATACCGACGCGATCGAGCACGCGAGGGCCGGCGAACGCGGCCCGATGTGGTTCGTGACGTCAGACCAGACCGCCGGCCGCGGCCGCCGCAAGCGCGCCTGGATCGCGCCAAAGGGCAATCTCGCCGCCAGCGTCCTCGAGATCCTGGACGTCGCCCCTGCGGTTGCCGCCACCATCGGCTTTGCCGCGGGGCTGGCGGAGGAGGCCGCGCTGGAGAAGGTCAGCCTCGAGGCCGCGCTGCGGCTTGGTCCCGACCGTCCCCGCTACGCCCTGAAATGGCCGAACGACATCCTCGCCAATGGCAAGAAGCTGGTCGGCATCGGCCTGGAGGCCGAGGCCATCGATGATCGCCTCGCCATCGTCGTCGGCATCGGCACCAATGTCGTGGGGGCGCCGGAAGGCACTCCGACGCCTGCCGTTTCGCTGGCTGCGCTCGGCGTCCAGATCAGCGCGGAAGAACTGTTCTCGGCGCTATCGGACGCCTGGGTCGAGTTCCGTGGTATCTGGGACAATGGCCGCGGCTTTGCCGAGATCCGCAGGCTCTGGCTGGAGCGGGCTGCCGGCCTCGGCGAGCGGGTCGCGATCAACACGGGGACGATGACGCTGGAAGGCATCTTTGACACGATCGACGACACCGGCTGCCTGATCGTCCGTACCGCTGACGGCCGACGCCTGCCGGTGGCGGCCGGTGAGGTGTTCTTCGGTTCGGCCGCCTCCGTGGGAGCTGCGTGATGGCAAGGCCTGACGAACTGGTATTTGCGCCGCTTGGCGGCGTCGGCGAGATCGGCATGAACCTGTCGATCTACGGCCTCGGCAACCGCCAGCAGCGCGCCTGGCTGGCGGTCGATCTCGGCGTCTCCTTCGGCGACGAGGAGCATCTGCCGGGCATCGACCTGATCATGCCCGACATCAGCTTCCTGGAGAAGGAACGCAAGAACCTGATGGGCCTGGTGCTCACGCACGCCCATGAAGACCATTTCGGCGCCATCATCGACCTCTGGCCGAAGCTGAAATGCCCGATCTATGCGACCCAGTTCAGCGCCGCGCTGTTCGAGGCCAAACTTGCGGCCGAGCGCAACGCGCCGAAGATCCCGGTGACGGTGGTCCCATCAGGCGGGCGCGTCGATATCGGCCCGTTCAACGTCGAGTTCATCCCGGTCGCGCATTCGATTCCGGAATCGCACGCGCTGGCGATCCACACCGAGGTCGGCACGGTGCTGCACACCGGCGACTGGAAGATCGACCCGACCCCGATCATCGGCCGTCCGACCGACGAAAAGCGGCTGCGCGAATTGGGCGATGCGGGCGTGCTCGCCCTGATCGGCGATTCCACCAACGCCGTGCGCGATGGCCGCTCGCCCTCGGAAGCGGAGGTCGCCAAGACCATTGCCGGGTTGGTCAAGGCCGCCAAGGGCAGGGTTGCCGTGACGACCTTTGCCTCCAATGTCGCGCGCATCAAGGCTGTCGCCGACGCCGCCAAGGCGGCCGACCGCGAGGTCGTCGTGGTCGGGCGTGCCATGGACCGGGTGTCGCAGGTCGCGCGCGAGACCGGCTATCTCGACGGCGTGCAGAACTTCCGCTCGATCGACGTCTACGGCCATCTGCCGCAGGACAAGGTGCTGGCGCTCTGCACCGGCAGCCAGGGCGAGGCCCGCGCGGCGCTGGCGCGCATCGCCAATGACGACCATCCCGAGATCACCCTCAACCGCGGCGATTGCGTGATCTTCTCCTCGCGCACCATTCCAGGCAACGAGAAGGCGGTCGGCTCGATCATCAACAATCTGGTGCTCCAGGGCGTCGAAGTCATCACCGACCGCGATCATCTGGTCCACGTCTCCGGCCATCCCCGCCGCGACGAGTTGCGCGACATGATTTCCTGGGTGAAGCCGCAGCTCCTGATCCCGGTCCACGGCGAGGCGCTGCACCTGCACGAGCACGCCAAGCTGGCGCGCGCCGCCGGCGTGCCGCGCGTGCTGGTCGTCCGCAATGGCGACTTGATCAAGCTCGGCCCGGGCGATCCCGGCGTCATCGGCGAAGTGCCCTCCGGCCGTCTCTACAAGGACGGCACGATCCTGGAGGACTCCAAGTCCCGCGCGGTGGCTGAGCGGCGCAAGCTGGCGTTTTCCGGCTGCGCCTTCGTGGCCGTCGCCATGACCGAGCAGGGCGAGCTTGTCGACGATCCCGAAGTCGATCTCATCGGCATTCCCGAAAAGAACAGGGCCGGCGAGCCCTTTGACGATTTGGTCTTCGACGCCGTGGTCTCCACCATCGAGGGCCTGCCGAAGGCGCGCCGCCGCGATGCGGATGCTCTGGCCGAGTCGGTGCGACGCGCTGTCCGGGCGGTCATCAACGAACATTGGGGCAAAAAGCCCCCCTGTCTGGTACACGTCCTGACAGTGTAAGGGAGAAGAAACATGCTGGGTCGCCTCAACCATGTCGCGATCGCGACCAGGGACGCCATCAAGGCTGCAAAGATTTACGGCGCGGCGTTCGGCGCTGAGATCTCCGAGGCCGTGCCGCTGCCCGAGCATGGCGTCACCACGGTGTTTGCGACGCTGCCCAACACCAAGATCGAGTTCATCGAGCCACTTGGCGAAGCCTCGCCGATCGCAAAATTCATCGAGCGCAATCCCGACGGCGGCATCCATCATGTCTGCTACGAGGTCGTCGACATCATCGCCTCGCGCGACACGCTGGTGAAGGAAGGGGCGCGGGTGCTCGGCGACGGCGTGCCGAAGATCGGCGCCCACGGCAAGCCGGTGCTGTTCCTGCACCCGAAGGACTTTTCCGGCGCGCTGGTCGAAATCGAGCAGGCGTAAGGCCGCACCCATGGCCATCCAGCTCTCGACCGCGCTTGCGATCTACTTCGTGATCTGGTGGATCGCGCTGTTCCTGACGCTGCCGTTCGGCGTGCGCAGCCAGCACGAGGACGGCGTCGGCGCCCCCGGCACCGACCCCGGCGCGCCGGTCCTGACGCGGATGAGGAGCAAGCTGATCTGGACCACGATCATCTCGGCGATCATCCACGGGATCGGCATCGCGGCCTATCACGCCGGCTATCTCTCGATCGAGCGCCTGTCGAAATTGATGGGAATGCCGTTCTAGAATTTCCTGTTTGCGTTATTGGGGGACCCATATGACTTTTCAGAGGATCGTCATCGCGCTGCTGGTGCTGATCGTCGTCGGCCTCGGCGCGATCGGTTATGTCGAATGGAAGATGGCGGTGCAGGTGCGCACGCTGAAGGCGTTCGTCGAGGGCTATGTCTTCAACGAAGCCGTGATGGCCTGCGAGCAGGCCAAGAGCTCGACGCCGTTCAAGTGGAACGGGGGCAAGAGCACCTCGGTGATCGGCCTGAACTCGGTCAAGCTGGACAAATACAACGTCAGCGCCAGCTACACGCTGGTGGCGGACAGCGTCTATTGCGATTACGATCCCATCAAAAGAAAGGCCGAGATCGGCTCGAGCTTCCTGGAGCGGGAGTAACGATCCGGCCCATATATGGGATGGATCGTCATGACCGGAGACCGGGCCGGGGACTACCGCATTCTGCATGAGGCGGCGTTGCGGGATTATCTCGCCGGCGTGCCGGACCTCGTGGCGCTGCTCGGCGCCGAACCGGTGTCGTGGTCGATCACCGAGGTCGGCGACGGCAATCTCAATCTCGTCTTCATCGTCAAGGGCGACCGTGGCGGCGTCGCCGTGAAGCAGGCGCTGCCCTATGTCCGCCTCGTCGGCGAAAGCTGGCCGCTGCCGCTGTCGCGGGCTCATTACGAATACCTCGCTCTGTCCCGGCAGGCCGAGCTCGCCCCCGGCCTCGTGCCGGCTCTGCTGCACCACAACGAGACGCTGGCGCTGACGGTGATGGAGCTGCTCGAGCCTCACATCATCATGCGCAAGGGGATGGTTGCCGCGGCGCAGTACCCGCGTTTCGTCGACGACATCACGACCTTTATGGCGCGAACCCTGTTCTTCACCTCCGACCTCGCGCTGTCCGCCGCTGAGAAGAAGCAGGGCATCGCGGCCTTCGCCGGCAATCACGCGCTCTGCAAGATCACCGAGGATTTGATCTTCACCGACCCCTACCGCATCGCCGAACAGAACCGATGGACCGCGCCTTACCTCGACGGCCTGGCTGCGTTGTTGCGCGATGACATGGAGCTGCATGTCGCGATCTGTCGCCTCAAGCTGAAGTTCATGGCAAGCCCCGAGGCGCTGCTCCACGGCGACCTCCACACCGGCTCGATCATGGTGACCGGGAGCCAGACGCGGGTGATCGACCCCGAATTCGCCTTCTACGGCCCGATGGGATTCGACGTCGGCGCCGTGCTCGCCAACCTGCTGATGGCCTATTTTGCCTCCGCTGGCCACGAGCGAACGCCGGGCGAACGAGCTGGGTTCGAGCGCTGGTTACTGGAGACCGTGGAAGCGGTCTGGACCGAATTTTCGCGAAAATTCCTCGACCTCTGGCGCGCCGGAGCCGCCGGCGATGCCTATCCCGCCTCGCTCTTCACCGGCGCGCAGGGCGCCGCGCGTCTGGAGGCCGAACGGCAGGCCTACATGCAGCGGCTGTTCGCCGACACCGTCGGCTTCGCCGCCGCAAAAACCATCCGCCGCATCTTCGGCCTCGCCCACAACATCGATTTCGAGCTGATCGAGGACCCGCGCAAACGGGCGATCAGCGAAGCACGGGCGGTGCGGTTGGCCAGGGCGATGATGGTGGAGACGGGGACATTCCCGGCCATCGCGGATGTCACAGGTGCTGCGCGGAAGCTACGCGATTGGCAACCGGATTTCGCAACCGGCTAGAGCGTGTGGTCCTCAATCGGGGGCTCCCGGGCTGCGGCTCGCATCCGTTGGCGGCTTCAACCGCCGGCGCCGGGCGAGGGGGGCCGCCTTCCGGAACCGGCAGCGAGCCACCCTCCGTCTGGGGCTGCGCAAGGTTTGGTCGCCATCAAGACGAAAAGAGAAGCTTGCGTTCGACGTGCGGTGAATGGTCAACTCGCTGACTGAATACGCCTGCTGTGCCGGAGGGACCATGATGTTCAGGATAGTGGCGATCGTCGCCGGTTTGGGACTGGCGCTTGCCACCTCGGCGCAGGCCGAGAGCCCGCGCAAGGGCGGAACCATCCGCATGACCGCGCCCTACGGATCGAGTTTCACCAGCCTCGACATTCACACCACCCAGCGCGCCCAGGACGAGATTTTCGCCAAGGCGCTGCACCGGTCGCTCTACATCTGGAATTCCGCAGAAGGAAAGCCGGTGCTGGAGCTTGCCAAGGAGGACGTCGTCTCGGGCGGCGGCCTCGTTCACACCTTCAAGCTGCGCGACGACGCCTATTTCCACAATGGCCGCAAGATGACGGCCGACGACGTGATCTGGTCCTATAACCGCATCATGGACGGCGCCAAGGCCTATCCCGGCGCGCGCTTTGTCCGCGTGATCGAGGGCGCCGCCGCGGTCGAGAAGGGCCAGGCCAAGGAGATTTCCGGCCTCAAGAAGATCGACGATTTCACCATCGAGATGAAGCTGACCGAGAAGGTCGATCCCGGTTTCTACTTTTTCACCGCGCTGACGTCGATCTATCCTGCGGACGAGGCCGTCAAGGAAAGTTTCATCCAGAAGCCGATCGGCCTTGGGCCGTTCAAATTCGTCGAGCACGTGCCGGGATCGCGCATCGTGCTGGAGCGGTGGGACCGGTTCTACAAGCCCGGCAAGCCCTACGCCGACAAGGTCATCGTGTCGGTGATGGGCGAGGCCGCGGCACGCGACGTCGCCTTCCGCAACAAGGAGATCGACACCTCGGTGCTCGGTCCCGCGCAGTACGTCGCCTATCAGTCCGACGCGGACCTCAAAGGCACTATCGTCGAGGTCGCCGAGGTCTTCACGCGCTACATGGGGATGAATCCCGCCTTCAAGCCGTTCACCGACAAGCGCGTCCGGCAGGCGATCAACTATGCGATCGACACCGATCTGATCATCAACAAGCTGGTCAAGAACAAGGCCTATCGCGCCACCAGCTGGCTGCCGCTGACCTCGCCGCTCTACGACAAGACCATGAAGCCTTACCCCTACGATCCCGCCAAGGCCAAGCAGCTGCTCGCTGACGCAGGCTATCCCCAGGGCTTCGAGTTCGAATGGACCACCAGCCAGAACGAGAGCTGGGGCCTGCCGATCGTCACGGCCGTCATCCCGATGCTGGACAGGGTGGGGATCAAGGCGAAGGTCAAGCAGGTCGAGGCCGCGGTGCTGTCGGAGGTGGTCCGCAGCGGCGACTACCAGGCCTACGTCTATTCCCAGCAGACCGGCCCGGATCCCCAGGCCGCACTCAAATGCTTCCACTCGTCGACGCCGCAATCGGCCTGCAACTACATGAACTTCAAGAACCCCGACTTCGACAAGCTGGTCGACGAGGCCGGACAGTCCGACGACGTCGCCAAGCGCGGCCAGCTGCTGCAGAAGGCCAATGCGCTGCTCTATGACGAGGCGCCGGTCTGGTTCTTCAACTACAACAAGGCCGTCATGGCGGTGCAGCCGTGGCTCCACGGCGTTCAGCTCAACGCGACGGAGCTGACCCATCAGAACGTCGAAGACCTCTGGGTCGACGAGACCTCGCCCGCGAAGTGACACGCGCTCCCTTCATCGCGACATCAGATGGAGGGAGAGAGGATAAGTGCCGATGCTCTCCTTCTTGATCCGTCGCCTTCTGCAAACCATTCCGACCGTGCTTGCCGTCGTGCTGCTGGTGTTCGTTCTGTTCAGCGTCGTTCCCGGCAGCATCGCCTCGACCATGAGCGACGACGCCGATCCTCAGGTCGAGCTGCGCATGAAGAAGCAGCTCGGCCTCGACCAGCCCGTCTACATGCGCTTCGGCACTTACATCGCCAGGCTTGCGACCGGTGATTTCGGCACCTCGTTCCGGACGCGCGAGCCTGTTACGACCATGATCGCCAAGCGGGCGTGGCCGACGCTGCAACTGATCTTCGCATCCATGGCATTCGCGGTCGTGCTCGGCGTGCCCTTGGGCTTCATCGCCGCGCTGCGGCCGGGCGGGATCGTCGACAGCGCAGCGATGGTCCTGGCGGTGTCGGGCCTGTCGCTGGCCAAGTTCTGGCTCGGACTGCTGTTGATGTATTTGTTCGCGCTGAAACTCGGCTGGTTGCCGAGCTTTGGTTATGGCGACGGCGGCGGCAAATATCTGATCCTGCCGGCCGTGACACTCGGCGTCTCGCCGATGGCGCTGCTGGCCCGGACGACGCGCGCCGCGGTGCTCGAGATCATGCACGCGGACTTCGTCCGCACGGCGCGTTCGAAGGGCATGAGCGAGACCAGGGTCGTGAAGTGGCACGTGATGCGCAACGCGCTGGTCCTCATTCTCACGACCATGGGCCTGCAATTCGGCGCGTTGATGGGGCAGGCGGTCGTCGTCGAGAAATTGTTTTCCTGGCCGGGTATTGGCTCGCTGCTCGTCGACAGCGTGCTCCAGCGCGACATTCCCGCCGTGCAAGGCTCCATTCTCGTGGTCGTGCTGTTCTTTCTCGCGATCAATCTGCTGATCGACCTGCTCTACGGCGTGATCGATCCCAGGATCAGATACGCATGAAGCTCCGCGCCAATCTCGTCATCGGTGGTGTCTTGTTCGCGCTTGCGATCCTGGTCGGCCTGCTCGCGCCCTGGCTGGCGCACACCGATCCCGTGCTGGACGCCAATCTGATGAACGCCGAGGAGCCGCCGAGCTGGACCTGGTGGTTCGGGACCGACGGGCAGGGCCGCGACATCTATTCCCGCGTCGTCTATGGCGCGCGCATCTCGCTGACGGTCGGCATCGTGTCGCAGCTGATCAACAGCGTCATCGGCGTGGCGCTGGGCCTGAGCGCCGGCTATTTTGGCGGCTGGTGGGACGATGTCGTCAACGCCTTGACCAATCTGATGCTCGCGATCCCCTCGCTGATCTTCGCGCTGGCCATCATGGCGGTGCTCGGGCCCGGCCTGACCAGCCTGCTGATCGCGCTTGGCCTGACCAACTGGTCCTTCACCTGCCGGATCGCACGGGCCTCGGCGCTGTCGCTGAGGAGCCAGGGCTATGTGCAGGCCGCGACCGTGCTCGGCTATGGCGATGTGCGCATCATGATCACGCAGCTGCTGCCGAACATGCTCGGCCCCCTCATCGTCATCGGCACGCTCGGCATGGGCAGCGCGGTCCTGTCGGAAGCTGCCTTGTCGTTCCTCGGTCTCGGTGTCCGCCCGCCGTTCCCGAGCTGGGGCAGCATGCTGTCGGAGGCCCGCGACCAGATCACGACGGCGCCGTGGCTCTCGGTGTTTCCGGGTCTTGCCATCTTCCTGACGGTGCTCGGCCTCAACCTGCTCGGCGACGGCCTGCGCGATATCCTCGATCCCCAGTCGCGGAGCCGCCGCACATGACGGGCGCGCCGCTGATCGAAGTCGAGGATTTGCGCATCGATATCGATGACGGATCGAGGCGCGTTGCGGCGGCGGAGGGTGTTTCGTTCCGCATCGATCGCGGCGAGACGTTCGGCCTCGTCGGGGAATCCGGCTGCGGCAAGAGCATCACGGCGCTCGCTCTGATCGGCCTGTTGCGGCAACCCTTGTCGATCGGCGCCGGCACCATCCGGTTTGACGGCCGGGAGATCCAGCACCTTTCCGCGGCCAGGCAGCGCGAGCTGCGCGGCAATCGCATCGCCATGATCTTCCAGGAGCCGATGACGGCGCTGAACCCGGTCTCGCCGGTGGGTCGGCAGATCGCCGAGATGTTCGTGCTGCACCAGGGCAAGAGCTGGCGGGACGCCAACCAGCTGGCGGTCGAGGCGCTGGCGAATGTTCGCGTCCCCGCGCCGGAGCGCCGCGTCAAGGACTACCCGCACCAGCTGTCCGGCGGCATGCGCCAGCGCGTGATGATCGCCATCGCACTCGCCTGCGGACCGGATCTCCTGATCGCCGATGAGCCGACCACCGCGCTCGACGTCACCGTGCAGGCGGAGATCATCGAGCTGATGCGCAATCTCTGTGCCGAGCGGGGCACGGCGATCCTGATGATCAGCCACGATCTCGGCCTGGTCGCCAATGTCTGCCGCCGCGTCGCCGTCATGTATGCCGGCCGCATCGTCGAGGAGCGCGGCTCGGCCGATATCTTCCGTGCGCCGGCGCATCCCTATACGCAGGGCCTGGTCGACTCGCTGCCGCGGCTGGGCAGTCGCGCCGCGCTTGGCCGCACCCGCCTCAAGGAGATCGCCGGCGTCGTCCCGGCCATCACGAATTTTCCGGATGGCTGCAGGTTCAATCCGCGTTGCGCGCAGGCGACCGATATTTGCCGGACAGTCGTGCCGACCGCGGATTTGCTCGAGGCTGGCGGTTTGGTCAGGTGTCACCACCATGCATAGGGCAGGGCAATCGCATATGGATTTCACGAGGACGGCGTTGGCTTGCTCCGCCTCTCCCGCTTGCGGGAGAGGCGGACGCGCTCGCAGAGCGCGGCGGGTGAGGGCTCTCACCCCACGGGGATATCCTCCGCAATTCTCGACAACCCCGACGCGGAGACACCCCCACCCCAGCCTTCTCAGCGCGAGCGAAGCTCGTCGCGGCCCGCAAGCGGGAGAGGGAGCCCAGTGCCGACGCCGCCGCATCGTGCACGCCATATGCGATTGCCCTGATGCATAAGGGCGGAGCGGACGATCTCATTCTCAGCGTCGAGGATCTCGCGGTTCATTTTCCGCTCGGCGGCGGTCTGCTGGGCCGCAGCCAGCGGCTGCTCCGTGCCGTTGATGGTGTCGATCTCAAGCTGAAGCGCGGCGAATGCCTCGGTCTCGTCGGCGAGTCCGGCTCCGGCAAGTCGACGGTCGCGTTGTCGATCCTTGGCCTCCTGACGCCGACGCGCGGCCGCATCGTGCTGGACGGGCAGGTCGTGACATCAAGGCAATCCGGCGATCGCAAGGCGCTGGCCCGCATTGTGCAAATGGTGTTTCAGGATCCCTACGCCTCGCTCAACCCGCGCCAGACCGTTCGTCGCACGCTCGAGGATCCCCTGCGCGTGCACGGCGTGACCGCAAAGAGCGAGATCGAGGACCGCGTCGCAACGATGTTGCGGCATGTCGGCCTGCGGCCCGAACAGGCGGGCCGCTATCCCCATGAATTCTCCGGCGGCCAGCGCCAGCGCATCGGCATTGCGCGTGCGCTGATCCTCAATCCCAAAATCGTCATCTGCGACGAGCCGGTCTCGGCGCTCGACGTCTCGATCCGCGCCCAGATCATCAATCTGCTGCTGGAGCTGAAGGAGACGCTCGGTCTCTCCTACATCATGATCAGCCACGACCTCGGCGTCGTCGAGCACATGAGCGACAAGGTCGCCGTGATGTATCTCGGCCGCATCGTCGAGAATGGCGACTGGCGCGAAATTTTTGAACGGCCCGCGCATCCGTACACACAAGCCCTGATCGCGGCCATTCCTGATCCGTTACACCATGCGCCGCTCGCGACGACGGGCGGCGACCTTCCCAATCCACTCAATCCGCCGAACGGATGTGCGTTCAGCCCGCGTTGTCGTTACGCGGAGGACATGTGCCGCCACGAGCCGGGGCCGGTGCTGGAAACGCGCCCCGACGGGCACACGGTGAGGTGCTGGCGGAGTGAGGAGATTGCGGGCGGGCCGGTGTTGGCCGCGACGGAAAGCTGATGTCTTTAGGAGAGAGGCAGATGTAGCTTGCGGCAGGAGAGCCCCAACGGCAGGCAAATGCGCGAGTCATGCAAACATACTAGTCATGCCACAGCGATGGCGCCATCGAATGGGAGCTGTAGCGTAGTCCCAGCTCTTGGCGCGGCTTTCTGATTGGATACGTAAGTCCATATCGACGCATCGAAATGTCGCCGCGAAACACCTAGAAGATCTGCAGCATAAGAAACCACTGTTTGAAGAAAATCATAGTCCGCGGCTGTCACGCCGGCGTCATGCGCAAACGACCTGATGTGCCGATCAACCGCGATGAAATCCAGTCCAACTAAACCGCAGAGATAATCCACGGTCTTCGGCCCAACGCCGTGGATTGCGAGCAGCTTTTCACGGCATGCTGGGCTCCGAAGCCATGTTTGCAATTGCTGAAAGTCATCGACGTTCTCGCGCATGAGTAATTCTGCTAAGCAGACAAAACGTGACACTTTGGTGTGGTGATGCCATTGCAAGAACTCAGAGACGCCGATAGCGGCAATCGAATTGAATGTTCCGGATAGGGTCGCAGCTTCGGGAAAATTGTGAACAATCCTATCAATGCGTACCTTCACAACGGTCCTGTAGTTGAGCCCGGCTTGGAGAGCTGCGTCCGCGAGGATCGCGCCAACATGGCGTACAGGCTCGCGATGCAACTGGTTGCTGCGAACTACGCCCTTCTCTTGGGCCAGTTGCGCAACCAGACGCGCATACCCTAGTGCATTTAGAACGTCGCTCTCGGATTTGGATGGTCTCATGGTTTTACAGAGTCAATCGCGGTAAGTCGCTCAACGCAATTAGGGCACGCCCCGCAGGGCGTATCGCTGAAGAGCTGACAAGAATAGGTCTTGCCAATAGGGACTTTCAGTTCACTTGCTCGCCTGACGACGTCAGCCTTGCTCCAGTCTCGGAATGGCAGCTCGAATCTGATCGGCCCAAGATTACGGGAAAGCGAGTCCAAACTGTTAAGGAAAGTGGCGGAGCAGTCCAATTCTTTGGCATGATTGCTGTTGATAAAGCCTGAGTAGACGGTGTCGAAGCCGCGTGTTTGAGCGATGCAGGCGCCTACAGAAAAGAACAAAAGTGTACGGTAAGGGATGTAAAGCTCATCATCGTCAACGTGCTCTTTCCACAAATTTGGCTCGTTGATCAATCTCGATGTAGAATTTTGATAGATGCTGGAAATATCGACCCGTAGAACGGTCGACGCCAGATCCGAGGTCGGCAGCACTTTTTGTACCGTTTCCCACTCTTTTTGGACGCAGTGCTGCCCGTAGTCGAAGAAGACAGGTTGAAACCGAACTCGCTTCTCTACCAACCAGTAAGCGACCGTGGTGGAGTCGAGCCCGCCCGAACACAAAAGCAACGCGCTCATCAAGCCTCACTCTCACCCTGGCTGAGTAGCTGAAATGTTGCGTTGAGACAGGCGTCGAGATCGGTTGAGTAAAATGAGGACCCTGCGATCACCATCGTATTATTGTTTTTGCCGCTAGGATCGTATGTGACAACGGGGATACCCGCCTCAATGGCGAGCCCGATCTCGACTAGTGTGCCAGGATCACGGTCAGTCGGCACCGCAAATACGAGCTCGCACTTTTTGAGGAGCTCGCAATCCTTGTCGTATATGGTCCGCAATGTGGCCGCGTCTGAGTCTGGTGGAAGTTCGCCGTTCTCGACCACAGGGCGTCGTGGCGCAAAATTGTGATACGTCAATGCCTTCAGAGCCTCGTCTATAGCTTTACGATCGGCTTTGGCGAAGTCGGGCGCTGCAAAATAGATCTGTAGGAGCGGGCGCGCGCTCCATGGAAGAAATGTGCCCCAGAGCGAAGTCATCTCGTCGATTGAAAGGCGCTGATCGCGCTCAACGTACTTCTTGAAAACATCGGGGTGGGTAGTTTGTGAATAGGCAGCGGCAGCATAAGTAGCCCGCCAACCTGCGACAGCGGCGCCCAAAGGGAGGGTCGTCAGGAACGTGGCCGCGAAGACATCGCCGACTCCTACTGAATTGATTGTTGTTCCGAGTTGTGCAGGAAGTGCGGCAGTATTGGGAGGATCAGTTGAGCAGTCGAGCAATTCGGCTCCCCCGCGGTTCTGTTTTAGAACGACGTAATTCGGCTTGGAGCCCGCAAAAGCTGCTGCAACACCACTAAGGGTTTGATCTTGGGTTCGTGCAAATAATGGTGACGACGTTGAAATGAGAATAGTCTCGATTGATCTGTTGATTTCGACGAGTGTTTTGGGCGTCTCGACGTCATAAGCCACATCAATGTGTAGGCGAGCGCTGCTGGGTAGCATCGCGCAAACATCGGCTAAACTAAACGAGCCCGGGAATATCAGCACGTGTTCCGCGTGCGTCAACGTCGCTGAAATATCGATTAGCTTGACCCCCTTTTCGTCTCGTAGCGGCGTATCGTACTCTTGGTCTGCCACTTCGGTCGCATCGAAGATCAAGGTGAGGTTGGGAGCGCCAGTGACTATCCCCAAAAGAACTACTTCGATACATCCAAGCGTCGCGAAGTAGTCGCGGGTCAACTGCTCTAAGTAGCTTGGTAGAATAATTGCTGCGCGGAATGTTTGCCCTAACGCCCAAAAACCGCGGGCAGCGTGAGCGACGCCACCAAGACGTAGCTTGTTTTCCATACCGCGCGGCGTGATCGTGAAGTCAACAAAGACCTCGCCGATGAGTAACGGTACTCCACCTGTCGTAGTCATGGCTGCGAAGAGGGAGCAAAATCTGCGGAAATCGTGGCGACGGCGCCTGTGCCATTTGAAGCAGTGACCGTGCCGGTGTACGTCCAGCCATCCTTCAGGCAGCCCGCAAGGTAATTGTATATTGTTGGAAGATTGCCGACCGTTATGCCTGCGTCTGTTTCCGCCACAATGCGCTTCTTATGCGCTATCCGCAGTTGCTGCCCCGGGGAGGGCACTGTTCCGTTCGCCTTGTAAAAATCGCAGTGCTCAATGTCTTCAAGCGCTACAGCGATAGCCTGAGCACAACGGTCCGGACCTCCGCCACTTCCTCCACCGCCTTCTGTCGACTTGCCCGAGCCTTTACCGGATGAACCTGGATAGTCACTGATCCGGCCGGAACCGCTGCTGCCCATCTCAAACCCCTTAAAAGCATCAATTGCTACGCAACTAAGGGTAGGAGTCAACACGGAAAGCAAGTTCTGAGAGGTTGTACCGCACCATTCGTGGGAGTGGGGCACCTCTCACGACCGATCTGGAGCTCGCTCGGCAGGAACAGACGCCTCAAGTACGAGCTCACGCTTCTGGCACAGCTGCTTGGACAATATCGTGCGAATGCTCTGCTCGACGGGGCAAACGCCCTCGTCGGAGGCGGGCTCTAGACGGCGATTTCTTACTGCTTCGGGGGACGCCTCAACCTCCGACGGCGCCGACCAGACGAGGGCGGCGGTTTGCGAGCGCCTTCTCAACCGGCAGACCGCGCAGCCATTCGCGAAAACTGACGATCTCGGGACAATCCGCTGTGCCTTCAGGCGCAATCAGCCAGTCACCAAGGCCCGATCCCTCATTGATCCGGTCGCAGCGATAGCCCGGATGGTGGCCGAGACCGCGGGCGATCAAGAGATCGACCTTGCCCTCGACCAATTCATGCAGGCCGGCGGGCTGGAGCACGCGCAAGCCGATCTCCGCATGCGCGCCGCGAAACGCCGCCAGATCGAGACGGCGTAAATCGAAGCTGCCATGGGCGCCCAGTTGCAGCAGCACCGCGCCGACCGGTTTCAATTGCGAGGTCGCCTGCGCAATGTGGCGAAAGCCTTCGGAGACACCGGGCAGATAGGCCTGACCGGCCGCGGTCAGGATGAGCTGCTTATGCAACCGCTCAAACAGGGGCACGCCAAGGCGCGCCTCCAGTGTTTTCACCTGCTGCCCGACGGCGGCGGGCGTCACGTGCAGCTCGTGCGCGGCGAGCTTGAAGCTGAGATGCCGGGCGGCGGCCTCGAAGGCGCGGAGCGCGTTGAGCGGGGGAAGGGCGTAGGTCATCGCACCGCAGTTTGACACCGATGGACCGCGGCCTTGCAATAGATTTTCTTGCGCTGAACCGCAGGAAAGATGCTTTGCGCCGGGGCGATGTCGCCGGATACGGTCGGCCCGCAATCCGGAGAAACCCCATGCCCCCAGCCCACATCGTCAGCCACAATCCCGCAACGGTTCACCCGCCCGCCAGCGGCTACTGCATGGGACTTGAAGTCAGGGAGCATCGCCGCCTGCTGTTCATCAGCGGCCAGGTGCCTGAAAATCCCGACGGCACGGTGCCCGAGGGTTTCGAGGCGCAATGCGCGCAGGCCTGGCGCAACGTCAAGAACGTGCTCGCTGCCGCCGGCCTTGGCGTCGGGCATCTGGTCAAGGTCACCACGTTCCTGACCGATCGCAACCAGCTCGTGACCAATCGCGCTGTTCGCTGCGCGATGCTCGGGGAGCACCAGCCCGCGCTGACGGTCGTGGTCGTCGCGACCGTCGACAGCAAGTGGCTGCTGGAGATCGAGGCGATCGCCGCGGAATGAGGCCGGCGTCACCGCCCTTGCAACGACCAATTCGATCAGGTGTCCAATGGCTGAGATGATCCATCCCTTCTACCAGACGCATCGAGGCGCAATGGAAGCCGCCATGCGCGAGCGACTCGACATTGCCGAGGCGATGTTGCGCGGGCGCGCGCAGCTCACGGATATCGACCGGATCAAGCAGGACGTGATGGACGAATTCGAGATCGTCCTCACCCAGATGCCCTATGTCGGCGGCGCGGCAAGCCGCATGAGCGATTTCTTCATGCGCCTGACGGGGTTCATGGCCATCAGCCGGGTGCTGCGGCGGCATGGCGTGCCGGTGCCCGTGATCGGCGAGATCGAGCGGGAGACCTACAAGGCGCAATTGCTGATCGCGCCTGAAGCGGAGCGTCTCGCCGCAGGCCGCCAATTCATGTCGCCGGAGAACCAGGCCCTGCTGCGCGAGCAGGCGGCAAGAAGCGTTACTGAAAGCCATCGAATCGAGTTTCCGGAAGATTTCATCTACGACTTCGTCGAACCGGGTCCAGAGGACAATTTCGAGTTCGGCATCAACTACAAGGCCTGCGGCTTCTGCAAGCTCGCGGCGCGCGATGGCGACAAGGACATCCTGCCGAACATCTGCGGGCTCGACTTCGTCGCCTACGCCGCGCGCGGCATTCGCCTGGAGCGGACGCAAACGCTGGCGGGCGGCGCCAGCCACTGCAATTTCAGGTTCTCGCGGCTCGCGCTGGATGAGAAGACCGAGAGCTAACCGGCGCCCGCAATGCCGGATAGGTGCAGCGAGTGTCGCTCCATTTCCGTCACCCTGAGAGCTTGTGAAGCTTTCGACGGTGCGACCTGTATGGGAGTGCGGGGCGTCTTCTTTTGGAGGCAAGCATCGGCTTTGGGCGCCGGTTTAGGCGGCCCGCTGGAGTCGGTTGCCTTGCAGGATGTTGTTGGTCAGGGCGTACCATAGCACGACGGCGTGGACCTTTTGGATACCGCGCACTGTAAGGAGCCGCAGGTTCCAGTTGCGCCAGCGGGCATGGATGCATTCGCAGATCGAGCGAGGTTTGTACTGGGCCTTGCCCGCCTCGCTTGCCATCCGGGCCCGCCAGGTCAACACGCCCGGGCCGTCGCCGCGCCGCGGCAGGCAGGGATCGGTGCCGTGCTTGGACTGCGTGGGCGGGCAAAAGACCTCAA
>NZ_JBXAPO010000023.1:0-66882 GCF_058804065.1 Bradyrhizobium sp. GW821-FHT13H05 | reverse complement strand
TTGCCTCCAAAAGAAGACGCCCCGCACTCCCATACAGGTCGCACCGTCGAAAGCTTCACAAGCTCTCAGGGTGACGGGGAGAGAAACGGATTGATGATCGTGAGTCCGCCGATGCTGCGGCCGTGCTGCATGTCTTCACTGTAGAGAGTATCGCAGCCGGCCTCGATCGCGGCGGCAACGATCAGTGCATCGTAAAGGGCAAAGCCATCATTCTGCACGAGCGCGAGGGCCGCCCGGCTCGTCTTCGCCGTGAGTGGGAGCGCCGGATCGAGCGCACTGTCGATGTCATCGAACAGGAGCTCGATGTCGCGCCAGCTTCGTCCCTGCTTCTTGTGCAGGACGTTGGCAAGTTCGTTCAGGACTTGCACGCTGATGGCGCCGCCTTGGTCGATCAGGTCTTGCGCGATTGTTGCCTTGGCTCCGGCCTGCTGCGCGTAGACGAGAATGTTGGTGTCTAGAAACGCGCTCACCGTTCGTTCGCCTCATCGCGATCGAACTTGTAGTCAGCAGGCAAGGGCGGCCAGTTGCGTGCGCGCATGTTCGCGATCGCCCGTCGACGCCGCTCTTCCCTGGTCTCGACCTCGATGGTGCCCTTTCGGGCGGCTATCACGTCGAGTTCGTCGCCTTCCTTGAGGCCCAGTTCTTCGACGAGGGCTTTGGGCAAGCGTACAGCGAGGCTGTTGCCCCATTTGGAAACCTGCATTGCAGCCTCCAGGATATACAATATATAAATGTATATCTTGGTGATGGTATCACTGCAATCAAGTTTTGGGACCCCATGGGATGTCTCGGCCCGGAGAACCTGCGCCAAAACCCGGGGACTGCGTTAGCGCGGCTCGGCAGAGTAGGTGGTCGGCGTCATGAGGAGCGCATGTTCGAGTGGTGGGGCTATCTCGAACATCTGCGCACGGTTGCGGACGTGAAAGACGCGCCGGATTCGATATCGGTCACTTCTCTCTACGGCGACGTCGACTTCTCGCCGGCTTAGCCAAAACGCGGTGCGCTCGTGCCCGCACGTTGTCTTGATCTCCAGAAGCCTCTCTTGGCCATCAGGTTCAAAGGAGCGGACGTCGTAACCGTAGCCGTCTCCGTCCAGGTCGGAAACCCAGCGGACATCATCCGCAAGGTCGTCGCGCCCAGCGCGTCGTAAACGGTCGCGTTCAAACTCCACGACGAACTTCTCGCCGGCTTTTCCCAATTGACGATTCCTGGCGTCGCGCTCGGCGGGGTCGAACTTTCCGACCAGCCGGCGGACAGCGGGCGTCAGTGTCTTCTCGAAGTCTGCGACGGATGGTGGAGGAACAAAGACGGCATCGTCGTTGAGCGTCAGCGGTTGAGTGTCAATGTTCGCGGGGTAAAGAAAATCCGGTGCCTGTCCGACGTTGTGTTCAACGGCAGCCACCAAGGCGTCCTGATAGTGCGCCAACGGTTTGTAGCCGTTGATCCACTGCGTCCCCAGCATATCGAGGACGGCAGAAATGTTTTGAAGCTTGCGTTCGATCGAGCCTTCAGACCGGTGCACGATCGTCATGAGCTGACGCCGATTCTGCGCCTTGCTGTAGGCCGCGCCCGTTCTTTCGGAGGCCAACATCCGAAAATAACTATCGACCACGGCGGAGATTTCGCTCTCCGTCCACGGTGTTCCAGCGACTCCTTCAGTGTGCTCTCGATCCAAGTCTCAGCCTCTTGGACTTGGAGAGTATCAGGGAAGGTGCCCTGCGCAACGACGGCGCCCAGAATGCGGGAAAAGCCGCTTCATTTTGAGCGATTAGATATGTCTTACTTCACCGCCCCAAAGCGGCTGTCGAACGAGTTCGAGGACACCACCGGCGCGGCGCCCATGATCTGCGTCGCTTCACCCGCGCCATCCGACACAGACGGCTTCAGCGCCGGGCGCGTTGCGGCAAGGCGCGTGTCGGGCTTCGCGGGTTCGGCCGGCTTTGCCGCGACGACGGGCTTGGGTGCGTCCTTGGACGTATCGCGGCCGGGCACGAAGCGGGTCACCGCGGCCTTCAGCCTCGACGCGGCGCTGGGCGGCGTTGCAGACGTGGTGGCCGGAGCGGCAGACGCGGCTGCCTGCGGCGCCGGTGTGGTTGCCGTCGTATCGGCGGTGCCGAGGCCCATCTTGCGGCCGAGGCTGGAAAAGAAACCGCCGCCTTCGGACTTTTCGGCGGGGGCAGCCGCGGCGACGCGCGTGTTGGTCGCGGGCGCACTGACGGCAACGACCGGTTCTTCCTGCGGCGCGGGCGCGGCCGCATCGAGATTCGGCTTGGGCGGATTGACGTGTCCGGGGATCGTGCCGGGCGCCTTCGCCATCGCCAGCATCTGGAGCGTGGTGCCTTCGGCACCCTCCGACAGGCCGGTCGAGCCTTCCGGAATCTTGGCGGCGAAGATCTTGTTCATGCCGCCGTCGATGCCGGTGTTCATGCGCGCCACCGGCGTGCCGCGGGAGACGAGCTTGGCGTATTCGGCCTCGTCACGCGCCTGCTTCTCGCGCACGGCGCTCGCGACATCCTCGGGGATCATATAGGCCGGGCACTTTGCCGAGGCGTCGAACACCGGATCGCGCTTGGCATCGGGCGTCTTGGCCGCGTCGAAGACGTATTTCTTCTCGCAGAAATCGACCCTCGGCTCCTGCCGCGTCACCTCGAAATGATCATAGCCTTCCTTGATCATCTTCCAGAACGGCATGTTCGGATTGTTCCGGTGCTTGGCCATGTTCACCGGCGTCATCTTGAACGGATAGGCCTGCAGCTGGAACGCCTTCTGGCCGCCGAAGAAGGATTCGCGGCCAAGCGAATAGATCTCCGCGATCTGCTCGTCGGTCATCGCGTAGCAGCCGCGCGAGGAGCAATCGCCATGCACCATGAGCTGCGAGCCGCTGCGGCCCAAAGCCTTGTCGAACGCGTTCGGGTAGCCCGTGTTGAACGAGAGGTAATAGGCCGACTGCGGATTCATCTGGCTCGGATTGATCGAGTAGAATCCTTCCGGCGCCTGGCGGTCGCCTTCACGCACCTTCGGTCCGAGGTCGCCCGACCAGCGGCAGATCGGATAGGTCTTGAGCAGCGCGAACTGGCCGTTGCGGGCCTGCTTCCAGACCTCGAGCTCGGCTTCCTGCTTGAACAGGCGCACCAGGATCGGCGATTGCAGATCCATGTCCTTCTCGACCATCGCGGCGAGAAGCTTTGGCGGCACCGGCTGATTGGCCTTGGCGTTGGTCGCGAGCGACACCTGGTCGGTGTCGCAGCCAGCCAGCAGAACACTGGCCGTCATCAGCGCAACCGAAGCCAAGAGCGCGCGAGCAAGCGAGCTAGTGATCAAGACGAACCCCACAACGTGCCGGGCAGAGCGCGAACCCCAATCTCGAAGCATGATCCGACCGGACATCCGGACCCGTGATGACGGGCTTTTTCGAGACCACGCTCCAGCGCTTATGCCCTGAAGCCATTGATTAAAATTCTAACCTCTGGGTCATGTGGTCGCAACCCGAGCGGGGATCACGAGCCCGTTGGCCCCAAGGTGTGGTCAACAGAGACTTAAACTGGGCCGTAACTTGGGACGAACTTGGGCCTTGCGGCCAAAACGCTACTGAGATCGCCGATTTGGGCAAAAAAAGGGTTAACGCGGGGTTACCCGGGGGTGATCTCTCGTGCCCCAGACGCAGCGCAGCGCTCCTTCAGCGGTGCGCTGCAGAGCCGGGGCCCATGCCTCAGGCGACCCGCGGCGCGTGCTGGGTCCCGGCTCTGCGCAGCAGCGTTTCACGCTGCAGCGCGTCTGGGACACGAAAACTGTCCGAATCAGCCCAGTTTCCGGCCGATATCGAGGAATTTCTGCCGCCGCTGCTTGCGGATGGCGTCGCCGTCTAGGCCCCGGAGCTCGTCAAAGGCCTTGGCGATGGCATCGCCCGTGGTGGCGATCATGGCGGCGGGGTCGCGATGGGCGCCGCCGACCGGCTCCTTCAGGATGCTGTCGATCACCCCGAAGCGGAGCATGTCCTGGGCGGTGATCTTCATGTTGTTGGCGGCTTCCTGTGCCTTGGTGCCGTCGCGCCAGAGGATCGACGACGCCGCTTCCGGCGAGATCACGCTGTAGATCGCGTGCTCCAGCATCAACACCTTGTTGGCGGTGGTGATGGCGATGGCGCCGCCCGACATGCCCTCGCCGGTGATGATGGCGACGTTCGGCACGGTCAGCGCGAGGCAGGCGTCGGTCGAGCGCGCGATGGCTTCAGCCTGGCCGCGCTCCTCGGCGCCGATGCCGGGATAGGCGCCGGCGGAATCGGCGAGCGACAGCACCGGCAGGCCGAACCGCTCGGCCATCTCCATCAGCCGCACGCATTTGCGATAGCCTTCGGGCCGCGCCATGCCGAAATTGTGCTTGATGCGGCTTTCGGTGGAATCGCCCTTTTCCTGGCCCATCACGCAGATGGCTTCGCCGCGGAAGCGGCCGAAGCCGGCGACCAGCGCCTCGTCCTCGCCGAACTTGCGGTCGCCGGCGAGCGGCGTGAACTCGGTGATCAGGCCCTTGATGAAGTCGTTGAAATGCGGCCGCTGCGGATGCCGCGCCACCAGCGTCTTCTGCCACGGCGTCAGGTTCAGATAGAGGTCGGCCAGCGCTTGGGCCGCCTTGTCCTCGATCTTCCCGATCTCCTCGGAGATATCGGTGCCGGAGGCCGCAAGCGTGCGCAATTCGTCGACCTTGGAGTCGAGCTCGGCGACGGGCTTTTCGAAGTCGAGATAGCTGCGCATCTGGTCTGGCATCAACTCAATATAGGGGGACGGGGCTTGAGAGCGAAGCGAGGTTCGGGTCGCGGAAAGAAGTGTAGCTTCTTCAA
This sequence comes from Bradyrhizobium sp. GW821-FHT13H05, assembly GCF_058804065.1. Taxonomy (NCBI): domain Bacteria; kingdom Pseudomonadati; phylum Pseudomonadota; class Alphaproteobacteria; order Hyphomicrobiales; family Nitrobacteraceae; genus Bradyrhizobium; species Bradyrhizobium sp. GW821-FHT13H05. The sequence goes on along the minus strand of NZ_JBXAPO010000023.1, from coordinate 62,048 downwards.
TGAGTTGGCTTGTGTGCTGCCGGCAGCCCGCCAAATCAATCGTGAGGCTCCGGCTCTTTCTGCGGAGATGTGGCCGAAGTCAAGGCGGTTTCACGGTCCTCCCAACTGAGCTCTCGTGTCCCGGACGCGCTGCAGCGCTTCTTTAGCGCTGCTGCGCAGAGCCGGGACCCAGCGGCATGGGCCCCGGCTCAGCAGCGCACCGTTCCACGCTGCGCTGCGTCCGGGGCACGAGACCTGTTTATTTCTCCGCCAGCGGGTGCAGGTCGCGCACCAGGCTCTTCAGCCGCTCCTCGACCACATGGGTGTAGATCTGGGTGGTCGAGATGTCGGTGTGGCCGAGCAGGGTCTGCACGATGCGCAAGTCGGCGCCGTTGTGCAGCAGATGGCTGGCAAAGGCGTGGCGCAGCACGTGCGGAGACACCAGCCGGGCCTGCAGTCCCGAGGCGACCGCGAGCTCCTTGAGGTCGCGGGCAAAATGCTGCCGCGTCAGATGTCCGCTCTCGCCGAAGGAGGGGAACAGCCATTTCGAGGCGGCGAGGCTGTCTTTCTTCTTCTCCGTCTTCGCAGCTTCCGTCGCGCTGAGATAATCCGCCATCGCCTGCCGCGAGGCCTCGTTCAGCGGCACCAGGCGCTCCTTGTTGCCCTTGCCGCGCACCACGATCATGCGGGCGTCGCGCTTGGCCGCCGTGCGCGGCAGCGCTACCAGCTCGGAGACGCGCAGGCCCGTGGCGTAGAGCACTTCGAGCAGGCAATAGAGCCGCAAGGCGCGCAGCCGCTTCGAGGGCGAGGCCTCCTCCGCCTCGCTCAATTCCTTGGCGCGGCGGAGCATGCGGTCGACATCCGCAATCGACAGCACTTTTGGCAGGCCGCGGCCGCGCTTGGGACCGGACAGGATCGCGGCGGGATCCTCGGTGCGGATCCGTTCGTTCAGGAGAAAGCGATAGAGATGCCGCATCGCCGACAGCCGCCGCGCCACGCTGGTCGATTTGAAGCCGCGCGTATCGAGATCGGCGAGATAATCGCGCAGCGTCTGCGTCTCGGCGTCCGCGAATGCATGGCCGGTGCGGCCGAGAAACTCGGAGAAATCGGTGAGGTCACGGCGGTAGGCGTCGAGCGTGTTGGGGCCGGCGCCCTGTTCCGCCGCGAGCATGTCGAGGAACAGGCCGGTGAGCTTCATATCTGAGGGCTTTGCACGCATGCCCCGGAGGCTAGCTCCTATTTCTTGAGAAACTTATCCGGTGGGATCGTCACCGTCATTTCCCGCGACTTCGGGTTCACGAAGTTCGCCAGCGCGAAGACCACGCCATAGACGATGCCGGCGATCACGGCGACGGCCGTCAGGAAGCGGAACAGGCTGGGCATCGCAAGGTCTCGGTCAAGGGTCTCGGTCAGGCTCTTGGCGGGCAAATTAACCAATGAAATCATCCAACATGTTCGCCGTTTCGTGGCAAGAGTCCTCTGGCGAGGGCCCCTTCGGGGTCGTATAGGTGGCCAAAGCATGCCGCCTTTGGCGGCAGATCGAGCAGGACCCAGAGCGAGATCCAGAGCAACATCCATGTCCGACGCCGCGTTGCCGATCCAAGCTTCGCCTGAGGCCGACATTCTGTCGGCGCTCGGGGCGCGCTCGATCGTGCTCGTCGGCATGATGGGGGTGGGCAAATCCACCATTGGCCGCCGCATGGCTCTCAGGCTCAAGCTGCCCTTCGTCGATGCCGACACCGAGATCGAGGCGGCGGCCGGCATGACCATACCGGAAATCTTCGAGCGCCACGGCGAGGCGCATTTCCGCGATGGCGAGGCCCGCGTGATCGCCCGTCTCCTCGACGGCGGCCCGGTGGTGCTGGCGACCGGCGGCGGCGCCTTCATGCGCGAGGAGACCCGCAACCGGATCGCGGCCAAGGCGATCTCGATCTGGCTCAGGGCGGACCACGACGTCATCATGCGCCGCGTCCGCCGCCGCGCCGATCGTCCGCTGCTCCAGACCGCCGACCCGGAAGGGACGGTCACGCGCCTGCTCACCGAGCGCGAGCCGATCTACGGCAAGGCCGACCTCACCATCGCCTCGCGCGACGTGCCGCACGACAGAATCGTCGATGAGACCATCGAGACGTTGCGCGGCCATCTCTGCGGCCATGTCGCCGCGTCCGAACCTCCATCCGACGTCGCGAGTGCGTTAAGATGACTGCGCCCTTGAAACATTCCGACCCTGTCAATGTCGACGTCGCGCTCGGCGATCGCGCCTACGACATCGTCATCGGCCGCGGCGTGCTGGCCTCGCTCGGCGAACGGGTCGCGGCCTTGCGCCCCGGCGTGCGCACCGCGATCGTGACGGATCGTACCGTGGCAAAATACTGGCTCGAGCCGACCGAAGCATCGCTCGCAGCCAGCGGCATCCCGACCTCGCGCATCGTCGTCGAGGAAGGCGAGATCTCCAAAACCTATGCGGGCCTGGAAAAGGTCAGCGAAGCCCTGATCGCCGCAAAGATCGAGCGCAACGATCTCGTCATCGCGCTCGGCGGCGGCGTGGTCGGCGATCTCGCCGGCTTTGCCGCGGCGATCCTGCGCCGCGGCGTCGATTTCGTGCAGGTGCCGACCTCGCTGCTGGCGCAGGTCGATTCCTCCGTCGGCGGCAAGACCGGCATCAATTCGCCGCAGGGCAAGAATCTGCTCGGCGCCTTCCACCAGCCGGTGCTTGTTATCGCCGACACCGCCGTGCTCGACACGTTGTCGCCGCGCCAGTTCCGCGCCGGCTATGCCGAGGTCGCCAAATACGGCGTGCTCGGCGACGAGGCCTTCTTCACCTGGCTGGAAAAGAACCACGCGGACATCTTCAAGGGCGGTTCTGCCCGCGAGCACGCGATCGCCACCTCCTGCCGCGCCAAGGCGGGCGTCGTCTCGCGCGATGAGCGCGAGACCGGCGAGCGCGCATTGCTCAATCTCGGCCACACCTTCGGTCATGCGCTGGAGGCCGCGACCGGTTTCTCCGACCGCCTGTTCCACGGCGAGGGCGTCGCTATCGGCATGACGCTGGCGGCGCAGTTTTCCGCAAAACTCGGCATGATCGGCGAGCTTGAGGCGGCGCGCGTCGAGCGGCACCTCATTGAAGCCGGCCTGCCGACGCGCTTGCAGGATATCGCAGGCTTTGCGCAGGAAGGGCTGGCGGACGCCGACGCGCTGATGGCCCTGATGGCGCAGGACAAGAAGGTCAAGCGCGGCAAGCTCACCTTCATCCTGCTTGAGGCTGTCGGGCGCGCGGTGATCGCGAAGGACGTCGAGCCGGCGCCGGTGCGCGATTTCCTGCAAGAGAAGCTCGCCCACAAGGCGTGATGCGTGGCTGAATTTCTCTAAAGCGTTTTCAAGCGAAGTGGGGACCGGTTCGCGCCGGGAAAACGCGTTAAGACAAGAAACCAGAGTGATTCATGGACTGGCTCGGCTTCACCATCGTCATTTTCTGCCTGCTCGTCTCCGGCTTCTTCGCCGCGAGCGAGACCGCGCTGACCGGCGCCTCGCGCGCCAGCATGCTGCGGCTGTCCAAGCAGGGTAATCGCGATGCCGACGTCGTCTCGCAGCTGCTCGACATGCGCGAGCGCCTGATCGGCGCGCTGCTGCTCGGCAACAACATCGCCAATATCAGCGCCTCCGCGCTCGCGACCGCCATCTTCACCGCCTGGTTCGGCGATGTCGGCGTGCTCTATGCCACCGGCGTGATGACCGCCCTGGTCGTGATCTTCGCCGAGGTGCTGCCGAAGACCATCGCCATCAACGCTCCCGACCGCATGGCGCTTGCGGTCGCCCGCCCGATGCGGCTGACCATGTACGTGCTGGGGCCGCTGCTCAGAATCGTGGAAGTCATCGTCCGCCTCTTGATGCGGCTGTTTGGTCTGGCCGGTGAGCACCAGGCGATCCTGTCGCCGACCGAGCGCCTGCGCGGCGCGGTCGACCTGCTGCATCACGAGGGCAAGGTCGAGAAGCAGGACCGCGACATGCTCGGCGGCCTGCTGGACCTGCGCGAGCTCCAGGTCTCCGACGTCATGATCCATCGCACCGAGATGATGATGATCAACGCCGACATGCCGCCGGACGAATTGGTCCGCGAGGTGCTGGCGACCGAATACACCCGCATTCCGCTCTGGCGCGAGAAGCCGGAAAACATCATCGGCGTGCTTCACGCCAAGGATCTCTTGCGCGCGATCCGCGCCGCCGATGGCGACACCTCGCGCATCGACGTCTCCACCATCGCGCTGCCGCCCTGGTTCGTGCCGGAGATGCGGCCGCTCGCCGAGCAGCTCAAGGCGTTCCGACGCCGGAAAACCCACTTCGCGCTGGTCGTCGACGAGTACGGCGAAGTTGAAGGTCTCGTGACGCTGGAAGACATTCTGGAAGAGATCGTCGGCGACATCTCCGACGAGCATGACGTCGTGGTCGCCGGCGTGCGCGCCCAGCCGGACGGCTCGGTCGTGGTCGATGGCTCGGTGCCGATCCGCGATCTCAACCGCGCCATGGACTGGCACCTGCCTGACGAAGAGGCAACCACGGTCGCCGGACTCGTCATTCACGAGGCGCGCTCGATCCCCGACCGCGGCCAGAGTTTCACCTTCCACGGCTTCCGCTTCCGCGTCCTCCGCCGCGAACGCAACCGCATCACCGCGCTCCGTATTTCACCGGTGCCGCGCGACGCCGAGCTGGAGGAGGCCAAGCCGAGAAGGGCGGGGACGTCGTTTTGACGCACGGTCGGTGTCATCGCCCGCCTTGTGCGCACTTGCGCACTGGAGCGGGCGATCCAGTACGCCGCGGCAGCTCGATTCTAGCCGCGACGTCTCGGAGTACTGGATGCCCCGCTTTCGCGGGGCATGACAGCGGTTAGCCTTCCCCCGGCGCCTGCGCGTGGATGGCCAGCGCGTGCACGCTGCCGGAGAGTTCCGCAGCCAGCGCCGAATTTATCATGCGGTGGCGGTCGACCCGGCTCTTCCCTTTGAAGGCCTGCGACACGATATAAACGCGAAAGTGCGTCTCGCCGCTCGGCCGATGGCCGGCATGGCCCTCATGCAAATGTGACTCGTCGACGACCTGCAGGCTTTCCGGCGTGAAAGCTTCCTGCAACTTGTTGCTGATAGTGTCTCTCATAGCCATGGGCGTGCCATTAAGGTGTGCGATCGCACTCCGTCAATTGCCGGGGTTCTCAGCTAATTGCAATGTCAAGACTTGAAGGTTTTTGCATTGCGTAGTCAAAGTCAGTCATGCCGATCGATTCATCAAAGTTCTTCGACTCCATCCGCGTCAAGCCGAAAGGCAAGCAGGCGGAAGTGAAGCCGCGCGACACCGCAGTCGGCTGCGAATGGACCGGGTGCCAGAACAAGGGCGCCCATCGTGCGCCCAAGGGCCGCGAGAATTCGCGCGAGTACTGGCACTTCTGCCTCAACCACGTGCGCGAGTATAACCAGAACTACAATTTCTTCTCCGGCATGAATGCCGACGCCGTCGCGCGCTACCAGAAGGACGCACTGACCGGGCACCGTCCGACCTGGACGATGGGCGCCAATGGTGGCGTCAAGAAGGGCGCGGAATCCGAGATCGACGGCGCCTTCGATCCGTTCAGCATGTTTGCGGAGCTCAACGGCCGAGCCGGCTGGCGGAAGGGTCCGGAGGCCTCCCAGCCCAAGGTCGAAACCCGCAAGGTGATGAACGCCGAGCGCAAGGCGCTCCAGGTCATGGGCCTCGGCCCCAGCGCCACGCTCGCCGACGTCAAGAGCAAGTACAAAGCGCTGGTGAAGCAGCACCACCCCGACGCCAATGGCGGCGACCGCTCGACCGAGGATCGCCTGATCGAGATCATCAAGGCGTATAATTATCTGAAGACGGTGGTGCGGGAGGCCTGAGGCCTCACTCGCTTTCTTCCCTTCTCCCCTTGTGGGAGAAGGTGGCGCGAAGCGCCGGATGAGGGGTCTCCGTCCGCGAGTTCGTTGCAAGAAATTCGTGCGCGGAGAGATACCCCTCACCCGTCTCGCCGCTGCGCGGCGATCCACCCTCTCCCACAAGGGGAGAGGGGAAGCACGCATCGCGCTTCACGAAGGCATTGCCCCCACATAGGACGAGCTCGGCCGGATCAACCGCCCCGTGCGCTGCTGCTCGCGCGCATGCGCGGTCCATCCTGCGGCGCGCGCCACCGCGAAGATCGGCGTGAAGGCCTGCCTCGGAATCGCCAGCGCATCGAGCAGGATCGCGGTGAAGAACTCGACGTTCGTCTCCAGCGGCCGCTCCGGGTTCTTCTTGCGCAAGGCGCTGCGGATATAGGCCTCGACCTCGCCGGCAAACGGCAGGTCGGCGCCGTTGGAGGCAAGCGCCTCGACCGCGGTCTTGAGCACGTCGGCGCGCGGATCGCGGACGCGATAGACGCGGTGACCAAAGCCCATCATTCGCTCGCCGCGGGCGAGTGCCGCGTCCACCCAGGGCTGGATGCGCTCGCGCGAGCCGATCGCATCGAGCATTTCCAGTACCGGCTCCGGCGCGCCGCCGTGCAGCGGCCCCGTCAGCGCGCAATAACCGGCGGTCACCGCCGCAAACAGGTCGGCCTGCGTCGAGGCGACCACGCGTGCGGTGAAGGTTGAGGCGTTCATGCCGTGGTCGCTGGCGGTGACGAGATAGGCGTCCAGCGCGGTGACTTCGCGCGAGGCGGGGGCGCGCCCGTGCAGCATGCGAAGCGTATCGGCGGCATGGCTCACGTTCGGATCGGGGGCGATCGGCTCGAGCCCTTTGGCGCGCCGGACCAGCGCGCCCGCGATCACCGGGAACGCGCCGACAATGGTCGCTTCATGCGCGAGCCCGTGCTCGGCGCGAAGTCCCGCGACGGCCGCGCGAAACCCGTCAACGATGCCCATGCCGCGCGTCGCCGGCAGCAGCTCGTCCAGCCGCGCGAAGGCCCGCTCGCGCGCGGCCCCCAGGCTCGCCCGCACATTGGCTTCGCTCAGGCTGGTCTTGCTGGCGCCGTTCCAGAGCCGGGCGGTGACGCCCTCGAAGCTCGAGATAGCGGCGAGGCGTCCGACATGCTCGCCAGCGATGATCAGTTCGCCGCGCTCGCCATCGACATGGCTCAGCACGGTTTCAGCCGCGGGAACGCCGTCCAGCCCGATCTGGCTTTTGGTGAGGTGGATGTTCATGGCCCAAATCTCCTTGTTCACGGGAGAAAAATCGGGCCTCTCGACAGATTGATCAATCTTGATTACATAAATCAATATGAAAAATTCCGATGGGCTCTACCTCTCCGCCCGGGAAGCCGCCGCCGAGCTCGCGATCTCGCCGGCAACGCTCTACGCCTATGTCAGCCGCGGCCTGATCCGCTCCGAGCCGACGCCGGACTCGCGAAAAAACCGCTACCGCGCCGAGGACGTCCGCTCCCTGAAGGAGCGCCGTGTCCCGTCGCCCGAGCCGCGCGGCCTGCGCAGCTTCGACGCTGACCTTCCGGTCATGGACACGGAGATCTCGACCATCACCGAGGACGGTGCGATCTACCGCGGCGTCAATTGCGTCGATCTCGCCGAGAATGACACGCTGGAGCACGCCGCGACGCTGCTCTGGGACGTCTCCGACGTCGATCCGTTTGCGCCGGACAATCAACCCGAGATCTCCGACGAGATGCGCGCGATCGCGGAAGCCGCACGTCGCGCGGCTCCGATCGACCGCGCCATCGCCGTGCTCGCGCTTGCCGCGAGCGCCGATCCCCGTGCCTTCACCCGCGCGCCCGATGGCCGCGCGATGGTCGGCGGGCGCATCGTCAGGCTCTTGGTTGCAACCATGCTGAACGCCGAGCCCTCATCCGAGCCGCTGCATCAGCAGATCGCGAAGGCCTGGGCGGCGGACAACAAGCATGCGCCCGACCTGATCCGCCGCGCGCTCGTGCTGCTCGCCGATCATGAATTGAACGCTTCGACCTTCACCGCACGCTGCGCGGCCTCGACCGGCCTCAATCTCTACGACTCCGTCATCGCCGGCCTCGCAGCGCTGAAGGGACCGAAGCACGGCGGCGCCGGTGTGCTGGCCTCGCAGCTGGTGAAAACGCTGATCGATCGCGACGTCGGCCCGATGGTGCGCGAGCGCGTCGCGCTTGGCGAGCGCTTTGCCGGCTTCGGCCACGGCGTCTACAAGCGCGGCGATCCCCGCGCGCAATCGCTGCTGAATGCGCTCACCCGCGCCGGCGCGCCGCGAAAATTCACCCGCGAAGTGCCCGAGCGGATCGTCGAAGCGACCGGCGAGCTCGTCAATATCGACTACGCGCTCGCCGTGCTCGTGCATGCGCTGCGACTGCCGGTGGGCAGCGAGCTCGCCTTGTTCGCCATGGCCCGCAGCGTGGGCTGGATCGCGCACGCCAGCGAGCAATTGCAGTTCGGCAAGCTGATCAGGCCACGGGCGAGGTATGTTGGGCCCGCGCCGGGGCGGAGAATGGGGGCGGCGGACTCCAAAAGCTAAACCCTCATGGTGAGGAGCGCGGAACGCGCGTCTCGAACCATGCAGGCCCGGCTATCGCCTGCGGCCATTCTTCGAGACGCCGCTTTGCGGGCTCCTCGGGATGAGGTCAGAGTGCTTGGATGCAGCAGATTCAGGCTGGTGGCTTCGCAGTCGCGACCGCACCGCCGCCGCTCCGCCGGCGATAGATCCACACCCCCACGCCCAGCACGATGGCGACGCCGACTACGGTCAAAATCCACATGTGCTTGCCGATATGCTCGTGGTGCGGCAGTCCGGCATATTCATGCAGGGCCGACACGGCCAGCACGCCCGGCAGCACATGGGCCGGTGCCCAGACCAGGATCGCCGGGATGTTGACGGCGTAGAAGCGCACAGGCGGCATGCCGAGCGCGCCGGCGGTCACGGGCACGAAGGCGCGGATCGGCGGCACGAAGCGGGCGAAGAACACGGCCCAGGTGCCGAAGCGGTTGAAGAAGCTTTCGCTCTGCTCGACCACACGCGGATAATTGGTCAGCGGCCAGGTGTTGAGGATCTCGCGTTGCTGCCGGTGCCCGATCCAGTAGGCCGAGCCGTCACCCAGCACCGCGCCGAGCGCGGCGGCCAGTAGCACCCACTGCAGCTTCAACTCGCCGCCCGGGATCAGGGCGCTCAGCGCCAGGATGATGGTCGAGCCGGGGATCACCGATCCCACCACCGGAACGGCTTCGAGCAGCGCTGCCAGGAACAGGGTCAGATAAGCCAGCCACGCATGGGCCGAAACGAACGAGATGAGGGGATCAAGGAAGGATGTCACGACGTCTTTCGTGTCGGCGGCGGGTCCAGGGGTTCAGAAGGGTTCAGAAGAGTTCAGGCCCTTAAGGGCCCAGACCCTACATAAGTAAGGAGAGACGGGAAAAGTGCCATTCGCATGGGCAGACCCGTTACCCCGCCCGAAATTCGAGCGTGATTCGCAAGGCAGCCCTCCAAAAACTGCGTTCCTCGCCTATCTAAATGAAAAGACAACGGAACTTTGATTGTGGGGCGGGCTTCTGCCCGCACGTTGTCTCTGATAGGTTCGCAAACGCACCCAGCCGCAGCCACCGTGCAAATAACTGGTCTCGGGATCGCCCGGGACCTCGGAGGATTGATGACGACCGCCGCTCTGTCCAAAGTTGAGGAAGTTTCCGGTTTGCCCGACATGAAGGTGTCGGTCCGCCAGGTGTTCGGGATCGACAGCGATCTCGAAGTGCCGGCCTATTCCGAAGTCGATCCTCATGTGCCCGAAGTCGATTCCGACTACCGCTTCGACCGTGCCACCACGCTCGCCATTCTCGCCGGCTTCGCCCGCAACCGCCGCGTGATGGTGACCGGCTATCACGGCACGGGCAAATCCACCCATATCGAGCAGGTCGCCGCCCGCCTGAACTGGCCCTGCGTGCGCGTCAACCTCGACAGCCACATCAGCCGTATCGACCTCGTCGGCAAGGACTCGATCGTGGTCCGTGACGGCAAGCAGGTCACCGAATTCCGCGACGGCATCCTGCCCTGGGCACTCCAGAACAACGTCGCGCTGGTGTTCGACGAATACGACGCCGGCCGCCCGGACGTGATGTTCGTGATCCAGCGCGTGCTGGAAGTCTCCGGACGCCTGACGCTGCTCGACCAGAACAAGGTGATCAAGCCGCACCCGTCGTTCCGGCTGTTTGCGACCGCCAACACGGTCGGCCTCGGCGACACCTCGGGCCTCTATCACGGCACCCAGCAGATCAACCAGGGCCAGATGGACCGCTGGTCGATCGTCACGACGCTGAACTACCTCAGCCACGACGAGGAGGTTGAGATCGTGCTGGCCAAGGCCAAGCACTATCGGACCCAGGAAGGCCGCGACATCGTCAACAAGATGGTCCGCCTTGCCGATCTCACCCGTAACGCTTTCGCCAATGGCGATCTGTCGACGGTGATGAGCCCGCGCACGGTGATTACCTGGGCCGAGAACGCCGACATCTTCAGCGATATCGGCTTTGCGTTCCGCGTCACCTTCCTCAACAAGTGCGACGAGCTCGAGCGTCCCCTGGTCGCCGAGTTCTACCAGCGCTGCTTCAATGCAGAGCTGCCGGAATCCTCGGTCAACGTGGCACTCAGCTAGTCCATGGCCACCATCACCGTCGAGCGCACCATTGGGACGACCAAGAAGGCTGTGCTCGCCGGGCTCGGCGCCTATAACGACGAGCACTTCGGGAAGCAGAAGTTCAAGGGCATCGCGGTCTCGCTGAAGGACCGCGGCAAGATTGTCGGCGGCATCGTCGGGCACCTCTGGGCCACGGTTCTGTTCATCCAGTATTTCTGGATCGATCAGAAGCAGCGCGGCAAGGGCGTTGGCACGAAGCTGATCGCGGCGATCGAGGACGAGGCAAGACGGCAGGGCGCGGTCCAGGCCCATGTCGATACGATGAGTTTCCAGGCGCCGGGCTTTTATCGTTCCTGCGGGTACGAGGAATTCGGCACCCTCAAGGGCTATCCCGGCGGCGTGACGCGCCATTCGTTTACGAAGTCGCTATGAGCACATCATCATCCAACTCCAAATTCCGTAACACCAAGGAAGCGCCGACCGAGCCGTTCAAGCGCTCCGTCGCCTCCTGTCTCAAGGCGATCGCCAAGTCGCCGGAGCTCGACGTCTCCTTCGCGGCCGAGCGTCCGGGCCTCGCGCCCGGCAAGGCGCGGCTGCCGGAGCCGGCGCGCAAGATGACAAAGCGCGACGCCGCGATCGTGCGCGGCCACGCCGACTCCATCGCGCTCAAGATCGCCTGTCACGATGCCAAGCTGCATCGCAAGCTGATGCCCGGCAATCCGCAGGCGCGCGGCGTGTTCGAGGCGGTGGAGCAGGCCCGCGTCGAGGCAATCGGCGCGCGCCGCATGGCCGGCGTTGCCAAAAATCTCACCGCGATGCTCGACGACCATTTCCATCGCGGCAAGTTCGACGAGATCACCGACCGTGCCGATGCGCCGCTGGCCGATGCGCTGGCGATGCTGGTGCGCGAGCGCCTGACCGGCATGGCGCCGCCGACGGCCGCCAAGAAGATGGTCGACCTCTGGCGTCCGATTCTCGAAGACAAGATCGGCAAGCGGCTCGACCGGCTTGATAACCTCGTCGAGGACCAGACCAGGTTCGGCGACGCGGTGCATGACCTCCTGACGGCGCTCGAACTCGGCGACGAGCGCAGTGCCGACAGCGAGGACAATGACGACAACGACGAGAACCAGGACGGCGACAACGATCAGTCCGGCGCCGAGGGCTCGCCCGATTCCGATGCCGCGCAGGAGATGAGTGCCGACCAGGCGCAGGCCTCCAGCGAGGAGATGAGCGACAGCGCGATGGAAAGCGCGCAGGCCTCGACCTCCGACACCTTCGACGACGGCGAGCTCGGCGACGACGAGACGCCGGGCGAGGCGACGCGTCCGAATTCGCACGGCAAGAACGAGCCGCGCGGGCCGGAATACCACGCCTTCGCGCCGAAATTCGACGAAATCATCGCGGCCGAAGACCTCTGCGACCATGACGAGCTGGAGCGCCTGCGCGCCTATCTCGACAAGCAGCTCGCGCATCTGCAGGGCATCGTCGCCCGTCTCGCCAACCGGCTTCAGCGGCGCCTGATGGCGCAGCAGAACCGCGCCTGGGAGTTCGATCTCGAAGAGGGCATCCTCGATCCCGCGCGCCTGTCGCGCGTGGTGACCGATCCCCATCACCCGCTGTCCTTCATGCACGAGAAGGAGGCGACGTTCCGCGACACCGTGGTGACGCTGCTGCTCGACAATTCCGGCTCGATGCGCGGCCGCCCGATCACGGTCGCGGCGACCTGCGCCGACATTCTCGCGCGCACGCTGGAGCGCTGCGGCGTCAAGGTCGAGATTCTTGGCTTCACCACGCGCGCCTGGAAGGGCGGGCAATCGCGTGAGGCGTGGCTTGCCGCCGGCAAGCCGGCCAATCCCGGCCGTCTCAACGATCTCCGTCACATCATCTACAAGTCCGCCGACGCCCCCTGGCGCCGTGCGCGGAAGAACCTTGGCTTGATGATGCGCGAGGGGCTGCTGAAGGAGAACATCGACGGCGAGGCGCTCGACTGGGCGCACAAGCGCCTGCTCGGCCGGCCCGAGCAGCGCAAGATCCTGATGATGATCTCGGACGGTGCGCCGGTCGACGATTCCACGCTGTCGGTCAATCCCGGCAATTATCTCGAGCGGCATTTGCGCCACATCATCGAGGAGATCGAGACCCGCTCGCCGGTCGAGCTGATCGCGATCGGCATCGGCCATGACGTCACGCGCTACTATCGCCGTGCGGTGACGATCGTGGACGCCGAAGAGCTCGGCGGCGCCATCACCGAGAAGCTCGCCGAGCTGTTCAGCGAGACCAACACCGCGCCAACCCAGCCGGCCGGTCGCCCGCGACGCAAACTGCATTCGTGAGCACGCAATCGTCCCGCCGCGGCTTTCTTGGCCACGCGGCGGCGGGATTTTCCACTCTCGCACTCTCGCGCCTCGCGCAGGCGCAAGCCACGACCGAGCCGCCGCCGCGCCCGCTCCAGGTCGAGCACGCCGTCACGGATCCCGTCAGCGTCGAGGTCAACGCGCGGCCGATCCCGAATTTCGAGCCGCGTGACCGTTCGCGCACCCGCTTCGGCGCGCTGGAGTATCGCAGCGGCCTGGTGCTGACCTCGTCCTATCGCGGCTTCGGCGGCCTGTCCGGCATCCGGCTCGACGCGAAAGGCGAGCGCTTCCTCGCGGTCTCCGACCAGGGCGGCTGGTTCACAGGCAGCATCCGCTATTCCGGCGGCAAGATGGTCGGGCTCGACGACGTCGAGGCCGCGCCGGTGCTGGCTGCCGACGGACGGCCGATCACGGAGAAGCGCTACTGGTACGACACCGAGTCGCTCGCACGCGACGGCTCCGTCGTCTATGTCGGGCTCGAGCGCGTCAACCAGATCATGCGCTTCGATTTTGCCAAGGGCGGCACCCGCGCCCGCGGCGAGGTGGTGCCGACGCCCGCGGCGATCCGCAAGCTGCCGTCCAACAAGGGGCTGGAGGCGCTGGTCTTCGTGCCCAGGGACAAGGGCCAGCCGCTCGCCGGCACCCTGATCGCGTTCTCCGAGCGCGGGCTGGACGCCGACGGCAATCTGGTCGCGTTCCTGATCGGCGGTCCCACGCCCGGCCAGTTCAGCGTGCGCCGCACCGAGAAGTTCGACATCAGCGATGCGGTGCTGCTGCCCTCAGGCGAGCTGTTGATCCTCGAACGCAAATTCTCCTGGTTCACCGGCGTCAATATCCGCATCCGGGCGATCCCGCTCAAATCGATCGCGCCGAATGCGCTGGTCGACGGCCCCGCGCTATTCAACGCCGATCTCGGCCACGAGATCGACAACATGGAAGGCATCGACGCCCACGTCACGGCGGAGGGCGAGACCGTGCTGACGCTGGTGTCGGACGACAATTTCTCGCTGCTCCAGCGCACGCTGCTGCTGCAATTCACGCTGGTGGAGTGATCGTCCGCTTGACCCTGGCAATTCGATTGCGCGATGATCGAGGTGTATTTGATCGATTGTGACCGCATTGATTGAGGGGTGGGCATGATGTCCGGGCTCGAGGCGCTCGTTTGGATCGTCGTTCTATTCATCCTGTTCGGACTGAGATATTTCGATTTTGGGACCGCCGGTGACGTCGAAACGATCCCCGGGGAGCACAAGATCCTGGTGGTTTACAGTCCTGCACTCGGGGGGCGAGCCTCGAGGCCAGATCTCGAAAAGCTGGTGCGGGAGGCTTACCCGTCCGCCGACGTGCTCATCCCGACTTACAGCCATGGCTGGGCGTCCAACATCGATCCCTATGACATCACGCAGACGATCGAGACTGCGATCGACAGGGCTCAAAACACGCATGACTATGAGAAGATCATCCTGTTCGGTTACAGCACCGGCGGGCTTCTGCTTCGCAAGGTTCTGCTCTGGGGGCACGGTTTTGAGGACCGTCCCCAGCAGCGCGCGAGCGGTCGGCATGACTGGGTAGGTCGCGTGGAGCGCTTCGTGTCGCTCGCGGCACCGAACCGCGGCTGGCCGAGCCACAAGCCGAAGAACCTGATTTTCCCCAAATACGTCTTCGGCCAACTTGCGGTAGAGATCGGCCGATTGACGGGGACGGGCCGGTTCATAGCAAGCCTGATGCAGGGCTCACCTTTCGTCGCCAACATGCGGGTGCAGTGGATCGAGCTGTTTCGAGCGCTGCCGGACGACGAGCGGCCGCTGGTTATCCATCTGCTCGGCGCCAAGGACGAGTTGGTCGACCGCGACGACAGTATAGACCTCGAAGCAGGGTCTCCTGACAGCGTGATAATCAAGACGCTGGAGGGCCTCTCGCACGCCGAGATTGCTTCGCTTATCTATCGCGATTCCGAAAAGAAGGATCTTACGCCGTCGGGCGAAGCTATCCAGATGGCGCTGACGACGCCGAGAGGTGCGTTTCCGCACTATTGGGCCGACAAGATCACGGCGCTCAAGACCGACCCGAACATTACGCACCTTATCTTCGTCATGCACGGCATCCGTGATGAGGGCACTTGGCCGGCCGAGCTGATGTGGACGATCGAGCGGCAGATCGGCCCCGCTGCGGTGCAGGTCAAGATCGTCCCGCCGCTCTACCGCAGGTTCGCGATGCTGCCGTTCCTGTTCTACTGGGACCGTCAACGCAACGTGCGCTGGTTCATGGATCAATACACGCAGGCGAGAGCGATGTATCCGAATCTCAAGGCGACCGGTGTTGACTATGTCGGCCACAGCAACGGCACCTACATTCTCACAAGTGCGCTGCAGAATTACGTGGTCCTGAAGATCAGAAACGTGTTCTTTGGAGGCAGTGTGGTGCCCGCGCATTTCCGTTGGGACAAGTTTATCGCCGCCGAACGCGTGACGGGGCGGGTCTGGAATATCTGTGCCGCCGGGGACTGGGTGGTCGCGCTCTTCCCGCAGTTCTTCCAGCATATCTCGGATTTCCTGAAGATCGACGAGCCGAAGCCTGGGCTGCTCGACATCGGCTCGGCCGGATTTCGCGGCTTTCGTCATGGCATCGGGGCTAACGGGAAAGTGTTCAACGTGAAATACATCGCGGGAGGCCACGGCGCCGCCTTTGAGCCTTCGAGGTTCGACGATATTGCCCGCTTCGTCGTGCTCGATCCCATGCTGGATTTCAATGCGCTCTGGTGGTCGAAGGACGGGCCGCAGCCCCAACGCCTCGAGATCGCATCCAACCTGTGCTGGGTGATGTGGATCGGTGGCCTTGGTGTGATCGCGTTTTTAGGGGTCGAGAGCTATCGCGAGAGTTGGACCATCTTTGTCATTTATTGGGTGGTGCTGCTGGGTGTCCTGAACTCATGGTGAACATAGCAGGCCAACGGAACGGTTCTTGCAGCGCTCGGGTGATTGAAACGGAGTTCTCGATGAACGGGTTTCTTCGGGCGTTTTGCGTCCTTGTCGGTTTCTGGACAGCCACTGCAGCACAGGCAGAAGGCTGGCCGACGCGGCTGATCAAGGCGACCATCCCGTTCGGTCCGGGCAGCGCGGCCGACGTGGTGCCGCGGCTGGTGTTCGAGCGTCTCTCCGCCGAGCTCGGTCAATCCATCGTGGTCGAAAACCGCGCCGGCGGCGGCGGCGTGGTCGGTTCCGCGCTGGTCGCGAAATCCGATCCCGATGGCTACAGCCTTCTCGCCCAGTCGTCGGCGCTGACCGTCGCACCCCTGATTTTTCCGAGCGCGAGCTTCGACCCCACCCGCGACCTCGCCTCGGTGTTCATGATCGGATCCAGCGCCAATGTGATGATCGTGCCGAAGGAGCGGCCCTGGAAAACCATCCAGGACTTCATCGCCGACGCCAGGGCCAAACCCGGCTCGATCTCGTTCGGTTCGGTCGGCATTGGCAGCGCCGTGCATATCAGCACCGAGAAATTCCGCTTTGCCGCCGGCATCGAGGCCACGCATGTGCCCTATCGCGCAGGCCCGGAAGTGATCGCTGACATTCTCGGCGGCCGGATCGACCTGTACTTCTGCCCGCTCGCGACCGCGCTGCCGCTGATCCGCGAGGGCCAGGTCCGTGCGCTCGTGGTCTCGACGCCAAAACGCGTCGCCGATCTGCCTGATGTGCCGACGCCGGTCGAGATCGGATTGAAGGACGCCGACAGCGTGATCTGGTTCGGCGTGTTCGTGCCGGCGAAGACGCCGCGCGAGATCGTCGAAAAATTGCATGCGGCGGGCGAGAAGGTGCTGGCCGATCCGCAGATGCAGGCGAGCCTGAAAAAGCTCGGCATTGAGCCGATGCCGATGAAGCCGGCCGCGATGGACGATCTCGTCAAGCGCGAGACGGCGGCCAATCTGGAGCTGGTCAAGGCCGCGGGCATCAAGCCGTAGGGGGAGGGTTGCGCGCCGGCGGCTTGAGGAGAGGGAAGAGGCTCGCTAGCATCGCGGCCAGCTTTCCCTCCATTCCCCGGAACTCCCCGCATGAGCGCCCTGTTTTCCCCGATCAAGCTGCGCGGCCTGAATTTGAAGAACCGTCTCGTGGTGTCGCCGATGTGCCAGTATTCGGCCGAAGACGGCGTTCCCACCGACTGGCATTTCACCCACATCAACAATCTCAGCCTGTCGGGCGCGGCGATGTTCTGCATCGAGGCGACCCATGTGGAGGCGATCGGCCGCATCACGCCGGGCTGCCTCGGGCTCTACAGCGATGCCGCCGAAGCCGCGCTGAAGCAGATCCTCGCCTCCGTGCGAAAACATTCCACCACCGCGATCGCGATGCAGCTCGCCCATGCCGGCCGCAAAGCCTCCAGCGCGCGGCCCTGGGACGGCGGCCAGCTGATTCCGGTCAGCGAAGGCGGCTGGCAGACGGTGGCGCCATCGGCGCTGCCGCACAAGGAGGGCGAGGCCGCCCCGCTGGCGCTCGATGCCGCGGGCTTAAAACGCATCCGCGATGCTTTCGTCGATTCTGCAAAGCGCGCCGAGCGCATCGGCATCGACGCCATCGAGCTGCACGGCGCGCACGGCTATCTGCTGCATCAGTTCCTGTCGCCGATCTCCAACAAGCGCACCGACGAATATGGCGGCTCGCTCGAGAACCGCATGCGCTTCCCGCTGGAGGTCTACGATTCGGTGCGCGCGGTGTTCCCGCACGACAAGCCGGTCGGCATGCGGGTATCCTCCACCGACTGGGTCGAGGGCGGCTGGGACCTGGCGCAGACGATTGAATTTGCGAAGGCGCTGAAGGCGCGGGGCGTCGACTGGATCGATGCCTCCTCCGGCGGCGTCTCGCCGCTGCAGAAGATCGCGCTCGGCCCCGGCTATCAGGTGCAGTTCGCCGAGGCCATCAAGCGCGAGACCGGATTGCCCACCATCGCCGTCGGCCTGATCACCGAAGGCAGGCAGGCCGAGGAGATCGTGGCCTCCGGCAAGGCCGACATGATCGCGCTCGCCCGCGGCATGCTCTACGATCCCCGCTGGGGCTGGCACGCCGCCGCTGAGGTCGGCGGCGAGGTCGAGGCCCCGCCGCAATATTGGCGCTCGCAGCCGTCCACGCAAAAGGCGCTGTTCGGCAAGACCACGTTCGGGGCGCGGTAGGCGCTTCGCGCGTGTTGCAGGTGTGGTGCGAGGCTCGCGCCACACACTCCGTCATTGCGAGCGAAGCGAAGCAATCCAGAATCCCTCCGCGGAAACACTCTGGATTGCTTCGCTGCGCTCGCAATGACGATGGGGAGGCAGACGTGCGCCACACGTCAAGGTCGCGTCCTTGCGAAATCAGGGGCCGATCCCCTCACGCATCCGTAAACCTCCTCAGCTTCCACCCCCCGCAAAACTGGCCTAACCTCCGCTCTGTTCAACGCCTCACGGAGGCCGGCCATGCGTTTTCGTGTTCGTAAAGCAGCTCACATGCTGGAGCGCCTCGGCCTCGCGATGGCGGGGGCGGCGTGCGGGCTGTTCGTCGGCGCCTATGTCGGCTCGGCGATCGCGCCGCTGACCACGCAAGGTTTTCTGCTGGGGATGATGGCGCTGGGCGCGGTCGGCTTCTATCTCGGCATCGACACGCCGCAGCTGCCCTTCGACGAGGCCCACAGCAGCATCGATGCCGCCGAGCTGCTGAGCTCCGCCGGCACGCTCTGCGCCACGCTCACTGCGCTTGCCTCCGTCGCCGTCATCGTGCTCAGGCTCGAGCCGCACATCCTCTGGACCTGGCTCGCGCTGTTCGGCTGGATCGCCGGCGTCGCCATGCAGATCGTCGCCGGCGCGAAGGCGAGGATGCGGAAATAGGGCGGCTTACCCTCTAAAACACCACGCCCACCCGCGTGCCGCGCTTCCAGGCGATGCGGCAGCGCTTCTTGGTGTTGACGTGCAGCAGCTCGAACCGGTCGGGGATGCTCACCTGGCCGCCGAGATCGACGCAGGCGCCGCCGGGCGAATAGTCGACCAGCGTGCAGGGGATCACGGGCGCGCGCGGGTCGGTGATGATCTTGGCCTGGCGGGACACCAGGCCCGCCGGTTTGACGCGGGCGAACTTTCGCGGATGCATTGGCACTCTCCTCCAATTCCGCAGATGGCGCGGCGGGTGGTCTGCCCCCATGATGGAAAGGAGATGATGCGATCCGGCTAAGGCGGGCGCGAGAATTTTAATGAAAAGTAGCGGCGAATGCGGAAAGTGGCGGTAGTGGGGTGCCCCGCGACTGCCTCACCCCCGTCATTGCGAGGAGCCCGCGACAAAATTGCGAAGCAATTTTGCGCTGGCGACGACGCAATCCAGACCGTCTCCGCGGCGCGCTTCCGGATTGCTTCGCGGCGCTCGCAATGACGAGGAGAGAGCGCCTCCTCCTCACCCCGCCACCCCCTCATCCACCGCCGTCCCCACTGTCGCCCGCACCGGCATCGGCACCGTCTCGTACCGCGTCGGCAAATTCACCGGCCTGTACTTCGGATCCACCTCCCTCCGCTTCAACACGCTCTCATGCACATAGGCGCCTTCGGGGATGAGGCGCGGCTCGCAGCAGGGAATGTAGACGCCGAGAAACACCTTCCGCTTCGGCCATTCCCGGTACTTGGCGCTTTTCGGAATGACCTCCAGCGCGCGCCAGGCCCAATTCATCGAATTGTGCAGCTGGCCGGCCTCGCCCTGGTAGGTCGGCGGCACGTATTTGAACGGCGAGTTCTTGCGCTCGTCGCCCCAGGCGAGCTGGTTCACGGCGCTGGTGCTGAACCTCAGCCCGGCCTTTTTCGCCTCGTCGATCATCCAGATCAGCGGATATTTGGACTCGCCGCTCTCGGCCTCCGGATAGCCGCCGCCAACGTCGCAATGCACGCCGGCGAACCACACCTGCAAGATGTCCTGCGGCACCTTCTTCTCGTCCGGCACGTAGCGGTTGCTCCAGAACTCCTGCGGCTCCTCGTATCTGTTGAGGCGGAACATGCGCCGCCGCTCGTCGATCGCGATCGCCTGCCGGAAGATGGCGACGCTCGGATTACGCCGGGTGAAGGCAAGCTCCTCCAGGCTGAACACGAGGAAGAGATTGTCGCGCCGCGGCACGATCACGCTCGCCACCGTGTCCCACACGCCGATGAAGTGGATGGTCGGCCAGCGCGTCGAGGTGATGCGCGCGAACTGGGCTGCGAGGTCGAATTTGCCCTGCGGCAGCGGCCCCTGGTCGTCTACGGCGATGTCCTTGAGGTCGTCGACGTCGTTGCCGCGCCCGGTGCCGGAATATTGCTTGTAGGCGACCATGCCGCTTCCGGCGAGGTTCACCTGCTCCGGCGAGATCAAACCGATTTTGTGGATCAGCGCCGCCAGCACGCGCACCGTGTAGGCGCCGCGCGAGAAGCCGAACAGATAGATCTTGTCACCGTGCGCGTAATGCTCGACCAGGAAGCAATAGGCCGACAGCACGTTGTCATCGAGCCCGTAGCCGGTGGCGAGCCCCAGCACCAGATTGATATTGGCCTTCCAGCGATGCCACGTCGTCGGCTCCGTCACCGTGCCGACGCCGGGATCGTAGAACACCATCTGCCGCGGCGACGTTTTGTCCGTCTTGCGCAGGCAGCGATACAGCTTCAGGACGTTGGAGATGTTTTCCGAGATCTCGTTGCCGGTGCCGTCACAGCAGATGACGAGGTTTTTCGGATCGGATTTGTGATCGTGCTCCACAGGTCAGCCCCTCCCGGTGATACTACCGGAGCGAGTATAGCCGAAAAGCGCGACGGGGAAGAGACGATGGTGGTTGCCGCGACGGAGGTGCGCTCCCTCGCCCCGCTTGCGGGGGCGCGACGAGCTTCGCTCGCGCTGGGAGCGTTGGGGTGAGGGGTGCTTCCACAATCACGGTGAGAGTTGGACTCGCGGAGAGTCCCCCTCACCCGGAATTTGCTCTCGCAAATTCCGGCCTCTCCCCGCAGGCGGGGAGAGGCGAAGAACCGCCGCCTACTTCTTCTTGCCCGGGCCGAAATCCGGTTGCCACGCCGCGTCCTTGCGGTTCGGCGCTGCGGCGATGACCTTGGCCTTTTCCTTCTTCGGCTTCTTGGTTTCGCGATTGCCCTTTTGCTGTCCCTTGGCCATGGCGTCGGTCTCCTCTTGAGATTTGTGTGGGGGTTTGAGTTCGTCCAGTTCGTCCGATTGCAGCACGCGTCCGCGCGGCGTGCAGACGCGCACGTCCATGTAGCCTTCGCGCAGCAGCTTTCGCGCCAGCCGCAGCGCCACGGTCGCGCTGCCGCGGCCGACATTGGCGCAGCCATATTCGGCGGTCGCCCAGACGAGATAAGCCACGCGCGCTGCCCTAGCCATTGAGGACCGCCGCGGCACACACGAGAAGCAGAAGGCACAGCGCGATGTCGGCCTGTGGCAAGATCTGTGGCAAGATCCATTCCGAGGCGCGAAAACGCGGCATCGCATACTCCTGCCGGAGCATGAGGACATCATGCCCGAACGACGAGTCTGTCGGCGGGAGCGCAAATGACCCTCAGTCACCGGTCGAAATGCCGTAGCGAAAGTTGCGGTGATGGCAAGGACCGTACGCCTGCCTCGGAGCAATAGCGAGGACTAAAGCGCCGCGGCGACGATAGTGCTGGCTATTGCGGGGCAGGAAGCGCATGCTCGCCACAGCTGGCGTCGGTTGGGGCCCCTTGCGCAGGAAGGCAGGCAGACATGACCATCCGCTCGCGGCGAGAAACCGTCACGTTCAAGCATCCATTCCGCATCCACGGCATCGAGCGATTGCTGCCGGCGGGCGGCTATGAGGTCGTCACCGACGAGGAGATGATCGAGGGCCTGTCATTCCCGTGCTGGCGCCGTGTCGCCACCATGATCACGGTGCCCGCCGAAGGCGCGGGCGGCGGCGTGACGGAAATGCTGTCGATCGGCTCCGTCGATCTCGCGACCGCGCAGGCCGCGGATGCGCAGGCCGCGCCTGCGAGCCTCGCCCATGACTGACATTCCCGTTGATCTCGACAGGCACCGCGGCATGGCGGCGCAGAAGGCGACTGATTTGCGCCGCGCGCTGGCCGAGGTCGAAAACAATGTCAGGGAGCTGCGCGAGCGCGAGGCCGATCTCGAGAACCGTTTGATGACGGTGCCCGCGACCTCGTGGGCCGAGGCCGCGGTGAAGGCGCGCTACCTGCTCAACCTCTATGCCGCCAGCCTGTCCACCGAGGACACGCGCCACCGCGCGCTGGTGACGGCGCTGTTCGACGATTTCGCCAGGCTCTCGGGGGAGAGCTGAGGCGATCTCGGCCGCTCGCGTCCCGCCACGCGCAGGCCGCGGTCGGCACGCGGGCGGCCGGCCACGGCCGGTGAGGGCTCTCTCCACACGGGGAGTGTTTAACAATGCAATCGCGTAGGGAGTAAGCCATGACGCTGACCAGCAGCCGCTTCGTCGGCTACGAACAGGACCGGGGCATCGTCCAGTTCCTGATGCAGGACGGATCGAAGGAGATCGCCTGCGCGATCTCGACCTCCGCGATGGACTATCTCGAGCGCGGCCCGCAGACGCGGCCCGAGCAGCGCGAAGCCCAGTTCACCCGCCTGCGCGACCGCATCGAAGCCCGCGCCGCGAGCAAATATCGCGCGACGGAGTTCGAGGGCACCCCGCCGGGGATCGTGCTGCGGAGCATTGATTTTCGGGGGTAGGGGGCACCCAAGAACCTCTCGGAGGTGTTGTCGTCAAGCTCGCCGTCGTGCGTGAACTCAGCAGATCGATGTAGGCCTTCGATCTGTGCCGCGTGGTCAATTCCGGGACGTCTCGGCAGCATAGAAGACCATTTGCCGCGATTACGCCCTGGCGTTGCCGTGCAGTTATGGCAGATGACGAGTTTTTGGTTCGGTCTTGTGGTCTTGCTGCGCGGTACGCCCTCCCAGCGATGCGACCGGAGCGAGTACAGCAACTTAGTTGGTAGCGACCGCGCTAGGTGTGGGGTTAGCATCGACGCCAGCCTACGAAATAGTGGATCGTTTATTTGACTCGGGACTTGTTCGCCCAATCTATGAGATAGATGCATAATAACGATTTGTTCTTAGTTTGTTCTTATGATAGCTAGCTGCGGAGAACAGGAATAACCCTATGGAACTTGATCTCGGTTCACCAACGGAGCGCAAGCTTGGCATCTCGCCTCAAGAAGAGATGGGAGCTTATGAAGCGCTATGGGATGAAGCGGGAGCAACGTTCAAAACTATATCGGAAAAGCTGAATAAGCGTCCGAACACCGTTCCGTCAGACCTTGTCGAGCCGCAACGGGTGGACCTATACGGCGAAGCGGTTCGAGATGTTCTCGCGAAAGCGAAGGTCCAGCATGTTGGCATTCGAGTCTTAGGTGCGGGCGAGTATCCATCTGGCTTACGTGATGCAGAGTATCCTGTCGCTGTACTCTACTATCGAGGTTGGTGGGACTTAGTTAATTCCCGTTGCGTGGCTGTCGTGGGGACGCGCGCTCCGAGCGAGGATGGTCTCAAGCGAACCCGTGCGCTAGTCCGAAATCTTGTGAATGACGATTTCACGATCGTTTCTGGCCTCGCGAAGGGAGTTGATCGCGTCGCGCACGAGACTGCGATGGCCGCGGGCGGTCGAACGATTGCTGTGTTAGGGACCCCCATCAGCCATGCGTATCCAGCTGAAAATCGCGAACTACAGGAAAACATCGCCAGAGACTTTTTAATAATATCGCAGGTGCCAATTAAGCGTTGGCAAAATCAGGGGCCCAAGCAGAACAGGATTTTCTTCCCTGAACGGAACATAACGATGTCCGCGTTGACCGAGGCCACGATCATTGTAGAGGCGGGAGAGACTTCCGGAACGCTTGTACAAGCGCGCCATGCTTTGAAGCAGAAGCGGAAGCTCTTCATTCTGGATAGTTGTTTCAATAATCCGGACATCACTTGGCCGCATCGATTTGCGGAAGAGGGGGCCATCCGAGTGCGCACTTATGACGACATCTCAAAGCACCTTTCCTAGCCGGCTTACCCAGATTGACGATTTGACTCGGCCACACCACCATTACCTTGGTGCGGGGGACCAATGTCTATTTCTCGGCGAGTACACTGCCAGGAAGGGATTTAGCTTTAGCGCGACGAACCAGGTCATTCTCAATTTCAAGAAGTCGGTAGATCGTCGCGGCCGGGCTGAGTGGCAACATAAAGAGCGCGCGATACGCGAAGTGGGGCAAGCGTTTGCAAATGCAATTGCGGCGCACTGGCTGACTAGCACCACGCTAGTACCAATACCTCCCTCGAAACAGAAGGATGACCCACTCTACGACGACCGTATGCTAAGAATGCTGCAGGCGATCCCCGCAGCACAACCATTGGACATTCGCGAACTTCTGACACAGCGGCATACTATGGAAGCCGCGCATGACGCTGACGTTCGTCCGGGGCCCGATGAGATAGCGCAATGTTACCAGATCGATGGCAGCCTGTGTCAGTCAATTCCCAAGACGATTGCGTTGTTTGACGACGTCATTACTACCGGGGCGCACTTCGTCGCCGCACGACGCCTTATAGAAAACCGCTTTCCAGGAGTGCCAATCTACGGCTTCTTTATTGCCAGGCGTGTTCCGGAAACGACCGATTTCAGTGTGTTCCTTAGAGATCCGAGTACCGATCCGTAGTTTTATTTCAACTCAGGCAACGCAGCATACTTGTACTTGAAGGCATTAATCGAAAAGCCGAAGTTGATTTTCATCTGGCTTCGAAACGTTCTCTTCTTGTCCGGCTGTTGATGTCTTGGATTGGCCGTTGAGAGTCTCAACGGCCAGGAAGTAGCCCTCAGCAAATGCCTCTAGCATTTGAGTCTTACGAGCTTCGTCGATCGGCGGAATTTCCTTCGCATCAACTACCCGAAGAATCCGCGGCTGTTTGGGCCCAAGGCAGCTAAAGTCAAGTATCTCGAAACGCGCATTTTCTAGATCCGGGTCTTGCATCATCACATCGCGAACAATCGCGATGAATAAGGCGAGTCGCTCCCTGGCTAGCGGGTTCTGTCGCCAAAAGCTGAACCACGGAAAATAGAGCTGCCCTCCCACGCCATAAATCATTGGCGGTTCAAATGGGACCATTAATCCACGGGCAATAGGATAGTACCGCCGTTCAATCGATTGAAAAAAATCCGGCGTAATGCCGGCGAAATGATCTCGGATCAGCGGAAGCACGCTCAGCAAATTTTCGCGAACGTTTGCCCGTTTGATCTTCTTGATACCTTCAACAACTTGATCGTACGGAACGTTCAAGATCAGAAGGTCGCGCACCGCGCCGTATAGCGGATTGTAGTTGAAGAGCGGCGGATTCTCAGCAAGCCGAACGAGGATCTTTGCGATCATCGTCGGATCAGCTCGCCAATTGCGAGCCAGATGTTGAACCGTGGGAATATGCAATTCCGCCATTGGTCTACACCATCATTGGATTGAGAATGGCCGAGTAGCTTTGGAATAGAACCTCAATATTTCCGAATCGGCGATTCTCATGCCGGGGTTCACTATTTCTCCGTGATTCCATACCTTGTGCCAAGGTCCTCCATCAACATGAGTGAGTTTAACTAGCTCGCTTGAACGCAAGCGGCTGTAAAACTCCGTGATTCTTTGCAGCAATGCTTCAGTTTGTGAGTCGATTCGATATTCGGCGACAGAAATTTTACCATCGGTTTGACTAAGTTTATTAGCTCTCCCGGTTATGGGGGACCGATCAAACGATTTGAATTCTCGGTAAAGGTAAGGCAGCACAGGGCCAAGTTCCCAAGCTTCGAACTTATGACGGATTAGCGGTCGACCCAGTTCAATCAGGGACCATACGTGGCAGAAGTACACAATTTTCTGAAGTGAGAGATTAGTAACCGGCCGACCTCGGCTACTGCAGTAGTCGAGGATGAAGTTCGCTATTTCGCGGCCGTCGTATTCCACCATTGGCACCGTTGGAAGGAGTTTCAGTTCACTTAAGTCGAAGCTCTTACAGAACGGCGAATGCCGAGCCCGGCGGCGCACAAAGACACGAATGACAAAGCGAATCCTACAACTGCGAAAATGAGACCGTCAGATGAAAGCTGCAATCCGCCCTGATAATTTTCCCAAGTTCGTTCTGCCAACGGCCGGTCGTAATTGAGAGCGAAATAGGTAAAGCGGCCGAACGAAGACCCTTGTCGCATGATCACCTGCTGCTCACGCAGCGTCTGAAGGCGGTTGATTGTTTCTTGCATTCGGACGCTTTGATCGCGGACAAGCTGTTCGGGATTTTTTGCCATGAGTTGAAGTGCGTCTGATCGCTCAAAGCCAGAGCGGCGAGCATCATCTTCGAAGTGCTGGACTATTAGCTGTAACTCATCAACAGCTCCTCCGAGTCTCTGCGCATACTGCTGCATAAATTCGGGTGCTTGGCCAAATATTACAGCAGGGAAGATCGAGATAATCAGAAAGACTAGTGCACCCTGCATGGGCATGCTCCGAGTCGCGCGGAACGTTCCAATAGTATACCACCAACGCAGCACGATCTGCTGAACCCGGCCAAAACAAAAACGGCCGGATCTTCCGATCCGGCCGCAACGCAAAACTCTACTTGGCTAAGCCTACGCCACGCGACGCAACTTAGCCCCCGCCCGATTGCAAAATTGGATTAGCTGGCCTTCTTGACCGGCGCGGTGACGCCGACCTTCTTCTGGATGGCGCGCTTCAGTTCGAGGGCGCGCGGCGACAGGACGTCGGCCTTGGCCTTGAGCAGGAAGGCGTCGAGGCCGCCATTGTGGTCGACGCTCTTCACCGCGTTGGTGGAGACGCGCAGGCGCACGTTGCGCTCCAGGGCTTCGCTGATGAAGGTCACGTTGACCAGGTTCGGCAGGAAGCGGCGCTTGGTCTTGATGTTGGAGTGGCTGACCTTGTGGCCGACGAGGGGGCCCTTGGCCGTCAGTTCGCAGCGGCGAGACATGTCACAAATCCTTCGTTCGAGCCCCCAACGATCTGCGGCCGCCATCCGGGGCGCCACGGGGAGCAAATTCTCTGTCCTTGCAGGGAGCGGGCGGACGTATAGGGGGGAAGCGGCGGGACGTCAAGGTTTTGGGTGGTCTTTTCGCCTCTCCCCGCGTGCGGGGAGAGGCCGGAATGCGCGCGATTAGCGCGCATTCCGGGTGAGGGGGAGTCTCCGCGGGGGAGGAGCGGGTCGAGTGCACCTTGCTCTCACCTCCCCCGCGGAGAACCCCCCTCATCCCGACCTTCTCCCCGCGCGCGGGGAGAAGGGGAAGAAAGAGCCCCGATCACCAAAACGGCAATGTTTAAAACGCCTTACCATCACATAAAGGGCGTATTCGCCGCCGAAAAGTCCGGTGGAGTTCCCGGCCTGATACGCCCGGACGCATTGTTTGCCGCGGTTTTTGGCTTAAGTAACAACCGTTCGCGCCCCGATTGGATCGTTTCGTGCTCAAAACCACCCCTTATTGGCCCCGGCTGGGCTCTGCCGGCCGGCTGGGCTCTGCTTGCAGGGTCGCCTTGGCGGCCCTTTGCGGGCTCGCTTTGGCGTGGGGAGAAAAACCTGCGGCGGCGCAGGGCAAGCTCGAGGCGCAGTATGAGGCGACGCTGGCGGGCATTCCGGTCGGCAAGGGCGCCTGGAACATCGACATCCAGGACGACGTGTTCGCGGCGGCCGCTTCCGGCGGCACCACGGGGCTTTTGAAATCGTTCGCGGGCGGGTCCGGCACCGGCGCCTCGCAGGGACGCGTGGTCAACGGCGCGCTGGTTGCGACCGGCTACCAGGCCTCCACCACGACGTCGAAGAAGACCGAAGAGATCCACATCACGCTCGACAAGGGCAATGTGAAGGAGTTCGGCATCGTGCCGGAGCCGCCGGTCGATCCTGACCGCATCGTCGTCACCGACGCGCATCGCCGCGGCGTCTGGGATCCGATGACGGCTTCGCTGCTGCGCGTGCCCGGCAGCGGCGATCCCGTCACGCCGGACGCCTGCCACAACGCAGCCCCCGTGTTCGACGGCCGCATGCGCTACGAGCTCAAGCTCGATTTCAAGCGCATGGAGACTGTGAAGGCCGAGAAGGGCTATCACGGCCCTGTCGTGGTCTGCTCGCTGTTTTTCGTGCCTGTGGCCGGCTACATCCCCGACCGCCCCGTGATCAAATACCTCGCCGCCCAGCGCAACATCGAGGTCGCGTTCGCGCCTGTCGCCGGCACGCGCATCCTGGTCCCGTTCTGGCTGAAAGTGCCGACGCCGCTCGGGCCGGCGATGCTGGAAGCCACCAGCTTCCTGACGTCAGCCCAGCCGCCCAAGGTCGCGAAGACGCAGTAAGGCTGCGGCCACCGGCGGCCGGCTCCAGGTCGAAAATAAAGCTCAATGAATTCAATGACATGTCTACTGTGCATGGGGTTGTTTTCGCGAAAATGAGTTTGGCGGCCAAGGTCCGGGAATCCATTTGACTCCTCCCCGATTCTGATTCGACTCCGCGCCGTCCCCAATTTTAAGGAACTCGCCCTCAAATCGTCGCTTGTACGGCAGCC
The DNA here is from genome assembly GCF_058804065.1 of Bradyrhizobium sp. GW821-FHT13H05. NCBI lineage: Bacteria > Pseudomonadati > Pseudomonadota > Alphaproteobacteria > Hyphomicrobiales > Nitrobacteraceae > Bradyrhizobium > Bradyrhizobium sp. GW821-FHT13H05. The sequence goes on along the minus strand of NZ_JBXAPO010000023.1, from coordinate 33,578 downwards.
CAAAACTCCATCTAGTGCGATGAAACACAGGGCGCCGCGACATGTTGCGTGAACGTAACAGGACTCCCGGGGGAGTCAGCGATTCGGCCGCGATTCGTTCTAGAGTCGTTCCGAAGCTTAAGGACAACGGGAAAAGCGTCGCAAAGTGAGACAGTTGCGCGGGAATTTGAGGGAGGCTCCCACACACTCCGCTGTCATGCCCCGGCTTGACCGGGGCATCCAGTACGTCGCGGCCTCTCGGTTCAGCCATCGCCGTCTCGGCGTACTGGATCGCCCGGTCAAGCCGGGCGATGACAGCAGCGAGTGTGGCCACAGCACAGCGTTCGGAGACATGGTCGACACCTCGGAGTCGCCGCCCCGCCCCAAACAGCACTGACATTCGCCCAAATCGGCACTACCTAATCCCCCAGATGCCCTTTTCCTCCTCCCCCTTCGGCTCCGAGCGCGCCCCTTCCGGTCGGGTCCCCGGCGCCGGCGTCACTGCGGTGCTCGGGCCGACCAACACCGGCAAGACCCATCTCGCCATCGAACGGATGCTCGCGCATCCCTCGGGCCTGATCGGCCTGCCGCTGCGGCTGCTCGCGCGCGAGGTCTACAACAAGATCGCCGCCAGGGTCGGCAGCGAGGCGGTCGCGCTCGTGACCGGCGAGGAGAAGATCAAGCCGAAGAACCCGCGCTATTGGGTCTCCACCGTCGAGGCGATGCCCAGGGATCTCGATGTCTCCTTCCTCGCCGTCGACGAGGTCCAGATCGCCTCCGATCTCGAACGCGGCCACGTCTTCACCGACCGCATCCTCAACCGCCGCGGCCGCGACGAGACGCTGCTGCTGGGTGCTGCGACCATGCGCCCGATCATCGAGCGGCTGCTGCCGGGCGTGTCCATGATCACGCGGCCGCGGCTGTCGCAGCTGGAATTTGCCGGCGATCGCAAGATCACGCGCCAGCCGCGCCGTACTGCGATTGTCGCCTTCTCCGCCGACGAGGTCTACGCCATCGCCGAGCTGATCAAGCGCCAGCATGGCGGCGCCGCCGTGGTGCTGGGCTCGCTGTCGCCGCGCACGCGCAATGCGCAGGTGGAGATGTTCCAGAACGGCGACGTCGATTATCTCGTCGCCACCGACGCCGTCGGCATGGGCCTCAATCTCGACGTCGACCACGTCGCGTTCGCCTCCGATCGCAAGTTCGACGGCTACCAGTTTCGCCGGCTGACGCCGTCCGAATTCGCGCAGATTGCCGGCCGCGCGGGGCGCGCCACGCGCAACGGCACGTTTGGGACGACAGGGCGCTGCGCGCCGTTCGAGCCTGAGCTGGTCAACGCACTCCAGAACCACACCTTCGAAAACGTGAAGATGCTGCAATGGCGCAATTCGAAGCTGGATTTCTCCTCGCTCGGCGCGCTCCAGGTGTCGCTGAACCAGTCGCCCGGCCATGAGGCGCTGACGCGGGCGCCCATTGCAGAAGACATGCGCGTGCTCGACCACGCCGCCCGCGACGCCGATGTGCGCGATACCGCACATGGCAAGGCCGCCGTGGAGCGGCTGTGGGAGGCCTGCCAGGTTCCGGACTACCGAAAACTGTCGCCGGCGGCCCATGCCGAGCTGGTGACCACGCTGTACGGCTTCCTGATGCAGAAGGGATGCATTCCCGACTCCTGGTTTGCCGCCCAGATCGACCAGGCCGACCGCGTCGACGGCGATATCGACACGCTGTCGGCCCGGATCGCGCAGATTCGCACCTGGACCTTCGTCGCCAACCGCCCGGACTGGCTGAAAGACCCCGAACGCTGGCAGGGGATCGCTCGCGAGGTCGAAAATAAATTATCGGATGCGCTCCATGAACGCTTGACTGAGCGTTTCGTTGATCGCCGGACCAGTGTATTGATGCGCCGCCTGCGGGAGAACACGAGCTTGAATACGGAAATCGGCAAGACCGGCGAAGTCATCGTCGAAGGCCATGTCATCGGCCGCCTCGATGGCTTCACCTTTGCACCGGATGCGGCGGAAGCCGGCTCCGATGCGAAAGCCTTGCAGGCTGCTGCGCAAGCGGTGCTCGCCGGCGAGATCAACACGCGCGCCGAAAGGCTGGGCAACGCGCCGGACGATCAGTTCGTGCTGACCTCGGAAGGCACCATCCGCTGGACCGGCGATGCCGTGGCGCGACTGTCTGCCGCAGAGGAGGCGCTGCATCCGCGCATCCGCATCATCTCCGACGAGCGCCTGACCGGTAGCCCCCGTGAGAAGGTGCAGGCCCGGCTCGACCTCTGGCTCAAGACGCATATCGAGAAGCTGCTCGGGCCGCTGTTCGAGCTGTCGAAGGCCGAGGACGTCACCGGCATTGCCCGCGGCATCGCCTATCAGCTGGTCGAGGCGCTCGGCGTGCTCGAGCGGCCGAAGATCGCCAACGAGCTGAAGGATCTCGACCAGCCCTCGCGTGCCGTGCTGCGGAAGTACGGCGTGCGCTTCGGCGCCTATCACATCTATTTCCCCGGCCTGCTCAAGCCCGCCGGCCGCGCGCTCGCAGCACTGCTGTGGGCGCTGAAGCAGGACAATGTCGATCTGTCCTCGCTGTCGGGCGCGCAGCATCTGGCCTCTTCGGGCCGCACCTCGTTCCCGGTCGACAAGGCTCTGCCGCGCGATGCCTATCGCGTGCTCGGCTACAAGCAGGCCGGCGAGCGTGCGGTGCGCGTCGACATCCTGGAACGTCTTGCCGATCTGATCCGCCCGGCGCTGGCCTGGCGCGAGAACTCGCCGGGCGAAAAGCCCGCCGGCGCGTTCGACGGCCGCAGCTTTATCGTGACGCAGGCGATGACCTCGCTCACCGGCTCCGCCGGCGAAGATTTCGCTTCGGTGCTGCGTGCGCTCGGCTATCGCATGGAGAAGCGTGCGCCGCTGCCGGTGAAGCCGGCCGCGGCTGTCGCGGAGACGCCGGCTGCTGAAGCTTCTGCCGAGACGCCCGCGACAGAGGACGCCGCAGTGCCCGCGGACACCGCGATCGAAGCTGCCGCTGAGCCTGTCACCGTCGAAGACGCGCCCGGCATGGAGCAGCACGACGAGCCCGCGCACGACGAGCCGGTGCTCGAAGCATCTCCTGATGCCCCCGTCACGCCGGAAGATGCCCCCGGCATCGCGCCGCCGGCTGAAGAAGCCGCTGCGCCTGCGGAGGCTGCCGCTGAAGCCGCGCCCGCCGAAGCCGCTGCAACGGAAGCCGCTGCAACGGAAGCTGCTGCATCGCCCGATGCGGCTGCGCCCGCGGAAGCCGCCGCAACGCCTGCCGAGCCGGAGCTGGTCGAAGTCTGGCGCCCCGGCGGCCGTCACGAGGACCGCAAGCCGCGTCACGAGCGTCATCGCCACCAGCGTCACCACAACAACCAGCCGCGTCCCCAGGCCGGTGCGGAAGCAGGTGCCGCGCCCGCTGAAGGTGAGGCCGCTCAGGCTGCCGACGGCGAGAAGCGCGGCGAGCGTCATCGTCACGGCGGTCATCGCCGCGATGGGGCCAAGGACTTCCGCAAGCCGCGCGAAGGTGGCGCCGAAGGCGCGCCGCGCCAGGAAGGACGCGATGGGGGTCGCGACGACAGGAACCGCAGCTTCCAGGGCAAGGATCGCGATAACAAGGATCGCAACAAGGGCAAGTTCGGCGGCGATCGCGACAAGGGTCGCGACAATCGTGGTCGCGACCGCGACAAGGGCCGCGACCGCCAGGGCGGTCCGTCGCTACGTCCCTACGCCTCGAGCGCGACCCCGCGCGAGCGCGATCGTCCCGCCGATCCGAATTCGCCCTTCGCAAAACTTGCCGCGCTGAAGGAGCAGCTGTCCGGTCGGAAGGAGTAATCCCACGACCGAGCGGCAGCGCATCGACAAATGGCTGTGGCACGCGCGCGTCGTGAAGGCGCGCACCTCCGCGGCCGAGCTCGTCGAGTCCGGCCACGTTCGCGTCAATGGTGAGCGCCAGAAGTCACCGGGCCATGCGATCAAGATCGGCGACGTCGTCACCGTTGCGCTCGATCGCACCGTGCGCGTGTTGAAAGTGACAGGCTTCAACGAACGCCGCGGCGACGCTGCCTCGGCGCGCGTGCTCTACGAGGAGCTGAGTGAAGGCAATTCAGATTCTCGGCGCAATTAATTGCGCTTTGAATTCATTTCTTGGTCGATCAATCACATAAAGCCGTCATGATCGGGGTTTCCCGACCTTGCGGCGCCGGGCCATCCGCGCTACGCAAGCCGCGACTTTTAAAAGAGCTTTTCGGAGCGTTGGATGACTTACGTCGTCACTGAAAACTGCATCAAGTGCAAGTACACCGACTGCGTCGAGGTCTGTCCGGTCGACTGTTTCTACGAGGGCGACAACATGCTCGTCATCCATCCTGACGAGTGCATCGACTGCGGCGTGTGCGAGCCGGAATGCCCCGCCGACGCCATCAAGCCGGACACGGAACCGGGCCTGGAAAAATGGCTCCAGGTCAATGCCGACTACGCCAAGAGCTGGCCGAACATCACCCAGAAGAAAGAATCACCCGAAGACGCGAAGGAATTCGACGGGCAGGAAGGCAAGTTCGAGAAATATTTTTCTCCGAACCCCGGCTCCGGAGACTAAATTCCGGCGCAAACTTAACCCTAATACCTTCGTTAGCGTCGAAAACCAGCCCTGAAGACCCCTAAATCATTGATTTTTGCGGGAAATGTGCTATATTGGGCACATTAAGCTGAACCCCCCGTCAGCCCAGTTGGCCCCGTTGGGTTCCCGTGAAACCAAATGTCGAACAGGGGCGTGGCAGTTTCCGCGCGCAGGCTGTGTCACAGAAAACGCGTAAAAAGAGTACTTCAGCGAGGGCTTCCCATAAGGAGGCCAAAAAAGTCGCCGCGGCCAGCCGTAGCGCATCCAAGGGTCGGACCGCGACGAAGGCGCCGGCTGCAAAGTCCTCGAAGAACAAAAGAAGCGCAATGCCTAACAAGACTGCGAAACCGGCCGCGAAAGCGACCGTTGCCAAGCCTGCTGCTGCCAAGCCTGTTCTTGCAAAGGCTCCCGCTGCCAAGCCCGTTGCTCCGAAGGCTCCCGTTGCCGCCACCCCTGCCAAGGCCCCCGTTGCTGCTGCGAAGCCGGTCGTAAAGGCCGCTGCACCCGCGCCGAAGGTCGAGGAAAAGAAGGTCGTGACCCAGCGTCAGGGCTTCAAGGCCAACGAATTCGTGGTCTATCCCGCTCACGGCGTCGGCCAGATCCTGGCCATCGAGGAGCAGGAGATCGCAGGCGCGAAGCTCGAGCTGTTCGTCATCAACTTCATCAAGGACAAGATGACGCTCCGCGTGCCGACCGCCAAGGTCGCCAATGTCGGCATGCGCAAGCTGTCCGAGCCCGCGCTGGTCAAGAAGGCGCTCGAGACCCTCAAGGGCCGCGCCCGCGTCAAGCGTACCATGTGGTCGCGCCGCGCCCAGGAATACGAAGCGAAGATCAACTCGGGCGACATCGTTGCGATCGCGGAAGTCGTGCGCGACCTCTATCGCTCGGAGTCGCAGCCGGAGCAGTCCTACAGCGAACGCCAGCTCTATGAAGCGGCACTCGATCGCCTGTCCCGCGAGATCGCGGTGGTGCAGCACTCGACCGAGACCGAAGCGGTCAAGGAAATCGAGGCCCAGCTCGCCAAGAGCCCGCGCCGCAACGCCAAGGCGGAAGCCGCCGAGGGTGAAGCTGATGCCGAGGGCGAGGCCGACGATACCGATGGCGACGACACCACCGTCGCCGACGAGGCCGCGTAAGCAGCTCTCGCGTCGATTGCAACAGATCAAAAGCCCGGCCGCTTGGCCGGGCTTTTTGTTTGCGCGGGCTTTCGTTTGCGGCTCCGAGCCCGAGCATCGACTTCCACTAAGTTGCGCGGAGACTACCCCGGCAGCGTCAGCGGCTTTCGGCTGTAAAGCGACGTCCATCCGTTGATATCGGCGGCCATGATGCGGGCACTCTCGAACAGGACGCCAGCGCTCAGGTCAAAGTCGAGCCGTTCGAGCGCAATATCGTAGCTATCGTGAAGCAGATCGAGTTGTGCGCCAGTCTTGGCCGACCTCTCGGCGGCGCCCTCGAACTCGCCAGTAAAGCGGATGCCGGCAACCGCCGCCCCGAGTGCGGGAAGCAAGGCGGTTGCCACGGGGACCCCGCGCGCGATCTGGCCGAGGAATGCCGTCAGCGCGTGAAAATGGCCTTCGCCGGAGAATTGGATCATGAGACGTTCGCCGACGAGCGCGGTCAGGAACAGCAGCAGAATGACAAGCGCGGCCAGGAAGCAAAAGTTGCCCGCCCAGTGCAGGCCCAGGTCCTGTGCCCTGCGCAGCTTCAGGTTCGAGGCGTGGTATCGGATCTGAGGGGCCAACTCGGCTGAGAGGGTCGCGCTCAATATCTTACGTTGATATTCCGGGCCGAGATGGCCCGAGGGCATGCCGAGCTCGCGCATCGTCGCGCGGAAATACCACAGCAGCCAGTCGGCCCCTGGTCGCGCCGCGGCCTCGACATAGGAACTCTTCTCGTACTGACCGAAGAGGCTGAGAAATCGCAGGTGCCTGAGGATCTCGGCCAGCGCCCGATAGTCGAGCCAGCGATCGTGCCAGCGTCGTAATCGTCCGCGCCAGACGACCGCGACGATGGCAGCAACGATCAGAAGTTCGGTGACGACGAGCCAGAACTCGCTGGCTGGGACCCCTGAATGTCCGCCGCCGTCGTGCATGACAAGGCTGGCGAGCGCGACGCCAACGGCTACCGACGAAAGCAGATAGGCGGACACATAGGCCGCGCGATAGCTACGGCCATATCGGCGCGCGAGCGCGTCCGCGGCGTGGCAGCGCGGCAGCAGCACATCGGCGAGCCGTGACCTGAAACCGTTCTCGTCGGGTAGCTCCGACAGGAAACTGTCCCACGATCGCTTGGTCCTTTCGTCCGGAGGAGGAACCGATTCGATCAGGAAATCATTCAGCCTGACTGTCGCGTCCGAGCCGTGATGCTTGATATGCCAGACTTCAGGGAGGTGAATGGAGCTCCTGCTGATTGCGAGAGCCTGGTGCACGAGATCAGAGATCGGCCCCGAGGTTGCGTCCGCCATTGGCGTGTCGCGCATGACATCGCTGGTCCGGTTGATGACCCAGGGCCGTTGCGGCCGAACGGCCGCGATCCAGATGACCGGAATACCCGCTTCGGTCGCGTGCTCCACGGTATCGCCGGTGCCGCCTGGAAGTCCGTCACGCGTGCTCCCATCCCACACCGCCACCAGCACATCAATCTGCCGGAGCAGGAGGTCGCGCGTGCGAACCAGCCCCTTGTCGTCGGCCAGCCGCGGTCGTGGCAGGACCGTCACCTGGCTGCAGCGCCGCAGCGCCCCGGTGAATTGGTCGAGCGCCTCGTCGCCGTGACCTGCGGGAGCCGTCGTCTTCAGCGCTCGCTCGTACTCGTCCTGAGGCGAGGGCAGTAAACCAGCGATCGACCAGGTTTGGGGACATTGCCGCACCGCCAAGGCGTCCGTGCCGTCGGCGAGGCCCGACAGCAGCACCATCTGCGGCTTGGTCGGCGCATAGAGGTCGTGCTGCCGTTCCAGCTGCTTGCCGCACTCGTCCTCGATGTTGCGAAAGACGTCCGAGAGCTGATCCTCGATCCGCGTTTCGTGCTCGTGCTTCAGGCGGGCCGAGCGATGACCGGTCACGCCGACAACAAAGGTAAGGACCGGTTTCGCAACCGCCATAATGAATTTGCCTGGAAATATGCGTCCTGCGTCTCAGTTAAGCGGCGGGCGTTTGGGTGCGCAACTGAAATCGGACACGCCGCGGTAGCATGGGGAACAAGCCTCTTACCAAGGCCACGGACGGGGCCAGCCAGGAGCCGGCCGGTCGCGACTACAGCTTGACGTTGTGGCCGGTCCGCGGCTAGCCTGATCGCTGCCGGCCGCCCGCGGGTTACCGCGGAGATTAGCGGAGACTAGATGGCATGACCGATAAGCGCGTCCAATTTTTTATGTCTTATGCATGGAATGACAACCGGCTGCCGCCGGGTGAGCATTCGGACAAGCAGCCATTCGTGTCGGCGCTGGCCGCACAGATCGAATGGTATTTCAACGATGCGAAGCCCAACAGTCCCCTGCTCTGGTGGGATCGCGACAACATCGATGACGGCACTCAGTTCCGTCCGGCCATTCGCGACGCCATCGAGGCGTCGTCCTTTCTCGTCGTCGTGCTGTCCGAGCATTGGCTCGCGAGCGAATACTGCCAACTGGAGCTGAAGCTTTTCCGTCAACGTTGGGAACAGGAAAGCGACTTCGACTTCAAGCATCGCATCATTCTGGTGCACAAGAGTCAGGTGCCAAAGGAGCGTTGTCCCGAATTACTGCCGGAGCAGCGGGGCTTTCAGTTCTTCTCGCGATCGGGGTCCTTCTACCGAATCGGGAAGCCAAGCGACGAGTTCTATGCGGCGGCAGAGCAACTCGCGCAGGTTCTGATTAGACGTGCCAGATCATCCAAGATCGTAGATCCGTCTCCGCCGCCTCAATCTCCCCCGCCGCACGGGCTGAAGGTCTACCTCGCAAAGCCCGCTCCGGACATGCGGGATCAATACATGCGGCTGCACCGGGAGCTGAAGCGCGAGCGCTTTCATGTCGTTCCGGATGTCGCCGATGACATTCCACTCGATGCCGGCGCGATCGACTTCATCGATCGCGAGTTGAAGGACGCCAGGGTCTCGATTCACTTGCTGGGACGCAGCGCAGGACCGGCGCCGACCGACCTCGAGCACATCGCAAGGCTCCAGCTCAGCAAGGCTGCGGAAAGAATCCCGGCAACCGACGCCGACGACAACGCAGCCTTTCATCGCCTGATCTGGGCGCCCAAGACCTTCGAGGACCCGTCGGGGCAGTCGGCCGAGCGCGATCCAATCGAGACCCTGAAAAGCTTCAGCGCGCAACGGCCCGGCGATCGAATCGAAGGAGACAGCCTCAGTCCCTTCATCGCTTTCGTGATGGGGCATCTCGAGAAAATCAGTCCTCCTCCTCAGCCCCCGGTTCAGATTGAGTTCGATCACATCTATCTGTGTCATGACGAGGCCGACACCGAGTACGCGGCCGAGGTGGCGACGCTGCTCGAAGAGCACGAGATCAACTACGTGATGCCGGCCTACTACAACACGACCGATGTCGAGCGGCGGCAATTCCACCGCGAGCGTCTGTCGGAATGCACGGCCGTGGTCATGTGCTGGGCGAGAGCGTCGGAGATGTGGGCGCGCGCGCAGTCCAAGGAACTCCGAAGCTGGCAGACGCTCGGCCGCAAGCAGCAGTTCATGTGCCGGGGCCTGATCGCGGGACCGCCGCCGCATGTCCGCAAGGACGAGAATATGCTCCGTCATCTCTTTCCCTCGAAGGAGATTGATCTCGTCCTGAACTGGACCCAGACCGGGAAACCGAGCATCGAGGCGCTGAGGCGTATTTTCCAGACAAGCGCTGAACAGCGCGCCCATGAGTGACGCCATGAGGGACCTAGTCAGCTCCGCTCCGACCCAGTCGTCCGCAGCGGCGGCACCCTTTCCGGGTCTGAGGCCTTTCGCCAAGCGGGATCACGAATATTTCTTCGGACGTGAAGACCAGACCTTCGCGTTGTATCGGTTGCTGCGGACGAACCACTTCATTGCCGTGGTCGGCAGTTCGGGGAGCGGCAAGTCTTCGATCGTGCGTGCCGGATTGTTGCCGCTTCTCGAGCAGGAGAATGAGGAATCGGGCCGAAAGGTTTGGCAATACGCGGCGATGCGGCCGGGACGGGCGCCGATCGATCGACTGGCGATTGGGCTGGCCAAGGTCCTCGGCGATAATGACGAGTTCTTCGCGGCGCGCCGCGATCGTATCGCCGCCCTGTTGTTCGCCTCCAGCCACGGCCTGTCGGACGCGTTGCAATACGTGGCCGCGGACCCCGAGACGCAGCTCGTTGTGCTGGTCGATCAATTCGAGGAGCTGTTCCGCTACATGTCGGCGGGCGCGCAGACCAGCACGCGCTTCGAGATGTCGCGGCGGCGGGAAGAGGCGATCAATTTCATTCAGCTTCTGCTTGCTGCGACGCGCAGTCACGACAGCCGAATCCGGGTCGTGATCACCATGCGCTCCGACTTCATCGGCGATTGCGCGCGCTTCCAGGGGCTGCCCGAGGCTGTGTCATCGGCGCAGTTTCTCGTGCCGTCGCTGTCCCGCGATCAGCGTGAGGAAGCGATCCGCGGCCCCATCGAGATGTCGGGGGCGACCATATCGTCCGAACTGGTCGAGCGCCTGCTCAACGACAGCAGTGAAGAGCTCGACCAGCTCCCAATCCTGCAACATTGCCTGGCGCGGCTCTGGATGCGGGCTGGCGCGGTCGCGGGAGAAAAATCCGATGGCTCCACCGGTCCCGAGCCAGCCGCACGGCATCTGACCGAGCAGGATTACCGGGACATCGGCGGCCTTTCCGGTGCCCTCTCCGGCCATGCCGAGGAGATTTTCTCCTCCTTGCCCGGTCGAGAAAAGATTGTCGAACAGGTCTTCCGCGCGCTTGCCGAGATCGATAGCGAAGGGCGGGCCGTGCGGCGCGCGCGTTCGCTGGGACAGCTCGTCGGAGAAACCGGTGCGTCCCGCGACGATGTCTGCGCCGTGCTCGATCAGTTTCGCGCAGACGAATGCTCGTTCCTGGTTCCGCCCCTGTCATCGTCACCGACCGCGAATTTGCCAGACGAAACCATCGTCGATGTCGGCCACGAGGCGTTGCTGCGCCGCTGGACGCGGGTCTCGGGCGATCCGGAGGCGACCGGGGAGCGTGGTGACAAGCGCGAGATCGGATGGTTGCGACAGGAGCTGCGGGACGCCGAGCGATATCGCTTTCTTCATTCCTGCGTCGATCCCCAAAGCCTCAATGAATCTCGTCTATCCGACGACCAGGCGCGACGTTACTGGGACTGGTGGAACAAATGGCATCCCAATGCGGCTTGGTCCGCGCGATACGGAGGAAGATACGAGGAGGTCGAACGGCTCGTGCGCGCCTCCTATGCCGCGAGCGGCCGCAGCCGAAATCTGAGAAACGTGACCTATGCCGGCATCGGCGTTGCCCTGATCCTGCTCGCAGTAGGAAGCACGGCGCTGTACCGGGCCAGCGAGACCTTCAAGCACGTGGCGCTGTCCACCAGGAATCTGTCGAGCGCGGTCCTGGACTCCTTCAACGCCGGTCAGACCTCGCTCCAGTCGGCAACGAAATATCGCGACATCGTGAAAGATCTGTACGATCGTTTCGACGATCTCCCGAATACTGCGCAAGTCTCGCAGCTGAAAACGTCCTGGCTATTGACGTCCTCCGATCTGAACGTCGCGCTCGATGACAAGGCGGCTGCCAGACGGGACGCGGCTAGGGCCGAAGAGACCTCGCGTCCCTATCTGGAGAAGAGCCCCGACGACAAGGGATGGCTGCGCCTGCGCTACGGAGCGCTCTTCAGGCTTGGCGACCTCGATCTCGAGGACTCGGTCGTCTACGACGGTACGGGGACCGTTGTCGCGCGTCATCAGGAGCTGATCGCCGCAGCGCTCGGCAATTACCAGGAAAGCGAGCGGATCGCCGCCAAGCTACTCGACGCCGATGTTGCCAACCCGACGACCCTCAACCCGGAGAGTATCGATCATCTGGCGCTACAGCGATTCGAGCTGGCATTCGCGATCAACAAGACCGGCGAGGCACTTCAGGTCAAGCAGGACTTCGCCGGGGCAACTTCGAAGTTCAAGCGGGCCTTGGAGTATGCGACCATGATCCAGGGTGCCTCGCGGATGGAATGGAAGCTCCAGGCCGCCGGCACCCAGATTAAGATCGGACGTGTGCAGCGAGATTTCGCCGATATCGATGGCGCGTTGCAGAGCTATTCAGAGGCCATCGATCGGGAGGAGCTTCTGTTCCTGGCATATTCCAGCGACAAGATCCTTCGATCGAATCTCGCATCTTCATATGAAGATCGCGCGGCGCTCTATCGCGCGAAGAAGAACTACGACTTTGCCCTTCAGGAATTCGCCAAAGCCGGGCAGATCCTGACCGCACTCAACGAAGAGGACCCGCGGAATATGAGGATTCTGGACAGCCTCGCCAGAATCTATGCGAAGGCCGGGGCGGTCGAACAGGACAAGGCGGGGTCGCAAAACCTGCCCTTGGATATGGCGATCGCGCAATTCCGCAAAGAAGTGAGCGTTCGCGAAAAGATCGCGCAGCGCCGCGCCGGCGATCAGGCATTTCAGGACCGCTTGCTTCAGAGTCAGGACAAGCTCAAGCGCGTCGAATTAGCTGCGCAGGACGCCATCAGGGGGGTCAGCAAGTCCGTGGAGGCGAAGTGAGAGAGCTAGCTACCTCACCGGGCGCTTCTCGAGCTTCCTTGCCAGCGTGCGCCGATGCATCCCCAACCTTCTCGCCGCTTCCGAGATATTGAAATCGGTCTCGATCAGGGTCTGGTGGATGCGTTCCCATTCCAGCGTCTTGATCGACGTCGGCCGCGCATCGAGCGCGACTTCGGCGTTGCCTTCGGCCTTGTTGAAGGCGGCTTCGATGTCGTCGGTGTTCGATGGCTTTGCCAGATAGTGGCAGGCACCCAGCTTAATCGCCTCCACGGCGGTGGAGATGCTGGCAAAGCCTGTCAGCACCACGATCAGCATCTCCTCATCGTGCGTATGCAGCAGCTCGACGCAGGCGAGCCCAGAGGCGCCGCCGAGCTTGAGATCGACCACGGCATGGCCGAAGGAGCGCTCCTCCAGCACCTTGCGCACGTCCTCGATCGAAGCCGCCAGCACGACATCATAGCCGCGGCGCTCGAACGAGCGCTTGAGCGTGCGCGCGAAGCCGGCGTCGTCCTCGACGACGATGAGCGAACGGTCAGGCGTCAAAGCTGCCTCCAATCGCGAGCGTGGCCAGCGGCAGCGTCAGGCGGACGGTGGCGCCGCGCTTGCGATGGTTCTCGGCAGTTACGCTGCCGCCTAATTTGCGCACGACGTTCACCACCAGGAACAGACCGAGCCCGCCGCCGGCGCGGCCCTTGCTCGACTGATAGGGTTTTCCGAGCTGCGCCAGCATCTCAGGCGCGAAACCCGGGCCGCGGTCGCTGATCGACAGCACCAGATTGTCGCCCTCGCGTTCGGCCAGCAGCTCGACCCAGTCGCGCGAGACCTCATAGGCGTTGTCGAGCACGTTGAAGATGACCTGCTTCAGCGCGATGTCGGAGACGATCGCGACGTCCTCGCCGAATGTGTTGACGAAATAGAGCGTGCGCGCCGAGCGCGCATCGCGCCACTCCTCCACCAGCGCCGTCACGAAAGCCGTCACCGTGGTCGGCGAGGAGCCTTCGCCGCGCGCTTCGCCGGCCGAGACCAGAATGCCCGTCACGATCGACTTGCAGCGCTGCAGCGAGGTCTCCATCTCCGAAAGGTCCTCGGCGAGCTCCTGATCGGCGGCGAGATCCGGCATGCGGCGCCAGTCGCTGAGGATGACCGAGAGCGAGGCCAGCGGCGTGCCGAGCTCATGCGCCGCGCCGGAGGCGAGCAGGCCCATGCGCACGATGTGGTCCTGCTCGGCGGCATGCTGGCGCAGCGCGGCCAGATGCGCATCGCGTTCGCGCAGGTTCCTGTTGATCCTGGTGACGAACACCACCAGCAGCACCGCATTGAGCGCGAAGCCGAGCAGCATGCCGGCGACGGTGAGCGTGTAGGTCTCGCTGAGCGGATTCGGCGGCAGGTCGAGCGGCCGGTAGGCCAGCGTCAGCCAGACAAAGCATGCGCAGGTCAGCGCCACCAGCGACCAGGTCGAGCGGGCATCGAGCAGCACCGCAGCCAGCGTCACCTGGAGCAGGAATAGCGAGGTGAAGGGATTGGTGGCGCCGCCGCTGAGATAGAGCTGCGCGGTCAGCGCGGCGACGTCGAGCATCAAGGCGACCAGCAGCTCGTTGCTGGAGACGGCGGCGCGGTGGCGCACCCAGACCAGGCTCGAGACGTTGAGCAGCACCAGCGCGCCGATCACCGCGCCCATCCGCTCCAGGGGCAGGGGGATGCCGAGCCAGAAATGCACGCCGCCGATGGTCACGATCTGGCCGACCACCGCGGTCCAGCGCAGCTGGATCAGCAGCGCCATGTTCTTGCGGTTGGTCTCGTCGTCCGTGGGCGCAGCGCCGATCAGCTCGCTGCGCGCGTCCGCCTGCGATTGCAGTGTGACGGCCAGCTCGCCAAGTGGTCGGGGAGGCGTTCTTCCGTCGTCAGGTCTGTTCGACGATCGTTCCAGCATCTGATCCCGTCCTGCGGGCGGAGGCATCGGGGCCGCCGGCCGGTTCGTGGACGAAGCGCTTGCGGCGGAACAGCCCGCCGCCGAATGTGACGAAAAGCCTGCCGGCCAGCATGAAAGCCAGGGCAAACCACGTCAGCGCATAGATCAGGTGGTTATTGGGAAAGCGGATCACGGTCAATCCGCCGATTGGGCCGCCAGCGGTTTGTGATCCGGCGTCAGCATCGACGAAAAACGGCGCGACATCATCGAGGCCGCGCGCCGCGGCGATCGCGGCGACATCGCGCGAATACCAGCGGTTGTGCTGGGGAACGTTGTTTCGGAGGAATCCGCCCTTCGGCTCCGTGATGCGGAGCAGTCCGGTGATCTCGACCCGGCCATCCGGATTACCGCCCTGGCGCGTCGATGCGTCGCGCCGCTCGGACGGCACGAAGCCGCGGTTGACCAGGACCGTCGTGCCGTTGTCGCGCTGAAGCGGCGTCAGCACCCAATAGCCGGGGCCTTCCTCGGTGACGGCCTGAACCAGCGTCTCGCGGTCATGCAGGAAGCGGCCGGTGACGCTGACGTGCCTGTATTCGTCGTTTGCGGCCGAGACCGCCGGCCACGATGCGGGCGAGGAGATGGGCTGGGCCGGCGTATGGACGCGCTGCTCGACGCGGTCGATCAGCGCCAGCTTCCAGGCGCGGCGCTCGATCTGCCAGACGCCGAGCGCAATCAGAACAGCAAAGGCCGTGAGCGAGAGGACCGTGAGCCACAGGCGCGGACGCGCAGCCTTGCGGCTCGCGTCCTCTGCCTCGCTCGTCACGGTCCGGGTTTCGCTCACTTCATTCCCGTCATCTCGTGCATCGGCATCATGTTGCTGTTGAGGTGGTTCATCACCCACAGCGAACCGGACAGCGCGATCACCACCATGACGATGGTGAAGATCAGCGCCATCATGGTCCAGCCGTTCTCGGACTTGGGGCTCATGTGCAGGAAGTAGATCATGTGCACGACGATCTGCACGACCGCGAAGGCCATGATGACCAGCGCGGTGATCTGCTTGCTCGGCAGCGCGCCGCTCATCACCAGCCAGAACGGGATCGCGGTGAGAACCACCGAGAGCACGAAGCCGAGCATGTAGCCCGAGAACGTGCTGTGGGCGTGGCCGTCGTCGTGGTGATGGTCGCCTGCGTGGGCGGCGTGGGTATCGGTGTTCATCGCAGAACTCCCAGGAGATAGACGAAGGTGAAGACGCCGATCCAGACCACGTCGAGGAAGTGCCAGAACATCGACAGGCACATCAGGCGGCGGCGGTTGGCTTCGACCAGGCCGAACTTCCAGACCTGAACCATCAACGTGACGAGCCAGATCAGGCCGCAGGAGACGTGCAGGCCGTGGGTGCCGACCAGGGTGAAGAAGGCGGACAGGAAGGCGCTGCGCTGAGGGGTAGCGCCTTCGTGGATCATGTGGGCGAACTCGGTGAGCTCGATGCCGATGAAGGCGAGACCGAACAGGCCGGTGATCGCCAGCCACATCTGCGTCTGCGCGACCTTGTTCTGCTGCATCGTCAGCATGGCAAAGCCGTAGGTGATCGACGACAGCAGCAGCATCGAGGTGTTCACCGCGACGAGGTCGAGGTCGAACAAATCCTTCGGCGCGGGCCCGGCGGCGTAGTTGGCGCCGAGCACGCCGAAGGCGGCGAACAGCATCGCGAAGATGAGGCAGTCGCTCATCAGGTAGATCCAGAAGCCCAGCGAGGTGCTGTAGCCTTCCGGATGCGGGTGCTCGTCGGCGACATAGAAGACCGGCTCGCCGGTCTGCGAGGAATTGACGGCGACAGTCATTTACTTGGCTCCGGCGAGCAGTTTGGTGCGCGCGTCCTCGGTCCGGATGACGTCGTCAGCCGGAATGTCGAAGTCGCGGTGATAGTTGAAGGTGTGACCGATGCCGACGACGAGCATCGCGGCGAAGCTCACGGCGGCCAGCCACCAGATGTACCAGATCAGGCCGAATCCCATCGCGGTGGCGAGGCCGGCGAGGATGATTCCGGTGCCGGTGCTGCTGGGCATGTGGATCGGCTTGAACCCGGTGAGCGGACGCTGGTAACCGCGCTTCTTCATGTCCCACCACGCGTCATTGTCGTGAACGACGGGGGTGAAGGCGAAGTTGTAGTCCGGCGGGGGCGAGGAAGTCGCCCATTCCAGCGTGCGTGCGTCCCAGGGATCGCCGGTGACGTCCTTGAGCTGCTCGCGCTTGAGGAAAGAGACCGCGAACTGCATCAGCATCGAGAGGATGCCGATGAACACGCAGACGGCGCCGATCGCGGCGATGATGAACCAGATCTGCAGGGACGGATCGTCGAACACGCGCAGGCGACGGGTCACGCCCATCAGGCCGAGCACATAGAGCGGCATGAAGGCCATGTAGAAGCCGACAACCCAGAACCAGAACGACATCTTGCCCCAGAACGGATCGAGCTTGAAGCCGAACGCCTTCGGGAACCAGTACGTAATGCCGGCAAACGCACCGAACACCACGCCGCCGATGATCACGTTGTGGAAGTGCGCGATCAGGAACAGGCTGTTGTGCAGGACGAAGTCGGCCGGCGGCACCGCCAGCAGCACGCCGGTCATGCCGCCGATCACGAAGGTCAGCATGAAGGCGATCGTCCACATCATCGGCAGCTCGAAGCGGATGCGGCCGCGATACATCGTGAACAGCCAGTTGAACATCTTCGCGCCCGTCGGGATCGAGATGATCATCGTGGTGATGCCGAAGAACGAGTTGACGCTGGCGCCCGAGCCCATCGTGAAGAAGTGGTGCAGCCACACCAGGTACGACAGGATGGTGATGACCACCGTGGCGTAAACCATCGAGGTGTAGCCGAACAGCCGCTTGCCGGAGAAGGTCGAGGTCACCTCCGAGAAGATGCCGAACGCCGGGAGAACCAGGATGTAGACCTCGGGGTGGCCCCAGATCCAGATCAGGTTCACGTACATCATCGGGCTGCCGCCGAAATCGTTCGTGAAGAAGTTGGTGCCGACATAGCGATCGAGCGAGAGCAGCGCGAGCACGACGGTCAGGACCGGGAACGAGGCGACGATCAGGATGTTGGTGCAGAGCGCGGTCCAGGTGAACACCGGCATCTTCATCATGGTCATGCCGGGGCAGCGCAGCTTGACGATGGTGCAGATCAAATTGATGCCCGATAGCGTCGTGCCGACGCCTGCGACCTGCAGTGCCCAGATGTAATAGTCGACGCCGACGTCAGGACTGTAGCCGATGTTTGAGAGCGGCGGATAAGCCAGCCAGCCGGTGCGGGCGAACTCGCCGATGAACAGCGAGGCCATCACCAGCACTGCGCCACCGACCGTCATCCAGAAGCTGAAATTGTTCAGGAACGGGAACGACACGTCGCGCGCGCCGATCTGGAGCGGCACGACGTAGTTCATCAGGCCGGTGACGAACGGCATCGCCACGAAGAAGATCATGATCACGCCGTGGGCGGTGAAGACCTGGTCGTAGTGATGGGCGGGGAGGAAGCCTTCGGA
Source organism: Bradyrhizobium sp. GW821-FHT13H05 (assembly GCF_058804065.1). Lineage (NCBI taxonomy): Bacteria > Pseudomonadati > Pseudomonadota > Alphaproteobacteria > Hyphomicrobiales > Nitrobacteraceae > Bradyrhizobium > Bradyrhizobium sp. GW821-FHT13H05. The sequence continues at coordinate 15,784 of NZ_JBXAPO010000023.1, read as the reverse complement.
GCCGCTGAATGCGAGCGCCTGCTGCGCGCGCATCATGAGGGCGTCGGCGAAGCCGCGCAGCAGCATCACGATGCCGAGGATCATGTACATGATGCCGATGCGCTTGTGGTCCACCGTGGTGAACCATTCGCGCCACAGATAGCCCCAGAGGCGGAAATAGGTGAGGCCGGCGAGCAGCGTCGCGCCGCCGAGCGCGACCATCACGAAGGTGCCGACGAGAATCGGCTCGTGCAGCGGCAGCGAGTCGATGCCGAGCCGGCCGAAGATGAGCTTGAGAAGATCAGGAGACATGCGGGATCTCTTTAGGAGTCTGACTTCGGACGCTGTCCGAGGAAGAAGGATGAGGACTTCAGCGGCGCGAAGACCGGCCGCTTCAGGCCGGCGCCGGTGAGCGGCGCAGTGTCGAGGGGGGCCGTGATGGACGCGGTGGTCTTGCCCTGGGGAGCATCGGGCGTGCAGGTGCCGGCGACGAAGGTCGGTTCCGGCCCGAGCGGGCTGCCCCGGCGCGCGTACTTGTCGTAAGCGAGCGGCAGCGTGTTATTCAGGCCTTCGTGGCCGCGCCCGCCCTTGGCGTCGATCGCCATCATCTCGCTCTGGCACATCTTGCCGGTCTCGACGCACATGTTGAGGATCAGGCGGTAGAGATCGGCATCGACCGTGCCCCAGCGGCGCACCGGCTCGTTTTCGCTCGGTTTCTCGAGCTGGAGATATTCGGTGCGGCCGAGTGAGCCGCCGGCGGATTTGGTCTGCGCGATCCAGGCGTCAAAGCCCTTGTCGTCGAGACCGTGGAAGTTGAAGTGCATGCCGGAGAAGCCGGCGCCGCTGTAGTTCGCCGAAAAGCCCTTGTAGATGCCGGCGTGGTTGATGACGGCGTGGAGCGACGTCTCCATGCCCGGCATCGCGTAGATCTGTCCGGCGAGGGCGGGGATGTAGAAGGAGTTCATCACCGAAGACGCGGTAATGTGGAAATTGATGGGGCGATCGACCGGCGCGGCGAGTTCGTTGACGGTGGCGATGCCGTAGTCCGGATAAATAAAGAGCCATTTCCAGTCGAGCGCGACGACGTCGACTTCGAGCGGAGCCTTGGATTGGTCGATGGCGTGCTCCGCCTTGATGCGGCCGATGTTGCGGTAAGGGTCGAGCAGATGCGTGCCCATCCAGGTCAGGGCGCCCAGGCAGATGATGATCAGCAGCGGCGCCGACCAGATCACCAGCTCGAGCTTGGTCGAGTGATCCCATTCCGGCTCGTAGCGGGCCGCGGTGTTGGACTGGCGGTAGCGCCAGGCGAACACCACCGTCAGCGCCATCACGGGGACGACGATCAGGAGCATCAGGACGGTGGAGATGATGACGAGGTCGCGCTGCTGGGCAGCGATGTCGCCGGCTGGCGCCAGCACGACGTAGTTGCAGCCACTGAGCGCGACTGCCAAGGGTAGCAGCGCCAGGATCTTGAGACGGGACACGGGCCGAGCCTTTGAGAATGAGTTTCCGTTGCGGGGCCAACGGGTAGCTGCGGCGCAGCAATCGGGACATTGGACAATTTGTCCAATGTTGCAGTGCGAAATGTTGCGCCAGACAGGGCCGGATTGCCTGGCGCCCCGCCGGGCGGTCGGCTTTGGTTTTCAGGACGTTAAGGGCGCACGAATGGCGACGGCACAGACCCCCGCACTGGCAGAAATCCCCTCGGGCGAGCACGGCCACGACCTGGCCAGTCCCGGCGAGATCGCCATCGGCGTCATCATCGGCCGGACCTCGGAATTCTTCGACTTCTTCGTCTACGCGATCGCCTCGGTGATAGTGTTCCCGCGCCTGGTGTTCCCGTTCACCAGCGAGCTGACCGGCACCTTCTATTCCTTCATGATCTTCGCGCTGGCCTTCATCGCCCGGCCGCTCGGCACCGTCATTTTCATGACGGTCGACCGGGAATACGGCAAGACGGCCAAGCTGGTCTCGGCGCTGTTCCTGCTCGGCACCGCCACCGTGGCGCTTGCCTTCCTGCCCGGCTATTCCGAGATCGGCGTTGCTGCGATCTGGCTGCTGGCGCTGGCGCGTATCGCGCAGGGTCTGGCCTGGGGCGGCGCCTGGGACGGCATGGCCTCGCTGCTGGCGCTGAATGCGCCGGCCTCCCAGCGCGGCTGGTACGCGATGGTGCCGCAGCTCGGGGCCCCGCTCGGGCTGATCGTGGCCAGCGCGCTGTTCGCCTATTTCGCCGGCAATCTCTCCGCCGACGATTTCTTCGACTGGGGCTGGCGCTATCCGTTCTTCGTCGCCTTCGCCATCAACGTCGTGGCGCTGTTCGCGCGCCTGCGCATGGTGACGACGGAAGAATATGCCACGCTGTTCGAAACCCGCGAATTGCAGCCCGCGCGCATCTCCGAGACGGTCGCGCGTGAAGGCCAGAACATCATGCTTGGTGCGTTCGCGCCGCTGGCGAGTTTTGCGCTGTTCCACATGGTCACGGTGTTTCCGCTGTCCTGGGTGTTCCTGTTCACCCGCGAAAGCCCGGTGCGATTCCTGATCATCGAGATCGTTGCCGCCGTGTTCGGTGTCGCCGCGATCGTGGCCTCCGGCATCATCGCCGACCGCGTCGGCCGCAAATCGCTGCTGATGGGATCGGCGATCGCAATCGCGATCTATAGCGGTTTCGCTCCGCAGCTGCTCGACGCCGGCGCGTTCGGCGAGACCATCTACATGGTGATCGGCTTCATCCTGCTCGGTCTCTCGTTCGGCCAGTCCTCAGGCGCGATCGCCTCGAACTTCCGGCAGGCGTACCGCTACACGGCTTCGGCGCTGACCTCGGATATGGCCTGGCTGTTCGGTGCCGGCTTCGCTCCGCTGGTCGCGCTGCTGCTCGCCACCAATCTCGGGGTCATCGCTTCGGGCGCGTATCTGCTGTCCGGCGCATTCTGGACCCTGCTCGCGCTCTGGCTCAGCGGCCAGCGCGAGGCCGGCGATATGGACGCGGGCGCCTGAACCGCGTCCCGCGGACGGGAATAAAACTCGGGGCGAACGATCCTGTTTGCGGTGACGCAAGCAGGAGATCCCATGAACGTCCGGTCCAATCCCGCCCACCAGCGAAGCTTTGCAAGCCTGGTCTTTGCCGCCGTCGCGATCATCTGCTCGACCGGACTTGCCCACGCCACCGGCAACGTCGCGCGCGGCCAGACGCTCTACAAGGGCTGCGCGGATTGTCATTCGATCAGCGAGAACGCTGTCGGTCCGATGCACAAGGGCGTGGTTGGGCGCAAGGCGGGCAGCGTTCCCGGCTACGACTACTCGCCCGATCTGAAGAACTCAGGGATCGTCTGGACCGAGGACAATCTCGACAAATGGCTGGCCGGGCCGCAGGCCATGGTGCCAGAAACCAAGATGTTTTTCGACGTGCCGGATGCGCAGGATCGCGCTGACATCATCGCGTTTTTGAAGGAGAAGGCGCGGTAGTCGGCGCGCGTCAATCCGCCACGATCTTCACGCGATCCCGCACCTTCACCTGCGCGTTGCGATCGAGCCCGTTCAGGACGCGGAAGCGCTCGGAGGGATGGTCGACGCCGGCCATGCGGTGGGAGAGCGACTCAACGGTGTCACCCGGCTGCACGGTGATGACCTTGATGCGCAGCGGGCGCGCGGCCTGGATCTCGTCGAGCGTCAGGCGGCGGAATGAATTGACGGTCTCGCGCGCGTTGCGCTCGCTTTCGGTCGATTTCTGCCGTGTGGCGAAGATGAAGCGATAGACGTCGCTGCCAAAGCGCAGCGCATAGACCTTGAACTGCCACTGGTCGCCCTTGGCGGTGGCGGACGCGGCGGGGAAGCCGTTGATGTTCAGGTCCTCGGTCGAAGCCTTCTCGACGCCCTCCATCCAGCCGGAATTGAGGTAATCACCGAGCGACTGCTCGGCCGGCACCCGCACGACGTCGAAGCGCATCGCCTGCGAGCCGCCGTCGCGCACGCCGATCACCGCCTGCGCGGTGTTGTCGAGCGTAAAATTGTCCGGCGCCTGGAAGGTGAAGCCGAGTTTTGGATGCAGGAAACGCCGCCCGCGCACAAAACCTTCGCTGGGGTCCTCGCCATAGACGAGGTTGTCGATCGCGGCGAGATAGCTCTCGCGGTCGCGCTCGCCGCCTTCCGGGGCAACGTATTGCCGCGCGATGGTCTGCGCGTTCTGCACGCGCTCGGGCGTTGCCGGATGCGACGAGGTGAAATCCTGCGCGCGCGGATCGAGCGAGGTCTTGCCGGCCTTCAGCTCGGCATTTCGCTCCATCGCGGAGAGGAAGCGGGCGGCTCCATACGGGTCGAAATGGGCCTTGGCGGAGATGCCGACGCCGATGCCGTCGGCCTCGAACTCCTGGTTGCGCGAAAAGCTCGCCATGGTGAGCTTGGTCTTGGCCAGCGCGAGCGCGGTGAGGTCAGGGTCGTTGCTCATGTCGGTGACGACACGGGTGACGATCGCGGCCTGGCGCGCCTGGTCCTCGCGCATCGCCGCGTGCTTGGACAGCACATGCGCCATCTCGTGGCTGAGCACGGAGGACAATTCCGACGTATCGCTCGCGAGCGCAAGCAGACCGCGCGTGACATAGAGCTGGCCGTTCGGCAGCGCGAAGGCGTTCACCGCGCCGGAATTGAGGATCGTGACCCGGTAGCCCTGGTCGGGGCGGTCGGAGGCGGCGACGAGCCGGTCGACAGTCTTGCTGACCAGCGATTCGAGCCTGGGGTCGTCATAGGTGCCGCCATAGCTCGCCAGGATGCGCTCATGCTCCTTCTCGGTGGCGGGGGTCTGCGCGACGGCCGGTTTCGGCTTCGGCATCGCGACGGTCGCCGGCGCCGCTGCGGTCTGGAACCGGTTCATGTCGCCGCAGCCGGCAAGAAGCCCGCCCAGCACAAGGCATAGCGCAGCCGGCGCAGCCCGCAGGCGGCGGCCTTCACCCGTCCAGTGCTGTTCTAGCACCCCATTCACGTCGCTTAACCCGTGCCTGGCCCGTTTAAGGCCTTACCCCTGTCGGCTCGTTTGCGCCCAGCAACTCGATCTGCCCCACCCTGAGCACATCGATACGCGGCCCCGTATTCCCCTCAATCCAGCCCCGGACTCGAATACGCCGATTTTCCAGGGACTTAAGGGCCACACCGGCGCTCTCGAACGCCGGTAACGCGCGCCTTGAAATAGTCACGGCAAAGCCGCGTGTCCAGTTCCGTCCGAAGTTGAGGTAGGTCATTGCCCCAGCTTGCCGGACCGACAGGACTTTGCCCTCGACCACCATAAAGCGCCCGATCCCGGCCAAAATATCGTCCGGACTTTCCGCGTTTTTTATGGCCGACGGGTCAGCCCAGTTGCCCTTTTTTTGACGGCGCGCCTCGGCCTCCGCCGCCATCAGGGCGGCCGCGCAGTCCTTGTCGGTGACTTCCGCGGAGACGATGGCCTCGCCCTGGGCCAGGAGCGTGGCCTGGACCGAGGTGTCGTTCTCGCCGATGAACAGGATCGCGCCCTGCCGGCCATAACGGTCCGGCGTGTCGTCCGCGCTCCGCAACGTCACGTCGCGGCCGACGAGCAGCGATATCAGCGCCTGCTTCGTCGTCGATGTCGCCTCGATCCCGCTGAGGCGGATTTCGCGACCGTCGTCGAGACGTACACTGCGGGGATCGATGATGGCGGCGACGCGGCCTTCGCCCTGCGTTTCGAATTGGCACGGCGTGGCGAACGCAGCGCGACCCGCGACGAGAAGAAGTGCGACGATGAGGTGATGCAGTCGCGTCACGTTGCCCGGAGAGGTTGCGTTGCGCTCTAGCTTTAACCCAAGCCCGGCCGGCGGCGAAAGGGTGTGACGTTCCGTTCTCTCCTCACACGCCGTCATTGCGAGCGCAGCGAAGCAATCCAGAATCTCTCCGCGGTGGCAGCTGGGTTGCTTCGCTGCGCTCGCAATGACGGCGTGGAAGCGTTTCGCCGCATCTCGCCATTCCGCTTTGCGGAAAACATGCACGGCAATCGCGCGCTTGTAGCGCCCCTCGCGCTTGCTGCGCTGCCGCGCATGCGGCATGATTATGGCAACAGCAATAACCAAGCCGCCATCAGAGACAGGCGATCAAGGGAGGTCTTTTTCGATGAAGCATATTTTGTCGGGCATTTTTGCCGCAGCGTTTGCCTTGAGTGCGAGCGCCGCCGCGCAGGCCCAGGACAAGCCGCCACTCAAGATCGGCGGCATTCTCGACATGTCGAGCCTGTACGCCGACATCACCGGTCCCGGCAGCGAGACCGCGGCCAAGATGGCCGTCGAAGACTTTGGCGGCGAGGTGCTGGGACGCAAGATCCAGGTGCTGGCCGCCGACCATCAGAACAAGGCCGACCTCTCCGCCAACATCGCCCGCGACATGCTCGACAATCAGGGTGTCGAGATGATCTACGACGTCGCGGCCTCCGCGACCGCGCTTGCGGCTGGCGAGATCGCGAAAGCGCGCAACAAGATCATCATGTTCAACGGCCCGGGCTCGATCCGTCTCACCAACGAGGCCTGCGGTCCCTATACCGTGCATTACGTCTTCGACACGTTCGGCCAGGCCAACGTGACCGGCCTTGCCGCCGTGAAGTCGGGCCTCGATACCTGGTTCTTCCTCACCGCCGACTACGCCTTCGGCCAGGATCTGGAGAAGGACACCAGCGCCGTCGTCACCAAGACCGGCGGCAAGGTGCTCGGCAGCGTGCGCCATCCGCTCAACACGTCGGATTTCTCGTCGTTCCTGCTGCAGGCCCAGGCCTCCAAAGCCAAGGTGATCGGGCTTGCCAACGCCGGCGGCGATACCGTCAACGCCATCAAGCAGGCGGCCGAGTTCGGCATCACCAAGGGCGGCCAGAAGGTCTCGCCGTTGCTCGCCTTCGTTTCCGACATCGACTCGATCGGACTGGAGACCGCGCAGGGCCTGCTGCTGGCCGAAGCATTCTACTGGGACCTCAACGACGACACGCGTGCGTTCTCGAAGCGCTTCATGGAGCGCACCAAGCGCGTGCCGACCTCGGCGCAGGCCGGCGTCTATTCGTCCGTCACGCATTATCTGAAGGCCGTGAAGGCGGCCGGCACGACGGATGCAGCTACGGTCATCAAGGTGATGAAGGAAACGCCGATCAACGACTTCTTCGCCAAGAACGGCAAGATCCGCGAAGACGGCCGCATGATCCACGACATGTATCTGTTCGAGGTGAAGAAGCCGTCGGAATCCAAGGGGCGTTGGGACGATTACAAGCTGCTCGCCACCGTCCCCGGCAACGAGGCGTTCCAGTCGCTGGAGCAATCGCGCTGTCCGTTGGTGAAGAAGTGACGGCGTGACCTAAGCCACGATGTCATCCCGGGGCGCAAAGCGAACCCGGGATCTCGAGGTTCCGGGTTCGCCGCTTTCGCGGCGCCCCGGAACGACGGTGAGGAACAACAACAAGGGAGACGTCCCATGAGCAACGACATGGTCCTGCAAAAGCTCGAAGGCGGGCTGCTCACCATCACGATGAACCGGCCCGAGCGGAAGAACGCGCTCAACCCCGAGATGGTGGCGGGGCTGGTCGAGGCGGCGCGGCGCGCGGCTGACGATCCCGAGGTGCGCGCGGTGCTGTTCAAGGGTGCCGGTGGCTCGTTCTGCGTCGGCGGTGATGTCAAGTCGATGGCGGCAGGCCGGGCGCCGCTGCCGTTCGAAGTGAAAATGGCGAACCTGCGCCGCGGCATGGAAGTGTCGCGCATCCTGCACCAGATGCCGAAGCCGGTGGTGGCACAGCTTGACGGCGCCGCGGCCGGTGCCGGCCTCTCGATGGCGCTGTCGTGTGATCTGCGCGTCGCCTCGGAATCCTGCAAGATCACGACGGCCTTCGCAAAAGTCGGCTTCTCCGGCGATTACGGCGGCACTTACTTCCTCACCCAGCTGCTCGGCAGCGCGCGGGCGCGCGAACTCTATTTGACCTCGCCGGTGCTCACGGCGAAGGAGGCCCACGCGATCGGCATGGTGACGAAGGTCGTGCCCGACGCCGAGATCGATACTGCCGCGCACGAGCTTGCGCTGTCGCTGGCGCAGGGGCCGTCGATCGCGCTCGGCTTCATCAAGCGCAACATCAACAACGCCGAGCATCTGCCGCTGGAGGATTGCTTCGACGGCGAGGCGATCCACCACACCCGCTGCAGCGACACCGAGGATCACAAGGAAGCCGCAAAGGCTTTCGTCGAGAAACGCAAGCCATCCTTCAAGGGCGCATGACGATGTCCTCCTACATGCGGCTGCGGCAGATCTGTCTCGTCGCGCCGCAGCTCGCGCCTGTCATCTCCGATATCGCCGAGATCATGGGCCTCGCCGTCTGCTACCGCGACGGCAATGTCGCGAAATACGGCCTGGAGAACGCGCTGCTCCCGGTCGACACGATTCTGTTGGAGGTGGTGGCGCCGTTCAGGGACGGCACCACGGCCGGCCGCTTCATCGAGAAGACCGGCGGCCGCGGCGGCTATATGGCGATCTTCTGCTGCGATGATCCGGACGAGCGTGGCCGCAATGCCAACGCGCTTGGCGTGCGCACCGCGAACGTGATCGACCACGCGCCCTATCACGGCGTGCAGCTCCATCCCCGCGACTGCCGCGCCGCTTTCATCGAGTTCAACCACACCGAAGGCAGCGACGACGTTCTGGGTGCCTATCCGCCGGCGGGGCCGGACTGGCAAACCTTCATTCGCAAGGACGTGACGCAGGCGCTGACGGCCGTGGAGATGCAGAGTCCGGATCCGCGAGGGCTGGCGGAGCATTGGGGCAAGATCATCGGTGTTGCCCCGAGTAGCGATGCCGAATTGAAGCTGCCCAATGCAAACTTCCGGTTCGTCAAGGGCGCCAGCGAAATCATGAGCGCGCTGGAGTTTCGGGTAACCGATCCCGCGAGCGTGCTGCATGCGGCGAGGGCGAAGGGGCTGGCGGTGGCGGGGAGCGAGTTCCTGCTCGGCGGGGTGACCTTCCGCGTAAGCTAAGGGCTTGCCGGCGCTTGCCCTCTCCCCTTGTGGAGAGGGTGGCTCGCCGCGAAGCGGCGAGACGGGTGAGGGGTTGTCTCCACAAGCACGCCCTCTTGTATTCGTGGAGAGAGACCCCTCATCCGGCGCTTCGCGCCACCTTCTCTCACAAGGGGAGAAGGAAGAACGGACTCACCTTCCCTTAAAATTCGCGGCCCGCCGTTCTTCCGTCGCCTTCACGCCTTCCTTGAAGTCCTCCGTCGCACGCAGACGCGTCTGCTCCGCGAGTTCGTGATTGGTCGCAGCCATCACGCGGTCGGCGAGGCCGGCGCGCATGGTGGCGCGGGTGGAGAGCAGGCCGAGCGGGGAGCATTCGGCGATCTCGCCGGCAAGCTTCATCGCGGCTGACTTCACCTGGTCCTGCGGCACCAGCTCGTTGGCGAGGCCCCATTCCACCGCCTCTTCGCCGGTGACGCGGCGGCTGGTGTAGAACATCAGCTCGGCGTTGTTCTTGCCGATCAATTCCGGCAGCGTCGTCGTCAGGCCGAAGCCGGGATGGAAGCCCAGCTTGGTGAAGTTCGCGGAGAAGCGCGCTTCCGGGCAGGTGACGCGGAAATCCGCCGACACGGCGAGGCCCAGGCCACCACCGATGGCCGCGCCCTGCACAGCCGCGACGATCGGCTTCTTGGCGCGGAAGATGCGCACGGCCTGGATGTAGAGGTGGTTGATCGGGCCGAGATTGTCGGCCGGATCGCCCTTCTTCTCGGCCTCGCGTGCTTCCTGCGCCTGCCGCGCCGGATCGCCGAAATTGGCGCCGGCGCAGAACGCCTTGCCTTGCGCGGAGAGAACCGAGGCGCGGATCTCGATGTCGCGATCGAACTCGTCGAGCGCATCCGCGATCTGGTTGATCAGCGAGATGTCGAAGAAGTTCAGCGGTGGGCGGCGGATCTCGATGGTGCCGACATGCCCGACCTTCTCGACGCCGATATCTTTATAGGTGCTCATGATGTCCTCGAAGTGTTAGCGCAGGCCCAGTCCGCGCGACTAGCGCAAACCAAGTCCGCGCGCGATGATGCCGCGCAGCACCTCGGTGGTGCCGCCCTGGATGGTGAGTTTCGGTGCGGTCTTGATGGCGAAGTCGAGCTGCCGCTCCAGCGTCTCGCGGTTGGTCGCGGTCTCCTCGACGAAGGCGGCCAGGTCGCGGACGCGGTGCGGAAGCTGCTGCTCCCAGACCGTGCCGATGTCCTTGACGATGGACGCTTCCACGACCGGCTCCTTGCCGGCTTGCAGCATGCCGGCGACGGAGACCGACATGCGGCGCATGGTGTGGAGCTGCGCCACCAGCCGGCCGATGCCTTCGGCGCTACGCGTATCCGGATTGGGACCGACCGCGCGGACCAGCTCGGTCAGCACATAATAGGTCTCGAGGAATCGCTCGGGGCCCGAACGCTCATAGGCGAGCTCTGATGTCGCCTGTTTCCACGCGCCGTCGACTTCGCCGAGCACGTGATCGTCGGGAACGAAGAAGTCGGTGAACACGACCTCGTTGAATTCGTACTGGCCGGTGATCTGGCCAATCGGGTTCACCTGAATGCCCGGCTGCTTCATCTTGACCAGAAACTGCGTCAGGCCGTGGCGGCGGTTTTCCTTGGTCGGCTGCGAGGTCCGGAAGATCGCGATCATGTAGTCGGCGATATGTGCCGACGAGGTCCAGATCTTGGTGCCGTTGATCAGATAGCCGCCGTCGGTCTTGGTCGCGCGCGTCTTTGCTGCGAACAGGTCCGAGCCCGAGTTTGGCTCGCTCATGCCGATGGCAAAGCAGATCTCGCCGCGGCAGATGCGCGGCAGGATGTCCATCTTGATATGCTCGGGCGCGTATTTGATCAGCACCGGCCCGCTCTGGCGGTCGGCGACGAAGAAGCGCCGCGTCGGCGCGTTGGCCACGCGCATCTCTTCCGTCACCACGTAGCGCTCGAGGAAGGAGCGCTCCTGGCCGCCGTATTTCTTGGGCCAGGTCATGCCCAGCCAGCCCTTGGCGCCGACCCGGCGGGAGAATTCCGGCGCGTCGGTGTCTTCGCGGTTGGGCTTGTGCGGATCGAAGGTGCCGGCGGCGATTTCTTCGGCGAGGAACGCGCGCACTTCCTTGCGCAGTTGCTCACACTTCTCGGGCAGGCGGATCGGATCGAAACGGAGGGCAGCGGTCATTGTTGTCTCGTCCCCTGATCAGCGCGAAGCCACGAGCGGCCACAATTCGTCGGCGCCACGCTTGGCGACGAGCTTGCCGAGCTCGACGGCCCAGTGGCTCTCCGAGCCGAAATCGTCGCGCCAGGCCAGCGCCCGCAGCGAAAAGCGGTGCAGGATATGCTCGCTGGTGAAGCCGATCGCGCCATGGACCTGATGCGCGATGGCGCCGCCTTTCTCCGCGGCTTCGGCGCAGCGGATCTTTGCGGAGGCGGCTTCGAGATAAACCTCGTCGTCGAACGACCTTGCATTCGCGATGGCGTCGGCGGCCGAAGTGGCGGCCGCAAGCGCGGCGGCGGATTCACCGGCGAGGCGCGCGAGATTGTGCTGCACCGCCTGGAATTTCGAGATCTTCTTCTCGAAGGCGACGCGCTCGTTGGAGTAACGCACGGAGATGTCGAGCATCGATTCCAGCGCGCCGGCGATCTGCAGGCTGCGCGCGACGCCGCCCATCAGCATCAGATTGGTCTGCTCAAAGCCCTTCGGCGCGGCCTTGATGGTGACCGGCTGGACCTTGTCGAGCGTGACGGTGTCGCTGTGGTCGTAGCCGACATTGAGGCCGGATTCGATCCGGCCCTTGCTTGCGTCGACCAGCGCGATCACGGCGCCGTCCTTGCCATGCGCCAGCACCGCAAAATGCTTCGCCACCTTGGCAAAGGGCACGCCGCGGCAGCGGCCCGAGAGGGCGCCGTCGGCATCGAGCGTGACGCGATCCCTGGGAGAAGCCGGCAGCAGCGTCATCTCGCCCTCGGGCGAGGAAATCTTCGCCTGCGCCAGCAGCCAGCCTGCGAGCATGGTCTCGGCCAGGGGAACCGCAACCGCGAAGCGGCCGGCGGCGTTCAGCAGTGCAAAGCCGTCGGCCAGGCTCGCGCCGGAGCCGCCGAGATCGTCGGGCACCCAGGACAACGGCAATCCAGCCTCGCTCAGCGCTTGCCATAGCGGCGCCTGCCACGAACCCTTCCTGTCATTATTGATTGCTTGCGGATCGGCGAGATCGGCGAAGATTTTTTCCGCGGTCTCGACGACGATATTGTCACTCTCCGCCACAGCGTTCCCCGTGTTTTGCCATTGGCGCGTCCCGCCTGACGGGCCGGCGCGCGGCTTCTTCTTGCGCCCGATGATCCGAAAAAGCCATGGCCCTGACAAGCGTTGATCGCAGGCCCATCTGCGGCTTCGGCATGGGCGCAAGAGGTGATCTGGACTAATTCCGCTTAGCGGAGTTTGCTCGATTTGCAGGGCGCGACAAACTCGCTAAACAGGGCGCCAAGATCAGATACAGGGAAGGACATCAGGATGGCAACGGACGGCTTGTGCGCAATCGTGACGGGGTCCGCATCCGGACTAGGGGCTGCGACCGCGGCAATTCTCGCAGCGAGCGGGGCGCGGCTCGTCATCAACTATTCGTCGAGCCAGAAGGAAGCCGAGGCCACGGCAGAGCTCTGCCGCAAGGCGGGCGCAGCCGAGGTGCTGGTCGCGCAGGGCGACGTTTCAAAGGATGAGGATTGCCGCAAGATCGTTGCGGCAGCCGGTGGCTGGGGCCGGCTCGACGTGCTCGTGAACAATGCGGGCACGACCAAGCACGTGGCCCATGCCAATCTCGACGGATTGTCCGCGGAAGATTTCCAGCGGCTCTATGGCGTCAATACCATCGGCCCGTTCCAGATGGTGCGTGCGGCGCGCAGCCTGCTCGAGACCGGTGCGAACGCGTCGGGGCGCCCCTCCGCCGTGGTCAACATTTCCTCCGTTGCCGGCATCAGCGGCGTCGGCTCGTCGATTGCGTATGCCGCGAGCAAGGGCGCGCTGAACACGATGACGCTGTCGCTGTCGCGCGCGCTGGCGCCGCTGATTCGCGTCAACACGGTGTGCCCCGGCTATATCGACACACCCTGGTTCACCAAGGGCCGCGGCGAGGCGGCGGCAAAGCAGGTGCGCGACAGCGTGGTGGCGAAGGTGCCGCTGAAGGTCGCGTCAACGGCCGACGACATCGCGCAGCTCGTCTGTTTCCTGGCGATGCCGGCGTCCGGCAACATGACCGGCGAGATCGTGCGCATGGATGCGGGGGCGCATCTGATTGCGTGATGCTACACGACGTCATTCCGGGGCGATGCGTGAGCATCGAACCCGGAATCTCGAGATTCCGGGTTGGCGCTTTGCGCGCTCCGGAATGACAGTAGCTACCCCTTGATCACGCCGCTCGCCACCAGCCGGTGCCAGATGAACAGCACCACCACCGCGCCGATTGTGGCCATGATGAAGCCGGCGCCCTGGTCGGGGCCATAGTGCCCGATCGCCTGGCCGACGAATGTCGCCAGAAACGCACCCGCGATCCCGAGGATGGTGGTGAGGATGAAGCCGCTCGGGTTGTTCGGTCCCGGCGCGAGCCATCGCGCGATGAGGCCGGCGATGAAGCCGACGACGATGATCCACAACAGGCCGCCCATGCTCATGTCAGTGCTCCCCTTCCCGAGAACGCGTAGCTCAACATTTTGATTAGATTCTGCCCGAGAGTTCGTTCTCGGTCGGCAGCCGTCCGTCCGGCGTCAGATGGTCGACCACCTGCGGCAGGTACTGGCTGAGGCCGGAGAGCAGCTCCTCGCGCGACAGGCCGCTCTGGGCGGACAGGCTTTCGATCTGGTCGGCGCCGAGCGCGTTCGCGAGATCGCCGGGCGCGATCGCCTTGTTCTCGCCCTTGCCGACCCAGGTGTTCGCGGTCTCGCCGTGGCCGCCCTGCTGAAGCTGGTTGAGGAGATCGCCGAGGCCACCGCTGAGCACGCTGCCGGCCGCGCCGCCCGCGAGAAGGCCGCCGAGGCCGCCCTTGAGCAGGTCGCTGAGACCGCCGCTCCCGCCGGGAAGAGGGCTCCCGCCAGTATTCACAGGCGTCGGAGGCGGCAGGGGTGAGCGCTGCTGCGGGGCAGGCGCCGCGCCGGGCTGGCCTGCCGTCAAATGCTTGAATGCTTTCCACCCAAGCAGGGCAATGATCGCCATCGTCATCGGCGACATGCCGCCGGACGATGGTTGCTCGCCCGTACGCGATCCGTGCGGGCCGTTCTGCATGCCGTTGAGGACGTCGAGTAGACCCATGGTGCTCTCCTTTGGCGTTCTCGTCGGCGAGTTCTCGCCGGTGACAGCCCCCGAAACGAAAACATATGGGGCTCTCATGACGGTTACAAGGCGAATGCGTCGCAAGCGATGGGCAGCCGGCGTTGCCTCTGCTATCGAAGGCGGGACGTTAAGGAGAGCGAGGTCTGGTGGTTACGGATCGACCGATCGTGGTGGCGGGCGCGGGCGCCATCGGCTGTTTTGTCGGAGGCCAGCTGGCAGCCTCAGGCCGCCGCGTCGCGCTGCTGGTGCGGCCGCGGGTGAAGACCGAGATCGAGCGGTTCGGCCTGCGGCTGACCGATTTCGACGGCTCCGAGAAGAAGCTCGGCCCGGGCCAGCTCGCGCTCTCGGAAGACCCCGCCATCTTCCACAGTGCCGGCATCGTGCTGGTGACGGTGAAGAGCGCCGATACCGCCGATGTCGCCGACCAGATCGCACAGCATGCGCCGCAGGACGCGGTCATCGTGTCCCTGCAAAACGGCGTCGGCAATGTCGCGGTGCTGCGCGAGCGTCTCGGCGGCCGGCGCGTGCTCGCCGGCATGGTGCCGTTCAACGTGGTCGCCATGGGCGAGGGGCGCTTCCACCGCTCGAGCTCGGGCGACATCCATGTCGGAGAAGATGCCGAGAACACGGCCGGGGCGCTCTCGGTGCCCGGCCTCGCGGTGCGCGCGAGCGGTGACATCACCGGCGTGCAATGGGGCAAGCTGATCATCAATCTGAACAACGCGCTCAGCGCGCTCTCCGACATGCCGCTCGCCGCGCAATTGGCGAACCGCGATTGGCGAAGGCTATTCGCCGACCAGATGGCCGAAGGGCTGGCCGCGATGAGAGCCGCCGGCATCACGCCGGCTTCGGCGACGCCGATCCCGCCAAACTGGATGCCGACCTTGCTGCGGCTGCCCGACATGATCTTCAACGCGATCCTGGGGCGGACCATGAAGATCGATCCCGAGGCGCGCTCTTCGATGTGGCAGGATCTGAAGCTGGGGCGCAGGACCGAGATCGACTATCTCCAGGGCGCGGTCATTTCGCTTGCCGAGCAGAACAATGTCGCCGTGCCGCTGATGCGCCGCATTGTTGCGCTGATCAAGGAGGCTGAGATTGCCGGCAACGGCCCGCCCGGGCTGACGCCGCAGCAGATTCGCGGGTAGCGGCCTGAGCGCGAGGGAGAAACGCGATGAAGCATTGTCTAATGATCGGGCTGGTGCTGGCCGCGCTCTGCGCTGCGTCCACGCTGGCGCAGGCAAGGCCGCCGACGGTCATGAACTCCCCCGGCTATGACAGGCGATTGCAGGAGAGCCGGTCGCAATTGGGCAGCTCGCCGACGACAACGGCGCCGGCGGATGCGCCGGTGGTCAAACCGAAGCGCAGCAAGAAGAAGCACGCGAACTGAGGCTGTGAACGCGAGTCTCCATCCTACTCGTCATTGCGAGCGCAGCGAAGCAATCCAGAATCCCTCCGCGGAAAGACTCTGGATTGCTTCGCTGCGCTCGCAA
>NZ_JBXAPO010000022.1:0-109177 GCF_058804065.1 Bradyrhizobium sp. GW821-FHT13H05 | reverse complement strand
GTGTTGTCTCGCATCGGAATCCTCCCTGAACAGGATGAATTCGATCAGCGAATTAGTGAACATGCACAGCAATGACGGGTGTTGAGGCGGTTGCGCGCAAGTTTCCGCAATGTCTTCCCGGCGGTCACGGAACCCGCCCCAGAACTAGTTATTCGCTATTGACAAATTTATTCGTTAATATCTAACTTGCCTCACAATAACTAACCGCGCCAAGCGGCCCATAAAAGAGAGGGAACGACGATGAGAGGGCTTTTGGCCTGCGCCATGCTCGCGGCCATGACTTCGGTTGCCATGACCAATGTTGCGCGCGCGCAGGTCTCGGACGATGCGGTGCGGATCGGCGTGCTGACCGATCTGTCGAGCTGGGGCCGCGACAACAGCGGGCCGGGATCGGTCGAGGCAGCCAAGATGGCGGTGGAGGAGTTCGGCCCGACGGTGCTCGGCAAGCCGATCGAGATCATCAGCGCCGATCACCAGATGAAGACCGACGTCGGCGTGCAGATCGTGCACGGCTGGTTCGACAACGGCAAGGTCGACGCCGTGGTCGACATCCCCAATTCAGGCATCGCGATCGCCGTGCACAACATGGTGCGGGAGCGCAACAAGATCGCCCTGCTCTCGGGTCCCGGCGCGAGTTCGCTGACCGACGAGCTTTGCAGCCCGAACACCGTGCACTTCACCTATGACACCTACGCGCTGTCGAAGGTGACCGCGTCCGCCGTGATCAAGGAAGGCGGAAAGTCCTGGTACTTCATCACCGCCGACTACGCCTTCGGCCAGCAGCTCGAGAAGGACGCAACCCGCTTCATCAACGAGATGGGCGGCAAGGTGCTGGGCGGCGTCAAGCACCCAACCAACACCGCGGACTTCTCCTCCTTCGCGCTGCAGGCGCAAAGCTCGAAATCCGACGTCGTCGCCTTCGCCAATGCCGGCCAGGACACCGATAACGCGATCAAACAGTCCGGCGAGTTCGGGCTCGTCCAGGGTGGCCAGAAGCTCGTCGGCCTCCTGATGTTCGACACCGACGTGCACGCGATCGGCCTCAAGGCCGCGCAAGGCACCTACATGACCACGGCATCGTACTGGAACATGGACGAGGCCACACGGGCCTGGTCCAAGAAGTTCTACGAGCGCACCAAGGTGATGCCGACCATGATCCAGACCGGCGTCTATGGCTCGGTGCTGCATTATCTCAAGGGCATCAAGGCCGCCGGCACCGACGATCCAGCCAAGGTGATGGCCAAGATGCGCGAACTGCCGATCGAGGATGTCTTTGTCCACGGCGGCAAGTTGCGCGAGGACGGCCGCGTCATCCGCGACATGTATCTGGCCAAGGTGAAATCGCCCGAGCAGTCCAAAGAGCCCTGGGATTACCTGGAGATCATCAAGACCGTGAAGGGCGAGGACGCGTTCCGCCCAGTCTCCGAGTCCAAATGTCCGCTGCTGAAGAAGTGAGGTGAGAGATGACCGGCAACGAGCATAACGCAATGGAGACTTACGAGTGCGATGTGCTCGTGGCCGGATCGGGCGCCTCCGGCATGTCGGCCGCGATCACCGCGCGTTATCGCGGCCTCGACGTGCTGATCGTCGAGAAGGAACCGCGCTTCGGCGGCACCACCGCCCGTTCCGGCGGCTGGCTGTGGATCCCCGGGACGTCGCTCGCAAAAGCCTACGGCATCGCGGAGACACCGGAGCAGGCCCGCACTTACTTGCGGCACGAAGCCGGCAACAACTTTGACGCCGCGCGAGTCGATGCATTCCTGAGCGCCGGTCCCGAGGCGGTGGATTTCTTCACCAGCAAGACCGCGCTGCGCTTCGATATGCCGCTGGTGTTCCCGGACTATCACGCCGAAGCACCTGGTGGCGCGCAGGGCGGCCGCTCGATGGTGACGCGGCCATTCGACGGCCGCGAGCTTGGCGACCAGATCAAGACGCTCGGCATGCCGCTGCCGGAGCTGACCGTGTTCGGCATGATGCTGGGAAGCGGCAGGGAGATTATCCATTTCATGCGAGTGACGAAGTCGCTGACGTCAGCGGTCTACGTCGCAAAGCGCCTGTCTCGCCATTTGATGGATGTCCTGCGTTACGGCCGCGGCATGACGTTGACCAACGGCAATGCGCTAGCCGGGCGCCTCGCGAAATCCGCGCAGGATCTGAATATCCCGATGTGGCTGTCCTCACCGGTGCGCGAGCTGACGGTCGAGAACGGCACCGTCACCGGCGCGATCGTCTCGCGCGAAGGCCACGACGTCCGCATCCGTGCGCGCGCGGGTGTCGTGCTCGCCTGCGGCGGCTTCCCGCATGATGTCGAACGCCGCAAAAAGATGTTTCCGCATGCGCCGACCGGCAATGAGCATTTCTCGCCCGGCCCCATCGGCAACACCGGCGACGGCCTGCGCCTTGCGGAAAGCGCCGGCGGACATGTCGAGGGCCGCCTGCCGAACGCGGCCGCCTGGGTGCCGGTGTCGCTCACCACGCGCAAGGACGGCTCGAAGGGCGTGATGCCGCATTTCATCGATCGCGCCAAGCCCGGCGTGATCGCGGTGATGCGCGACGGCAAGCGCTTCGCCAATGAGGGCAATTCCTATCACGACTTCGTCCAGGCCATGGTCAAGTCCGCAATGCCCGGCGAGGAGATTGCCGCCTATCTCGTCTGCGATCACCCAACGCTGCGCAAATATGGCCTCGGCTGCGTGCCGCCGTTCCCGATGCCGCTGGGTCACCACCTCAATACCGGTTACCTCATGCGCGGTGATACGCTCGAAGCGCTGGCGGCGAAGGCCAACATCAATGCCAAAGCCTTCACCGAGACGGTCAAGCAGTTCAATGCGACCGCGCCGCTGGGCCACGACGCCGCCTTCGGCAAGGGCTCAAAAGCCTACAACCGCTACCAGGGCGACGCCATGCACGGCCCGAATCCCTGCGTGGCACCGATCGAGAACGGTCCATTCTACGCCATCAAGATGGTGATCGGCGATCTCGGCACCTATGCCGGCATCGTCACCGACGAGAACGCCCGCGCGCTCGACGCCGAAGGCCGGGTGATTCCCGGGCTCTATGCCGCGGGCAACGACATGGCGAGCATCATGGGCGGCAATTATCCTGGCGCCGGCATCACGCTTGGGCCGGCGCTGACCTTCGGCTACATTGCCGGCCGTCATCTCGCCGACAGCGCCGCCAGGCGCGACGCGGCCTAAGCGAGCCCACGCCAGGAGGCGCATGAAGAGAGAAAGCCGCGGCATCCAGTCGATCGAGGTCGGCGGAGAATTGCTCCGGGCACTTGCCCGCAGCGGCGAGCCGATGATGCTGCGCGATCTCGCGCGCGAGGCCGGGATGACGCCGGCCAAGGCGCATCCTTATCTCGCCAGCTTCTCGCGGATCAGGCTGATCGAGCAGGACGAAACCACCGGCCGCTACGAGATCGGCGCACTCGCACTGGAGCTCGGCCTGATCAGCCTGCGCCGCCTCTCCGGCGTCCGTATCGCCGGACCGAAGATCTCTAGCCTCGCAAGCCAGATCGGACACGCGGTCTCGCTGGCCGTCTGGGGCACGCACGGTCCGACTGTGGTGCAGCTCGAAGAGCCGGGCCAGCCCGTGCACATCGTGATGCGCGCCGGCTCGGTGATGGCACTGCTGGAGACCGCCACGGGGCGCGCCTTTGCAGCCTTCCTGCCGGAGAAGACGATCAATGCCGCACTCGAAAGCGGCCTCGATCGCCACGGCGTCGGCTACAATCCGAAGCGCGCCGTGAAAGGCGCGAAGGTCGCCGACATGCTCACGGAGGTCCGCAAGCACGGTCTCGCCCGCGCGCTGGGCGATCCCCTGCCCGGCGTCAATGCGTTCTCCGCGCCGGTGTTCGATCATTCCGGCCATGTCGCGCTGGTCATTACCGCGATGGGACCGGAAGGCACGTTCGATGCCCGCTGGGACAGCCCGATCGCCCACGCCTTGCGCGATTGCGCCGGCGGCATCTCGAAGCGGCTGGGCTACGGCATGACGATCGCGGCGGAGTGAGGGGAAAACTGCCCGCCTCACAACGACTGTCATTCCCCGCGAAAGCGGGGAATCCAGTACGCCGCAGCCTATCGGTCGAATTACAGGCGTCTCGGAGTACTGGATCGCCCGGTCAAGCCGGGCGATGACAGCGAGAATGGAGCCCCCTACTTCTCCTTCACCGGCACCGTGTAATTCAGGATCAACCGGCCGCCATCCGGATAGATCGTCTGCCCGGTGATATAGGACGCATCGTCGCTGGCGAGAAACGCCACGACGGAGGCAATCTCGCTCGGCTCGCCGCCGCGGCCGGCCGGCGTGCGTGACATCACCGTCTTGCGGGCATCCTCCGAGGTGTAGATCGAGGACGCCACCATATCGGTCAAAATCGTGCCCGGCCCCACCGCCACAACGCGGATATTGTGCGGGGCGAGTGCGACGGCGGCTACCGATGTGAGCTGCTTCATGCCGCCCTTGGACATCGCGTAGGTCGCAAGCGCGGGGATCGCCAGCAGTGCATTTACCGAGGACATGTTGATGATGACCCCGCCGCCGCTCCCTTGCGCGATCATCTGCTTCGCGGCGGCCTGCACGCCGAAGAACGCGCCCTTCAAGTTGATACCGATGATTTCGTCGAATTCCTCCTCGGAAATCTCCAGGATGTCCCGGTTGCGGGCGACGCCGGCATTGTTGACCATGATGTCGAGCCGGCCGAACTCCTTCACGGCGGTCGCAACGAGTTGGTCGACGTCGGCGCGCTTCGCGACATTGCCGACCACGGTGCGCAAGGCATCGGGCCGTCCCAGCTCGGCGGCCGTCGCGGCGAGCCCCTCGGCGTCGACATCCGAGATGACGACCTTGACGCCGTCGTCGAGAAATCGCTTTGCGCAGGCCTTGCCGATACCGCGCGCCGCGCCGGTGATGGCTGCGACCTTGCCGGATAGTTTCATAGTCTCACTCCAGGATAGCTGCTTAAGCAGCGAGCTATCCCAGAGATGATTCCAGTTCAAGCCGCCGCAAAGCCGAGATGAGCACGGAACCGGTTCTTGATAAAGACGGCATCGCGCGAGGGCAGCGAGCGCGGCGGATTTTCTGCCAAAACCTTGATGACGAAGAGTCGCGGGCCCCCGGCCGGCTCGGCGATTTGCGCGGCAAGGCGCACCACTTCCTCGAGCGTCCGCACGGTCGCGGTGGCGGTAAAGCCGCAGGCCGCGGCAATCGCCGTGAGATCGACGCCGCGCCCGGTATGGCTCGCCTGCATGCCGGTCTCGCCAAAATGCTGATTGTCGATCACGACGATGTCGAGATTGCGCGGGCGCGCGACGCCGATGGTGGCGATGCCGCCGAGGCCCATCAGTTGTTCACCGTCGCCCGTCAAAGCGAGGACGCGCTTGCCCGGCTGAGCCTGGGCGAGGCCAAGGCCGATCAGCGCAGCGCCGCCCATGGCGCCCCAGAGATAGAAATTGCCGTCGTGGTCGCCGACGGAATGCAGATCGTAGGTCGGCGAGCCCAGGCCGGAGACGACCAGCGTATTCTCGCGGTTCTTCAGGAGAGCCGCGACAGCGGCACGGCGATCGAGCTGAGAGGACATGGACATCGATATCACCACTTCTTCTTGCCGATCAGGCGCTGCCCGATCAGAACCGCAATCTGCTGGTCGGATTCATAGGCGAGCGAGGCCGCGGATTCGACGGTCTCTACCAGATCCTCCGGTGTCTCCGCGCGCATCACCTTCAGGCCGATCGCCTCCAGCGAGGGCTGCGTTGCCCGGCTCATCGGCACTTGCCATGGATTGAACTCGGCCCATTCGCCGCGCATCGTCACCAGCATCAGCAGCGGAAAGCGGCCGATCGCCGACAGCGACAGCATGTTGATGCAATTGCCGACCCCGCTCGACTGCATCAGCAGCACACTGCGCTGTCCGCCAAGCCAGGCACCCGCGGCGATGGCGATGCCCTCCTCTTCCGTCGTCAGCACGTTGGTGGTGACGTCACGGTCGGCCGAGAACAGGCGGATGAGCTGGCTGTGGCCGGCGTCCGGCACGTACGACATCTGCCTGACGTCGGCGGCCTTCAAGATGCGATAGAGCCCGGACGGCCAGTCATCGCTTGAGCGCGTCTCGGGATTGGATTGAGGGCTGTGCACCGCGTGTCTCCGTGAATTTCGAACGGCACGCTAGCGATGTTCTGATACGAATGCTCTGACCGTCTGGCACGATCAGGTATTGAAGGATTGTATAGCTGAGGGTCGCGAGCGGCGATGCGTATGACTGCGCCCTCTCCCCTTGTGAGAGACACCGCAGGTTGACACGAACACACTGGGGTGAGGGGTTGTCTCCGCGCACTCAGACGCATTTGTATTTGCGGAGAGATACCCCTCATCCGGCGCTTCGCGCCACCTTCTCCCACAGAGGGAGGAGGAAGGGCACCGTCGCTGCGGCATGCAGACTAATTCGCCGCAGATCTCGCCACCGCTGGCATGTAGATCTGCGCGTAGCCCTCCTTGATCGCGGACGTAATGCGATCGAGGCGGCGGTCGATGTGCTTCTCCAGCACCGACACGCAGGCCTCTTCATCGCGCGCCTTCAATCCTTCGATCACCGCACGGTGCTCGGCCTGGGTGTTGGACCGATTGATGCTGTCCATGTCGATCCAGCGCACGAAACGGATGCGGGCGTTGACGTTGCGCAGCACGCGCAGCATCTCGGCATTGTTGGACATGCCCATCAGCCGCTCGTGAAAGGTCTCGTCGAGCTCGACGAGCTCCACCGAAGTGCGCTCGCCGGGATCGGGGCCGGTGGCTTCGAGGAATTTCAGCAACGCGTCGATGTCTTCATCCTTGGCGCGCTTGATGGCGAGGCGAACCGAGGCGACCTCGATCGACTTGCGCAGCTCGTAGAGATCGAAGATCTCGTGCGCGTCGAGCTCACGGCAGAAGAAACCCTTGCCCGGCGTGAAGCGCAGAAAGCCTTCGGTGTTGAGACGGTTGAGCGCTTCGCGCAGCGGCGTGCGGCTGACACCGAGCCGTTTGGCCAGCTCACCCTCATTGAGCCGTTCGCCCGGCTTGAACTCATAGCTCACGGCCATCGCCTTGAGCTGTTCATAGACGCGATCGACGATACTATCGGAAGCCAGTTCCACGTTGCTCATCATCAACTGCATTCATGCCCGAACACAGCCTAATATACCGGGGTTGTGTAGACGATGGCAATGCAAACCAGAGTTTAGCAGAGCTTGTTCAGAGCTTTACGCCTCCCGGGATCAGGCGAAGGCGCGCGGGCGCAGTCCAGCATGAAACCAGGTGATCATGGAATAGATATCATAGACCGGCAATCCAACCTCGGCCTGCAATGCGGCCGCATAAGGCGGCATGTTGGTGCATTCGAGCACGATGGCGCCGACATCAGGGTTTTTGGCGACAAGCTGCTTGCCGGCCTCGACCACATCGCGCTCGGCCAAGCCGACGTCCATGTCGTCCTTCTCGGCCTTGATCAGGACGCGGAAGAACTCCTTGCCGTGCTCGGTGCCGACCAGGGGCGTATCGAGCGGCACGCCGGCGCCTTCGAGGTGGGCCGGCGTCAAGGTCGAGCCCGACACCGTGACCAGCCCGACGCGCTTGCCGGGCGGCAAGGTCGCCTGCACCCACGGCACCTGCATTAGCGACGAGGTCGCGACCGGCACGCCAACGGCCGCCGCGATCTCCTTCTGGAACAGCGAGAGAAAGCCGCAATTGGTGGTGATGGCTTCGGCCCCGAGCCGCACCAGATCCTTCGCCGCATCGATGAAGTCGGGCAGCAAGCCGGCCGCGCCCTTCAGCACCACCTTCTCCGGCGATGCCCCGCTCACCACGCGATAGAGCACGGGGAAAGGCCAGGTCGTGCCATTGCCCATGTCGCCGGGAATGCGGGGAAAGCGCGCTTCCAGCATCAGGATGCCGAGCGGTGCGCCGTAGATGGCCTTGCCGCCACGGGCAATACGAGAAGGCGTGTTGGCAGAAGTGGTCATGGTGCGATCTCAGAGGAAGCGAGTGGGTGCGAACGGCGCGAGCGGAATTTCGGGCTGCTTGCCGCTCAGCAGCTGGGCGACGAGACGGCCGGTGCGGGCCGAGCCGACCAGGCCGACATGGCCATGGCCGAAGGCGTAGACGATGTCCTGCGAGGCGCGTGCGTGGCCGATGCAGGGAAGGCCATCGGGCATGCTCGGCCGATGACCGAACCAAGTTTTGATGCGCGAGGCCGGAATGTCCTTCGGCAGTTTCGGGAACATGCTGAGGAGATGATTGCGCAGGATCTCGGCGCGCTTCCAGTTCGGCGCGGCCTCTAAGCCGGCGATCTCGACCGTGCCGGCGGCGCGCAGGCCCTTGTTGGTCCAGTTCACCACCATCTTGGCGTCGGACGCCATCATCGAGCTGCGCGGGCCCGATTCCGGACTCTCGATCATGACGTGATAGCCGCGCTCGGTCTCGAGCGGCAGGGGATCACCGACCGATGCGGTGAGCTGCTTCGATCGGGCACCAGCAGCGACGACCGCGGCATCGCAGGCAATCTCGCCGGTCTCGGTAATCACGGCTATGAGCTTATTGCCGTCGAGCTTGAGGCCTGTCGCCTTGGCGCGCACGTGCCTGGCGCCGCTCGCCAGCGCATGCTGGGCCAGGGCCGCAACATATGCACCGGGATCACGGCAGCGGCCGGCCTCTTCCACCACCACGCCAAAGGTGTAGCGCGGATGCAAATCCGGCTCGCGCTGACGCATCTCGTCGGCGTTGAGCTCCAGCCATTCGACGCCGACCTTCTTGCGCAGGCGCCAGCCGAGATCGTTGTCGAAATTGCCGCGGGACGGAAACACATGCATCACGCCGTTGCGCTCGACCAGGTCAGGGACGCCCGCCTCTTCCGCAAGCGTCCGATGCAGCAGCGGCGCATCCTTCAGCAGATCGCGCAGCGCGAACGCCGTCTTCTCCACGCGCGCCTCGGTCCAGCCCGAGAGCAGATATTTGATCAGCCAGGGCAGCACCTTCGGCAGATAAGACCAGCGGATCGCGAGCGGGCCGAGCGGATCCATCAGATAACCCGGCACCTTCTTCCAGACGCCTGGCTCCGCCGGCGGGATCACCGAATGCGACGACAGCCAGCCGGCATTGCCATAGCTTGCCGCCTGTTCGCCACCGGGCTCGCCGGGATCGATCAGCGTGACGCGATGACCCTCGCGCAGCGCCTCGATGGCGCTGATCACGCCGACCGCGCCGGCTCCGATGATGGCGACGTGGCGGCCTTCAGGCATCGCTCAAGCCTTCACCGCGGGCGTAAAATCCTTGCCGACCGAGATCGCGCGCGGATCGATGATGCAGTGGAGGATCGACGGCTTGCCCGAGGCCAGGGCGCGCTCGAACGCCGGCGCGAAATCCTCGGTGCGCTCGACCCGCTCGCCATGACCGCCGAACGCTTTTGCGTACATCGCAAAGTCGGGGTTCTTGAGCTGGGTGCCGACGACGCGGCCGGGATAGTCGCGCTCCTGGTGCATGCGGATGGTACCGTATTGCGAATTGTCGACGACGATAACCACCAGCGGCGCGTCGTACTGCACGGCGGTCGCGAACTCCTGGCCGTTCATCAGGAAGCAGCCATCGCCGGCAAAGGCGACGACGGTACGATCCGGAAATTGCCGCTTGGCGAGCACAGCCGCCGGCACGCCGTAGCCCATCGAGCCCGAGGTCGGCGCAAGCTGGGAGGCAAAGCTGTGGAAGCGATGGTGGCGATGGATCCAGCCGGCATAATTGCCGGCGCCGTTGCAGACGATCGCGTCCTTCGGCAGACGGTCACGCAGCCAGGTCATGACCTGGCCGTACTGGAACGTACCCGGCAGCTCGCGGGCCTTGTCGGTCCAGGCGAGATAATCGGCATGCGCCTTGGCGGCCTCGCCCTTCCAGGCAACCGCGCCCGCGGGCTTCAGCGCCTCGACGGCGGCGGCGAAGGCGGCGGGCGTCGCCTGGATCGCGAGCTCCGGCTGATAGACGCGGCCGAGCTCTTCCGAGCCCGGATGCACATGGATCAGCTTCTGCTTCGGCGTCGGAATGTCGAACAGCGTGTAGGACGAGGACGGCATCTCCGACATGCGGCCGCCGATGAGCAGGATCACGTCGGCGTTGTCGATGCGCGCCTTCAGGCCCGGGCTCGGCCCGATGCCGAGATCGCCGGCATAGTGCGAATGGTCGGCGTCGATCAGAGAGGCCCGCCGGAACGAGGTCGCGACCGGCAGGTCGAACCGCTCTGCAAAGCGAGCGATGCTCTTGGTGGCGTCAGCGGTCCAGCGCGAGCCGCCGAGGATGACGAGCGGCGCCTTGGCGCCGGCAAGCATGGCGCGGACGCGCTCGATATCCGCCGGCGCGGGCCAGCTCACCGCCGGCTCGATCCGCATCGCATCGGCGACAGCGGCAGTTTCGGTCAGCATGTTCTCCGGCAGCGAGATCACCACGGGTCCGGGGCGGCCCTGCATGGCGACACGGAAGGCGCGCGCGACCAGCTCCGGAATACGATCCGGACGATCGATCTCGACCACCCATTTCGCCATGGTGCCGAACACCGCCTTGTAGTCGAGCTCCTGGAACGCCTCACGCTCGAGCATGCCGGTGTCGACCTGGCCGACGAACAGGATCATCGGCGTCGAATCCTGCATCGCGATGTGGACGCCGTGGCTGGCATTGGTCGCGCCAGGGCCGCGGGTGACGAAGCAGATGCCGGGCCGTCCGGTGAGCTTGCCATAGGCCTCCGCCATCATCGCCGCGCCGCCTTCGGCGCGGCAGATCATGACGTCGATTGGGCTGTCATGCAGCGCGTCGAGCGCCGCCAGATAGCTCTCGCCCGGCACGCAGGTGACGCGCTCGACGCCCTGGGCGACAAGCTGATCGATCAGGATCTGGCCCCCGGTGCGGGTGTTACGAATGGTCATGACAGCTCCCTGCAGGCTTTGGCGATGCGCATCACGGCCTCGCGCAAGTTTTGTTCCGAGGTGGCGTAGGACAGGCGGAAATAAGGTGCAAGGCCGATGCAAACAGTGCTGAGGGCATCGGCACGCATGTCAGCTGCGCGCGGCGATCGCGATCACTTCGATGCGGAAGGCGGGATCGGCGAGCTCGACCTTGCCGCAGGCACGCGTCGGCGCGTTGCCGGGCACCACCCAGGCGTCATAGACCGCGTTCATCGCGTCGAAATCGTCCATGCTCTTGAGCCAGACCTGCACGCTGAGCAGGCGCGACTTGTCGGTACCGGCGCGCGCCAGCATGTCGTCGACCTTCGCCAGCGCCTCTTTTGTCTGCTGCGTGATATCGGCGGTCTTGGTGTCCGCGACCTGGCCTGCGAGAAAGACGAGATCGCCGAACACGGAGGCGCGGCTGCGGCGGGCGTTCTGGTCGATGCGAGTGATGTCCGACATGGGATGTCCTTTTACTTGCCGGTGGCGATGATGCGGCGGCAGTGATCGAGCGCAGCACCAATGAGATTGTCGCTCGCCTCGGGCGTGCGGAACGCGGAATGCGCCGACAGTGTCACGTTGGGCAGCTTTGTGAGCGGATGACCTGATGGCAGCGGCTCGACGGTGAAGACGTCAAGCCCGGCATGGGCGATGTGACCGGAGCGTATCGCATCGAGCATCGCGTCCTCGTCCACGACGGCGCCGCGCGCCGTGTTGATCAAAATGCTGCCGGGGCGCATCTGCGCGATACGCTCACGCGACAGAAAACCCTTGGTCTCGTCGTTGAGCAGCAGATGCAGCGAGATGACGTGACTCTCGGCGAGCAGCTGCTCCAGCGAGACGAATTCGACGCCCGGATGCGTCTTCGGCGTCCTGTTCCAGGCGATCACCTTCATGCCGCAACCCGCCGCCATGCGCGCGGCTTCCGCGGCGATGCCGCCGAAGCCGATCAGACCGAGCGTCTTGCCGGTGAGCTGGACCGCGTCGCGGCGCAGCCAGTTGCCCTCACGCATGCCGCGATCCATCTCGCCAAAACTCTTGGCGGACGCCCACATCAGCGCAATCGCGCATTCGGCGACCGCGGTGTCGCCATAGCCCTTGATGGTGTGGACGGAGATGCCGCGCTCAGCCAGCTCCTCCGGATTCATGTAGCTCCGCGCGCCGGTGCCGAGGAAGACAACATGCTTCAGCTTGGTGCACTGCTCGGCAATCGCTGATGGCACCGCGGTGTGGTCGACGATCATGATCTCGGCATCGCCGAGCAGGCCGGGCAGATCGTCCGGCTTGATCGAGGGGTTGCGGTTGATGCTGACCGGCAGCTTCTGCGAGGCCAGCAGCTTGTCGGTCACCGCCGCCAGGGTGTCGTTCGCATCGACAAATAGAGCGCGCACAGGCCTCTCCTTCAGATCACTTCAACATTGCGTTTATTTTTGTATTCAGACTTGCATACCATTGACAACCCCCGTGCGCAGGGAATTTTGCGCAATCCTGCCAAGATATTGGGCTCATCTCTGCCTTGCCGCACAAATGGTCAGCAAGATGAAATACCGTATTGCATTTTATCCTGAATACAGAAATAGTCCAGTCGCCGGAGACGACACGACCCAAATTCCAGGGAGACAGAGACCATGAATCGCAGGGATGCTCTCACCACAGTCGCGCTGGCAGGCGCAGCGATTGCCGCCGCCAGCAGCTCGGCCAGGGCCGACACCGCACCGACCTCGACGCTCGACCGCATCAAGAAGAGCGGCGTGCTGCGGATCACCGTCATCGTCGGCCAGGAGCCCTACTTCCACAAGGACCTCGCCACTGGTCAGTGGTCGGGCGCCTGCATCGACATGGCCAACGACATCGCTGGCAAGCTCGGCGCCAAGGTCGAGACGCTGGAATCGACCTGGGGCAACCAGATCCTGGACCTGCAGGCCGACAAGGTCGATCTCACCTTTGCGGTGAACCCGACACCGGAGCGCGCCCTCGTCATCGACTTCTCGACGCCGATCCTGGTGCACTCCTTCACCGTCATCACCAAGAAGGGCTTTGCCAAGCCGCAGACCTGGGCCGACCTCAACAAGCCCGAGGTCAAGATCGCCGTCGACATCGGCTCGACCCACGAGACGATCGCACGCCGCTATTGCCCGAGGGCGACCATCCTCGGTTTCAAGGCGCGCGATGAGGCCATTCTCGCGGTGTCCACCGGACGTGCGGACTGCAACGTCTCGCTCGCGGTGCTCTCGGTCGCGACCCTGAAGAAGAACCCGACGCTCGGCGAGCTCGCCGTGCCTCGGCCGCTGCTGACGCTGCCGACCAACATGGGCATCCGCGCCGACAGCGACCGCCGCTACAAGGACTTCCTCAGCGCCTGGGCCGACTACAACCGCGCGATGGGCCAGACCCGCGAATGGATGCTGAAGGGTTTCGAGGCCGTCGGCCTCGCCGCCGACGACATCCCGGGCGAAGTGCAGTTCTGATCCTCGACGATGTATGTCTGGGAGTTCGCGGCGCTCAAGCCGTATTGGGGCCTGATCTGGCAAGGGCTCCTGGTCACCTTGTTCTACACGGTGATCACGGTAGCCGCGGGCCTCCTGATCGGACTGATCGTCGGCATCCTGCGCACGACGGCGCCGCGCTGGGTCTCGGTGCCGCTGCGGCTCTATATCGAGATATTCCGCTGCACGCCGCTCCTGGTGCAGCTGGTCTGGATGTACTA
Source organism: Bradyrhizobium sp. GW821-FHT13H05 (assembly GCF_058804065.1). Taxonomy (NCBI): domain Bacteria; kingdom Pseudomonadati; phylum Pseudomonadota; class Alphaproteobacteria; order Hyphomicrobiales; family Nitrobacteraceae; genus Bradyrhizobium; species Bradyrhizobium sp. GW821-FHT13H05. The sequence goes on along the minus strand of NZ_JBXAPO010000022.1, from coordinate 95,512 downwards.
CGCCCTGCCCGTCCTGATCGGCGTCGACATGTCGCCGGCGATGGCCTGCTTCGTCGCGCTGTCGCTCTATGCCGGTTCGTTCTATGCGGAGATCTTTCGCGGCGGCATCGAGGCCGTTGACGTCGGACAATGGGAGGCCGGGCGTGCCATCGGAATGCGGCGCGGAAAAATCTTTCGCCGCATCGTGCTGCCGCAGGCAACCCAGGTGATGATCCCCTCCTTCATCAACCAGACCATCATGCAGCTGAAGAACACCTCGCTGGTGTCGGTGGTCGCGGTCGGCGACCTGCTCTACCAGGGCTCGGTGATCACGGCGACGAGCTACAAGCCGCTCGAGGTCTACACCACGATCGCCGTGCTCTATTTCGTCGTGCTGTTCCCGCTGACACTGGTCGCCGACCGGGTCGAGCAGAAGATGGGAGCGCATCGATGAGTGCTCTGATCGCAAGCAATATCCACAAGGCGTTCGGCGACCATGAGGTACTGAAGGGCGTCTCGCTGTCGGTCGAACGCGGCGAGGTCGTCACCCTGATCGGCGCCTCCGGCTCCGGCAAGTCGACCTTCCTGCGGTGCCTGAACCTGCTCGAAATGCCGCAGCGAGGCGAGCTTGCGATCGGCACGCATCGGTTCGCATTCGGCAAAGGCCCGCGCGCGCCGAAGGATGCACAACTGGCGCAGCTGCGCGAAAATGTCGGCATGGTGTTCCAGCATTTCAACCTGTTCCCGCATATGTCGGTGCTCGCCAACGTCACCGAGGGCCCGGTGCAGGTGAAGGGCATGGCACGCGCCGAGGCCGACGCGCTCGGCCGCGACCTCCTCGCCAAGGTCGGCCTCGCCGACAAGGCCGACGCCTTTCCAAGCCGGCTGTCCGGTGGCCAGAAGCAGCGCGTCGCGATCGCACGTGCGCTCGCGATGAAGCCGGACGTGATGCTGTTCGACGAGCCGACCTCAGCGCTCGATCCCGAGCTGGTCGGCGAAGTGCTCTCCGTCATCCGCGGCCTTGCCGCCGAAGGCATGACCATGGTGCTGGTCACGCACGAGATGGCGTTCGCCGCCGACGTCTCGACCCGCGTCGGCTTCATGAACAACGGTGTCATGGCCGAGATCGGCACGCCCGAGGAAACCATCCGCCAGCCGCGCAGCGAGCGGCTGAAGGCGTTCTTGAGCCGATTTCACGAGACGCACTAGACTGCCGGCCACGACCATCCCAAATCGATAGGCAGACTTATGAAACTCCGCGGCGGCTTCACGAATTACGGCGAGACGATCGGCATCCTGATGCTCGATACCCGCTTCCCGCGCCCGCGCGGCGACATCGGCAACGCGCTCTCCTACGATTTCCCGGTGCGCTACAAGATCGTGCGCGGCGCGCATGCCACGAGGATCATGGGCGATCAGCCCGATCCGGCCCTGCTCGAGCCGTTCATCGCCGCGGCCCGCGAACTGGAAGCCGACGGCGTCAAGGCGATCACGACGAGCTGCGGCTTCCTCGCGCCGTTCCAGAAGCAGCTCGCGGCCGCGGTGAACATCCCGGTCTTCACCTCGAGCCTGATCCAGGCGCCGCTGATCCACGCCATGCTGCCGCCGGGCAAGGTGATCGGCATCTTCACCGAACGCGGCCACCACATGAACGAGGGCCATTTCCGCGGCGCCGGCTGGTCGCCGGACGAGATCGCCGTCCAGATCCAGGGCATGAAGCCCGATGCTCAGTTTCCCGCGACCTACATTCTCGGCCGCGAGGAGCTGGATACCGACGTGCTGCGCGCCGAGATGATCGAGATGACGCAAGCCTTCATGGCATCCTGCAAAAATCCCGGCGCGATCCTGTTCGAGTGCACCAACATGTGCCCGTTCTCGCGCGACGTCGCCGAGGTGTCTGGCCTTCCGGTGTTCGACATCAACACCCTGATCAATTTCTTCTATCGCGCGGCCCATCCCGTACCGTTCCTGCGTTGAACCAGCCGGGACCGACGCCGAGACGCGTGCCGGTCGACCGCGCGGTGAATTCGCAGGAGTTCAAAATAGAGCGGCGTTGAGAGCCTGTCCGTAGATCATTGCGGCGACGAGCGAGAGCAGCAGGCCCGCCGCCGAGAAGATGACGACGATCTTCAGGGTCTCGACATCGACATTGGTTCCCGTCGCGCGGGATATTGCTCTTGCCAGTGCAGCAATCATCGCCAGCTCCGAACTGGACCGCGCGGAAGCGAGGCCTCACTTCATCTAACGTTACTCGCCGCATTCGCGTGTGAAGCAGATTACAGGCGATTGTGCCGAAGCGGCCTTATCGGAAGTCGGCTCCGCCCTAGTCTCGCGACACCCGCGGCGTCGAGGGCGTGACGTTCGCCGGCGTGTGGAATTCGAGCCGCGCACGGTTCTCCTCGCGCACGCCGGAATCATCGCCGAACTCGACATAGTTTTGCGTTCCCTCAGCCCATCGCGGCCACGGCGTCGCTGGCGTACCCGGATTTCCCGTGCGCGCAAATGCGACCAGCGTGTCCATCATGCGCTCCGACAGCGCGCGGTCGAACCCGGTCCAGACGCGCGTGGTGCGGAACTTGTTGAAGGCGTCCTGCGTGCCGAACCAATAGGGCACGTCGGAGGTGTGGTAGGCGCCGATCTTCTGCGGACTGTCGAAGAATTCGACACCGGGTGCGAAGGGATGCACCCGCGAGAACATGTACATGTAGAACGGCGCCTTGCCGGTCTTCGCTTGCGCGACGGCCCAGTTGCGTGTGCCGATCTCGACCAACCCCTCGCGTGCGGCTGTTAGCCCCATGGCCTTCGCCTCGCCGTCGGTCTTGGCGGGATAGAGCGCCAGGAAGCGATCCGCCTGATCGCCATAGAGCTTCCGCGCAGCAGCGATGTAGGCTTCGAGCGTGCCGGCAGTACGCAAGTCGTTCGAGCTCTCGTCACTCGTGAAGCCCGCAACGGTCGCAACATCGTTCTGTTTGCCGGCGGCGAAGATGTTCGGGACAGTGTCGGGCAGCACGTAGCCATCGATATCGGGGGTGACGGAGATGGTGCCGGCGCAGCCGAGCTGGCAGTCCTTCTGGATCGCCAGGATCTTGTCGGCCTGGATCAGCCGCATCTCGGCGAGCGAGGACGCGCCGAGCGCCGACTGCACCTCGATGCCGATTTTCTCCGCGGCCGGCAGCGCCGGGAATTTGAAGCGGCTGTCGAACATGCTGAGACTCATCGCGAAGCCGCGATGGAACAGGCCATTCGCCAGCGGGCTCGCCTCCAGCGCCGACACCGACATGGCGCCGGCGGATTGCCCGGTGATGGTGACGTTGTCGGGGTCACCGCCGAACTGCGCGATGTTGCGCTTGACCCATTGCAGGGCCGCGACCTGGTCCATCAGCCCGTAATTGCCGGAGGCACGGTGCGGCGATTCCGCGGTCAGTTCGGGATGGGCCAGATTGCCCAAGATGCCAACGCGGTAATTGAAGCTGACGAAGATCACCCCCTTCTTCGCGACATTCTCGCCGTCATACATCGCCATGCCGCTGGAGCCGAGCGTGAAACCGCCGCCATAGATCCAGACCACGACCGGCAGCTTCGCGCCTGGCTTCGCGTCGGGGCTCGCCCAGATATTCAGATAGAGGCAGTTCTCGCTGGTCGCCTCCTCGCCGAAATAATGATTGAGATTGTGCCGACGCAGCACCTGGATGCACTCCGGTGCCAACCTGTCCGCGTGATAGGTGCCCTGCCACGCCTCGACCTTCTGCGGCACGCGCCAGCGAAGATCGCCGAGCGGTGGCGCAGCATAGGGAATGCCGAAATAGGCCCTTACGTTCGACGTCAGCACCTTGCCGGAGACGGCGCCGCTATCGATGCTGACGGGGTCGCCGGGAACAGGCGTCGCGACGATCTGCGCCGCCGCGGGTGAGGCCGTCAGCATCGCGCATGTGCCAAACAGCGAGAGGATCGCAATGGCGGAGCGCCACTGAATGCACGCGGCGCTTCTCAAGATGCTCATCCGGCCTCCCTCATTTTCTTCTTGTCGTTGGTGCCTGCGCTCAGCTCTACCCACACGCGGGCGCGCGCACCTTCATTCAGAGGCACAATATGGAACGGCTGGTCGAAGATTGCGAGCGGCTCCCTGGCCAGCTCAAATCGCGGCCAGGCTTCGGCGATGTCGGGCGCGCCTGATGTGACGAAGCGCAGCAAGCTCGCCTGGAACCGCGCGGCGACGTCGATGTCGGCATGCGTCATCGGACCGCCCTTGCGCTTCAGGATCGGGCGATCGACGAAATTTGGCAGATGCGCCCACAAGCACGCATTGTCGGCGCCGTGGGTCGGCCCCTGCGACAGGAACGGCTCCAACGCGGGGCGATGATCGAACCGGCTCAGCCATACCGCGCCGCCGGCGGCCGCGTGAAGCCGCGCGAGATCGGCCATCGGGCGGTGCCAGAACGCATCCGACAGCAGCGCTTCGTAGGGATCCTCGTCGACACGCGCCGTGCCGCGGTAATACGCCAGCAGACGCTCCCAGCCGGCATCGCCGAGAGCAGCGCGCACCTGCCGCTCGGTGGTCCGGATCATCGCGGCCGGCGGCGTGTTCTTCAAAAACATCACCATCTCGTCGCGGCAGGAGCCGAGCCAGAGCGGAATGTCGCGCAAGCTGCCGTCGGCGAAGACATCGCGCGGTTCGCGCGGGATCACGGTGCCATCGAGTACCGGGCCGAACACGGTGCCTGAGGCGGTGTCATCCGCGATCCTGCGGCCCACGCGCTCTACCGCCGCGAAGAGTCTTGGCAGCGCCACAGAGGCGATCTCGCCCGGCTCATCTGCCAGCTCGAGTTCGGCGAGCACGCGGGCTGCGACCTCGTCGGCATGATCCGCGCTCATGATGCTCCGCCCGGGCGCGCTCAGCGCAAGCGCGCGAATGAACTTGCCCTTGGCCCGCGGCAAGGTCGCAAGCGCGATCACCATGGACGCGCCGGCCGACTGGCCCGACAGCGTGATCGCATCCGGGTCGCCGCCGAAATTCGCGATGTTGTCGCGCACCCAGTCGAGCGCGGCGAGCCCATCAGAGATCGCGAGGTTGTTCGCCTCACCGAGAGCGTGACGATGCAGTTGCAGGAAGCCGAGCGGACCGAGCCGGTAGTTGATGGTGACGATGACGGCGGGGCCGTGCGCGGCGAGGAATGCGCCGTCATAATCTGCGCCGCCGCCGGTGACGAAGGCGCCGCCATGAATGAAGAACAATACCGGCAGCGGGCGCTCGGCCCCCGCCGGTGTCCAGATGTTCAGGCTGAGACAGGCAGTCTCGTCGACATGATCGAGATGACCGGGCTGCGGCGCGTAAGCGCCGTAATCCGTGCAGCGGCGCAGCTCCGTCCACGCTGTCGGCGGCGTCGCCTTGGCGAAGCGCCGCGCGACCGCGAACGGTATGCCCTTGAAGGCGCGCACGGTGCCCTGCCCGGTGCCGACGACCGGACCGCTCGTGGTCGGAACTGCGTTGGTCAGCATGCGTGCCTCGTCTTCACTCAAGCGCGCCGCTTGCCGAGATCGGCGATGTCCACGGTGTGGGTTTCGCGTGCAGTCGCCGCAGCGGCGGCCGAGATCACGCAGCAGCAGGCCACGAAGATCGCGACGGAAACCCAGCCGTTCGGCCCGTCGCCGACCAGGCTCGCACTGATCAGCGGCGTGAAGCCGGCGGCGAGGAAGCCGAGCTGCGTGCCAATCGCCGTGCCGGAATAGCGCACGCGGGCCTCGAACATCTCCGCGTAGAACGACGGCCAGATCGCGTTCGGCGCGGCGTAGACGACACCGGACAGGATCATGGCGGCGGCGAAAATTGCTGGCGTGTTACCCGATGTCACCAGCATAAAATAGGGGAACAGCAGTATGGCGCAGCCGAGCACGCCGCCGATGAACACCGGCTTGCGGCCAATCCTGTCGGCGAGCAAGGCCCAGAGCGGCTGGGTGATCAGTGCGGTGACGTTACCGAGCACGCCGGCCCACAGCATGGTGGGGCGCGCCACGCCGAACTTGCTGGTGGCGTAACCGAGCGCGAACACGGCGGTCATCGTGCTCACTGTCGCGATCAGCGCGCAGGTGATCACGCGGAGCACGTCCGGCCAGTAGTCGCGCAGCAGCGCGACGACGGGGAAACGCGCCACCTGCGCCTTGTCCTTGATGTCTTCGAACACGGGCGTCTCCGGCATGGTCCGCCGCACCAGATAGGCGACGACCAGCACGAAGAACGACAGCAGGAACGGAATGCGCCAGCCCCAGCTCAGAAGCTGATCCTCCGGCAGGCTGGACACCGGAATGAACACCAGTGTCGCCAGGATCGCGCCGGCTTGCGTGCCGCTCAGCGTCCAGCTCGTGAAGAAGGCGCGGTTGGAATTGGCGGAATGCTCCAGGGTCAGCGAGTTCGCTCCGCTCTGCTCACCGGCGGCCGACAGGCCCTGCAACAGGCGCAGCAGCGTCAGGATGACAGGCGCGGCATTGCCGATCGATTTCGCGTCCGGCAACAAGCCGATCGCGAGCGTCGAGCCGCCCATCAGGACCAGCGTGAACAGCAGCACCGTCTTGCGGCCGATGCGGTCGCCGAAATGGCCGAGGATGACGGCACCGACGGGGCGCGCGATGTAGCCGATGCCGAAGGACAGCAACGCGAGCAGCGTTCCGGTCGCGGGATCGACATTGGCGAAGAACACTTTTGGAAAGATCAGCGCCGCCGCAGTGCCGTAGATGAAAAAGTCGTAGTATTCGAGCATGCTGCCGACGAAGCTGACGAGCGCGGCACGCTTGGGCAGCTTGTTCGGTGTGGCGTCCACGGCTGTTGGCCCGTGCAGCGACGCGGTTGACGTCAACGTCATCTGAATCTCCTCCCCAAGTGTCCGGTGCGGCCCGCGTCAGGCGGTTCGCCGTGCGCGTTTTGTTGTTGTGGTTGCCGCAACCTTGGTTTGGAGCCATAATGTACGAACTAGTACGTTTATGCAATACGCGTTGGATCAAGGCTTTGGCGGGTGAAATTAGCCTTCACCTTCAAGGTGATCCGTGGAAACTGGCGGGAGAAACAGTGATGCTCGAGCGCATGCCGCCTCCATCGAAGCGCACCAACGACCCCGAGCGCACCAAGCGCGACATCCTCGAAGTGGCGATGGCCGAATTCGCCTCGGAGGGCTATTCCGGCGCTCGCGTCGATGCGATCGCGGCGCGCACGCGCACGTCGAAGCGCATGATCTATTACTATTTCGGCGGCAAGGAGCAGCTCTATCTCGCGGTGCTGGAGGAAGCCTATCGCAGCATCCGCGCGCTGGAGGATCAGCTCGACATCGCCAGCTGCGATGCGCGCGAGGGATTGCGCCGGCTGATCGAAGCGACCTTCGACCATGACGAGCGCAACCCGAACTTCATTCGCCTCGTCTCAATCGAGAACATCCACCACGGCAAGCACCTGAAGCAGAATTTGCAACTGCGCCAGCTCAACGCCAGCGTGATCGCAACCCTCGACGGCATTTTGAAGCGCGGCCGCAGCGAAGGCGCTTTCCGCGACGATGTCGACGCGATCGACCTGCACCTCGCCATCTCCTCCTACTGCTTCTTCCGTGTCGCCAACCGACACACCTTCGGGGCACTGTTCGACCGCGACTTGAGCGAGCCCAGGGTGCTCACGAAGAGCCGGACGCAGATCGTGGAGATGATCTTGGCGTGGCTGGGAAAGGTGTGACGGTCGAGAAAGCGGAGATCGTGGCCGCGCCACACCCTCTCGTGTCCCGGACGCGCTGCAACGCTCTTGGCGTTGCTGCGCAGAGCCGGGACCCAGATAGCGGCACAGGAACGGTCGGAGCGATGGGCCCCGGCTCTGCAGCGCACCGCTGAAGAAGCGCTGCGCTGCGTCCGGGGCACGCGACACCGAAACCGGAGCCCCCTCACCCACCCTTCTTCTGCCGCGCGCTCGCGGCGAGCACCAGCATGAACGACGCCGCCGTCATCAGCGTCGAGATCGCGGCGATTGTGGGATCGATCTCGTCGCGGAGCGCGGTGAACATGCGCTTGGTCAGCGGCTGATACTGGCCGCCGGAGATGAACAGCGCGACGATGGTCTCGTCCATCGCCGAGATGAAAGCGAAGATGCCGCCCGCGACCACGCTGGACTTGATCTGCGGCAGCGTCACCGCGAAAAAGCTGCGCAGGCGGTTCATGCCGAGGCTGCGCGCCACCATCTCCTGCGCGGGGTCGAAGCTCTGCAGGCCCGCCAGCACCGAGATGACGACGTAGGGCAATCCCAGCATCACGTTGGCCAGCACGAGGCCGGGCAAGGTCGCGACCAGCCCGACCCTGGCATAGACGAAGAAGATGCCGACCGCGGTGATGATGATCGGCACCACCAGCGGCAACAACAGCGCCATATGGATGACGCGCATGATGCGCAGTTTTGATTGGCTGATGGCGTAGGCGGCGGCAACGCCACACGGCGTCGCGATCAGAACCGTCAGAAACGCGATCGTCAACGTCACCCGCGTCGCCTGCATCCAGGCGGGGTTGGCGAAATATTGCTGATACCAGCGCGTCGAGAACGACGGCGGCGGGAAGGTCAAAAAGCGCGCGCTCGAAAAGGAGATCGGCGCGATGACCAGCACCGGCAGGATCAGATAGACCAGCACCAGCGCGCTGATCACGTAGAGGGCGATCCGGGCCAGGGACACGCGCATCATTCCTGCCCCAATATGCGATCGAGCGCGATGAAGCGGCTGACGGCGAAGAAGATCACGAACACGCTGAGGAGCAGCACCACCGCGACGGCGCTCGCGGCGCCAAACTGGTTGTAGAGCTCGACATTGCGGCTCACCAGCATCGACACCATCACGGTGCGGCCGCCGCCGAGCAGCTCCGGCGTGATGTAGAAGCCGAGGCAGAGCACGAACACCATCGTGCAGCCGGCGAGCACGCCCGGCAGTGACAGCGGCAGGAAGACGCGCATGAACGTCAGCGACGGGCTCGCACCCAGGCTGGCGCCGGCCTGCATCAGGTCGCCGGGAATCTTCTGCATGGTTGCGTAGAGCGGCAGCACCATGAAGGGCAGCAGGATGTGCACGGTCGCGACCACGGTCCCAAAAGTGTTGTGGACGAGCGCGAGCGGCTCGGAGATCACATCGAGATAACGCAAAAACTGGTTGATCACGCCGGTGCGCTGGAGCAGCGCCAGCCAAGCATAGGCGCGCACCAGCACGCTGGTCCAGAACGGCAGCACGACCAGCGAGAGGATGAGGATGCTCCAGCCTTTCGGCACGGAATTGGCGAGATAGGCCACGGGATAGCCGAGCAGCAGCGCGATGAATGTCACAGCGAGGCTGATTTCGAAGGTCAGCGCAAAACTGCGCCAATAGATGTCCTCGGTGAAGACGCGGCGATAGTTCTCCAGCGTAAAGCCGTCATGATAGATCGACTGCCAGGCGAGCCAGCCGACCGGCAGCACGATCAGGAGCAAAATCACGAGCAGCGCGGGCGACACCAATGCCAGCATCAGCGCATGCTCGCGGCGCTGATGCTTTTGGGAGGGATCTGGCACTGAGGTCGTCAACGCTGGCCTCGCTTCGCTTAACTCGCTGCCTACTTTTGCATGAACGACGCCCAGCGCTTCTCGGCGGCCTCGCCCGCGGGCGAGGACCACCAGGCGTAGGACATCAGCGCCTGCCTGGCCGCGTTGGCGGGCTCGCTCGGCAATTGCGCGGCGCGCTCGGGCTTGATCACGTTGGTCTCGAACGCCTTGGGATTACCCGGGCCGTAGTCGATTTGGAGCGGCAGATTGGCCTGGTGCACGGGATCGACGGCTTCATTGAGGAACTTGACCGCCGTGTCGAGATTGGGCGCGCCCTTGAGGATGCAGAGCGAGGTGCTCTGAAGGATGCCCTGGTTATAGGTGAAGGCAACCTTGGCGCCTTCCTTGGCGACCGCGCTGACGCGGCCGTTCCAGGCCATCTCCATGTCGACCTCGCCGTCATTGAGCAGCTGGGCCGACTGCGCACCCGAGGTCCACCACACCGTGATGTGCGGCTTGATCTCTTCCAGCTTCTTGAACGCGCGGTCGACGTCGAGCGGGTAGAGCTTGTCCGGCGCGACGCCGTCGGCCATCAGCGCGGCCTCGAGCGTCGCGAACGGGTGGTTGCGCAGCGCGCGGCGGCCTGGAAATTTCTTCACGTCCCAGAAATCGGCCCAGCTGTTCGGCGCGTCCTTCGGAAAGGTCTTCTGGCTGTAGGACAGCACGCTGGAATAGAACTCGTAGGACACCGAATAGGGACTGCGATACGCCTCCGGCATCGCCGCGCCGTTTGGAATCTTCGAAAAGTCGAGCTTCTCGATCAGCCCCTGCTCGCCGCCGCGCAGGCAGTTGCCGGTCGGGGTGTCCACGACGTCCCAGATCGGCTTGCCGCTGCCGACCTGCGTCTTGATCGCCGGCCAGGCGTCGGGGATGGAATCCTGGTTGATGGTGATGCCGAGCTTCTTGGCGGAGGGATCGAGGATCGCCACCGTCTGCGCCTGCTGATAGGCGCCGCCTTGCGAGACAAAGGTGATCTGCTCGGCTGCGTTCGCCGCGGTACCACTGAGCGCGACCGCGCCCAACAAAGCGTAACCAAATTTCGTAGTCATCCTCGCCTCCTCCATCGCCAAAATGATCTCATTGACCGATCGCATCGAGAAACTGGTACCAGCCGGCGACCATGCGCACGGCGGGCTCACGCAGCGGATAGAACGGAATGGGTTTCATGCGCCGCGCGTCGAGCAGCCCGACATCGGGCGTCTCGCCGCGCACGAAGGCGGCGAGATAGCGGCCCATCAGGCTCGACATCGCAACGCCGGCGCCGTTGTAGCCCATCGAGAACAGCGTGCGGTCGTCGAACCGGCCGATATGCGGCACCGAGTCCATTGTCATCGCGACGAGGCCCGACCATTTGTATGCGAGCGGGACATCGGCCAGATCCGGGAAGATGCCGACCATCGCCTTGCGCAAGGCATCGAACGCGGATTCGGAGTCCTGCTTGCCGAAAGCGCCGCGGCCGCCGAAGATGACGCGATTGTCGACCATCCGGAACCAGCGCATCATGCGCTTGGTCTCGGTATAGGTCCGCCCCGTCGGCATCAGCTTGCCCGCGAGATTGCGCGGCAGCTGCTCGGTCGCGATCAGCGCGCTGCGGAACGGGATCAGCGTGCGCTGCATCTGCGCGGTCGCGCCGGTGAGATCGGAATAGCTGTTGGTGGCGATGATCGCCTGCTTGGCCCGCACCGCGCCTTTCGGCGTCTCGGCGACGACAACGCCGTTCTCGCGCCGGAGTTTTACGACCGGCGACTCCTGGAAGATGGGAACGCCGCGGCGCGCGACGCCGTTGGCGAGGCCGCGCAGATAGTTCAGAGGATGAATACCGCCCGAGCCGGGATTGAGCACGCCGCCGACGAAGATGTCCGAGCCGGTCTCCTCGCGCACGCCGCGCTTGTCGAGGATGCGGACCTCGGCATCGCCCATCTCGCGCGTCATCCAGTTGGCTTCGTCGATCGCGGCCTTCAGCGTCGTCTCGTTGTGGGCCGCCTTGACCTGGCCGGTCCGGGTCAGCGCCGCGCTGGTGATGCCGAATTCGGAGACCAGCTCCTCGACGATATCGGTCGATTCATGCGCGATCTCGTACATGCGCCGCGCCATGGCGCGGCCGTGCACGGCGTCGATCTCGCGGAACGAAAGACGGAATTTTGCGGTGATCACCCCACCATTGCGGCCACTGGCGCCCCAGCCGGGACGGTTGGCCTCGAGCACGATCGGCGACAGGCCGCTCTTGGCGATGTGGTGAGCTGCGGACAGGCCGGTATAGCCTGCACCGATGATCACCACATCCGCCTGTTGCTCGCCGGACAGCACGGGACAATCGCGCGCCGGCTCCGCCGTGGCTTCCCACAGCGAGTTGGCCGATGGCAGCGCGCGCCAGTCCCGTGTCATGCCCGCGCTCATCCGTTACGCAGCCGGTCCGATGGCCGCGTCGGCGAGCGCCTTCAGCGTCGGGAAATGGAAGTCCGGCTTGGTCAACGCCTCCACGGCTGGCGTGCCGCCGAAACCGGCGATGCCCTGGCGGCGCTCGATCCAGCACACCTTGTAGCCGAGCTTCCGCGCGATCCCGATGTCGTGATACTGGCTCTGCGCGACGTGCAGGATGTCGGACTGCTTGTAGCCGAACGCGGACTGGCGCCCCTTGTTGTAGGCGAAGAATTCCGGGTTCGGCTTGGCGACGCCGGTGTCGTCGGCGCAGACGGTATCGTCGAAGGGATTGCCGAGCGCGTGCGCGTAGCAGGACAGTGCGACGCGGTCGGCGTTGGTCATCGCAACCAGACGGAATTTCGTGCGCAGGCGCTTGAGCGCCTCGACGGAATCGGAGAACGGCCCCCAGCGCAGCACGGCGAGCTGGAACACGTCGCAGGACGCGTCATCCGCCGGCAACCCGAGCTCGGTGGCGAGATAGCGATAGACGTGAAACATCACCTCGCTCGAGCGCTCGTAATGCTTGTCGCGGCCGCGCTTGTAGGATTCGAAGATCTTGTCGTCGCTGAGCTCTGAAGGCGACTTGCCCGAGATCCTGCGCACCGCGGAGAGCACGCCGGTCTCGAAATCGATCAAGGTGCCGACGACGTCGAAGGTGAGGACCTTGAAATTGCTGAAGGCGGCTTGGGTCGACATATCAGGTTCTTCTCTCGGTTGGATGGAGCTTGGGTTCAGTCCACCCTGGGCACGACAATCGTGTCCTCGGGGTGAAGGGTGACGGTGAGGCTGCCGCCGAGCGGCGGGATGCGGCTGTAGGCCTGGTGGTAAGCCGGCTGACGCAGGCTGAGCGCGATGCCGCCTTCGAGCGAAAGGAAGATGCGCAGGCTCTCGCCCTGGTAGACGATGTCGGTGACCGTGCCGGTCAGCCGGTTGCAGGCGCCGTCCTGCCCGCCGTCGTCGATCAGCAGCTTTTCGCTGTGCACCGCGAGCATCAGCGCGTCACCATCAGGAATGGCGCGGGCACTGCGCAGCAGCGCGTTGCCCAGCGCAACGCTGGACGCATCGACACGGCGAACGGGCAACATTGTCGCCTCGCCGATGAAACTCGCCACGAAGGAATCGGCGGGGTGATCGTGCAGGCGCGCCGGCTCGTCGATCTGGATCAGCCTACCGTCCTTCATCACGGCGACGCGGTCGCTCATGGTCAGCGCCTCGCGCTGGTCATGGGTGACATAGATGATGGTAGCGCCGATGCGCCTGTGCAGCGCGCGCAGCTCGATCTGCATGGATTCGCGCAGCTGCTTGTCGAGCGCCGAGAGCGGCTCGTCCATCAGGATCAGCTGCGGCTCGAAGATCATGGCACGTGCGAGGGCCACGCGCTGGCGCTGACCGCCGGAGAGCTGCGCAATGCCGCGTTCCTCATAGCCGGCGAGGCCGACCATGCTGAGGGCCGCGCGCACCTTCTCGGGCCAGCTCGCTTTGGGCAGGCGGCGCGCGCGCAGGGGAAAGGCGACGTTCTCGCCGACGCTCATATGCGGGAACAGCGCGTAGTTCTGGAACACGACGCCGATGTCGCGCTTGTGCGGCGGCATCCAGGTGACGTCGCGGCCACCGAACAGGATTGTGCCCGACGTCGGCAGGATGAAGCCGCCGAGAATGCCAAGCAGCGTGGTCTTGCCGGAACCGGACGGGCCGAGCAGCGAGACGAATTCACCGGCGCCGACATTGAGGGAGACGTCGTCGAGGGCGCGAACCGCGCCGTAGGCCTTGCTCGCGGACCTGATCTCGACGCTTTCCGCTCGTTTGTCCAACGATCGCCCTCGCCATGCCCTGCAACGGCGTGCCTCACTGCGCGCCATAAGCCTGCTTTATAGACAGGGATTTGGAGCACTCACGGTCAAAGCGTGCGCCGCACCAAATCTTCTCGCGAAGCCCCTGTGTTTAGGCTGTCATGCCAATGACACCAGACTTGGCAAAACTGGGCAATTGCCAAATTCTCACGCATCCCATAACATGACGTTATGCCCGAGCTGCGTCGCATGCTGCCCTCCAGTAACGCCCTGTTCGTCTTCGACGCAGCGGCGCGCAATGGCAGCTTCACGGCGGCTGCCGCCGAACTGAACGTCACGCAGCCGGCCGTGAGCCGCATGCTTGGCCAGTTCGAAGAGCATCTCGGCGTCCGCCTGTTCGATCGCAAGGCGGGCCGCGCGGTGCTCACCGAGGAAGGCGAGCTGCTGTATCGCCGCGTGCTCGAAGGCTTTCGCAGCATCGAGAGCGGGCTGGTCGAAATCGAGCGGCGCCGCAAGGGCACCGAGACGGTGACGCTGTCGGTGTCCTCCGCCTTCACCACGCACTGGCTGATGCCGCGCATCGACAAGCTCCAGAAACAGTTTCCGCAAGTCGATCTGCGCTTCCAGCTGATCTCCGGCGCGCTGCGCGGACCGGTGGAGAATGTCGATCTCGGCATGCGCTTCCGCGACCGCGACGAGCCGTCATCCGGCGGCACGCTGGTGATGAAGGAAGTGATGCTGCCGATGTGCAGCCCCGGCTATCTCGGCGAGACCGATCCCGCCGAGGGCAACACCATCATCCGCCTCGCCGAGACACCCGGCGATTGGGCCGCGGATTATGAATCGCTGCTGACCGGGCGCCGAGGTGCGGCCAAGGCGCTGAGCTTCACCGACTATGCCGTCGTGATGCAGGCTGCCCTGCTCGGCCAGGGCATCGCGCTCGGCTGGCTCACTGTGGCCTCGCACTGGCTCTTGACCGGCGCGCTGGTGCCGGCGTCCGACAGGCTCACCACCACGCGCCGCATCTGCGAATTCCTGCCGCCGCGCAACCGGCCGATGCGCCCGATCGCCACCGAGATCCGCGACTGGATCATCGCGCAGATGCGGAGCGAGATCGCGGCGATCGACAGGCTCTACCCGAAACTCGGCGCGATGGCCGCCTGTTACTGAGCGGGCGTCAGCGCGGCGCAGTAACGATCGGGCAGGTGATCGCCGATCCCCGCCGGCAGCAGCACCGTGAGCCTGCCGACGACATCCGACCGCGTGTTCTCGGATACGCCGCTGAGGAGATTGCGGACCTGCTCGCCAATTCCAGCATTCGCCATTGGCTCATCCGAACCAACAGCTGCGGTGAGCTGGCTGGCGCTGAATTTGGCGCCGCGTGCACAGGCGAGATAACGGCCGACGTGATGAAAGCCAAGCCCGGGCGGAGGCACTGTCGGGACGATGTCGGTGCCGTGCACGAGACGATAGGTCGTCCTGCCGAACGTACCGTTGTAGAGGGCGACGAAATCGTCGCGGCCCACACGCGGACAGCCGTATAGATAGATCTGCGCGTCGGCGAGCTGGAGCTGCTCCCGCGCGAAGTCCGCAGTTGCCACCGCGATCGCGGCGCCCAGGCTGTGTCCGGTGATGAAGATCGGTGATTTGCGCGCCAGCGCTGCCGTCAATGCGCTCTTCACCTCGTCCCACACGGCCGCCGCCGCATCGACGAACCCCTGGTGCACGGGCGCCTTCGGCCGGCCGAGCGTGAAATCGCTGACCCAGTTCAGGAGATGAAGCGGGTCGGTGCCGGCGAAGGCGACGATGGTCGCGTTGCCCTTGTTGGCAACGATCCCGCGCGTGTCGGTCAGCGGCAGCGTCGACTGCGCCGGCTGGCTCAGCAGCTTGACGCCGGACAGATCCCAGAACGGAGAGACCCGGGTGATCGTATCCGGCACATGGGTCTCGTACGCGAGTTGCGACATCCACATCATCGCGCGAGCGATGTCGAGATCGAAGCCGGCCGACGTCTCGCTGAATTTTGCAAATGCCCGCCGGTCATATTGATCGGGAGGAAGCTCGACCAGGATGCTCACATCAAGCTCCTAAATGGCTTATGCTGCAATGCGTCGATCGAAAGCGGAATGGCGCCAGTCTCGCATATGGCTGGAGCTTTGACAATCTTTGCGCGTCCCCGGAACGTATTCTGCCTTCCCGCTTAAGAGGATAAGGTTGAAACGAGGCACCTTTCCCTCCACGTCATTGCGAGCGTAGCGAAACAATCCAGAGTCTTTCCGCGGAGGAATTCTGGATTGCTTCGCTACGCTCGCAATGACGTGGATAGAGCTTTTGTCTCTAACGATGCTCGATCGCGCGGATTGCGCCGCGCAGCTCGGCGAGACCGCGGAGACGGCCGATGGCGGTGTAGCCGGGATTGGTGCGCTTGGTGGCGGCGAGATCGTCCAGCATGCGGTGGCCGTGATCGGGGCGGAACACGATCCTCTTGTCGGTCGAACGCTGGGCGTTCTCCTTCAACAGCGCCTTCAACACCGCGACCATGTCGACGTCGCCATCGAGATGATCGGACTCGTAGAACGACAGGCCATCAGCCTCGCGCTTGGTCGCGCGCAGATGCGCAAAGGCGATGCGCGGGCCGAAGCGCTCGGCCATCTCAGGCAGATTGTTCTCCGCGCGCACGCCGAGCGAGCCCGTACACAGGCAGATGCCGTTGGCCTTGGACGGCACGGCATCGAACAGCGCCTGGTAGTCGTCTGCAGTCGAGGCAATGCGCGGCAGGCCGAACAGCGGCCGCGGCGGATCGTCCGGGTGCAGTGTCAGCGAGACCCCGAGTTGTTCGGCCACTGGCGCGACACGTCCCAAAAATTCGGCAAGATGCTGCCGCAGGATCTTTGGCGTGATGTCGCGATATGTTTCCAGCCGGTCGCGGAATTGCGGGATGGTCATCGGCTCGGTGGTCGAGCCGGGCAGCGCGCTGGCGATGGTCATGATGAGGTAGTCGATATCGGCCTGGCTCATCTTGTCGAACAGCTTTTTCGCGCGCGCCTGCTGCTCCGACGAATATTCCTGCACGGCGGCCGGGCGCTTGAGAATATGCAGCTCGAACGCCGCAAAGCGGTCCTGGTCGAAGCGCATGGCGCGGGCGCCGTTCGGCAGCTCCCATTCCAGATCGGTGCGGCACCAGTCGACCACAGGCATGAAGTTGTAGCAGATGATCTTGATGCCGGTGGCCGCGACCGCCTCCAGGCTCGCGATCCATGCCTCGATCGACTTCGTCGCCTTTCCGCCGAGACGTTTGACGTCATCGGGAATCGGAATCGATTCCACCACCGACCATGTCAGTTGCGAGCGGCCGGGTTGACCGTTCTCGACGAAATTCTTGCGCTCCTCGACCGCCTTGCGCGTCCAGGCCTCCCCGATCGGCATCTGATGCAGCGCCGAGACGATGTCGCTCGCCCCGGCCTGCCTGACATCGTCGAGCGAGACCGGATCGTCGGGCCCGTACCAGCGCCATCCCTCAAGCATCATGGGTTGTCTCCAATCAGTTGGCGGTGAGCACGACCTTGACGCTCTGCGAGCGGTCGAGCGCCAGCCGCAGCGCATCCGGCGCCGTCGACAGCGGCCGCTCGGCGGTGACGAGCGACAGCACGTCGACACTGCCTGAGCCAATCAGCTCCACCGCGGTCATGAACTCGAAGCCAAAACGGAACGAGCCACGCAGGTCGATTTCCTTGGCCATCACCGCATTCGACGGCGTCGGGATCTGGCCGCCCGGCAGATTGCCGATCTGCACCACGACGCCACCGCGCCTGACGATGCCGATGGCGCTAGCAAGACCCGCAGCCGTGCCTGAGACCTCGAACGCGACGTCATAGGGGCGCGCGGCCGCCTGCGCCTTCAGTCCCTCCTCGCCGCCCACGACGTTCTCGACGTGAGAAGCGCCGAGCCGCGTCGCAAAGGCGAGCGGCGCCGAGGCGATGTCGGCCACCGTGATGTCGGCCATGCCGGAACGGTGCGCCGCGAGCATGGTCAGAAGCCCGATCGGGCCGGCACCGAAGATGATGCCGCGCTTGCCTTCGATGTTGCCGGCGCGCGCGACCGCATGCAGACAGACCGCGAGCGGCTCGGCCAGCGCCGCAGCCTGATAGGAGACGTGGTCAGGGATCTTCACGCACTGTGCAGGGACCGCGTCGAAGTAATTGGCGAAGCCGCCCTGCATGTGCGGCGTCTTCGAGGCCGAGCCCATGAAGTAGATGTTCTCGCACAGATTCGGCCGGCCCTCGCGGCAGGCGACGCAATGGCCGCACCAGCGCGACGGGTTGACGGCGACGCGGTCACCGACCTTCAGATTGGCGGCAGAGCCTGCGATCTCCACGACCTCGCCCGAGATTTCATGTCCCAGCACCAGCGGCGACTTCACCACGAAATCGCCGGTGCGGGCATGGCGGAAGTAATGCATGTCCGAGCCGCAGATGCCGCCGGCGCCAAAGCGGATGCGCACCATGCCGGATGCCAGCTTGTCGAGCGGATGCTCGATCATCCGCAGATCTTCGGGGCCGAACAGGGTTGCGGCGAGAGCAGTCGAGGTCATTTGGAAAGTCCCATGTATTTTGGCAGCCAGAGGGTCAGTTCGGGAATGTAGGTGATCGCGATCAGCGCGATCATGAGCGGCACCAGCCAGGGCAGGATCGCCACCGTCGTGCGCTCGACCGAGAGTTTTGCCACGCGGGCGAGCACGAACAATACCATCCCGAGCGGCGGATGCAGCAGGCCGATCATCAGGTTCAGCGTCATGATCAGGCCGAAGTGGATCGGATCGATGCCGAGCTTGAGCACGATCGGCAGCAGGATCGGCACCAGAATGGTGATCGCCGCCGTGGTGTCGATGAAGCAGCCGACGAACAGGATCAGGACGTTGGCGAGCGCCAAAAACACCCATTTGTTGTGAGTGATGCTGAGCATCCAGTCCGACAGCATCTGGGCTGCCTGCGACACCGTGAGCAACCAGGCGAAGATCGAGGCGGCCGTGACGATGAACAGCACCGAGGCCGTGGTCTCGATGGTGTCGAAGGTCGCCTTCGCCACCGTCTTCAAGGTCATGGTGCGGTAGCGCACGAGGCCGAGGAACAGCGACCAGATCACCGCGGCGACGGCAGCCTCCGTCGGCGTGAACCAGCCCAGCGTCATGCCGCCAATCAGGATCACCGGCGCCATCAGCGCCATCACCGCGGAGAAGTCGAAGTACCAGTCGATGGCGAGCAGCGCGCCGAGCCCGATGACGACCGCCATGTTGGTCGACATGCCGGCAACCACCATCAGCCAGATCGCGAGCGGGAAAGCCAGCACGATGGCGATCTCGAGGCCGGCCGAGCCGAGCTGCGGCCAGGAGAACGGCGTGTCGCTGCCCCATTTGTTCTTGTGCGCGAAGTAGGTGACGGTCGCCATCATCAGCAGCGTCATGACAATGCCGGGAATGACACCGGCCAGGAACAGCGCACCGATCGAGACGTTCGCCATCATGCCGTAGATCACGAAGGGCAGCGAGGGCGGAATGATGGGCCCGAGCGTCGCGGAGGCCGCGGTGACGCCGACCGAGAACTCGGTGGAGTAGCCGTGGTCCTTCATGGCCTTGATCTCGATGGTGCCGAGGCCGGCAGCATCCGCGATCGCGGTGCCGGACATTCCTGAGAAGATCACCGAGCCGATGATGTTGACGTGGCCGAGACCACCGCGCATCCAGCCGACCAATGCGACCGCGAATTTGTAGATGCGTCCGGTGACGCCGGCGATGTTCATGAGGTTGCCGGCCAGGATGAAGAACGGCACGGCGAGCAGCGGAAAGCTCTCGACGCCGGCGATCATGCGCTGCGCCAGCGTGACGTCGGGCGTCACGCCGCTGACCAGGATGTAGAGCAGCGACGACGCGGCCATGGCAATCGCCACGGGAACGCCGAGCAGCATCAGGACGAGAAATCCACCAAGCAACAGCAACATGGCATTACCCTTCAAAACCGTCGTAGGCGCCGGGACGTTCGAGGATCGAATAACCCTGTCGCAAATGTTGGATGGCCACCTGCACCGAGCGCACGAACATCAGCACGAAGCCGGCCAGCACGGCGTAGTAGACGTAGTCCTTGGGCAGATTGATCGTGGTCATCGATTCATCGCCGATGATCTGGATGTAGACCCAGACCAGCTTGATCGCGTAGCCGAAGAACGCGATCCGGATCAGGTCGATCGCCGTCGACAGCGCGCGCGCGACGAGATGCGGCAGATAGCGGTAGATCAGGTCGACCTGAATGTGCCGCGACAGTCGCACGCACATCGAGGCGCCGATGAAGACCACGCCGATCAGGCAGTAGGTCGCGATCTCTTCGGTCCAGGCATAGCTGTCGTTAAGAACGTAGCGGGTGAAGAACTGGAGGAAGACGGCGAGCGCCATCACCCAGAAGATCGCCAGCGCCACCCAGTCCTCGAAAGCGTAGACGCCGAGATCGACCTTCGGCGCTGCCTCTTCCTCGAAGGTATGGGCGATCTCGTCCGCGGTGATCTGCCGGTGTATTTCGGCGATGGACATGGGGGGACTCCTCAAACTGGATCACGTCGTTCCGGGATGGTGCGTAAGCACCAGACCCGGAACCTCGAGATCCCGGGTTCGGTCCTGCGGACCGCCCCGGGATGACGACGACGTCGTCACTTCACCGCCTGGATGCGTTCCCAGTCGGCCTTGCGATAGCCGAAGGTCTCGAACGGGACGTTCTTCAGCACGATGTCGCGGAACTCGTTCTTGTCGACTTCGGTGACGGTCAGGCCCTTCTCCTTGAAGAAGGCGACCAGCTTGGCCTCGTTCTGCTTGATCTCCGCGGTCGCCTTGGCGGCGGCTTCCTGCGCCACGTCGGTGAAGATCTTCTTGTCTTCGTCGCTCAGCTTCTTCCAGAGCGCGCCGGCGACCACGGTGTTGAGGTGGTCGACGATGTGGCCGGTCAGCACGATGTGCTTCTGCACCTCGTAGAACTTCTTGGCCTCGATCGTGGTCAGCGGGTTCTCCTGCGCCTCGACGGTGCCGTTCTGGAGCGCGAGGTAGACTTCGGCGAATGCGATCGGCGCGGTGTTAGCGCCGCAGGCGCGCGGCATCGCGAGATAGGCCGGAACGTCGGGCACGCGCATCTTCAGGCCCTTGAGGTCGGCGCAGCTCTTGATCGGCTTGTTCGACGAGGTCTGGCGCACGCCGTAATAGGTCACCGCGACGATGTGGTGGCCGCTCTTGTCCTCATAGCCCTTGGCGAGCTCCTTGAAGATGTCGCTCTTGGTGTAGGCGAGGAGATGATCGGCGTCGCGGAAGGTGTAGGGATAATAGGTCACGCCGATCGGCGGGAAGCTCTTGGCCGCAAAGCTCGAGCCGGAGATAATGATGTCGACCGAGCCGAGCGAGAGGCCCTGGTTGATGTCGGCTTCCTTGCCGAGCTGCGAGGCCGGATAAACGTCGACCGTGTAGCGCCCGTTGGTGCGCTTGCCGATCTCCTGCGCGGCCCACACTGAGGCGGTGTGGAACGGCTCCGAGGTCTCGTAGACATGGGCCCATTTGAGCTTGGTCTGCGCCATGCCAACCTGGGTGGTCGCAAACATTGCCGCGGCCGAGACCGCGAGCATCATCGTCATCTTCTTCAACACTGATTTTTCCTCCATCTTCTAAGTCTGCTTCTTGTTCACCCGCCGCCGCTCGCGGAGACGGGCCGCCCAATCTCATCGCTTTCGCGCGCTGCCGCCCTTTGCTTGCTTCTTCGACGCTCGTTCTGGTTTTGCCGGCTTTACCGGGGATCGCGCTGTCCGACCGCGCGCCGGGGACGGTCCTGTCGCGGTCTCAGCCCCAAAGTTCTGCGCGAAGCGCTCCTGCGAGCGCGCCAGATGTTTTCGCATGGCATCGCGGGCTGCTTCGGGATCATGCGCCGCAATCGCATCACGCACGGCGCGGTGCTCGTCGAGCGCGGTTCGCCAGGTGCCCGGGCTCTCGAAATAATGCGCAAGCTGCGCGAAATAGGGGTTGAGGCGCTGGTCGAACAGCTCGCCGACCACGCGCACCAGAACGGCATTGCCGAGGCTTCCGGCGATCGCGACGTGGAAGGCGCGGTCGTGCACCATCGAGGCTTCGCCGGGATGCTCGACATTCTCCATCGCGACAAGAGACGCGTCGATGCGGGCGATATCGTCCTTGGTCGCGGCGCGCGCGGCCTGCTCGGCGATGGCGCCTTCCAGGAATTCGCGGGCACGCAGCAGCTCGAACGGGCCTTCGATGACGGCAGCTGCGGGCGCGGGCGCAGCATCCGCCGGCTCGATCACATAGATGCCGGAGCCGACGCGGATGCGGACGCGGCCTTCGACCTCGAGCGCGATCAGGGCTTCGCGCACCGTCGGCCGCGACACCTTGAGTTGCTCGGCGAGCTCACGCTCGGTCGGCAAGCGGCTGCCGACCGCGTACTCGCCGCTGTCGATCAGGCTTCGCAATTGATCGGCGATTTGGCGATAGAGCCGTCTCGCCTCCACAGCTTCCAGCGGCACGCTGGCCTCCCCGCAAAGGGTCTCGCGGGATCGTCCAGACCCGCGGCCCGCCAATTTTGGAACATTGGCCTTACCAATTGACCAGAGCATTGACCTGATACGGTCGCCATG
This sequence comes from Bradyrhizobium sp. GW821-FHT13H05, assembly GCF_058804065.1. Lineage (NCBI taxonomy): Bacteria > Pseudomonadati > Pseudomonadota > Alphaproteobacteria > Hyphomicrobiales > Nitrobacteraceae > Bradyrhizobium > Bradyrhizobium sp. GW821-FHT13H05. The sequence goes on along the minus strand of NZ_JBXAPO010000022.1, from coordinate 73,075 downwards.
TCAAGCAACGGCAAAGCAAAGGGGAGACGTCCATGCGGCTTGATTCAGTGCGCCTTGGCCGCGCCAATCTCGACCGGCTGCCACCTGGCATCCGCCGCCCGGCCTATGACCGTTCGCGCGTTACGCCCGGTATCGTGCATCTCGGCCTCGGGGCCTTTCATCGCGCCCATCAGGCCGTCGTCATCGACGACTGCCTTGCCGCGGGCAGCACGTCCTGGGGCATCATCGGCGCAAGCCTGCGCAGCCCGGATACGCGCGACGCCCTCGCCCCGCAGGACCATCTCTACACCGTCGCCGTACGATCAGCCGAAGGCACCGAACACCGCGTCATCGGTGCGCTGCTCGACAGCGTCGTCGCGCGCGAGAAGCCGGCAGCACTGGTTGACCGGATGGCCGATCCCGCCATTCGCATCGTCTCGCTCACCGTCACCGAGAAGGGCTATTGCCACACGCCGCAGACCGGCGATCTCGACGAGCGGCATCCCGATGTCGTGCACGATCTCAACAATTTTGACGCGCCGCGCTCAGCGCCGGGCTTCATCGTGGCTGCGCTGGCGCGGCGGCGGGCGCAGGGGCTGGCGCCTTTCACCGTGCTGTGCTGCGACAATCTGGCCGCCAATGGCCACACCGTGCAGCGGATCGTGACGCAGTTCGCGGCGCTGCGTTCGAAGGACCTCGGCAAGTGGATCGCAGATCATGTCGCCTTCCCCTCAACCATGGTCGACCGCATCGTGCCGGAAACGACGGATGCCGATCGGGACGCGGTCTCGAATGCGCTCGGCCTGCGCGACGCCTGGCCGGTGATGACCGAGCCGTTTACCCAATGGGTGGTCGAGGACCGTTTCACGGCGGGCCGGCCCGATCTTGCCGCCGCCGGCGTCGAGCTCGTCACTGACGTCAAGCCGTTCGAGCTGATGAAGCTGCGGTTGCTCAACGCCAGCCATTCCGCGCTGGCCTATCTCGGCTATCTCGCGGGCTACGAGACCATCGCCGACACCATGCGCGATCCGAACTTTGCGCGCCTCGCCGCGCAGGTGATGGAGGAGGCCGCGGTGACGCTGACGATGCCCGTTGGCACCGACCTCGCCGCCTATCGCGCCTCGCTGCTCAAGCGCTTCGCCAACCCGGCGCTGCATCACCGCACCTGGCAGATCGCGATGGACGGCTCGCAAAAGCTGCCGCAGCGCCTGCTCGGCGCGATGCAGGATCGCCTCGCCAGGAACCTGCCGATCGCGACACATGCGCTCGCGGTGGCCGGCTGGATGCGTTACGTCACCGCAACAGACGAACTGGGCGGCGCCATCGACGTGCGCGATCCCCTTGCCGCCGAGTTCGCAGGCTTGGCGCGCGAGGCGGGTCCGGTGGCCGAACGGCTCGCGTCTGCGTTGCTCGGCGTCGAAAAAGTGTTCGGACCGCTGGGCGCCGAGCCGCGCCTGCGCGAGGCCGTGACCGCAGCACTCGGCCGTCTTTATAAGGATGGCGCGCGGCGGGCAGTGGAGACGCACGTCTCGGCGTGATCACAAAGTGGGCAACAGCGTCTTGAATGCTGCACTGCGGTCAAACTCGAACACAAATCGAACGGAAGTCGCGCTTGATTTTTGCCTGCCATTGCCCCACCCGAGAGGCATGGCAAAGGACAACAAGGTCATCGCCGCAAACGCGGCTTTTTACACCGCCTTTTCGACCGGCGACTTCGCCGAAATGGAGCGGATGTGGGCGGATGACGACGCTATTTCCTGCATCCATCCCGGCTGGCCGGCGATCATCGGCCGCGCCACGGTGATCGGAAGCTGGCGCGATATCCTGCAAAATCCGGAAAGACCGCAGATCGTCTGCGCCGAACCGCAGGCCATCGTCGACGGCGACAGCGCGCGCGTGCTCTGCATCGAGATCGTCGACGGCACCGCTTTGGCTGCCGCCAACCATTTTCGGCGCGTCGGCGACGGCTGGCGCCTGGTGCATCATCAGTCGAGCCCAATCGCCCAGATTGTCGAGCAGGCTGAGGATGATAGAGCGAGCCACCGCGTCCACTGACGACGACCCTCACGCCGGCGTGATCTACTGTGCATGGGGTTGTTTTTCAGTTTTTTGTTTTGGGCCTTCGGATTCCGACAGATCGTCCAGCACGAACCGCGCCTCGGCGAAGTCATCATCCCGGAAGAACATGCTTCGGATGATGATGACCGGAATGTTCGCCCGCGAGGCTGAGATCAGCCCATTAGCGGAATCCTCGATCGCGACACACTCCGAAGGCTTCAGCTTCAGCCGCGCCAGGACCTCGAGATAGACGTCCGGCGCAGGCTTCTTGTGCCTGACGTCATCGCCGGCAACGATCGCATCAAAATCGGCAGCCCAGCGTGCCCCCAGCGCCTGCGACAGCAGTGCATCGATGTTGCCGTGCGCGGTGGTGGTCGCGATCGCGAGCCGCTGACCGCGCGCCTTCGCCGCAGCCAGCAGCTCCGCTATGCCGGGCCTTAAGGGGCAGCAGCCTGTCTCGATCAGCTCGGCGTAGCGCGCCGTCTTGATGCCGTGAATCTCGGCGATGTCCCCGTCTGACAAGGGCGGCGCGATCCACTGCCTCGCGTGGCAGGCGCGGATGCGTTCCTTTCCGCCGGTGACCCGCAGCAGGTCCTTGTAGGCGGCACGATCCCAATGCCAGTCGAGACCGTGACGGGCAAAGGCGTGGTTGAAGGCCTGCCGATGCAATTCCTCCGTCTCGGCCAGGGTGCCGTCGACATCGAAGATCAGCGCGGCAGCGCCCCGGATCAGTCCGGTGGCACCGGATGGCGCTATGGTCGCCGCTTCTGCCCGCATGATCGACGCCTCCCTGGTACGACCATCGCCTGGGGCGGCGAGCCAGTAAAATCGCAATATCTTTTGCCGGACCCAAAAATCTCTTATGAGCGGAGGGCGCGCAGCTGGCGCGAGGGGAACTCCGACCTCCACGGGAGACGCATGCGGCTCTTCATCCTTGGCCTCGGCTACAGTGCCCGGCATTTCGTCCGCAAATTCGGCGGCGCCTTCTCGCACATCGCCGGCACGGTGCGGGATCCCGCGCAACGGAACGGCCTTGCGGACATCGAGCTGCACGCCTTCTCCGGCAATAGTCCCGCACGCGAGACGGTCGAACTGGTCCGCGATGCCGACGTCCTTCTCGTATCGATCCCGCCCGGCAGCGCCGGCGATCCCGCACTCGCGGCCTTCGCGGACGTGCTGGCAGCGGGCGATCGCAAGATCATCTACCTGTCCACGATCGGGGTGTATGGCGATCACGCAGGCAGCTGGGTGGACGAGAGCACGCCGCCGCAGGCCGTCTTCGAGCGCACGCGCATGCGGCTCGCGGCGGAGCAGGCCTGGACCGACACGGCGCGTGGCGACGTCACGATCCTGCGGCTGGCCGGCATCTACGGCCCCGGCCGCAATGCGCTGGTGACGCTGCGCGCCGGAACGGCCCGCCGCATCATCAAGCCCGGGCAGGTCTTCAACCGCATTCACGCCGACGACATCGCGAGCACGATCATGGGCGCGGTTCGTCACGAGGGCAGCGGCATCTTCAACGTCTGCGACGACGAGCCCGCGCCGCCGCAGGACGTGATCGCCTATGCCGCAGAACTCATGGGCGTGGCGCCGCCGCCGGAAGAGGCGTTCGAGACCGCCGAGATGTCGGCGATGGCGCGCAGCTTCTATGCCAGCAGCGCCCGCGTCTCCAATGCGAAGCTGAAGCGCGAACTCGGCGTCACGCTGGCTTATCCGACCTACCGCAACGCCCTGGAGGCGCTGTGGCGCGAGGGCGAAGGACGCTAGGGTTCCGGCGCCTCCCGCGCCATCCAGACATGCCCTGCCCGCGCTTGACTTCGCCCCGGTGCGGTCGTGATCTAGGCGTCGCGCGAGCCACTCGTACAACGAGCTCGCCTGGGAGGATGCAATGAACAAGACGATCGCCACGATCGCGGCGGCGGCTGCCGTCATCACGTTAGGCACAGCGCGCGCCGCACCGCTGCCCGAAGCCAATGCCGACGATGTCGGCTTCTCGAAGCAGGGCCTTGCCCGGCTCGACAGCTTCTTTGCCCGCGAGATCGCCGCCAAGCGCGTGCCCGGCGCCGTCGTTGCGGTGGCGCGGGATGGCAAGCTCGTGCACTACAAGGCCTATGGCATGCTCGATCCCGACAAGGGCACGCCGATGCCGGTCGACGCGATCTTCGCGCTGGCCTCGATGACCAAGCCGATGGCGGCGGTCGCCGGCCTGACGCTGATGGAGCAGGGACGGTTGCCGCTGCAGGCGAAGCTGTCCGATTACTATCCCGGCTTTGCCGACATGAAGGTCGGCGCAACCGGGGCCGACGGCTCGCTGAAGCTCGAGCCGCAGGCCTCGCCGATCTTCATCCACGATCTCTACCGGCACACGTCCGGATTGATGTATGGCGGCCGGCCGGACTCATCGAGCCCGGTGGCGCGGCTCTATCCGGACGGCGTCGCGCCGGCGATCGAAGGTGACACCCAGGCCTTCATCGAGCGCATGACAAAGCTGCCGCTGGCGCATCAGCCCTCCACCGAATTCGAGTACGGCTTTTCCATCGACGTGCTCGGCGCCGTTGTCGAGAAGGTGAGCGAGCAGCAGCTCGGCGAGTATCTCGCCGCCAATGTCTGGCAGCCGCTCGGCATGAAGGACGCGACCTTCCACCCCTCAGACGCGCAGCGCCCTCGCCTTGCCCGCCCGTTCGCCAACGATCCGCTGACCGGCAAGCCGCAGGCCATCAAGCTGCTGGACACGCCAACCAAGTTCGATTGCGGCGGCGCCTGCTCGTTTGCGACGATGGGCGACTACATTCGCTTCGGGCAGATGCTGCTCAACGGCGGTGAGCTCGACGGCCAGCGCATCCTCTCTCCGAAGACCGTGCACCACATGACGACCAATCACCTCGGTCCCGAGATCAAGAACAATGTGGCGAACATCGAGCCGCATCGCGCCGGCTTCGGCTTTGGCCTCGCGGTCGCGGTCCGAACCGGCGAAGGGCTGTCGTCGGTCCCCGGCAATCCCGGCGAGTTCACCTGGAACGGCGCCTACGGGACGCAGTTCTTCTGCGATCCCAAGGAACGCCTCGTCGTGGTGGTGGGAACGGCCGCGCCCGGCGAGCTCAGGAAATACTATCGCGAGCAGGTGCAGGACATCGTCTATGGCGCGATGGTGAAGTGAGACCGCGCTGAAAGAGAAAGGGCGGCCACTCGGGCCGCCCTCCAAAATCCGGCATCAGCTCAGGACGCCGTATTTCTTGAACCAGGCCTCCGCCTGCTTCCAGGCATCCTCTGCCGCATCCTTGCGGTAGCTGCCGCGATAATCGGCATGGAAGCCGTGCGGCGCTTCGGGATAGATCTTGAATTCGGCCGTCTTCTTGTTCTCCGCGAGCGCCGCTTTCATCTGCTCGACCTGGGCGACGGGAATGCCGGTATCGGCACCGCCATAGAGGCCGAGTACCGGCGCCTTCATTTCGGGGGCCAGCTGCATCGGGCTCTTCGGCCACAGCGGATTGGCCGGGTCGACCACCGTGCCGTAGAAGGCGACGCCGGCCTTGAGCGCGCCGCTATGGGCAGCGTATTCCCAGACGGTGCGCCCACCACGGCAGAAGCCGATGATACCGAGTTTGGCGGTGTCACCGCCCTGCGCTGCGGCCCATGCCACCACCGCATCGAGGTCGGAGAGCAGCTCGGCGTCCGGCTTGGAATTGACGATCGGCAGCAAGTCCTTGATCTCGGTAATCTTGGTGAGGTCGGTGCCCTTGCGGAAGTAGTAGTCGGGCGCGATGGCGAAAGCGCCGAGCTTGGCGAGGCGCCGTGTTACGTCCTTGATGTATTCGTGCAGGCCGAAGATCTCCATTGCCACGATGATCACCGGCGCCTTGGTGTTGCCGGCGGGGCGGGCGAAATAGGCAGGCATCTCCTCCGCGCCGACCTTGATCTTGGTCTCTCCGGCCTGGAGGCCGCTGGTGTCGGTCGCGATCACCTCGGCACGGACCGGCCCGGCCGCGAGCGTATATCCAGCGGCGACGGCCGCGGTGGCGCTCATGAATCCGCGGCGCGAGACCGGGGCGACTTTTGTCAGCCCGACGACGTCGGATGTCATGGTGGTTTCAAAGCTCATCGGTCTATCCCTTCCTGCTGCCTATCATGGTACCCCCCTGGGGCGACGCATTCGCCAATAGTTGCCGCGGAAACGCAAGTCACCAGCCTGCGAGGACGCGGCGGTCGGCCTCATCCCTTCGTCGGCGTGGACGCTGGCTTCTGATCGTGTGCGGGATTTAACCGCATAGCGGCGCTGCGGCGCAACATCCATTAACTGACAATTGTGGTTCTGCGGCAGCAACTGCGCGGTCGGAAGTTGCAGACGATCCGCCTGTTCGCGCAATTCGAAACGCTCCGCCGCAACAAATGGGCTGCGCAGTGGCTGCAACGACACATCATGTTGCCCGCATGTTGCGCGCTATCGGAATCCGGCACGCGAACCGCGGTCATTTGACTGTAATTTTCAGAAGAGTTGAGCCGTGCGATTTACTCGAACTTTCTTTGTGACGCTCTAGTTCCACGGCCGGAAGTTCCATCTCCGGAAACGGAAGAGGCATCTTCCCACCCGTGCTCCGCCGTCCGGCCAAGGACGAAGGATCGCCCGGGAGCTTCATTGTCGTCCACCAGATTGCGCTACCCAAGGCTCAATTGAATAAAACTTTATCCGACCTGGAATTGAAATGAATTTGCCCCGCGAATCGATTGAACTGTTGGAGCAGGTCGCGCGAATCCTTTGGTTCGAAGGCAGCAAGCACGGCTTGCGCGACCGTGAGTGGATGGCGCTGCGCTTCCTCTCCCGCGCCAACCGCTTCTCCCGCACGCCTTCGGCGCTCGCGAGTTACGTCGGCACCACGCGCGGCACCGCCTCGTTCATCATCGGCGAGCTTGAGCGTCTCGGCCATATCGAGCGAAAGCGCTCGGCCAAGGACAAGCGGTCGGTGATGTTGAGCGTCACGCAGCAGGGCAAGAAGTTCCTCGCGCGCGACCCCGTCAACGTTCTGGTCGAAGCCATAGCCGTGCTCGACGACGAGGCCAAGATCCGCTTCCGCGACGCGCTCCGCCACGTGCTGGATCAGTCGGACGCCGCCGAGCAGCGGCACCATACCGACGTCTGCAAGCGTTGCATCTTCCTCCGCGAGGACCGCACCACCGCGGACGGCAAGACGACGGTCGAGTTCAGCTGCCGCCTGTTCCGCGCGCCGATCGCGGAACCGGAGGTCGACCTGCTATGCACCAGCTTCGAGCATCACCGCCAATAGAAGGCGTCGTCGATCAGGGCGTTGCCTTGCGTGACGAATAGATGACGCCGCCGCTGGACTCCACCACCAGGCGCCCGTTCTCGCTCCTGATCTCCTCGATGCGGCCAAGGCCGGGCACCTGCTGTCCCAGCACGGCCTCGATGACGCCGTTCGGGCTTTGCAGGATCGCGATCCCCTCATAGGCTTGGCGCACCGACCAGCCCTTGACCACTTTTCGCGGCGCTGGCGGAGCCACCGAACCCGTGATCTCGGGCGGTGCGAGCGAAGCCATCATCGGCGCAGCCTGTGACGGCTGCGATTGCACCACCGCCGGCGCCGGAGCCTGGGTCTGCGCGAGGGCGAGCTTGTCGAGCTTGGCGGTCGAGGACGAGCTCACCCGCTCGATACGATCCAGATTCTCTCCGAACCTGCCGAAGCGATCATTGGTCGCCTTGCTCGATTGATCGACCGCGGTGCGCAGGCCATCGAGATTTTCGGACACGCCCGCCACCTGCTTGCGCAGCTGCGCGACCGTCTCGCGCAGATTCCTGATCTCGGTATTGGCCGCGACATTGTTCTGGGCGGGCTGCGTGGTGAGATAGGCGATCACACCGGTGCAGGCGCAGACCACCAGGATGGCAGCGACCGCCAATGTCGCGAGCGGCGCGACCCATGTCGGACGAGGCGGCGGCGGCTTGGCCACGATCACGGCCGGCTTGATCACGACCGGCGCAGGCTTGGGTATCGCCATCTTGTCGAGACGCGCCTTGGCGCGAATCCGCTTCAACCCCTCGAGCGCTTCCTTCGCCAGCGTTTCGTCGTTCGTCGCTGCCGACATGCGCTTTGCACTTGCTGCGGGCTTGGCCGCTTGCGGCGCGCTTGTATTACGTACTTCCGGAGCCGGCTTCGTTGCCGCAGAAACATCGGCGGTCGCGCCGGGACGAGCTTGTCCATCGGACAACATGTGAGAATGCTCCGTTCGCTTCGATCTATCGAACTACGAATTTATTCGTCGAAGCTTGCCCGAAACGTGCGCATCAAAAATTTTTCAGCGCGAACGATGCGACGTCGCATGAGTCAAACGCGCCACGCACGTGGCAAGAGTGCGACTCGAAAGACACACCCTCGCCAAGATTTCGCCAAGCTGGAGTCGCCTTGCCGTACATGAGTCGAATTGTCGCATGTGGACATCCGGTGGAAAGAGTCAATCCGGGGTTGAAAACCCCTCCCTGTGCATGACCGGCAGCACCACCCAAAATCGCTGTGATTATACGGAGATGCGGAACCATAGAACCGTCACGGCGCAAAACTAGTTCGGAATCCATATCAACTGATGCGATTGAATATATTAAGAAACAACTCGAAACAAACCAACAGCATCAAACACACATAGCAATCGCTTTGTTGCGCGCGCTTGATCGGAAATCGGCAATTGTTACGGTCCTACTCAAGTGATTCTCGCCAGTTGGCGAGGAGATCGGCAAAGTTCAGTAGCGTTCGGACGCGATAAGCAACTTGGCGCAACTGTTCTAGGTCGCTGTCTCAATCCGCTCCGCGAGGTGATCCGTAAGACACCCGCCGAGCCTCACGCAGTAAGCGTTCAGTATCGAGTCGAAGTAACAGGCCCGCGGAAAACGCAGGCACTGAATGCGTAGGGCTGCCCGCGAATATCGAAACCATAACAACGGTTCGCGGGATGGGAAATATCGTCAAACAGCATGGTCGCTGAGCCGGTGCATCACAACAACCAGCCGGCCGCGACAAGTGCGAAACAGGGGCGAAAGACTGATGTATATTATCGTTGATGATCGCGAGAGCGTCGCGAACAGCTACGTTGGAGGGCTCGTTCGCGAAGGCGTATCGTCGATCGGCTTCTCCTCCGGAGAATTCTGGGACTGGCTGCAATCTGCGAGTGAATCCGACCTGGCAGCGGTCGACGCCTTCCTCCTCGGGGATTGCGATGCCCGCGGAAGCCTGCCGCGGGCGATGCGCAAGCGCTCCGCGGCACCTATCATCGCCATGAGCGGCCAGAAGATGCTCAAGAACACGCTGGAGCTGTTCGAATCGGGCGTCGACGACGTCGTGCACGTGCCGATTCACCTGCGCGAGATCCTCGCCCGAACGGCCGCAATCGCGCGCCGCCGGGTAGGCGAACTGCCGAGGCCCTGCGAGACCAGGATCCAGGTCTTCTTCAACGGGCGTGACCCCGAGATCGCCGGACACGCCCTCACCCTGCCCCGCCGCGAACTGCGCATTCTCGAATATATGGTCAGCAACCACGGCAAGTGGATCACCAAGACGCAGATCTTCAACGCGGTCTACGGCATCTTCGAATCGACCTTCGACGAGAGCGTGATCGAGAGCCACGTCAGCAAGCTGCGCAAGAAGCTCCGCGACCGCCTCGGCTTCGACGCGATCGTGGCCCGGCGCTACGTCGGATACCGCCTCAACATCCCTGCCGGCGAGACCATCGACGTGCCGATGCAGGAACTCGACGAGGTCGGCATCCTCCTCAACAGGGCGCACACTGCCCCGGCGGCGGCATACCCCGCCGGAAACTGACGCGGCACGACGCTGCGGCGAAACCGACAACGGCCTCTGCGGAGCATCTTCCGCAGAGGCCGTTGCACTTTGAGAAGCCGAGACAGCAGAATACGAGCCCGGCCGCGCGGCCGGGGCCCTGGCGCAGCACGGTGCGGCGCGATGAGGATCGCGCTTCAGCCTTTCATTCGGGCATGATCATTCCGGAACGCCGTATCACCCGTGTCCGGGCGATGCCTTACGGCTTCGACTGGAATTCTTCCTTGGAGACGTAGTTGAAGTCCTCGACCAGAACGTCCTGGACGACGTCGGCCTGCATCCGCTCGTTGACGCGCTGCTTGATGCCAGTGGTGAGGATGGAGAGGTCGTAACGGGCGAGCTTCCTGAAATCGAGGCGGTCGTCGGCATAGATCCTGCGGAAGGCCTCGTCGACGACGAACGGCTCCGGCGGGACGTTGAGCTGGTGCATGGTCCGCGCCTCCACGGTGTAGACGAAGCGCGCGACGATGTAGCCCTGCACACTGCCATTCTCGACCATAGGCACGCTCAGCGCCCTCGTCTTCTGGTATTGAAGCCCGTCGAGATACGCGTCCTTGGCCGGCAGCAGGCTGCCGTTTTCCTTCCAATAGGCCACGGCATAGCTCGTGCCTGCCGTGAGGATGCAGACCCAGAGTCCGGCCAGCACGAGTCTGATCATTTTCCGTCCTGCGCTGCGCGACCGGTATAGGTGCCGTCCGACTCGGCGTCCTTGATCGCCTTGACGATGATGGAGGCGACCTCACGCACGGCGTCGTAATGCATCTCGAGCAGGGAACGGTTGCGCTCGAGCTTCTCGCGCAAGCGCTGGATTTCCCCTGTGACCTCGACCTCGGCGCCGAGGTGCATCCGCGCCCGCATCAGGCGGACGAATTCAAGCATGCTCCGGCTCTTCCGGGCGCTGAAGTCATCGAAATCGATCTTATTGCCCGTCGCAAGCGCGGCCGTCTCCTCCTCGACGATGTTCCCGAGCCGGCGGATCGCCGCCAGCAGGCCGCTCACCTCATCCGATTTCGCCGCCTCGGTGGCTTCGATCACCGCCTCGCCGCCGACATTCGGCAGCAGCACCGGCAACAGCGCATCACCCGATGCGGCGTCCATCGGCATCATCTCCGTGTCCGCGACCGGCTGCTCCATCACCAGGGCCGCCGTGCTTTCTTGTGCCTGCATTGGAAATTCACCCCTCAACTTCTGTCACCCATTCCCGGATCATGATCCGGCCTTCCCCGTAACGTCCGGGCCCGCCGGATGCGCGGCAGCGAGCTGCTTGGCAATGCCAATGCCCTTGCCCTTGGCCAGCTGAGCACCGAGTTGCTCCGCCAGCATCGACTTCCAGACGCCGCCGGCCGTCCCCTTGCCGAAGACCTCCTCGGACTCCTTCGGCAACATCGTCTCGACGAAGGTCTGCAGGATGAAAGCCTCGAACTTCCGGTAGACCTCGCCGGAGGCCGGCGCCTTGATCACCTGCACCGGCGGCCCATTCACGGCAGTCGACTGCGTCTCCGCAACCTTCGCCGCGGATTGATCGGCAGCCTTGGCCTTGCCGACTTCCGCGTCCATCGTGGCGGCGAAATCGGCGTCCGATGATTTCAGCGCATCGAGCTTCGCGGTCGCCGCGCGCTGTGTCACAGGGTCGGCGGCATCGAGGACGTCGAGAACGAGGTCGGGCGTCGCTGTCACGATCATGTCTTATTCCGACTGGCTGGCCGTGGCGTCCAGGCGCGCACGGTAAGGCTTGTTCCCGTCATTTCCTCGAGCGAACGCTTTTCGGCGTCGCGAAGCTTGTCCGCGAGCGCCGCCTTGGCGACTTCCTCGAGCTGTTTCACACGGCGGGTCTCCGAACGGACCTGGTCGAGCTGCCGCGTAGCCTGCTCCTTCACGGTCCGCGCGCCGACGCTCGTCCTGTTGAGACGCCGCGCGATCGACTGGCTCGAGGATCCCGCCGGCGGCTTGCCCTCGTTCAGCGCGCCGACCAGCCATTCTTGCTCGTCCTGCAAGCTTTGCTCCTGCTGCCGCAAATGCGCGAGCTGCCATTCGGCCAGCCGGAGCTGAAGCTTTACCAGCGAGACCATCCGACCGAGCTTGTCCGCGCGCGACTTCATGACCGTTCATTCCGCCAGCCACGACGAGACGCCGAGCATGAATTGCGTCAAGAGCTCGTCGCTGGTGAGATAGAGCAGCAGGAAGCCGCCGGACAGCACGAACGGCACCGAGATAAAGTAGACGGGAATCGCCGGCGTCAGCTTGTTGATCAGGCCGACCGCCAGATTGACGATGACGGAATAAACGATGAAGGGGCTGGTGATCCGCAGCGTCAGCACGAACGCTTCCGAGAGGCGGCCGAGGAGCTGGTCGAGCGCCATGCCGCCGCCGAGCCTGTCGCCGGGATGCCAGACGTCGTAGGAGTTCATCAGCCCGCGCAGCACCTGCCAGTGCTGGTCGGTGATGAAGAACAGCGTCGTGACCGACGCCATGATCAGCGGCACCAGGGCGGGCGCCGGATCGGTGTCGCCGACCGGCGTGCCCGGGATGTTGCTGAGCCCGATCGCACTCGCCATCACGGTTGCCATGGTCTGGAGCGCCAGGAAGAACACGCGCCCGCCGAGACCGATGACGCTGCCGACCAGGATCTCGGAGCCGATCAGCAGTGCCAGCGTCAGCGGCGCCGCATTCTCCGTCAGAGGTTTCAGGACCGCGATCAGGATCGGCGTCAGTGCAAACGTCGTGACGAGTGCGATGAACAGCCGGATCTGGGCCGGGACGTTGACGCTGGAATAGCCGGGCACGAACATCAGGCAGGCGCCAATACGGCAAAACACGATGAACGTGACCAGTACGCTGTCGGCGAGGCTGCTGATCACGATATGGCTCCAAGGGCCCTGATCTCGGCGCTCCGCGCGACTTCGACATGCGACAGGATCGGCAGTGTCGGGAACACCCGCTCCAGGATCATCCGGACATAGGGACGGGCTTCGGGGGTCACCGCCAGCACCACGCTGGTGCCGTTCTCGGTGAACTTGCGGATTGCGGCGCTGGCTTCCGTCGCGAACTGCTCGATCAGGCGCGGATCGGCGTCGAACTCGACGACGTCGCCCTTGGCGTCGCGTTTCAGGCTCTGGTGGAATGCGAGATCCCAGCGATTGCCGAGGCGGACCACGTTGAGCACGCCGTTGTCGGAGAGATCGCCGCAGATCTGCTGGGCAAGGCGCGTGCGCACATGCTCTGCGACCTGTTCGGAGCGCCGCACATGGGGCGCGATCTCGGCGATCGCCTCGAGGATCAGATGCAGGTTGCGGAGCGAGACGCGCTCGGCCAGCAGGATCTTCAGGATCGCCAGCAGGCCGGAATAGGAGATCTGCGATGGGCAAAGATCCTCGACCAGGCGCTTGTATTCAGGATCGAGCCGGTCGAGCAGCCCGCGCATGTCCTTGTACGACAACAGCTGGGCGAGGTTCGCCCGGATCACTTCGCTCAAATGCGTGAGCAGAACCGACAGATTGTCGACCGGCTTGCACCCCTGCCGCTTGACCTCGTCGGTGAAGGCCTCGGTCACCCAGAGCGCCTTCATGCCGAAGGCGGGTTCGATCACCTCTTCGCCCGGCACGTCGGGCTTGCCATCCTTGTCGACCAGCACCAGCACCTCGCCGAGCCTCAGCTCGCCATGGGCAACGCGGGTATCGTGGATCCGGATCTGGTATCCTTTCGGATCGATCGACAGATTGTCGGTGAGCTTGATCTCGGGAATGACGAAGCCGTATTGCTTGGCGAACTTCTTGCGGATCTTGGCCACGCGGTGGCCAAGCTCGGTGCGCGAGCCCAGCATATGGACCGAGAGGTGACCGCCGAGCGACAGCTCGATCTCCGCCGTCTTGAGCGATTCCTTGACGGATTCCTTGGCGTCGGCCTGGGCGCGCTCGTCGGCCTTGCGCGCATGCTCCTTCTTTTCCCGTGCCGCCTGCCGCCGCGGCAGCGAGTAGCCGACAAAGGCCATGACGCCGCCGAGCAGCACGAAGGGTGCCATCGGCAGCCCAGGCATCAAGGCGAGCACGAACATCATCAACGACGCCGCCGACACCGCGCGCGGGTAGCCACCGAGCTGCCGCAGCACGGCCTGCTCCGCCGAACCCCTGGTGCCGCCCTTGGAGACCAGGAGGCCCGCCGACAGCGACACGATCAGTGCCGGCATCTGGGTGACCAGACCGTCGCCGACGGAGAGTTTTGTGTAGACGTCGGCGGCGCGCGACAGCGTCAGACCGTGATGGGTAACGCCGATGATGATGCCGCCGAAGATGTTGATCGCGGTGATGATCAGGCCGGCGATGGCATCGCCGCGGACGAATTTCGACGCACCGTCCATCGCGCCGAAGAAGGAGCTCTCCTCTTCGAGTTCGCGGCGCCGACGCTGAGCTTCCTTGTCGTCGATCAGGCCCGCGGACAGGTCCGCGTCGATCGCCATCTGCTTGCCCGGAATGGCGTCCAGCGTGAAACGTGCGCCGACTTCGGCGATACGCGTCGCACCCTTGGTGATCACGACGAAATTCACCGTGACCAGAATCGCGAAGATGATCAGGCCGATGACGAAGTCGCCGCCCATGACGAACTTCGAGAAGCCGGCAACGACGTGGCCCGCGGCGGTTTCACCCTCCCCGCCGCGCGACAGGATCAGGCGTGTCGTCGCGACGTTGAGAGCCAGCCGCAGGATCGTCGCGATCAGCAGCACGGTCGGGAAGGCGGAGAAATCGAGCGGCCGCTGGATCCACAGCGCGACCATCAGGATCAGCGCCGACAGCGCGATCGAGAAGGCGAGGCCGAGATCGATCAGGATCGGCGGTATCGGCAGGAACAGGATCGTGAGCATGGCCACGATACCGCCCGCGAAAAAGGCGTCCGCCCCGAATCGGCGCGGGGTTGGCAGGCTAGCAGCTAACGTATCGGCCATGGGTCACCGGCAGAGGGTCCGCCCCGTAATCTGCCGTGCAAAGCTTACGCGAGGGTGGTGGCCGATGTCCGCGCGGGTCAGAAGCCGCGCTCGATATGCGAATAGACCATCTCGGTGAAGGTGGAGAGATGGGCACCGATGAACGAGCCGGAGACGGCGACGACCACGAGAATGACGATGATCTTCGGAACGAAGGTCAGCGTCACCTCCTGGACCTGGGTCAGCGCCTGCATCAGTGCGATGAGGGTGCCGACCAGCATTGCAGCACCGACGGCCGGCCCGCAGGCCACGATGATCGTCCAGATCGCCGCCTGGACGATGTCGAGTGCGTCCCGCTCATTCATGACTGGCTGATCGTGAGACCGGGTCCGACGGCGACTTTCGTGCCGTCCTCGAGGGTCGCGATGGAACCATCGCTGTTGATGGAGATCGACGCGACCTTGCCGCTGAAGGTCGCTCCGGTGGAGTCGGTGAAGCTCACGGTTTTCCCGATCAATCCGTCGGCCTGCGACAGCGATTGCGAGGACAGCAGCGAATCCAGCTTGTTGTTGGTCTGCATCGCCTGCTCGACCGACGAGAGCTGGGCAAACTGGCTCATGTATTGCGACGTGTCCATCGGGTTGGTTGGATCCTGGTTCTTCATCTCGGCGATGAGAAGCTGGAGAAACGTGTTGTAGTCGACGCCGCTGCTCGACGTGGACGAGGTCGAGCTGGTCGAACTGGACAAGTTGCTGGTGCTATCGGTCGCGCTGGTGACGTTCATTTTTACCTCTCCGCTGTCAGGCAGCCTCGAATGGGGAATCGATCGTGGCGCCGGCCAGAATGGCCTGCTCCACCGGGAACAGCGCCCGAATTCGCTTGAGCGCCTCGAAGTAACGAGTCGTCTCGACCAGCTCGCCCACCGCGGCAAGCCCCTCCAGCATCTCGCGGCTTTCGCACACCGCGACCAGCGCCGCGTGGTGCTGCGCGTAGAGCGCCAGGGCATCCCGGATGTCGGTCGGGTTCATCAGCATCAGCTGGACGATGAAATAGAGCTGCCGCAGCGCCGTGGTGGCGTCGGCGGCCTGCATGACCTGCCCTTCGAGCAGGAACATCACGTCGTTGACGAGTTCGAGCGAGACCTTGCGGTCCACGCGCAGCACCGCGCCGTTGATGTAGACCCGCTCGCCCGCGCGCAAGGAGATTTTCATCAGAGAGCGTCTCGGATCATGCGATTGATTTCGATCAGCTGCACCACGTCGTTCGACTTCTCTTCGCGAAGGCGATCGGCTTCCTTGACCACCCACAGGCCGATCGAGATGATGTCGGCGCGCAGCTTCTCGGGAAGCCCGTTTTCCGGATGCGCGAGATCCTCGATGAAGATCGTCCACAGCCTCCGCACATAGAGCAGGCTCTGGACCTGATCCTCGAAGCTGAAGCGTCCCTTCTGGAGCCGCTCGAGCCGATCGATGCCGAGGCTGAGCGCCTGCCGCTCGCGGCCCCTCGCCTCATAGCCACTATCATCGACGACCGCTTCATAGGCTTCAAACGTCATCAGGACCACTCTGCGCAGAAAAATCGAAGGACAAGACGAAGGTTACGGGTCTTACAAAGGAGCCTTGGCTCAGAGATAGTTGATGAGGCTGATTTTCTGGAGCTGCGACGTAAGCGCGAGCGCGGTCTGGATCTGGGTCTGCAAGGTGTTGACACGCACCGCCGCTTCCGACGGATCGACCTTCTCCATACCAACGATCTGATTGTTCAGAATGTCCTGCTGCGCCTTGAGCTTGTCGGTTGCGGAGGTGATCCGCTGCTGGACCGTGCCGACGTTGCCGCCGAGCGTAGCAAGGTCAGTGATGGCGTTGCCGACGAGGCCGATGGCCTTGTCCACGACGACCTGGAACGTCGACTGGTCCAGGTTCGCGTTCCCGAGATCGGCCATCATGGTGTAGGCCTCGGCGAGCTTGCGGAAGGCGGGGTTGTTGGCGCTGACGGACGTATCGGCGACCTCGGTCGTGGAGATACGGCTTTGCATGACCTGGTCGGTGGCCGACGACCAATTGGTGTTCCAGGCCGGGCTCGCGAACTCGGCATCGAAGGTGGTGTCGAGGAAGGTCTTCATCTGGGCCGGGGTAATGGTGCTCACGCTGGCCGAGGATTGCGAGAAGCCGAAGGTCGCAAGGAAATCGGAGTCGACCTGGTTCTTGCTGGCCGAGCCGGCGGTGTAAGCCGTGACCGGCGTGTTCTGGGTGTTGACGCCCGAGAAAAGATACGAGCCGTTATAGGAGACGTTCAGCGCGCCGATCAGATCCTGCAGGTTGGAGGACGCAGGCGGCAGGATGATCCGCCCGCCGCCGTCGGTGCTACGTGCGGCGATCAGGTCCTTGAGGAAGTCCGTTGCGGTCGTGCCGAGCTGGGTGATCCGGCTCTGCGTTATGTCCAGGCGTCCCGAGACCAGCCCGTTGGTATCGACGAGCTGATCGGCGAAGCTCAGGTCCGCCCGCAGGGTGAGGTCGCTTCCCGTCGTGGCACCAAGCTCGAGGCCGACGTCGTAGAAGCGACCGGTGGTGGCCTCCGTCGATGCCTTGCTCAGCGCAGCCTGGTTGTTCGTGATCGAAGACCTCAACGACGAAGACAGCATCAAGGTCGAGATGTAGTTCGCGCTCATCATGGCTTAGTTCCCCACGGCAGCCAGCAGGCTCTGCAACATTTCGTCGACGGTCGAAATGATCTTCGACGAGGCCGAATAGGTGCGCTCGACCTGAAGCATCAAGGACATCTCGTCGTCCATGTTGACGCCGCTGACGTTCGACAGCGCCGCGGTGCTGCGGTCGAGCAGCGTTTTCTGATAGGTGACGTTGGCGTCCGCGGTCTTGCGCTGGTTTTCGATCCAGCTCGTCGACGACGAAGCGAAGTCGATCAAGCTGCCGCTCGGCTTGCCTTGCGTGGTCGCGTCGAACGGCTGCGAAGCATCCATGCCGCCGATGAGCTGTTGCAGCCGGGCCGAGTAGCCGCCATTGCCGGCGGTGTTGTATTGGTATGCGACGTTGCCGCTGATCGCGCCGTCGCGCAGCAGATTTGGGTCGCCGCCCTGGGCCGGATCGACCGACGCAGCGACGCTGATCAGGCCGGCAAGACCGACCGAGACGGTGGCGCTCGCCGGCATCGCCGGCGCGCCAGGATAGGTGAAGAGGCCGGGAACGTCGGGCAGCGCCGCGGCCGTCTGATCGCTTTCCTTGAAGGTGTTGATCAGGCCGCGCGCGATTTCGTCGAGCTGGCTCTGATAGGTGACGGTGTCCTGGTCACGCAGCTGAGCGAGGCCCGCGAGCTTGCCCGACTTCAGCGGCATCACTGAATTGGCGCCTGTCACCGGCACGCCGTCGACATAGACCGCATTGCCCGTGGTGCCGGCCGTATAAGAGTTGGTGGGCACGAAGCTCACCGTACGCGCCGTCTTGTCGAACAGGACGGCGCCGCTGTCGGTGTAGAGCGCAGCGTCGCCGTTGGGGCGGAGCGACATCGTGACGCCGAGTTCCTGCGACAGCTGCGAGACGATGCTGTCGCGCTGGTCGAGATAGTCGGTGATGTCGTCACCGGAGATCGTGCCCTTCACGATCGCCGTATTCACGGTCTGGAACTGGGAGAGCAACTGATTAATGTTCTGAACCGACGTTTTCATGTCGGCATCCGCGCCCTCACGGACCGATTGCACGGTCTGGGTCGCCTGGTTGAGCGCGGTCGCCATGTCCTTGGCGGACGTGACCGCCGCCTGCGCCAGCGTGGTGTTATCAGGAGCGTTGGCGTATTGCTGGAGCGCCTGCTTCAGCGCATTGAGCTGCGCCGTCGGCGACTGGTCGAGCTCCGGATCGTCCACCGTGGCAGACGCGATCTTCTGGAGACCGTCATAAATCGCGCCCTGCTTGGCCGATGACGAGGTCGCGATCAGGACATTGTCGTAGAGACCCGAGCTGGCGGCGCGCTGGATCGCCGCCACATAGACGCCGGTCCCGGGGAGGTTGTCCAGCACGGCGATCTTGCGCGAATAGCCGGTGGCGCTGGCACCGGCGATGTTGCGCGAGATCACCGACGACTGGATGCCCGACGCCATCAGCGAGGAGCGGGCGGATTCGAGAGCGGCGGTAAGGTTCATGATCTGCTCTTGCCGGGGACGAGCGCTGTGGGACTCAGCGCTTCAGGTTGACGACCACGTCCAGCAGATCGGCGCCGGTCTGGAACGATTTCGAGTTCGCGGTGAAGCCGCGCTGTGCCTCGATCATCGAGGTCAGCTCGTCGGCGAGATCGACGTTGGAGTCCTCCAGCGCACCCGACTGGATCGTGCCGAGACCGCCCTGGCCGGCGAGGCCGACCTGCACGTTGCCGGAATCCAGGTTCGGCGAATAGACGTTGCCGACTTCGGGCGTCAGGTGGTCCGGGCTCGGCACAGTCGCGAGCGCGATCTGGAAGCTCGGAAGCTCGGTACCGTTCTTGAGCACGGCGGTGACCACGCCCTTGTCGTCGATGTTGATCTTCTCGACCGCGGACGGGGCGTTACCGTCGACCGTCGCCTTGAAGTCAAAGGCGGAGGCGACCTGCGTCATCGCTGACATGTCGATGTTGAACGTGCCCGAACCGCCGGGAATTGCGACCGTGAGCGACTTGGGGCTGGCTGCAGCCAGCGCGCCCTTGCCGGCCGCAGTCACATCGAAGGTGAACGTGGTGGCCGGGCCTGGTGTCGTGAGCTGGTTGCCAGCGGGATCGTAGACTTCGATGTCCCAGGTGTTCGCACCGTTCTTCGCCGCATAGACGTCCAGCGTCACGGCATTGCCGATGTTGTCGTAGGTCACCATTGACGTCTTCGACGTGTAGTTGGACGGCGGACCGGCCACAACGGGCGCAGCAAACGCCGTTGCGCTGGGATCCAGGTTCGCGGCCACGGTCGCCTTGGTCGACGGCGCAGCCTGGAGCGCCATTGTGTTGACGTTGACGACCTGGAGGCCGCCGAAGCCGTTGGCGGCGACGGTCGGCGTAGCACCGTTGGCGATGTTGTAGCCCATCAGCTGGAAGCCGGCGGCGTTGACGAGGTTGCCCGTGCTGTCGGGCACGAAGGCACCGGCGCGCGTCAGGAAATTGTTGCCGTTCGCGTCCTGCACGACGAAGAAGCCGTTACCCTGGACCGCGAGATCCGTCGTCGAGGTCGTGAACTGGTAGTTGCCGGCATCGGAGATGGCGTAGCGCACCGTGGTCTCGACGGCGCCAGAGTCGTAATTGCCGGAGCCGCTCTTCAGGATCAGCGACGAGAATTCGGTCGAAGCCCGCTTGTAGCCGGTCGTGTTGACGTTCGCGATGTTGTCCGAAACCGTCGACAGCTTGTTGGACTGCGCGTTCATTCCGGAAACGCCGGTGCGCATAACACCATACAGGCTCATGAATTAGGCTCCTTTGGTAGGTTGCAGTTACAATGCGGGTTCTTGCTTGCGCGGGGCTGATGATTGGGACCCGTGCACAACTTTCAGTTTGTCCTGATCATGTCGTCTTGGGTTGACAGAGGGAACGCGCCTTGTCGGTCCACGCGCCGAAGCCGCTCGAGACGAGATGAGCGACGATGTGGCAGACGTAGCGTTTCTGCGCCGGCTGGTTGTTGGGGCCGGCATTGTAGCGGGCGACCGCCATGGTCCAGCTGCCCTCGCGCTGCTTCAGCTCCTTCAGGAAGCGCGCGGCATATTCCACGTTCTTGGCGGGATCGAACATCGCGCGCACCGAGGCGAACTTGTCGCCGTGATAATAGTGGTTGATCTGCATGCAGCCGAGATCGATCAGCTTGATGCCCTTGGCTCGCATCGCTTCGAAATTCGCGACCGCATCATTCATGTCCTTGGCGAATACGGTCTGCCCGTCCGCGCCAAGCGCGTAAGGGTAGAGCGCGCCGCGGCGGCCGGTCTCGGTCAGGCCGACCGCATAGAGAATGCCGAGCGGAATCCCGTGCTGCTGGGACGCACGCGCCATCTCGCGCTCGCAGGGGCGCGCGTTGTCGGTCGCTGCTGCCGCGGCGCCCGCGTTACAGATAAACAGGGCCGCGACGAATCTGCGGCGCCACGTCTTGATCATGACGGGTCTCCTGGTTGGATTGGCGCTCCTCGCGAGCCTGCCGCGCGCCGCCGTCCGATTGTCCCGACGAGTTACCGGCACCGTTGAACGTGCCTTGCGACTGGGAGGGCGGCTGTTGCTGGCCCGAGAGCTGTGGCTGCGATTGGCCAGAGCCGCTCTGGAATCCATCCAGCGAGCCGTGCTGGACCGGCGCGACATCAGCGACGTAACCGGCCGACTGCATCAGATCGCGGATCGAGTCGCGCTGCTGGTCCAGCATCTGGCTGGTGTCCTTGCGTTCGGCCGCAAGCTGGACGGAGACTTCGGCGCCAACGAGACGCAGGCGAACGGTGACGTTGCCCAGCTGCGGCGGCTCGAGATTGATGGTCAGGATCTTGAGCGGCTGATCCGGCCCGCTGCCTTGCGACGTCGCAAGGTCCGGGACGGCGGACGCCGTCGGTGCGGACTCCTTCAACTCGGTGACAACCGCATTGGCGACCTGTTGCGGGGCGTTGAACTGCGCCGGTGGCAGATGGGTCTCCTGCTGGACCACGGTCACCCTGGTCGCTTCGGGCAATGCGTCCCGCGACGAGG
Organism: Bradyrhizobium sp. GW821-FHT13H05; assembly: GCF_058804065.1. Taxonomy (NCBI): domain Bacteria; kingdom Pseudomonadati; phylum Pseudomonadota; class Alphaproteobacteria; order Hyphomicrobiales; family Nitrobacteraceae; genus Bradyrhizobium; species Bradyrhizobium sp. GW821-FHT13H05. The sequence goes on along the minus strand of NZ_JBXAPO010000022.1, from coordinate 51,607 downwards.
CTTTGACGGCGCGTTCCACGTTGGCGGTGACAGCCTCGAAACCCGATGACGCGGGCATCGCGTTCGGCGCGGCCTCGCCGCCCTGCAGCGGCGTTGCCTGTGGGCTTGCCCCCGCTTGCGAAGCCGGACCCTGGGCGCGTGGACTGACTGGAGCAGCAGCCGATGGTGCAGAATCCGCCGTGACCGCCTTCGCCGTGCTGACGCCCTGAACGTCGCGCTTCGCTGCGGACGATCGCTCGTCACGCAGGGCATCCTTCTTGTCGCCCGCAGTCGGCTGCGTCTGCGGCTGCACCTGCGGCGTCATGGCCGGCACCGCCGCAAGTTCCTGCCCGACGATCGCAGGAATGCTCGACCGGCTCTGGACGTCCGCCTTCACGACCTGGTCGATCGGACCCTGCTTCTCCGACGGCTTGTCAGCCGATGTGTCGGAGGCCTTGTCAGACTTGTCGGCCGATTTGGGCTTATCGGTCGCGTCGGTACGATCGCGCACCGTCTCGTCCGTCTTGTCTTTCTCGGCCGGGTGTACCAGGCGTGCATGCAGCGTTCCCGCCTTCACGGCCGTATCGCTGCCCTCATCGTTCAACGCCCGCTTTGCCATGTTCGAGACGGTGTGGAGCAGATCGTTGAACGACGAATCCGCCTGCGATTTCGCACCGGTGCCCTTCGCCGACCGCGATGTCCCACGTATATTGAGACTCTCGGCGAGACCGGAGAAGAGCTGTCCGGAGGTTCCGCTGAGCTTGGTCATGGACGGCGATCCCTGGTGAGAAGTTCGAGTTCGCCGAGCTGCTTCTGCGCGCGCGCGAGGGTTGCGGTCGATGATGCAAGATCGACACGTGCTGGCGTGATCGGAGGTTTTTCGGCGGCAGCGGCGAGGCCGCCCGCGAACGGCTTGCGGACATCGAGCGCAAGCTGAACCGTGGCGTTCAGGAGCGGCACGTCGCGCTCAGGCAGCTTCGACCGGTCGATCGCCTTGAGCTCGGCGAGACCGCCGTCATATTCGTCGGTGAGCGCCCGCGAGGCCCCCCGGAAGAAATGCGCCCGCTCGCGCTCCGCCGAGGCATCTGCGCTGAGCGTCAGCGCACGCTCGCCGGCGAGCCGGGTCACTTCCATCCGTCCGCGCACCATCGCACTGCGCGCGATCATGAGATAGAGCTTGAGGCGGCTGGCGCGATCGATCTGCTCCAGCATGGCAACGATCCGCGCAAAGCGACGCTCGTCGAGCGCAAGGCTCGATTGCGTCAGGCCCGTGGAGAAACGCTGCCAGAAATCGCCGGCGTAGATCGAGTTGCGGTAGTGGCGGATATAGGCCAGCGTCAAAAATTCGAACTTGTCGAAATCCTCCGCCTGCCCGACCAGCAGGATCTCGCGCCGCAGAGCGGCCTCCTCCACGAGCGTGCCCGGCAGGAGCAGGCGCGCGTCGTCCAGGCGCTCGATCGCGAGCGAGGCCTCGCTGCGTGCGAACAGCGCGCCCTGGACCAGCGCGACCTGTCCGCCCAGGCCCGACGGAATCGTCCGTGGCTTGACATCCTTGAGCAGCTCACGCGCTTCGTCCTGGCGGCCCTCGACATAGGCGAGCGCGCCGTCGAACAGCCGTCCGTCAACGTTGATCTTGTCGCGCGGCAGCTTGCGGACCACTTGCGGCGCGCCGCCGCTGAGCAGGTAGATGACGAGCGCCTGGCCGTTCTGAGGGTTGCTCCACACGCCCGCATCAGCGGCAAGAAACTTCTCGCCGATCTGACGGATCAGTGCGATGTGGCTGCCATGCGCCGCGGTGTCACCATTGGCGATGCCGTCCTGCACCGCCTGCAATGCGCGCACGAGCTCATAGGGTTCGCCCGATGTCGATGCCGGAGCCGATACCGGTGCTGGTGCTGGTGCTGGCGCCGGATCGGCCAATACGCGTGCGGCCGTCAGCGGCAACGCCATCAGCAACACAGCGCAGAGGAGCGGCCTGATCAAGGGCGCTTCTCCCGGATCAAGATCTCGATCCGGCGGTTCTGCGCGGCCGCCGGGTCGCCTGGAAGCTTCGGCCGCCGATCGGCATAGCCCTCAACGTGCTCGATCCGCTGCGCGTCGACGCCGGAGCGAACCAGCATGTAATAGGCCATCTGCGCCCGCGCCGTCGACAGCCGCCAATTGTCGTAGGTCTCCGACTTGTACGGCCGATTGTCGGTATGGCCGCGCACGATGATCACACCCTGGCGTTTCGTCAGCAGCGGCCCGATCTTGTCGATCACGCGGATCAGCTCGGGCCGCGGCTCGGCCGAGCCGACCGCGAACATGCCGAAGCTGGCATCGTCGGTCAGGCTGATCAGAAGACCTTCCTCGACCTGACGCACCTCCGCCACCGGTCCCGCGCCGGCCTTGATGTCCGACAGCGCCTCCGCAATCGCGGACTGAAGCTGCTTGACGGTCGGCTGCTGTGCTTGAGCGGCATCGCGCGGCTCGGGCTCCTTCGTCGTGTCAGCGGGCCGCGCAGCGGCATTGGCCTGGGCGCCCTCACGGGAAGACGGCGCAGGCCCTGGCGGCAGCAGGGGCGACAGGCTCGCGGACGACGCATCCGCGTTCGACGCCACGCTTCCGCCAGCATCATCCGTCTTGGCCCGGCGCGGCTGCGGCTCGGTCGGCCCCGCGGCCGATGCACCGTCGCGCGCCGACGCGTTCGGCTTGGGCTCGCTCTCGATGATGCGATCCGCATCCTTCGACGCCTGCGGCGCCAGCTTCCAGTAGCCGGGATCGAATGGATCGCGGTAGGCATCGCCTCCCTTGAGGCCATCCTCTTCGGCAGAGGTCAGCGCGCCGGCGCGGCGCTGGCCCGTGGCCTGATTCGCGCTGTTCGCGATCTCAGCAAGCGTCGCGAAGGGGTCGCGAAACAGGACTTTCTCTTCGAAGGAGGCCGGCTTCTCGGCCGTCGGGGAGTCGCCGCGACGTTCTTCGTTCGGCCCCGCTGGCTGACGGCGACCGTCCTGGCCTTCGAGCGCGGTCGGCTCCTTCTTGGAGAGATCCTTGAGACCTTTCGGGGCAGGCGCGTTCTCGGCAAGCTTGATCGGGTTGAAATAGCTCGCGACAACCTGCTTCTGGTCCTGGTTGAGCGCGTTGAGCAGCCACATCACCAGGAAGAACGCCATCATTGCGGTCATGAAGTCCGCATAGGCGATCTTCCAGACGCCGCCGTGATGCGCCTCCTCGGCGAAAGCGCTGCGCCTGCGGATGATGACCAGTTCGTTTTTGACTTCTTCGACCATGGCGGACTACCGGCGCGCGTCCTTCAGCCGTTCGCTCCAGGCCGTGATCTGCGTCTCGATCACGGTCTGGTCGGCGACGACGCGAACCTCAGGGGTTTCGGCGGTCTCGTACTCGATGCCGGTTCGCCTGGACGCCTCGAGTTGCGTCCTGACGAGATCAAGCAATTCGCTCGGGCCGGTGACCTTGAACACCGGCACCGGCGAATTGCCGGTCAGTGCCGCAATCTGCTCGACCAGCGACTCGATCGCCTTGTCGCGAACCGCATCGGCCAGGAACGGCAGCAATATGCGCGCAACGGAGCTCGCGATGTTGGTCTCGATCTCGCGGCACGCCGCCTCGAAGCCGCTCACGATCGCGCCCGCCTGCTGGTCGGACCATTTGCCTCGCTCCTCGCCGAGCCGGATCGCGCTGCGGACGCGTTCCTCGGCTACCCTGGCATCGCCATCGGCAACGCCGGCGGCATGGCCGCGACGATAGGCGTCGTCGAGAAGATTGACCGGCGGAGCTTCCGGCTCGGGTGCGGGCGACTGGAGCTGCGGCTGCGATTGGGGCTGACGCTGCGGCTGGGCCGGCGCCTGCGGCTCGCGCCGGGCCTCCTTCGGCCTCGTCAGCACGTCCTGGATCTTGGGCGGCGGAGGCAGCGGCGGGGACTTGGCCCGGCCGTTCGCGTCGAACTGCGTCAGGAGTTTTCCGATTGCCGCGTTCATGCCGCCTCCTCGCGTCTCATCCAGTCTTTAAGGATCGCTGCTGCCTGCATCTGATCGAGCCGGACAATTTGCTCCAGCCGCTTCTGCGGCGTCCGCTGCATCTTGCCTTCGAGGTCCTCGACGAGGTTGAGCTCGGGATCCTGACTCTCAGCCAATGCAAGGGCTGCGGCAGTTTCGAGCTCAGCGGCCTCGGCCGCCTCGGTCTGCTCCTGCGCCGCGCGGTGGGTCAGGATGCCGTTGACCGCCGGCCGAAGTCCGAACCAGACCAGCATGGAAGCGACGGCCAGGATCGTCACCGCGTTGATGACGCTGCCGAGCTGCTTGTTGATCATCTCGACGAAGCTGATCGGCGGCACCGGCGCGAGTTCGCGCGAGCCTTCGATGAAGTCGACGGCCGTCACCTGGATCTGGTCGCCGCGCGTCTTGTCCAGCCCGCCAGCCGTCGCCGCGAGCTGGCTGATCTCGGCGAGCTTGCTGTCGACGATGGCCTGATTGCTCTTGTCGCCGAGATCGGCGACGAGCCGGGCGCGATTGACCAGCACAGCGATGAAGAGCTTCTTGACCAGATAGCCGTCGCTCACCGTGGTCGTGGTCTTCGACGACACCTCGAAATTGGTGACGTCCTCACGGCGGTTCTTGTCTTCGCTTGAATTCTTGGTGCCGCCGGCGTTGACCTGCTGATCGGGGAGATTCTGCTGCACCGTTGTCGGCGTCGACCGGTCCGCGTTCTGCGACTTCTCGTTTTCGCGCACGTTCCGGACCGAACGTTCCGCACGGGCCTCCGGATCGTAGACGGTCTCGTTGGTCTGCCGCTTGTCGGTCGAGAGCTGCGGGGCGACGCTCACCTCGAAATTGTCCAGGCCCAGATACGGCGTCAGCGCCTTGCGGATGTTCTCCTGCACCATGCCGCCGACCGTCTTCTGAAGGCTTGCCATCTTGGTCGGAGCGGCAGTCGCCTCGTCCTCTTCGGCAAGCAGCATCGAACCGTCGGCATCCAGCACCGTCACCTTGTCTTTGCTCATACCCGGGATAGCTGCAGCGACGAGATGGCGGATCGATTGCGCGGTACGGGCCTCGATCGCGCCGTCGGTGCGCAGCACGACGGACGCCGAAGGTGGCTGCTGCGTCGCGCGGAACGAGCCGCGCACCGGCAGCACGATATGCACCCGCGCCGCCTTGACGCCCTTCATGAGCTGAACGGTCCGCGCGATCTCGCCCTCGAGCGCCCGGAGCTTGGTGACTTCCTGCATGAACGAGGTCAGGCCGAGCGAGCCGATCTTGTCGAATAGCTCGTAGCCGGAATTGGCGCTGGTCGGCAGCCCCTTCTCGGCGAGCAGCATCCGTGCCTGCATGGTCTGGCTCGGGCGCACCGAGACGGCATCACCGGCGGTATTGACGTCGAAGGCGATGTTCTGCTCGCGCAGCGCCGCGCCCATGCGCGTCACGTCCTCGCGGGTCAGGCCGGTATAGAGCGTCTCGAATTCAGGCCGACTCAGATAGTAGGCGCCGCCGACAACGGTGACGAGGACCGCAAAGCCGATCAGCCCCAACGCCATCAGGCGTCGCGGCCCAAGCTCCAGCAGATTGTTGAGCAGTTGCTGTATTTGCGCACGACTGAACAGCATATGACCTCGTACCAATGCGAACGTAGAGGACACTCCGCTGCCAACCTTGTCTGAAGGTTGCGCAAGGACACGAATGTGTCAGTTCACTGGCGAGGCGTTGTAATTTTACAAGAATCTCCTCCGGCGCGGGCATGCGGCCGCATGGCAGCGCGATCGGCTGCGGCGTTTTGCATGGAATCTGGCGTCAGGAGGTCATTGCGGGCACGTCATGTGCCGCCAAATCCGCCATTCATGGCGGGGACCGTGCTCCCTTGGGAGCACGGTCGTGTCCAAAGCCGAAGCTTACTTGAACAGCGACAGGATGCTCTGGCTGTTCTGGTTGGCGATCGAGAGCGCCTGAACGCCGAGCTGCTGCTGGGTCTGGAGCGCCTGCAGGCGGGTCGATTCCGCGTTCATGTCGGCGTCGACGAGCTGACCGACACCGCGATCCACCGAGTCCATCAGGGTCTTGACGAATTCCGTGTTGGTCGAGATGCGGTTCTTGACGGCACCGAGGTCTGCAGCAGCCGAAGCCACCGAGTTGATCGCAGCGGTGACCTGCGCGATGTAGGTATCGAGCACGGCCTGGTCGGTCGGCGCATCGTTCAGCGTGCCGATCTTCATGTTGTCGATCGACACGCCGCTGGTCTGGGTGTCCAGAATGCCGGTGGAGGTCGAGCTGTAGAGCGAGTAGCTGGAGATCGTCAGAGTGATCGAGCCGATGGTCGGCGTGCTCTGGACGCGAGAGAACGACGACACCAGGTCGAAGGTCGCCGGCGTCGAGGCGGTCGCGCTCAGCCAGTTCACGCCGTTGAAGGTTGCCGCATCGGCGGTATTCTTCATCTGCTGCTGAATCTGGGTGATGTCGGCCTGGATCTTGGCCCGGTCGATACCGGCGGTCTTGGCTTCGACCAGCAGCGACTGGAGCTTGGTCAGGCCGCCGGTCTTGTCGCCGACGACGGCGGTCAGAGCGGTATATTCGGTATCGACGGTCGCAGCCGACAGACCGAGCGAGTCGGAGACGGCGGAGAGCGCGGCGTTGTCGGCGCGCATCGAGGTTGCGATCGACCAGTAGGCGGCGTTGTCCGAAGCGGTCGAGACGCGCTGGCCGGTCGAGATCCGGTTCTGCGTGGTCGCGAGCTGCGAGCTGACATTGCGGAGGGTCTGCAGCGCGGTCATTGCAGACGAGTTGGTGAGCAGACTAGAACTCATTTTTAACGTCCCCTGGAAATGGAATGAATTTTTTGGGACATACCGGGCTTGCACCGGTACGACAGGGCGGCATCATGCCTTTGAGCCGCAAAAAAGCGCGCTCAACCTGTCGTAACGGCGGCGATAGCACGCCAAGTTTGCGCGAGGCTTGTGGCTCTGTGACCGGACCCGAACGGGGGAGCCGAAATTACGGCCTGCGCGGGAGCTCACGCCAAAATGAAAAGGGCCGCGCTTCGTGAGAAGCGCGGCCCCCTCAGATGGTTCTCAGGCTTAGCGGAACAGCGACAGGATGCTCTGGCTGTTCTGGTTGGCGATCGAGAGCGCCTGAACGCCGAGCTGTTGCTGGGTCTGGAGCGCCTGGAGGCGGGTCGATTCCGCGTTCATGTCGGCGTCGACGAGCTGGCCGATACCGCGATCAACGGAGTCCATCAGGGTCTTGACGAATTCCGTGTTGGTCGAGATGCGGTTCTTGACGGCACCGAGGTCTGCAGCAGCCGAGGCCACCGAGTTGATCGCAGCGGTGACCTGCGCGATATAGGTATCGAGCACGGCCTGGTCGGTCGGCGCATCGTTCAGCGTGCCGATCTTCATGTTGTCGATCGACACGCCGCTGGTCTGGGTGTCCAGAATGCCGGTGGAGGTCGAGCTGTAGAGCGAGTAACTGGAGATCGTCAGAGTGATCGAGCCGATGGTCGGCGTGCTCTGGACGCGAGAGAACGACGACACCAGGTCGAAGGTCGCCGGCGTCGAGGCGGTCGCGCTCAGCCAGTTCACGCCGTTGAAGGTTGCCGCATCGGCGGTATTCTTCATCTGCTGCTGAATCTGGGTGATGTCGGCCTGGATCTTGGCCCGGTCGATACCGGCGGTCTTGGCTTCGACCAGCAGCGACTGGAGCTTGGTCAGGCCGCCGGTCTTGTCGCCGACGACGGCGGTCAGAGCGGTATATTCGGTATCGACGGTCGCAGCCGACAGACCGAGCGAGTCGGAGACGGCGGAGAGCGCGGCGTTGTCGGCGCGCATCGAGGTTGCGATCGACCAGTAGGCGGCGTTGTCCGAAGCGGTCGAGACGCGCTGGCCGGTCGAGATACGGTTCTGCGTGGTCGCGAGCTGCGAGCTGACATTGCGGAGGGTCTGCAGCGCGGTCATTGCAGACGAGTTGGTGAGAAGGCTAGAACCCATTTTGATGTCCCTTTGAGATTGATTGAGTGGGGACATACCGGACTTGCACCGGTACGACAGGGCGGCGTCATGCCTTTGGGCTGCGGAAAACCGGTTAGGGCCCAACCTGTCGTAGCGACGACCCTAACCCGCGAAGCTTGTGTGGGGCTTGTGGCCCTGTGTCCTGACTGCAACAGGACGGCCGAAATGACGGCGTGCGCGTGGCGTCATGCCAAACGAACGTCGCGCCAAACGAAAGGGCCGCGCTTCACTAGAAGCGCGGCCCTCCCCGGATTGTCTTTGGGCTTAGCGGAACAGCGACAGGATGCTCTGGCTGCTGTTGTTCGCGATGGAGAGCGCCTGCACGCCGAGCTGCTGCTGGACCTGGAGGGCCGCCAGACGGGTGGACTCCTGGTTCATGTCGGCGTCGACGAGCTGGCCGATACCACGATCAACCGAGTCCATCAGGGTCTTGACGAATTCGGTGTTGGTCGAGATGCGGTTCTTGACGGCGCCGAGATCGGCGGCCGCCGAAGCTGCCGAGTTGATCGCAGCGGTGACCTGCGCGATGTAGGTATCGAGCACGGCCTGGTCGGTTGGCGAATCGTTCAGCGTGCCGATCTTCATGTTGTCGATCGACACGCCGCTGGCCTGGGTGTCCAGAATGCCGGTGGAGGTCGCGGTGTAGAGCGAGTAGCTGGAGATCGTCAGGGTGATCGAGCCGGTGGTCGGCGTGCTCTGGACGCGGGAGTATGACGACACGAGGTCGAAGGTCGCCGGCGTCGAGGCGGTCGTGCTCAGCCAGTTCACGCCGTTGAAGGTCGCCGCATCGGCGGTGCTCTTCATCTGCTGCTGGATCTGGGTGACGTCCGCCTGGATCTTGGTGCGGTCGATACCAGCCGTCTTGGCTTCGACCAGCAGCGCCTGGAGCTTGGTCAGGCCAGAGTCCTTGTCGCCGATAACCGTGTTCAGAGCGGTGTATTCGGTGTCGACGGTCGCGGCCGACAGACCGAGCGAGTCGGAGACGGCGGAGAGCGCGGCGTTGTCGGCGCGCATCGAGGTTGCGATCGACCAGTAGGCGGCGTTGTCCGAAGCGGTCGAGACGCGCTGGCCGGTGGAGATCCGGGTCTGCGTGGTGGAGAGCTGCGAGCTCACAGACCGCAAGGTCTGGAGTGCGGTCATGGCGGTCGAGTTCGTAAGCAGGCTTGACATTGCGAATGTCCCTTTATGTACGCGTTACATTTCACGAGGGGACATACCGGGTTTTCACCGGTACGGAGGGGCGGCATCATGCCTTTGGACTGATGTGGGTGGGGTCCAACCCGCCGTGACGCATTGCTAGCACGCCGAATCTTGCGCCCAGATTAAGATCGGCTTGAATTTCGCTGTAATATCAGATGGTTAATATTACCCTCTGCTAACCTTAGACCGTTACTTCCCGCTAACCATAACCAGCCGGCCGGCGATCGTGGCCGTTACGAGAACGACCTCACCAAGCCTGAGGCCAGCAGGTTCCAGCCGTCGATCAGCACGAAGAACAGCATCTTGAACGGCAGCGCGAGGATCGTCGGAGGCATCATCATCATGCCCATCGACATGGTCAGCGTCGCCACGATCATGTCGATGACGAGGAACGGCAGCATGATGAGGAATCCGATCTCGAACGAACGCCTCAGCTCGGAAATCATGAAGGCCGGAATGATGACGCGCAGGTCGACCCGCTTGTCGTCGAACTTCTTGCGAAAGCTCTCCGCGGCGAGCGATTCGAAGGTCTGGAGATCCTTGTCGCGGACATGCGCCAGCATGAACTCGCGGAACGGATCGGTGATCTTCAGATAGGCCTCTTCCTCCGAGATCTCGTTCTTCATGAGAGGCTGGACGCCGGTCTCCCAGGCGCGGTCGAAGGTCGGCGCCATCACGTAGAAGGTCATGAACAGCGCCAGGCTGACCAGCACCAGATTGGCCGGCGTGGTCTGGAGGCCGAGACCGGAGCGCAGGAACGACAGCGCCACCGCAAATCGCGTGAAGCTCGTCACCATGATGAGCAGTCCCGGCGCCACCGACAGCACCGTGATCAGCGCCATCAGCTGGATGATCCGGCCGCTGGTCGAGCCGTTTCCGGGCGGCAGCAGCGAGTTGAGGTCCGGGATCTGGGCCAGTGCCACCTCGGGCAGCACGACCAGAATCAACGCGAGCAGCAGGACTCTCAATTTCACTGAATCACCAACGTCTCAATGATCAATTCGCGCACCTTGCCGGACGAGCGGATATTGGCGCGCTCGGTCAGGTCGTCGCGCAGATGCTGTAGCCCGCGCGATCCCTCGAACTGAGCAACCGAGGCCGACCGCAGATAAGTGATGATGTCCTCGCTGATATGGGCGGCCAGGATGCCGGCATCCTCGTCGCTCATGCTCTCGGTCACCATGGAGGCTTCGACGCGCGCCCAGTTGTTGGCCGGCGCGGCAAGATTGGTCACGATCGGGGACAGTTTTCGAAGCCGCGCGCTGCCGGCGTAGCTCGACGCAATCGGGGGCGGCGTGGCGTTCTTCTTCGAGTCCGCGACGCGCTCGGCGGCGGCAAACAGATGCAGGCCGGCAAGTGCGCCCGCACCGATCGCGACAAGGGTCAGCACCAGGATGGCCGCAATCAGGCGCATCACGATCCCTGCCCTCGCCGCGCGGCCAGGCCGCGACCAGCCTCAGAATGGTGCCACGGCGTCATAGATCCGATGTCCCCATCCAGGCTGCTGCACGTCAGACAGATTTCCACGACCACCATAAGATACGCGCGCCTCCGCGATCTTCTCGTAGGAGATCGTGTTGGTCCGCGAGATATCGCGCGGACGCACGATGCCGCCGACATTGAGCACGCGCATCTCCGTGTTGACGCGGAATTCCTGCGAGCCGCTGATCATCATATTGCCGTTCGGCAACACGTCGGTGACGATCGCGGCGATCGACAGCTTGATGTCCTCCGTGCGGTCGATCTGGCCATTGCCCTTGATCTGGGTGTTGGTGCTGAGGTTGGCGGTGGTCTGGCCCTTGTCGCTCCATCCTGCGACGTCCATCAGCCAGTCGAGCCCGAACTTGATCTGCGAATCGCGCGAACGATCGGTCTTGTTGTCGAGCTTGGCCTTGTCCTGCATCGAGATGATCACCGTCACGACGTCGCCGGTGCGCCTGGCACGGGGATCGCGGTAGAGATCGGTGCCGTCGTCCCAGGTCGAGCGATAGCTGACCGGCGTACGCACGCGGGGGGTCACCGGGATCGGATCGGCCTGGCTCCTCAGGCCGCTGCCGACCGGAGACAATCGCGGACCGGTCAGGACTTCCGCGGGATCACCGATGCATCCGGTCAGCATCAGGAGCGGCAGGATGAGGATCAGATTCTTCATCTATTTGGTCTTTCCGTCATCCACGCGACGCATCCCGCCAAGCAAATCGGCAAGGTGCGCAGCACGCGCCGTATCCATCTCGTTGAAGATCGCGCTCGAGCTCCTCGGGCTGAGCTTGGCAAGCACGGCGGCGGCGGTCTCGTCCGCCATGCCGGCAATCTGGGTGGCCGCGGCGTCCGGCTTCATGCGCGAATAGATCTCGACGACCTGCGCCTCGGCCTTCTTCAGGAAGTCGTCGCGCAGCGCCATCCACTTCTCGTATTCGGCGCGCTTGGCCTCGACCTCGGCGATCCGCTCGCGGAGCAGGCTCTCGGCCTTCTCCAGCTCCTTGAGCTGCCAGGCCAGCCTGGCATCAACCGCGGGATCAGCCACGTTGCTGCAGAACAGGGCAACCTCGCTATCCGCGGCCGCGGCGGCCGCAGGCGGTGCGGGCTTTGGGGGCGCCGTGACGCTGCCGGGCTTGGCGGCCCGAACGGGCGCCGCTGCGGGTGCTTGTGCCACTGCGCGTGAAGGAGCAGGCGCGGCGGGCTCAGGTGCCGGCACCGCGCCGGTGGTTGCGGGCCCGGACTCTTCGGCCGCCCAGGCTGTCGCCCGGATCGATGCATTGTCGGCCGGAATCGGCGAGGCCGGCACAGACGGCTTTTGCTGTCCTGGCGCCCGAGCACGCGCGAAAGACAGCAGGTTGAGCGGCTTCGACGGCTTGGCCTCGTCCAGGGCAAGCGCAGGCGAAGCGCTCATGAGCGCGGAGGCCGCGATCAGGAGGAGGAGCTTGGCTTTGTGATCCAGTTTCAGCATCGGGCCGCGTGCGATTCTCGGTCGAGACCTGAGCATTGAGCGACCAAGCTTGCACGACGCTTGTGCATCATTGCACGATGACGTCGGCCTGGAGCGCGCCAGCCGTCTTGATCGCCTGGAGGATCGCGATGATGCCTGACGGCTTGAGGCCGATCTGGTTCAATCCGCGCACCAGCCGCTGCAGATCGACGCCGCTCAGGATCGCCACCTGCGATCCGGCTTCGTTGGCCTCGACCACGGTCTGGGGAACGACCACGGTCTGACCTTGCGAGAACGGCGCCGGCTGCGACACCACGGGAAGCTCCGTGACGCGGACCGTCAGATTGCCGTGCGTCACCGCAACGGTCGATATCCGCACGTCCCGCCCGATCACCACCGTGCCGGTGCGCTCGTTGATCACCACCCGCGCCGGTGTGTCCGGCTCGACCGTCAGCTCGCCGATTTCGGCAAGGAAGCGGACCGGGCCGATATAGCGCGGTTTCGACAGCACGATGGTGCGATAGTCGCGCTCGAAGGCGATCTGCGCGCGATAGCGGCCGCCGGCATAGCGGTTGATGGCGTCGAGGATGCGGGTTGCGGTGACGAAATCGGGATTCTTGAGCTCGAGCACCAGGTATTCCATTTCGTGGAGACTACCGTGCACTTCGCGCTCGACCAGCGCGCCGTTCGGGATGCGCCCCGCGGTCGGCGTGCCCTGGCTGACGTTCTGCGCCTGGCCGCCCACGCTGTAACCGGCGACCGTGACCGCGCCTTGCGCCACCGCGTAAACCGCGCCATCCGCCGCGCGCAGCGACGTCATCACCAGCGTGCCACCGAGCAGCGAGGTCGCATCGCCGAGCGACGACACCGTCACGTCCATGCGCTCGCCCGCCCCGATCGACGGTTGCAGATCCGCGGTGACCATCACGGCCGCGACGTTACGCGTGCGCAGGGTCGTCGGACGCGGAGGGTTGTTGGTGCTGGTGGTCTCGTTCCTGACATTGATGCCCATGTTCTCGAGCATCGATTGCAGGGATTGTTCCGTGAACGGAGCATTGCGAAGCGTATCGCCGGTGCCGTTCAGGCCGATGACGAGGCCGTAGCCGACGATCTGGTTCTCGCGCAGGCCCTTGATGTCCGCGATGTCCTTGATGCGGACGGCGGCCTGGGCGCTGGCGGCGGAAACGAGGAGGACGAGCGCGAGCAGGAATCTGGTCATGACCCGTCCACGACCTTGACGGTGCCGTCCGGCTGAACGATGGCTCTGATGATCACGCCGGTATCGGTGTTTCGCACCGGAATGAGCGCGCCGGGCGCGCCTGATTGCATGGCCGAGCCGTAGGTCACGATCGACAGGCCGCTGTCCTCGACCACGACCTTCACCATGGCGCCGCGGGCGATGGTGAAGGGATCTTCCACCGAGTTGGTCGGGATCGGCTGGCCCGGCAGCAGTGCGCGCCGTGCCATGCGGCCGACCAGAACCTGCCGGCCCTCGATGAACATGGCAACGCCGAGCACGTTCGGCGCGAAGATCCGCTCCGTGATCATGTCGTCCCGGATCAGCTCGCCGGCGCGGATCGACACCGCCGGCACCGGAAGCCGCTTTTCCTCGGCCGCAGCGAATCGCGCCGAGACGAGAACCAGCAGCACGGCGGCCAACCCGCGCACGATCAGGCCCACCCTGTTCAACATGGACACACCGGAACTAGCGAAGGCCCTTCGATACGGTCGAGGCCATTTCATCCGAAGCCTGGATGACCTTGGCATTCATCTCGTAAGCGCGCTGCGCCGAGATCAACTCGGTGATTTCCTTGACCGGATCGACGTTCGAGGCTTCGAGATATTGCTGGTTGATCTTGCCGTAGCCGGAATCGCCTGGCAGGCCCACGACCGGCGTGCCGGACGCCGTGGTCTCGCGATAGAGATTGCTGCCGAGCGGCTCGAGGCCGGCCTCGTTGGCGAAATTGGCGAGATTGAGCTGGCCGATCTGCCGCGGGTTCACTTCGGTGTCCAGCTTGGCGAACACCTGTCCGGTCTGGTTGACCGTAACCTGGACCGTCCCCTGCGGCACCGTGATGGCGGGATCCAGCAGGTAGCCGTCGATCGTGACGAGCTGGCCGTTGGCATTGGTGTTGAACGAGCCCGCGCGGGTGTATTGCACCTCGTTGTTCGGGCCCAGCACCTGGAACCAGCCGCGGCCGTTGATGGCGAGATCGTAGGGGTTACCGGTCTGCGTGAGCGCGCCCTGAATGTGCAGCTTGCGGATTGCCGCGGACTTGACGCCGAGGCCGAGATTGGCGCCTTCCGGGATCGGCGAGGAGCCGTTGACGTTCGCGACGCCCTGCATGCGGTCCATCTGGTAGAACAGATCGGTGAATTCCGCGCGCGCCCTCTTGTACGACGTCGAGTTGATGTTGGCGATGTTGTTCGCGATGACTTCGATGTTGGTCTGCTGGGCATTCATGCCCGTAGCAGCAATGGCGAGCGATTTCACAGTGTCATTCCTTCAGGTCAAATCGACATACGAACGACTTCTTGGTAGGCCTGCACGACCTTGTCGCGAACCGCGACCGCCGTCTGCAAGGCCTGCTCGGCCGACATCAGCGCCTCCACGACCTTCCGCGTCGATTCTTTGCCCTGCATCGCCGAGATCGACGCCGCTTCGCCCGCCTTCAGCGTGCCGATCGCGTCCGTCGTCACCTGCTTCATCACCGATTCGAAGCCGGCGTCGTCGCCGGACTGAATCGGCGCCGTTGCAGCAGGCGAGATCGCCTGTGTCTCGGTCGCGCGGCTCGCCGCTTGCCCTGCGTTAATCGCGGTGGATGAAATTGCCTCAAGCATTGTCAGCTCCTCAGCAGGTCGATGGTCATGCTCAGCATCGACCTCACCTGTTTCACGACCTGGAGATTGGCTTCATAGGACCGGTTGACTTCCCGCATGTCGGCCATCTCGATCATCATGTTGACGTTCGGCATCTTGACGTAACCGGCCTTGTCGGCGGCGGGATGCCCCGGATCGTACTCCACGCGATACGGCGTAGTGTCGACCCCGATTTCCTTGACCTTCGAGAGCTGCGCGCCCGAGGCGCGGTCCATCGCGGCATCGAAGGTGATGGTCTTGCGCTGATACGGATCAGCGCCGGCGGTACGCCCTGTCGCCGTCGCGTTGGCGAGGTTTTCCGAGACGATGCGCATGCGCGTCGACTGCGCCTCGAGCCCGGAGCTCGCGACCGTCAGGGAGGCGCTCAGTGCGTCCAGCATGTCAATTCACCTCAGGTCTTCGCGCTCGTCATCAGCATGCGGTGGAACGACCGCACGACCGCCGAGTTCATTGAGTAGTCGCGATTGACGTCGCTGCCCTTGATCATTTCCTGCTCGAGACTGACGGAGTTGCCGGAGTGAACCACTTCCCAGCTGTCCTTCTTGGCGGTCGCGCGCGTGTCGCTCTCGGCGGCGGACAGCTGCATGTGCGACGGCGACGTCGTGGCAAGCCTGACCGGTGTTCCCTCGAGCACCTTGTTGAACGGCTCGACATCGCGCGCCTTGAAGCCCGGCGTGTTGGCGTTGGCAACGTTGGTCGCGATGGTCGACTGGCGAAGTTCGAGGTACCGCGCTTGCGACGATGCGAGTTCGAAGAGATAAAGCGGTCCCACGATAGCCCCATTCTGGTCCAGTCGAGGAGAAGCTTAGGGCGACAAGCTTTCGTCAGGCTGATGCAGCCGACGCCATCCTCGGAAATCTACTGGACCTTCTCGGGCCGCGGCGCCTGTTTCGACTGGAGGAAGTAGATGATCTCGGCGACGGGCCGGAAAAACTCCGCCGGAATCACCTGATCGACCTGAACTGCCTCGTAAAGCGCGCGCGCCAGCGCCTTGTTCTCGATGACAGGAATTCTGTTCTGCTCGGCGACTTCGCGGATCTTCAGCGCGATCACGTCCATGCCCTTGGCCACGACGAGCGGCGCGGGGTTTTCCTCGCGATTGTAACGCAACGCGATCGCGAAGTGCGTCGGGTTCGCGATCACCAGCGTCGCGCGCGCAGCAGAGGCGATCATGCGCTGACGCGAACGGTCGCGCGCCAGCGAGCGTAGGCGCGCCTTGATCAGCGGATCGCCTTCCGCCTGCTTGTGCTCGTCCTTGATCTCCTGCTTGGTCATGCGCAGCTGGCGCCGCCAGTGGAAACGTGCCCAGGCAAGATCGATCGCGACCAGGACGATGGTCGCGATGCAGATCGCCGAGACGATCCGCATCGCGATGTTGAGGATCATCTCGGGAAGCGCAACCGGATCGGTATACATCGCCTCGAACGCCCTCGCCTCCGACGAACGCAGCACGAAGGCGACGACCACGGTCACCGAAGCGAGCTTGAACAGCGACTTGGCGAACTCGACGATGCCCTGCGTTCCGAACAGCCGGCTCCAGCCACCGATCGGAGAGATTCGCGAAGGGTCCGGCATGATGCGCTGGAGCACCAGGCTGGGCGCGTTCTGCAGCAGCGACGCTGCCAGCCCGAACACCATCAAGATGGCGACCAGCGGCACCAGGAACCGCAACGCCTCGAGGCCGACCACGGTGAGCAGGTTCTGCACGTCGGCTCCGTTGCTGAGGGGAAAGCCGTCGGGGTCGTCGAGCAGGCTCTTCAGCGTCGGCGTCAATTGCTGCACGCCCTGACCGATCAGGAACATCAGGATCACCATCAGCGCCGCCATCGACGCGAAGATGGATGCCTCCCGAGAGACCGGAATATTGCCCTGTTCGAGCGAATCACGGACTTTTTTCTCGGTCGGCTCTTCTGTCTTGCTCTCCTGATCGGATTTATCTGCCATGCCCGTTCAGCGGTCAGCGGAAGACCAGCTCATCCTCCTGGTCGGGGTTGAGCTCGATTTCGCCCTTTTCCGCAAGGTCGAGTGCAAGGTCGGTGATGACGCGGCGCGCCTCCAGCACGTCACGCTGGTTCGAGGGCTCACCGATCGCGAGCTCGTGCTCGACGACACGGCGAACGCGCGAGGCGACCGAAGACAGGATCGTTTCGCGGAAATGCTTGTCGGTGCCCTTCAGCGCGACGACGATGCGATCGGTCGGCACCTGGTCGAAGATCATGGTGCGCGCCTTCGGCGTCAGGTGGATCACGTCGTCGAACGTGAACAGCAGCTCCTTCAGCACTTCGGCCGACTTCGGCCGCTTCTCCGACAGGCTCTTCAGCATGTCCTCGATATGGCCGCGCTCCATCTTGTTGATGATGTCGGCGACGCGGGCGTAGGTGTCGGCGCCGAGGTTGCGGGCAAAATTGAGCGTCAGGTCCTCGTGCAGCGTCTTCTCGAGGACCTTCATCGCGTCATCGACGATCGGCTTGAGGCTGAGCACGCGCCGCATCAGCTCGTTGCGCAGGCTCGACGGCAGCTGGCTCATCACCTTGGCGGCACAGGACGGCTTGACCTTGGACAGGATGAGCGCCGCGGTCTGCGGATGCTCCTTGGAGAGGTAGGTCGCCAGCGAATTTTCCGACACCGACGAGACGCGGTCCCACACCGACCGGCTCGAATTGCCAAGCAGGTCCGACATGATCGCCGAGACCTGGTCGGCCGGAAGCACGTCGCCGAGCACCGCTTCCAGGCCACCGATGGTGCCGAGAATGTTGGCACCCATCGAGAACTGCTGCGCGAACTCCTCGACGATCGATTCGAGTTCCTGCGCGGTGATCGGCCGCAGCTCGGCCGCAGCCTTGGTGACGATACGGATGTCCTGCGGCTCGAACTGCGAGAGCACACTCGCAGCCGCCTGCCGGCCCATGGCCAGCAGGAGTGCCGCGACCTTTTCCGTTCCACCCAGCGTGGCAACGCCTCGCTGTTTGATGGGAGCGATGCCGACCTGTGCCGCCATGTTCAGGTATCACCCTGCCCCAACGGCCCAACGATCTCCGTGAGCGAGACGCCGAAGCGGGAATTGTCCTCTTCGACGACAACCACCTCGCCGCGAGCGACGATGCGGCCATTGACGACGACGTCGACGGGCTCGCCGACCCGGTGATCGAGCGGAACCACCGCGCCGCGGCCAAGCTTCATCAGGTTCGCGACCGGGATGGTCGCCGATCCCAGCACCACCTGCATGGTGACGGGAATGCGCAGGATGGCATCGACATTGGCGAACTTGCCGGTCTCCTCCGCCGTGCGCGCGGCGATCTCGGCCAGCCGCTCCAGCGGAGACGTCTCGGTCTCTCCCGATGCAGATGCAGACTCGTAGTCGAAGGATTGCGCCATTTGGTATCGCCTCTTGGTATTTCCGCTCCCGGAGCGCCTCAACGCTCCGATCGTATTTGGTTCGCTGGTCCTGGCTTCAATGCTTGTTCACGTCGGCGCCGCCGGCGGTCGCGGCGGATGCCAGCCCGCTCCTGGCATCGAGCGCCGCGATCGCCTCGTGAGCCTGGTCGATCTTGGTACTGAGCACGTTGGCGAGCCGCCCGAGATTTGCAGTGGAATCGTGCGCCGCGGTGATGACCGTGTCGAAGGCGCCGGCCGTCTCGTGGACGATGGTCGAGAACTCACCCTGATAACTGCGCAAGCGCGCCAGCTCGCGGTGCATCCGGGTCACCCGCATGCTGGTGAAGGCGAGCGCAATCAGCAGCACGGCATCAACGAGATAGGATATCATCGACGAACTCCCGTTTCTGATCCACCGGATCGGCCACCTGCATGGCGTAATAGCCATCGAGCTGGCCGATCTGACACCAGAACAGCACCTGATTGTTGCTTTCGAGACGGGCCAGCGTGCGCGGCGTGGCTTCGAGCTCGAGCACCTGCCCGACCTGGAACTTCACGACGTCGCCGAGGGTCACCATCTTCTCGTCGAGCACCGCGCTCAACGTCACCTCGGTGCGATGGACCTCGCTCTCCATCTGCTCGCGCCAGCGCGGGTCGGCCGCGCGGCCGTCGCTGACGACGACATGCGCGAGCTTCTGCCTGAGCGGGTTGAGCGCGGAGTGCGGAATGATGAGGAACATCTGGCCGCCGCGGAACAGCGCCTGCACCATGATGTTCGCGCAGATCGACATGTTGCCGCTTCGACCGATAGCCAGCGACGCCATGGCGGTCTCGACCCGCTCGACGCGGAAGGTGACGTTGGAGGTGCCGGCGAAGGCGGATTGGAGCGCCTTCGCGAAGCGCTCGAACAGCGCCTGGACCAGCCGGATCTCGATGTTCGAGAAGGTGCGCTCGACGTCGAGCGGCGGCTCGGCGCCGTCGGATCCGAACATCGCCTCCACCATCGTGAACACGAAGTCGCGGTCGAGCATGATGATGACGCGGGAGTCCCACTGTTCGGCGTAGAGCACGGCAGCAACCGCGTTACCCTCGTAGTCCTTGATGATGTCGCCGAGGGGGTCGTTGGTGATGCCGTTGACCGAGAAATAGCACGGCGTTCCGGCCATCGGCTGCAGGCTGTCGGTGCACGATGCGGCCATGCGATCGAAGATCACATTGAGCATCGGCATGCGCTCGATGGAGATACCCGCCGCGTCGAGCAGGTAGTTCGGCAGCTGCTTCCGCTGATCGACTTCGACGTCTTCCATCATCGTCATGCGCGGGCCGCCTTCGGTTCGGCGTCGGTCGCGACAGCCTTGGGACCTGCGATCGTCTCGTTTTCGACGACGTCGATCGAGGGACGCTCGTTGCTCGATATCATCTTGCGGCCGTGCTCGACCGCAATCTGCGGCATGGCGCCGTTCATGAAGGCCAGCAGCGTCTGCTTGACGATGATGTAGGGCCGGCACTTCTTCTCGCGCGTCATCTTGATCTTGATCGCGAAGGGCGAAAGGACGCCGTAAGACAGGAAGATGCCGGCGAAGGTGCCGACCAGGGCCGCGCCGATGAAGCCGCCGAGCAGCTTCGGCGACTGATCGAGCGCACCCATCGCCTTGATGACGCCGAGCACGGCGGCGACGATGCCGAGCGCCGGCAACGCCTCGGACACCATCACCAGCGCATGGTAAGGTGCCAGCTTGCTCTTCACAATGGTGTGGATTTCCTCGTCCATCAACGCTTCGATCTCGTGCGTGCGCGCGTTGCCCATGATGATGAGACGGACATAGTCGCAGATGAACTGGAGCAGCGACGGGTCGCCGAGCACGCTCGGGAACGCCTTGAAGATCTCGGAGGACGAGGGATCGTCGATATGCGCCTCCACCTCGTTGCGGCCCTTGCCCCGCAGCTCACGCATCAGGGCGTGCAGCGCCCCGAGCAGGTCGAGATAATAGCGCTGCCCCGGTACCGCGCCGGTGACGGCCTGCATGCAGGCAACCCCGGTGTCGACGACCGTCTTCCACGGATTGGCCACGATGAAGGTGCCGACCGCAGTGCCCATGATGATCACGAATTCCCACGGCTGCATGAGCACGGCCAGATGCCCGCCCATAGCGGCGAAACCGCCAAGCAGCGCCGCCACCGTGATGAAAATCCCCACGAAACTGAGCAACGCGCCACTCCATCGCCGATCCCATCGGGAATATCTAGTCGGCGACGCTTGCGTGAAGCTGGCTTCCCGTTCGCCAGCCCCGCGCAAGCAATTGACGGCAGCTTGGGACGAAGTCGCAACGGCGGCCAAAGGGGCGCGTGTCATGCTATCCACCATCGCGGACTACACCAGACTGACCACGGACATGAGCAAGTCGATGACCCAGGTCGCGACGGAGCCCGATGTCAGCCGCGAGACGGATTATTTTCTCAGCCATATCGGCAACGTGAAGACGATCGACGACTTCCTGGGGGACTATCGCCTCTATTCCTATGCGATGAAGGCCTATGGCCTCAGCGACATGACCTACGCCAAGGCGTTCATGCGCAAGGTGCTGACCGAGGGGGTCTCGGACCAGGACGCCTTCGCCAACAAGCTCTCCGACACCCGCTACCGGGAATTCGCCACCGCCTTCAATTTCGCCGCCAACGGCGACCAGGCGACCTCGACCACCGCAGCCACGACCGGCACGGCGACCCAATACGTCACGCAGACGATGGAGCAGAACGCCGGCGACCAGAACGAAGGCCTGCGGCTGGCGCTCTATTTCACCCGCAAGGCCTCCACGATTACGACCGCCTACCAGATCCTCGCCGACAAGGCACTGACCCAGGTGGTCCAGACCGCCATGGGCTGGTCGTCGACGATCAGTTCGTCCGACATCGACGCCCAGGCCAAGATGATCACGGACAAGATCGACCTCACCGATTTCCAGGACCCGACCAAGGTCACCAAATTCGTGCAGCGATTCGCGGCGATGTGGGATGCGACCCAGGCCCAGAGCGACACCTCGACCAACCCCGCGCTGGTCCTGATCGGCGGCGCGGCGGCCAGCATGGACACCGACCTGCTCACGACACTTCAGAACATCAAGTTCAACAGGTAAGTCATGCAATCGGCTCTCTATGTCGGCTTGTCGGCGCAGGTCGCGCTCGAGAAGCGCCTCCAGACGATCGCCAACAACGTCGCCAACGTCAACACCGCGGCCTTCCGCACCGACGTCGTGAAGTTCGAGACCGTGCTGTCCAAGGCAGGCGCGAATCCGGTCGCCTTCTCCTCGCCCGGCGACAACATCATCTCGCGCGAGCAAGGCAGCATTACCGAGAGCGGCAACCCGCTCGACGTCGCCGTGGTGGGACAGGGCTGGCTCGCCTTCGCCGGCCCCAACGGTACGGTCTATACCCGCGACGGCCGGCTCCAGATCGCCGCCAATGGCGACCTTCAGACCGTGTCCGGCTTCCCGGTCATCGATTCCGGCGGTGCGCAAATCACGATCGACCCGAACGGCGGCCCGATCGCGATCTCGCGCAGCGGCGCGATCACCCAGGACAACAACGAGATCGGCACCATCGGCCTGTTCAACATTCCCGCTGACGCCAATCTCGATCGCTACGGCAATTCGGGCGTCACGCCCGACCGCCCCGCGACCGCCATCGCCGATTTCTCCCGCGACGGCTTCAAGCAGGGTTATGTCGAGGGCTCCGGCGCCAATCCGATGATGGAATTGACGAAGCTGATCGCCGCTTCGCGCGCCTTCGACGGCACCAATTCGATGATCGAGGGCACCGAGAGCTCGCTCCAGAACGCAATCCGGACGCTGGGCGAGCCCGGCAAATAGACCTGCAAGTAGAGTGCGCCTCGTGCGCAATGAGGGTGGACGGTTTCCTTGAACGCTCTTCGGCAACTCGAGTGGGCGCTGCTGGAGCTTCAGCAGAGCACTCCCCTGGCCAGCGTCAGCGGTTCGATCTCCGAGATCGCGCCGACGCATTTCCGTGTCTCCGGCCTGTCGCGCTTCGTCAGGCTTGGTGAGCTGATCGGCGTCAACTCCGGCGGCAAGCCGCAGATCGGCGAGGTGATCAGGATCGACAGCGAGGGCATCGTCGCCAAGCCGTTCGACCGGCAGTTTGCCGGTGGCCTCGGCTCGGTCGCCTACCGGATGCCGCCACTGTCCTTCGCGCCCGATCCGAGCTGGAAGGGCCGCGTCATCAACGCGCTCGGCGCGCCCCTGGACGGACAGGGCCCCCTCACACCGGGATCGCGGCCGGTCTCGGCGGAAACCGAGGCGCCTTCGGCCATGAAGCGCGCGCGCGTCCACAAGCCGCTGCGCACCGGCGTGCGCGTCATCGACCTGTTTGCCCCGATCTGCGCCGGCCAGCGCGTCGGCATCTTTGCCGGCTCCGGCGTCGGCAAATCGACGCTGCTTGCCATGCTCGCCCGCAGCCAGGGCTTCGACACCGTCGTGCTGGCACTGGTCGGCGAGCGAGGCCGCGAGGTGCGCGAATTCATCGAGGACGTGCTCGGCGCCAATCGCAGCCGCGCCGTCACCATCGTATCGACCGGGGACGAAAGTCCGATGATGCGGCGGCTGGCGCCGAAGACCGCGATGGCGGTCGCCGAATATTTCCGCGACCGCGGCGAATCGGTCCTGCTCGTGGTCGATTCGATCACCCGTTTCGCCCACGCCTCCCGCGAGGTTGCGCTTGCCGCCGGCGAGCCCGCGGTCGCGCGGGGCTACGCGCCGACGGTCTTCACCGACCTGCCGCGCCTGTTGGAGCGCGCCGGCCCCGGCGAGGAGGGAACTGGGACCATCACCGGCATTTTCTCCGTGCTGGTCGACGGCGACGATCACAACGAGCCGATCGCCGACACCATCCGCAGCACGCTCGATGGCCATATCGTGCTCTCCAGGCACATCGCCGACCAGGCGCGCTATCCGGCGGTGGACGTGCTCGCCTCGGTCTCCCGTCTCGCCCACAATGTCTGGGACCCCGAGGAGCGCGAACTGGTGAGCAAGCTGCGCACCATGATCGCCAAATACGAGGACACACGGGACCTTCGCCTGATGGGCGGATACCAGTCGGGACGCGATTCGGGTCTCGACCAGGCGATCGACATGGTTCCGCGAATCTACAGCGCGATGCGGCAAGACGCCTCGGCTCCGCCGAGCGCCGACCCGTTCCGCGAGCTGCGGGACATGCTCAAGGGCGAGTAGAGCCAATTCCGCTCCGGTGGAATCGGAACGGGGCCCTGCTCATTATTTCGACAGTCGAACGCACATGCCGCCACGCGTCCGGCGCATGCAGCCCTGTTGCCGCTTGCCGTCGCCCGTGCGTCAACCATTCGGATGAGCGTTGAGCTGCTGCAGCGCGCCGGACGGACCGGACGGTTCTCTCGTTGCGGCCACAACAACCGACGCGTGCATTCCCTGCGAGTTCCCCCGTCGATTCTCCAGCAGATCGCAGAAGTTGTGGATGACTCATCAACGCAGGCCACCTTGTCATGCACAAGCTTCGATCAACTTGCATCAACGACGGACAGCAACATGTCGTGCAATCAAACCGTCGCATAGTTGCGCGCATGTTGCTTGTGGAACAGCGTATTGCATTCACTATCATGTGTCCCGAACAGCGAGATTGTCTTGAACGTTACATTCGCCTGCAACGACATCCCATCTCCGAGAGCGTCTCTACTTGATTTTGTTGAGAAGCTCATTCATCGTTTCGACGGCTTATAAGAAACGTCTGCTTGTGACTTGAACTTTAGGGGCCTCGGTTGAACTACTCCGATCCATCGTCGGCAGGTGACGGCAACTCGGGCTCCCGTGCGACGACGACGCGATTGGCATGCCATCAGCGACGCAACCTTTCGCTTCGGACGAAGCAACGCCGATTGGTCCAGGTCGAACGCATTGCAGTCCGTGCTTTCGCGCAAAAGTCTGCTGCGGTGTGCTCGTCGGACATCTCAGCTCGTCTGAGGTCTCTCGAAGCGGTCGTGAGCCAGGGCGCAAGGCGGCTTCGGGACGCCGCAGACCAAGCTCCGGGAGCGAGGTAGATCCATGCCATTGGCACGAGAAGCCGTCGAGCTGCTGGTCCAGGCGGCGAGGGCTTGGTATTTCGAGGGCAATCAACATGGATTGCGCGATCGCGAATGGATGGCGCTGCGCTTTCTTGGCCGCGCCAACAGGTTTTCGCGCACGCCGTCCGCGCTCGCGGGCTTCATCGGCGCCACAAGGGCGACTGCATCGCAGATCGTAAAGACGCTGGAAAGCAAGTCCTTCCTGGTGCGCAAGCCCTCGCATGAGGACAAGCGGTCGGTGGTGCTCCACGTCACCGCGCAGGGCGAGAAATGCTTGAGCCAGCACGATCCGATCAATCACGTCGTGAATGCGGTCACTGCGCTCGGAACCGAGGAGTGCATCAAACTGCGCGACCAGCTGCGGGAGATCCTCAATCATCTCGACGCAGCCCATCAGCGACTTGATGCCAGCATCTGCCGCGACTGCATGTTTCTCGCCGAACGCAGCCCGGGACACAGTCCGGCTGCCGCGAAGGGCCGTGCAACCGCCGAATTCATGTGCCGGCTGTATCGTGCGCCTGTTTCCCTCGAGGAGACCGAACTGCTCTGCACCAGTTTCGAGCGCACCCGCGATCGCCCGAAGATCGAAGAACATCTCGACCGCGCCCGCGTGGCAAGCCAGGGTTGAGGCGAAGGTCCGCAGCCCAAGAGCAACTTCCGCGCGAATGGCGGTGCCAAGGCTTGCGGAAGATTTTGCGGCGAGATCATGCGACGTGACGATATCCGCCTCCACGTCGTCATTGCGAGCGCAGCGATGCAATCCAGACTGCCGCTGCGGAAAGACTCTGGATTGCTTCGCTGCGCTCGCAATGACGGAGCATGAGGCGATGGCTTCGCTCTCCAAACACCACTGCCATTGCCCGCGAAAGCGGGGAATCCAGTACGACGCGGCCTCTCGATAAATCATAGGCGCTTCGGAATACTGGATCGCCCGGTCAAGCCGGGCGATGACAGCGAGTATGGTTGCAGACACGCCTTCGCATCCTCGCGGCTGATTTCGCCCGAGCTTTGCCTGGTCGCTCCACCCTCTTTAAGCCAAGAGGGCGCAGGGAAGGCCGGGTGCTGACCTCGCACCCGCGGTCCGCTGCGCGAAACGCACACGCAGGAAAACCGCACAGCAGCATACAGGTGGTGCCAATCACTCGGCCTTCCCTGCGCGATGGTTGGACGGCTTATGCCGTGCTCTCCCGGGAGCCGAACTTTCCTTCTGGCCTCCCTCGCCTCGCGAATTGGATGATGCAGTCTGCCCGGTTGGGCTCGCTCGCACCTTCGCGAAGACTTGACCGTAGCAACGACGGCCAGGACCACACGGTTTTGCCGTACGCAGCTCATCCGGCTTCGCCAAAAGGCTTCGCCGGACTTCCGCGCCGCTCGTCCGCACGTGGCCACGGGCTCACAGGGACTACCCGCCCTGCCCGCGCCTCTCGCGCACGACGCCGCCGCGTCCACCGCAACCCGGCTCGCATATCGTGACGACGTACGATCGCCCCTCAAGGATGAGCCGGGATGGGCGACACATACGCCATTTCCGAATTTCGGTAAAGTGGAATATTTTTGCGCGGGCGGGTTGACGGCCCCGCGGGTGTTTTGCCCGTCGGGCAAAATCTCGTAGCCCGATAGAGCGAAGCGCAATCCGGGTCCTGCCACAGGCGACAGCGGCCCCGGATTACGCTTCGCTCCATCCGGGCTACTGGGCCAGGCGTCCCGCGCCCTCACACCGTCTGCGTTGCGCAACAAAAAACACCCGGCGGTTTCCCGCCGGGTGTTCGTTCACGTGGTTTCGACAGATCTTACCAGTTGCGCTGAGCGCGCAGGATCATGGCGATCGAGTCCTGGTCCTTCAGCTCGTAAACCGCGGTCGGCTTGGCGGTCGCGACGTTCGGGACGAGGCCAACCGTACCGGAGTACTTCTGGTCGAGGTGGGTCCAGGACAGGTCAGCCGAGAACGTCAGGTTCTTGACCGGGGTCCAGCGGGTGACGATACCGAGCTGGCCGATCGCGAAGTCCGGGTTACAGCTGGTCACACCCGCCAGGCCACCGAACACGCCGCCAGCACCGCCAGCGCCGCAGAGGGTGGTCTTGGCCAGCGTACCGAACTGGGCCTGAGCGTAGGCACCGTAGATCGCCGAGTTCCAGTAGGGATCCCAGTTGTGGGTGTAAGCGCCACGGAAGCCCCAGGTCTTGACGGTTTCCTGCGAGCTGCCGGTCACGAACACCGTGTCGGGAGCGTTGGCGAAGCCGATGCTGCCGTAAGCGCCAGCAACGCCCGAGTTGCCGTACAGAGCGTAGGAGCTGCCCGACAGGTTCTGGAAGTTGTAGCGGGTCGCGCCGTCGGTGTAGACGCCCGAAATGTTGATCGTGTCACCCGCGCCAGTCGGGATGTTCTTGATCGACAAAGCGAGCTGCACAGCCCAACCCCACTTGTCGTCGGGGTGGCCGGTGGTCTCGGAAGCGCCGTAGTAGCCGACGTGGTTGTCATGCGCAGCCACCGACGCCTGGAAGAGGCCCCAGGCCTGGTCGACACGCACCATACCAACGAGGTTCGGCGAACGGGTGCCGCCGATGGCGTTGGTGCCGTACGAACCGCCGATCATGCCACCCGCGGTCGCGCCGGACATGTTGAGGTTACCAGCCTGATAGTACTGGGTGGTATCTTCAGCCGAGAACGCCGCCGTCACGCCCTGGCCGAAGTCGGCCGTGTACGTGAACTGGGTGACACCGGTGACGGTGCCGCTGCCGCCGACGAGGTTGTCGGTGATGTTGCCGGGATAGTTGGTCCAGGGCGCGTCGAACTGCGACACGGCCTTACCCATGGTGAAGCCGGCGAACTGGATGAAAGCGTAGTACACGCCGAGACCACCGCCCGAAGTGTTGCCGTCGGTGCTGTTCACCGCGCCGGAGCCGTTCGAACCGACGAGGGCGGTGCCCGCAGCGTTGAGACCGAGCGTACCGCTGTACTGGCTTCCGCCCGTTGCCGAACCGGTCGGGGTATAGTTGCCGGTCGTCCAGGAGAACACGCCGTCGAAGAAGGTGCGGACCACGCCGTACTCGGTCGCGGTGCGGGTGTCGATGTTCAGGTCTTCACGAGCGCGGAAGGTGTAGTAGTTCATCATCCGGTTGCGAGCGCCGGCCGTACCGCTCTGGTTCGGATTGAAGTCCGAGTTCGAGCCGAGCACGGCGTCAGCGCGCATGTAACCACCGAGCTTGATGCAGGTGTCGGTGCCCGGGATGTAGTAGAAGCCGGCGCCGTACAGCGAGCAGATCTTCACGTATTCGACTGCCTTGGCCTTCACGGGAAGGTCGGCTGCGAACGCACCGGAGGCGGCCATCAGGCCGGCTGCCGAGCCAAGAAGAAGCGTCTTCGTAAACTTCATTAGTAAACCTCCAGGTCGGTTCAGGGGGCTCGCCCCCTCGTCGGAGGCCGCTTTACCCACTTCAATTTCCGTTCAATTCAGGCCCGCACTGAAAGTCCGGACTGAAACGACAGTGAGGTGCCCCCCCTCCGTCGTGGCTTCACGTATAGTTTATAAAAGCAGTTGCCTCAATTTATTGATTTGATGAATCGCAAGTTCCGAAGGCGATGTGGCTTGGGAGCAACAGCGACCACCTTGTCATCAATAACAATCTGATAAAAAACAAGAAAAGCCCTCGGGGGGCATCCCGAGGGCTTCTTGGAGGTCTCACATCGCTGTCCCGTCGACAAAGGTCAAGAGCAGCAGAGATTGAGTGAGCAAAGGCGTAATTTAATTAATTGAGTTTTGCAAGCATTAAATCGCCGGGCGATTTCGATCATTCGGTGTCTAACACTATCGTCGGTGCGCGATCTTCGAGACGGCTCCCCAATATCCCATTAAAGATAGGGGATAAGACACATGGGGAGGGGCGCCACATGATCGAGAAGAAACTCGACAGGGCAATCACGGACTTCATCTGGAACGTCGTAGAGATTCACTCTCAGCTGGAGGACATCCACGCCAGCTGGGCCGAACTGCTGGGCATTACCGAGCCGCAGTGGCTGATCCTGATGGCCATCACCGAACTGGACGAGGGGCGAGGCGTCGCCGGAATCGATATCGCCAACAAGTTGCGCGTCCACCCCGCCTTCGTGACCAACCAGACCAAGAGCCTCGAAAAGAGCGGCTTCCTGTCGCGGCGGCCGGCCGCGGACGACGCGCGCTTCGTCCTGATGTCGCTGACGGCAAAGGCCACGGCCGAGATCGAAAAGCTGTCCAAGAGAAAGCTCGCCTTGAACTCGACCATGTTCAACGAGCTCGACGAGAAGACCCTCGCAGATCTGAATGACGCGCTCACGACGATTGCCAAGAACGCCCGACTGGCTGCACGATTGCTGGCGATCGACGTGTCGTGATCCGTCGATGCGCGGACGCCGCTAGAGGTAGGTCACGGGATCCATCGCGCGGGCGACGCCCAGCTTGCTGTCGAGCCATTCGAGAATGAAATCGTCCACAGCGATAAAATTCTCGACCTCGCCCAGAGGGTGCGGGATGCAGTTCGGCACCACGGTCGAGCAATCAGCTCCGGCCTGGCGATAGCCGGCTTGCAGTTCGAGAGCATCCTCCTCCCATACCATTGAGCGACTTCCGACGACCACGAGAAGCGGGCAGGCTATTCGACGCGACGGCAACAACGCCCCCGGCGAGGTCGCGTCAGGAACGGCCTGCTCAAGGCCGCTCATCCAGCGCACCGATGCCCGGCGCATGACCGGCGCCGCAATGCCGCCGTCGCACACGGCGGCTGCGATCCTGCGATCCAGCAGGGCAAGGCGGGACGCATGACTGGCGCCCGCCCCTTCGCCATAGACCGCGATCCGCTGCGAATCGACGTCCGGGCGCGCCTCCAGATAGTCCAGCCAGCATTGAAGCATATGCTCCGGCTTGAAGGGGCGACGAACGGACGAATTGCCGGCATCAACGAGCAGAAGCGACACGTGCCGGCGGCATGAGGCCGGCAACAACCTGCTCATCATCGCGCCCAAGGTGGCTTCCTCGTCGGCGATGCAGATGACCACCGGTGAAGGCCCGTGACGGAACGCCGGCAGAAAGAGTCCGGTCAACGCCCCCTGATCAAGGCAATCGATCTTCACACGCTCGATCACTGAACCGGCGTCATCCTCAAAACCCCTCAGGCCGATACCGAACCTGTCTGCGAGATCGCCATCCGCGATATCTCCCGGACAGGACAAACTTCGCGCGACTTCCAGCGCGGTCAGCGAGCACAGCCACGCTTCCCCGGCGATCCGGGCGGACTCATCTCTGCGCGCGGCTTCGGCGGATATTCGGTAGTCGTCTGCGACCCTCAACCAGTCCGAAACCCACAGATGCCTGGACGCCTCACGCACAAGGTCTGCGACCGACAAGCTTTCGAAAAATCCGGACGCGCGATTGCGCAAGCGCGCCAGGCTGCCACCCGCGCCGTCGCACGAGCCGTGAGACCAATGATCACCTTCCATGTCAGTCTCCGAACGGCGTCGTCAGCGAATACCAAGGCTTGGATTACCAAGACTTGGATTCCCGAGACTTGCCAGCTGCGCTTTCAGCGGAGCGCCCTGCACAATTGCACGATGCGATTGGAGATGGGCTTGATCGCGACCGCTCCGCTTGCGTCCGCCGATGCTGTCCGTCGCGTCGATCTCTTTCGCGGCCCTTTGGGCGTCGCGCAGCGAAAGATCTCCATAGCCTGCGTCCGATCCAGTCTTCGCCGCGGCGAGACCCGGCCTGATGATCATTCCGTCTTCGCTTCGCGCGACACGGGACGAAACGGTCCTTGGTTCAAACGAGCCGGTCTCGATACAAAGCTCACGCCGGCTCACCTCAATCGTCACACCTCAGCTCCGTTGCTGATACAGCATTTATTGCACCGCACCACTCTGCCATTTTTGCGGTTCGAAGTTTGTAGTTTTTTGTTGTGACCGACGATTAAAATATAGAATTCGTTTGCTGACAGAGCAGGCAGGATCGCCGCGCGTCATCGTGAATCCTTATGTCGCCATACAGCGAAAGCTGCGGCGGATTGTCGCTCATCGCAGCCCAGCTCGCGAACCGTGACACCCCACGATCACTTCACCCTCTCTGCGTGTAAGATTCGCAGATTCCAGATTTTCGAATTTCGACAACGTCGAATGGTTCGGCGATCGCGACCGGACCGTTTCCGACACAGCGCGCGCGTTTTTCCCGCCGGGCAATGTGAGAAACCGCGTCGCCGCAGCGCCCTGACGAGCCTGCCTCTCGTGGTCCCCGTCACAATGCGAACGAAGCGGGAATATCCGCATCCCGTTGTATGCATTATCCCAGTTGCCATCGCCGGGCACTTCGCTTTACATGCCGCCAAATCGCCCTTGGATCATGGCCGGGGCGCAAAAATCACATGACATTTCAGGGGACGAGACATGGCGCGCAACATTCTGATTCTCGGGGCTTCCTACGGGTCGCTGCTCGGCACGAAGCTGCTGATGGCAGGGCACAACGTCACCCTGGTCTGCCGTGCCAAGACCGCCGAGCTGATCAATCGCTCCGGTACCGAGGTGCGCATCAAGTTGCGCGACGAGGCGGTACACCGTGCCATCTTCTCGCGGGACCTGCCCGGCAAGCTCGACGCCGTGACGCCGGCCGATGTCGACTTGTCCCGTTACGATCTGGTCGGCCTTGCGATGCAGGAGCCGCAATACACCAACCACACGGTACGCGTTCTCATGGTCAGGATCGCCGCGGCGAAGCTGCCGTGCCTGTCGATCATGAACATGCCGCCGCTGCCTTATCTGAAGCGGATTCCGGCACTCGCCGACATGGACCTCGAAGAGGCCTATACCAATGCGCAGGTGTGGGAACGGTTCGAGCCGGGATTGGTGACGCTGTGCTCGCCCGACCCGCAGGCCTTCCGTCCGCCGGAGGAAGCCGCGAATGTGCTTCATGTCGGCCTGCCCACCAACTTCAAGGCGTCGGTCTTCGCCGACGAGAAGCACAACAAGGTGCTGCGCGAGCTCGAAGCCGACATCGATGCGGTGACGCTCGACGGCCACGACGTGCCGGTGAAGCTGAAGGTGTTCGACTCATTGTTCGTGCCGCTGGCGAAATGGTCGATGCTCCTGACCGGCAACTACCGCTGCATCACGCCGCATGAGCCGCAGTCGATCCGTGACGCCGTGCATGGCGATCTCGCCCGCTCACAGACGATCTACGACCATGTCGACGCCATCGCCCGCAAGCTCGGCGCCGACCCGCAGGACCAGGTGCCGTTCGCGAAATACGCCAAGGCCGCCGAGAGCCTGCTCAAGCCGTCGTCGGCCGCGCGCGCGGTGGCGGGCGGCGCGCCCTTCATCGAGCGCGTCGACCTGCTGGTGAAGCTGATCTCGCATCAGCTCGGCACGCCCAATGCCGAGATCGACCGCACGGTCGAAACCGTGGACATGAAGCTGAACGAGAAGATCGTTCAGGGCGGATCGGGCGCGCAGTAGCGACTACAGCCAGGTTACGCCGATCACGGTCACGCGCGCGACCGAACCTCCGCGTGATCAGGCGGGACTGTTCCAGGTGTGGCGCAAACTCAACGAGAGCGTTTGCGTCTCATTGATCACGCGATCGTGTCGCCACCGCGTTGCTTACGCTCTGCACCGCAAATATCACGACCGCGTGAGGCGAGGCATGTTGCTCGTCAGCTCACGACGCGATGCGCCGTCAAATCCAGCCGTTTTCCGCACGAATTGAACCAAGCTGGCGCAATTCCAGCTCGCAGCGCGTGCGAGCGGACCTCTGCCCTGCATGCATGATCCTTCATTTGCGCAAACGTTGCATGCGCGCGCGACGGGCGCGGCTTCTTGTCCGGCGAACAGAGAAATGAGCAACATAGCTTTTTAAGTTAGGTGTCTAAGACCTGTTTGCCGATCGCTCTTTCGGCGCCGGTCGCGATGCCTGGCCGATGGAACCGGACCAGAAGACCAAGAACAACAAAATGGATCAGGCGATGCTGAGCGTCGTCCGCGCGGTGGAGGCAGGCGCGACGACGATCAAGGGCGTGATCGACGCCACCGGACTGTCCCGTCTGAAGATCGACCGTGCGTTGACCGCACTGGAGAAGCAGAAGCTGCTGGTTCGCGACGGCCAGGGGTTTCGCGCGACCGGCCTGCCGAAGACGGCACGCCCCGCGCGGCAATGCGGATCGTGCAATGCCTGCTGCGACATCCTCGAGGTGGCCGCGGTCGACAAGCCGGTGAACCAGCTCTGCAAGCATTGGCAGACGGGCACGGGATGCACCATCTACGACCGCCGTCCCCAGATGTGCCGCTCCTTCGTCTGCGCCTGGCTGCAAGGCCATCTCGACGACGACTGGTTTCCCGCAAAATCGGGCATCATCGTGCATTTCAGCCAGGACGCGGTGAACGTCACCGTCGACGACGATTGCCCCGATCGCTGGCGCGAGGAGCCGTATTTCAGCAAGCTCGCCGAATGGTCGCTGAACGGGATCAGGCGAATCGGGAACCGCGGTTATGCAACCCTCGTCGTCTCCAGCGCCGACCGCTTCCTGCTGCTCGGACGCACTATCGTTCCCGATCCGACGCCATCAGGTACCGCGTTCCTGCCGCTGACCGCCGACACGTTCCGATTCTGGCGGGCGACATCGCCCGAGCATTTGCAGCGGCTGCACGAGCGCATCGCCGAGATCGAGCGGATCAGGCAGGAATTCGGCTCCTGCGCTATCCCTGAGAACGAGGACGACGATCCGCAGGCGCCCTATCGGCCCGCACTTCTACGGCTGTCGCATCACGCCTGAACGCCGCCGTGGGCAACACGGCATGATTCGCGCCGTGCCGCTCGACGCGCCGCGAGCGGGTTGATAAGCCCCTGTCCGCGAATGACGGGGACTTGAGTCGGGACATGACGGTTGCAATCGAGATGGGACTGACCACGGCAGGCTCCGCGGCGGCCATGGACCTCGAGGAACTGCTGGCGACCCGTCTCCTGGTGCAGGGCAATTCGGGCTCCGGCAAGTCGCATCTGCTCCGGCGACTGCTCGAACAGAGTGCGCCCTGGGTGCAGCAGGCCATCATCGACCCCGAAGGCGATTTCGTCACGCTGGCCGAGCGGTTCGGCCATCTGGTGATCGAGGCCGAGGATCACACCGAGCGCGGCCTTCAGGTCGCCGGCGAGCGTGCGCGGCTGCATCGCGTCTCCACCGTGCTCAATCTCGAAGGCCTCGACGCCGAGAACCAGATGCGGCGCGCGGCGGCGTTTCTCGGCGGGCTGTTCGACGTCGACCGTGACCATTGGTACCCGATGCTGGTGGTGGTGGACGAGGCGCAGCTGTTCGCGCCGGCGGTTGCCGGCGAAGTCTCGGACGAGGCGCGCAAGCTTTCGCTGGGCGCCATGACCAATTTGATGTGCCGCGGCCGCAAGCGCGGGCTTGCCGGCATCATCGCGACCCAGCGGCTGGCAAAGCTGGCCAAGAACGTCGCGGCGGAAGCCTCCAACTTCCTGATGGGCCGCACTTTCCTCGACATCGACATGGCGCGCGCCGCCGACCTGCTCGGCATGGAGCGGCGGCAGGCGGAAGCCTTTCGCGATCTCGAGCGTGGACAGTTCATGGCGCTCGGCCCCGCGCTGTCACGCCGCCCCCTGCGTTTGAACATCGGCCCGACCGACACCCACGCGCGCAACTCCACGCCGCGGCTGATGCCGCTGCCGGAGGCCGCGCTCGAGGACATGCGCGCCGTGATCCTGGCCGCACCGCCGCCCGATGCCAGCCGGCCGCAGCGCCGGCCCGCGCCTGACCTGCTCGAACAGCTCCGCGCCGCGAAGGCGGCTGCGCCGGAGATCAGCCCCGAAGCAGTCGAGGTCCCGATCAGCGCCGAAGAGCTCGCCGAGCGGCGCGAGCGCGTCGATCGTACGCTTCGTGCCGTGCTCGCCGCGCCCGATGCCGGCTTCCGCGCCGTTGGCGTGCTCTATCAGGAGTTCGTGGTCCGCTGCCGCATCGAGGGACTCGGCTCGGCCGTCCCCGATCTCACCGAATTCCGCCGCATGCTGACGCGCGCACGCGCCGGGCTCGGTGCCGAGCATACCGAGGACGATGCCTGGCAGGACGTCTCGCTGCGCGCCTCGATCCTGCCCGACGACATGCAGGGCGTGTTCATGATGATCGCCCGTGCCGCCAAGGAAGGCTGGCCCTGTCCCGGCGACGCCGCGATCGCGCGCGCCTATGGCTCGCATTCGCTGCGCCGGGCGCAGCGCCTGCTCAGCTATATGGAGGAGCAGGGTCTCATCGTCTGCCAGCTCGACGGCGGCGGACGCAGGATCGTGACGCTGGTGGAGCTGGCCTGGGCGACCGCGCCGGGCGATCCCAATGGCGACGACCTGCCGGTCGAGCCGGCGCCGAGCGCGGCGTCGGCCTAGCGCTACGCGGCCTCGGCGCCGCCGAGATAGGCGTCGCGGATGCGGGGATCGTCCTTCAGCACGCGCGCGGAGCCGGAGAGCACGATCTTGCCGGTCTGGAGCACATAGGCCTCGTGCGCGATCTCGAGCGCGAGGCTGGCGTTCTGCTCGACCATGAAGACCGAGACGCCCTCCTGGTTGATGGTGCGGATCAGCTCCAGCACGCGATCGACATAGAGCGGTGACAGGCCCATGGTCGGCTCGTCCATCACGATCATCCTGGGACGGCTCATCAGCGCGCGCGCCATCGCCACCATCTGCTGCTCGCCGCCGGACAAGGAGCCTGCGCGCTGCGACAGCCGCTGGCCGAGCTTCGGGAACAGCGTCAGCATCTTGTCGAGATCCTGCGCGATCGCCTCGCGGTCGTTGCGCACGAAGGCGCCCATCAAAATGTTCTCGCGGACGCTCATGTCCGCGAACAGCCGCCGCGCCTCCGGCACCGAGGCGATGCCGCGGCGGACGATCTGCGGCGTGGAGAGGCCAATCAGCGAGGCGCCGTCGAACGTCACCTCGCCCGCGCGCGGTTTGACCAGACCGAGGATGATCTTCATCGTCGTCGACTTGCCGCTGGCATTGCCGCCGAGCAGGCAGACGATGTGGCCGCGCGCAACCGTGATCGACAGGTCGAAATGGACCTGGGCCTGGCCGTAGAACGTATTGACGTTCGTCAATGCGAGAAGAGCGTCGGGACTCGTCATGCCGCGCTCTCCTGCTCCGCCGTCCCCGACAGGCCGTGGCCGAGATACGCTTCGACGACCTTCGGATCGCCACGCACCTGTTCGCCCGGGCCTTCCGCGATCTTCTTGCCCTCGTCCATGACGATAACGCGGTCGGAGAGGCGCATCACCATCTCCAGCTTGTGCTCGATCAGGAGAATGGTCAGCCCTTCCGCCTTCAGCTCGGCGACAAGGCCCTGCATCTCGGTCGTTTCGGTCGGGTTCATGCCGGCGGTCGGCTCGTCCAGCAGCAACAGGCGCGGCTTCAGCGCCAGCGCACGGGCGATCTCGACGCGGCGGCGGTTGGCGTAGGAGAGACTGTAAGCGGGCTGGTCGATGCGCGGCAGCAGCCGTTCGCCGAAGCGGGCAAGGATCGTCTTCACCTCCTCGCGCAGCCGCTCTTCTTCGTCCCTAACGCTGGCGGGGCGCAGCAGCGCCAATCCCAATTCCAGCAGCGGGCCGATCACCGGCACCGCCGGCTTCACCGCGCGCAGCCGCGTGTGCGCACCGATCAGGACGTTATCCATCACGCTGAGATTGCCGAAGACGCGACCGAGCTGGAACGTGCGCGCGATGCCCCCGGCCGCGAGCCGTTCCGGCGAGAGACCGGTGATGTCCTGCCCTTCGAAGCTGACATTGCCGGCGTCAGGCCGGTCGAGCCCGGTCACGAGATTGAACAGCGTGGTCTTGCCGGCGCCGTTCGGGCCGATGATGCTGACGAGCTCGCCCTTGGCGAGATCGAGATCGATGGCGTCGACGGCGGTGAGACCGCCGAAACGGCGCGTCAGTCCGCGCAGGGACAGCATGGGCGCGTGCTCTGCCATCACATCGTCCCCAGCAGGCCCTGCGGCCTGAACCGCACCAGCAGCAGCAGCACGATGCCGTAGATCAGGATGCGGTACTCCGCCGCGATCCGGAACACTTCCGGCAGGCCGACCAGCGCGACCGCTCCGACGATGGCGCCGACGACATTGCCGAGGCCGCCGAGGATCACGACGGTCAATGCCAGGATCGATTGCTGCGTGTTGAAGGTCTCGTGGTTGATGTAGGAATAGAGATGCGCGGCGATGCCGCCGCTGACGCCGGCGGCGAAGCCGCCGAAGATGAAGGCCAGTGACTTGTACCTGTTCAGGCTGAGGCCATACGCGCGCGCGGCGATGTCGTCATCGCGGATGGCGCGGAAGCTGCGGCCGAGATGCGAGCCAAGCAGCCGCCCCTGGAGCAGCGCCAGCACGACCATCACGACAAAGCTGAACCAGTAGATCGAGTTCGGGCTGATCAGCTCATAGCCGAACAGCGACAACGGCGGGATTCCGGAGATGCCGATCGGGCCACGCGTGACGCTCTCCCAGTTCAGGATCACCAGCGACACGATCTCTCCGATCGCGAGCGTCGCGATCGACACGTAATGGCCGCGCAGGCGGAACGACGGCGAGATCAGCGCGGTGCCAAGCGCGGCGCTCATCAGGCCGCCGCCGATGATGGCAAGGCCGACCGGAACGGAAAAGGTCAGCGACAGCAGCGCGGAGGTATAGGCGCCGATCGCGAGCAGCGCGGCATGTCCGAGCGAGACCTGGCCGATCGTGCCCGCGACCAGCGTCAGGCTGAGCGCGAGCATGCCGAGCAGCCAGGCGTTGATCAGGGTCTGGAGCACGTAGAAGGACACCGGAAACAGCGGCAGGACCGCAAACGCAGCGGCCGCGACCAGCAGGGCCCAGCGCGGAATGCGCACGGGGCGGCTTGGCGCGATGAACGTGCCGGTCAGCGGCTCGGGCGGCGCCTGCCGGGCGCTCGCGAACAAGCCGTTCGGCCGCAGCACGAGAACGACGACGAGGAGCAGGAAGGCGAACAGATTGCGGTAGCTGGTGCCGAACACGGCGACGCCGTAGCTCTCGACCAGTCCCAGCAAGAGACTACCGATCACCGCGCCCGGCACATTGCCGGCACCGCCGACCACTTCGGCAACGACGCCCTTCAGCGTCGCCTGCAGGCTCATCGCGGTGTCGATCTGGTTGTAGTACATGCCGACCAGCATGCCGGAGACGCCGCCGAGCGCGGCAGCAATGCCGAACACGGCCTGATTGACGCGGTTGACGTCGACGCCCATCTGCATCGCGGCGTCGCGGTCCTGCGCGGTGGCGCGCACCGCCCAGCCGAGCTTGCTGTAGCGCAGGAACACGAACAGCAGGAGCGCGCTGGTGAGGCCGACGCCGGCGATCAGCAGATCGAGCGGGCCGATGGTGCCGCCACCGACCTGGAAGCGGACATCCGGCAGCTGGCTCGGCAGCGCGCGCGGATTGGGCGAGAAGGTCAGCATCACCAGCTGATCGAGCACGAAGCTGATGCCGATGGTGGCGAGCAGCGGCGCGATGCGCACCGAATTCTGGAGCGGACGCAGGCCGAACCGCTCGATGATCAACCCGACGATCGCGGCGGCGACCGCAACGATGATGATCGTCAGGGGAAGCGGCGTATGCAACTGCACCACCGCGACCCAGCCGATATAGGCGCCGACAAGGTAGATCGAGCCTTGCGCGAAGTTGATCAGCCGGCTGACGCCGAAGATCAGCGCGAGCCCGACCGCAACGAGGGCGTAGACATTGCCGACGATCAGCCCGTTGATCGTGTAGTCGAGCCAGGAAGACACGCTGATATCACCGCGTAGAGAGGAAAGCGGCCGGGACCCCCGCCCCGGCCGTCAGGTCATGTCAGGTCGGCTTGCCGTCCCAGAGCGCGAACTGGCCCTTGCGCACGACCAGCTCGGCGTTCATGGCGCCCTTGACGCGGCGGGTCGCGACGTCGAACGTCGCCTGCCCGAAGATCACGCTCGGCACGTCCTTGACCTTGGTGAAGGCGTCGCGGATCGCCTTGCGGTCGGTGCCGCCGATCTTCACCACGGCGGCGGCCATGTTCATCGCATCGTAGGCATAGGCGTTGAAGGCATCGGGCTCGAGCCCGTTGTACTTCTTCTTGAAGCCCACGATGAATTTCTGCACCTCGGGCCGCGGGTCTTCCGGGAAGTAGCGCGTGCCGACATGGACGTCCTCGACCGCCTCGCCGCCAAGCTCGAGGAATTTCGGCGAGTAGACCGAGCTCGCGGCACAGATGACCTGCTTCAGCCCGACCTGTCGGGCCTGACGCGCGATCAAGGCGCCGTCAGAGTAGTAGGAGATCAGGACCAGCCCGTCCGGGTTGGCGTCGCGCACACGCACCAGCGTGGAGCGGAAGTCGCGCTCCTCCGCGATATAGCCCTCGGTGACCGCGATCTCCGCGCCATATTCCTTGGCGGCGTTGACGAAATAGTCGCGGCTGGTGCGGCCCCAATCGGTGTTGAGGTGCAGCACCGCGAGCTTCTTCAGGCCGAGACGCCTCACCGCGTATGACGCCAGCAGCGGCTGCTCGTCGGCCTGGCTGACCGAGGTGCTCCACATGAAGTCGCCGCCCTTGGTGAAATCAGGGTGCGAGTTGGTGAAGCCGAACTGCACGAGGCCGGCGCGCTGATAGATCGGCGAGGCCGCCATCGAGGCGGGACTCGAGAAGTCACCGAGCTCCAGCACGATGGCGGGATTGGAAACGAACTTCTGGGCGATCGCGACAGACTGCCGCGGGTCGCTCTGGCTGTCCTCGAATTGATAGGCGAGCTTGCGGCCGTTGATGCCGCCGGCCGCCTGGATCTCGTCGAGCGCGAGATCAAAACCCTGCTTCCATTGCGTGCCATATTGCGCGTTCGGCCCGGTCAGGGGGCCGCTGACGCCGAGCAGGATCGGCTCTGCATCCGCAAAGGCGCTGCGCGAGACGGCCGCTCCCGCCATCATGGCGGCGAGCGAGCCCTTGACCAGGGTACGACGATCGATGTTGCTCATGTACGGCTCCATCCAGTGTTGAAACAAACCAGCAATTTTTGTGCCGGTGAGATTGCCTATTTCGAGGGCTCGCCGAGCGACAGCATCAACCGGTTCGCCCAGTTGAAGAACGAGGTGCCGTTGATGACATCGACGATCTCGGCATCGTCGAGCCCGGCGCGGCGCAGCTCCGCGATATTGTCAGGCCCGAACGCGATCGGCGTCGCAGCCAGCGCCACCGAGGCCTTGACCACCGCATTCCAGCGCTCACCGAGATCAGCCCCGACGCCCTCGTCGAGCAGACGCTGCACGTCGTCGCGGCGCTTGGAATAGGTGCTGGCAAACCGCGCATGCACGGAGGCGCAATAGATGCAGCCGTTGTAGCGCGAGGTCGCGGCGGCCGCGAGCTCACGCTCGGCGCGCGGCAAGCCGTCGGCAACGTTGTAGAAGATGTCCTTGTCGGTCTTGGTGCGGGCTTCCAGCACCTCGGGATCGCGCACGAGAAGGCGGAAATATTCCGACTTGGCGCGGGCGCGATCGACCAGGCCGGCAAAATGCCGCTCGGTCAATTCGGCCTCGGGCAGCGGATCGATCCACGACACCCAGCCGAGCTCGTCCTGCGTGAATACGACGGGCGGATTGACGGTGTTTGCAGCGCTCATGATTGCTGTCTCCTTATGCGCCGGCCGCGGCGGTCGCAGTGCGTCCGAGCGAGGCGCCGAGCACGCGCAGGCCAGTGACGACGCGCACCTGGAACGACAGGAACGCAACGAGCTGAGAGAAGGTGACGATGCCGGTGTCCGACCAGCCGGCCGCGAGCAGCGCCTTCATATCGGAGGAGGCGGCGTCGCGGGGACGGAACACCAGCAGATGCGCATGCTCGAACGCGGCAGCGAGCCGGGCGCCAAGCTCGGACTTGCGCTCCGCGCTGACGCGATAGATCAGACCGGCCTTGTTCTCGACCGACAACGGTCCGGCCGGAAAGGCGCCGTAGGGACCTGAGGTCTCGCCCCGCGCGATCTCGACCTCGATCGCCTCAATCAGGCGCGCGCCATCGGCGGTCACAGCTAACTTCGCCCGGTAGAAGGCGGCCACGTCGGGGCTGCGGTGAAGGCCGATCACGAAGAACGCGACTGCCGCGCGCTCGACCAGCGAAAAGTCGCCGGCATCGATCGGCTCGAACAGAGAGAGATAGCTCTTCTGCGCATTGTCACGCGCCTGCACGCGCTTCGCGCGGATGCCGTCCAGAGCCGATCCCGGCTCGATCCCGGCGAGCGTGTCGATGATATCCTTCGTACTCATCATTCAGCCTCGTATAATTCCTTGGAGCCGCAGCTAGCCCGCCAACGCGACGTCTGCCGGCACCGTCCGGGTCCAGCCCAGCGCCGGCGCGACCTTCTCCGCGACCAGCTCGATCGAGCGCAGGACATAGGGATGCGGCGCATCGACCGAATGGACCTGGAAGACCAGATCAGTCACCCGCTCCAGCGTCGCATCGGTGCGAAGCGACGCGATGACCTCATCGGCCGCGCCAACATGGGTGTCGAATGCCCTAATCATCTCCTCCAGCGTCTCGCCCGGAGGAAGGTGACCGCCCTTCATGAATTGCGGCAGCGCGCGCCGCAAGCCGATGTCCGCGAGGCGCATCGCCTCGCGATGATCGTCCGCAACGAAGACGCTGCGCGAGGCCATGATGCGCGGCTCGCAGCCCGGCGGCAGCGCAGCGAGATAAGCGTCGATGATCGGATTCTGGATCTCGGCGAGCGTGGCTTTCGGCGCGTCCTTGGCCCGCGGCTGGGTGCGCGAGAGCAACAGGCCATCGCCGGCCTTGCCGGCGCGGGCGCCGCCCGCGACCGAGAATGTCGCCTGCCAGATGCGCTTGTCCAGTTGCGGCCGCTGCGGATAGAGCGTGTCGCCGCCATCGAGCGGCTTGCCGACCAGCGCGGTGCGCACGATCTCCAGGTTGCGGGCAAAGATCTCGTTGCGCTGGGTGCCGTCGAGGCCGAAGGCGGCAAAGGCCGACGGATTGCCGCCGGTGCCGACGCCGAGCTCGAAACGGCCATCGCAGAGGAGGTCGAGCACCGCGGCATCCTCCGCGACCCGCACGGCACTCTCCAGCGGCAGGGTGACGATGCCGGTGCCGAGGCGGATGCGCGAGGTCTGGGCCGCGACGTAACCGAGGAAGGTGAAGGGCGACGGCAGGCCGCCCTCACGCTCATGGAAATGATGCTGCGCTATCCACGCGGAGTCGAGCCCGGCCTTCTCGGCACGCACGATCTGCTCGGCCGCGAAGCGATATCGCTCGGCGGGCGGCGCCTCGTCGAGAAGCCGCGTGAAGAAGCCCAGGCGTTTCAGGTTTGCAAAGCGTTTCATACGATCCCTGTCGGGCGAGGATGGGCCCCGATGATGTCGGTTGCCGCAGCTCCACACAAGCGGGCATTGCGCAAGGCTCATACGCAACGCCGCCCGCCGGATCGCCCCTTACGCTGGACTCTGGCTGGGCAGACTGCCTACCAGCTCGGCAGCACCGCGCCCTTGAACTTGGTCAGGATGAACTCCTTCACCTCAGGCGTGTGATAGCTGTCCACCAACACCTTGACCCAGGGCTTGTCCTTGTCGGCGATGCGCACGGCGATCAGGTTGACATAGGGCCCCTTCGGGTCTTCGCGCAGGATCGGATCCTTGACCGGATCGAGGCCCGCCTGGGTTGCATAATTGGTGTTGATCGCGGCTGCATCGACGTCGTCGAGCGCGCGCGGCGCCTGCGCCGCATCGACCTCGATGAATTTCAGCTTCTTGGGATTCTCGGTGATGTCGAGCACCGTCGGCTTGAAACCCGTGCCGTCCTTCAGCTTGATCACGCCCTTGTCGCGCAGCAGCAGCAGCACGCGCCCGCCATTGGTCGGATCGTTCGGGATCGAGACCTTGCCGCCCTCGGGGATGTCGGCGAAGGCCTTGTGCTTCTTCGAATAGACGCCGATCGGGAAGTTCACGGTCAGGCCGACAGCCTCGATCTTGTAGCCACGGTCGGCCTTCTGGTTGTCGAGGTAAGGCTGGTTCTGGAACGAATTGGCCTGGATCTCGCCGGCATCGAGCGCGGCGTTCGGTACGACGTAGTCGGAGAACTCGAGGAGCTGGATATCGAGGCCCTGCTTGGCAGCGATCGGCTTCACCGCCTCGAGGATCTGCGCATGCGGCCCCGGCGTCACGCCGATCTTGATGGTCTCGGCGTGAGCTGCGGCCGACCAGGCGACGAGCAGGGTCGAGAGGATCAGGGGAAGGCGAAACGACATCTTGGTCTCCAAAACTCTGCGGCAATGATTGGAACCGTATTCGCTTCTCCGCCGGGCGAAATCAATGAAATGGAAATCCATATTGGCTGCCTGGGCGGGCGAGCCTTTCTCCATTCGGCGCGAAACGGGAAACGAATTATCGGCGACGGCGGCACCTTCTGCAAGCGTGACGCCTGTCACGGCAAGGCAGCGCGCGGAGAGCGAGATTGGCGGCAGGCTCTGCAATAAAGACCAGCCAGGAGAGCAGCCATGACCGCCCTCGCCGCCCTGAAGTTCACTAGCCGGAACCGGCTCGAATGTTTTGCGCTTTATGCCCTGCTCCAGGGCGTGCCGTTCTATTCCGGCTTGGCGCTAACGATGAAGCTGATCAACACGTCCGAATTCGTCGGCGAGCCCTGTGGCGCGGCCATGTTCGTTGCGATGGCGTCAACCCTGCATGCGCTGGTGAATCTGTGGCTCGGGCCGAAGTTTCCGTATTTCTTCAGACACAGCTTCGAGCCGCTGTTCACCGATCCGGCGCTGTCCTTCTCCGAAAAGGTCACGCGCTGGCTGGCGCATCCGAACACGCCGCTCAAGTTGCTGAGCAATCTGCTGCTGCTGTCGGCGCTGGCCGTCGGCGTCGCCGGCATCCAGTGAGCCGGTTCACTCGGTTCGCCAGGTCGATGGCGACAGCATGATCAGGACACAGATCGCGGCATAGGCAGCCAGCGACACCGTGACCATGGTGGCCAGGCCCGCCATGCCCGCGCCAAAGCTCGCCACCGCGATCCAGCCGCCGCCGGCCGCGATCAGGATGCGCGCGACCGACGATGCGAGCGGGCCCATGGCGCGGCCGGTACCTTGGGCCGCGAAGGACGTCACGAAGCCGAAGCCCAGCGCGGCATAGGCCGGCGCGACGATGCGCAAATAGGTCATGCCTTCGCTCACCACCTCGGCATCGTGGCTGAAGAGATTGAGCCAGGCGGTCGGGAAGATCGCAACGAGCAAGCCGATCGCGCCGGTCATGATCATGCCGACCACGCCACTGACCCAGCCGATTTTCCGCGCCCGCGCCGTTTGGCCCGCACCCATGTTGACGCCGACCATCGTCAGCGTCGCGGTGCTGATGCCGAACAGCAGCGGGATCATGATGTAGTCGAGCCGGGAGGCGATGCCGTAGCCGGCGAGCGCGGAGGTGCCGAACAGGCCGACCGCGCCGGTGACGAGGATGACGGTGAGATTGGTCAGCACAGCGTTGAACGCGGTGGGGATGCCGACCTTCAGCATGTCACCAAAAATCTTCGCGCGAAGCGGCACGATGTGCAGCTTCAGGCCGGTCGCGCCCGAAGCCATGTAGCGCAGCAGGAACAGCATCGCCGCGCCGTAATAAAGCCCGAAGGCAACACCGGCGCCGCCGATGCCGAGCCGCGGGATCGGCCCGAAGCCGAAGATCAGGGCCGGCGAGACCGGAATGGTCACGATCGCACCGACCAGCGTCACCAGCGCCGGCACCCTGACATTGCCGGAGCCGCGCAGCGCCGCCGCCTGGAGATTGACGATCCAGACCGGAATGGCGCCGGCGAAGAGGTAGTTGGAATAGGTGGTGGCGGCATCGAGGGCACCGTCGGTGCCACCGAGGGCGCGATACAGATGCGGGCCGCCGACGGTGACGCCCAGCGTGAACACGCCGCCGGCAATGATCGCGAGCACGACGGCATGAAGCAGCGCCGCCTCGGCGTCATCGCGGCGGCCCGCCCCGACCGCACGCGCCACCGAGGATGCAACGCCGGAGCCGAACCCGCCATTCGACATCATCGTCATTAGCATGAAGATCGGGAACACCAGCGCGGCGCCCGCCAGCGCATCGGTGCCGAGAAAACCAACATAATAGGCCTCCGCAATGTTCACCGCGGTTTGCGCCACCAGCACGGTCACGGTCGGTGCCGCGAGGCG
This sequence comes from Bradyrhizobium sp. GW821-FHT13H05, assembly GCF_058804065.1. Classification (NCBI taxonomy): domain Bacteria; kingdom Pseudomonadati; phylum Pseudomonadota; class Alphaproteobacteria; order Hyphomicrobiales; family Nitrobacteraceae; genus Bradyrhizobium; species Bradyrhizobium sp. GW821-FHT13H05. Next base: position 6,929 of record NZ_JBXAPO010000022.1, on the reverse strand, counting down.
GAGCAGCGTCGGGAGGATCGGCGCGGTCAGCAGCGCAACCCGCTTCTGCTCGGCCGCGTTTGGGGTCACCGCGACGTTCGGGGTAGCTGCCTGACGCAGCGGCGCCGCAGTGCGTGCCACGATTGGCGTGGCGGACAGGGCCGGCGCGGCGGCATCCTCGACTGACATGGGTTCGGTCCTCTGGTTCCCTGAAGGCACGGCCCATCGACCGCCCATTTGCATTATGGTCATAATGTATTATTATGATCGTAATGCAATAGACCCGGCCTCACGATTTTGTGGCCGGGAAAGGCCGAGGTCGCAGGAGGCGGGATTGGCGCGTTACGACAAGGGACACCGGGACACGACTCGCCAGCACATCCTCGATGTTGCCTCCGCGCAGTTCCGCGAGAGCGGCATCGCCGCGGTCGGGCTCGCCGGCATCATGGCGGAGGCAGGCCTGACCAACGGCGCCTTCTACACGCATTTCGACTCCAAGGAGGATCTGGTGCGCGCGGTGCTGCTCGACGCGCTGGAGCGGCGCGAGCAACGGCACAAGGACAATCTCGAAAACGGCGTCGCGCTGGAGACCACGATCCGCGACTACCTCTCCCCTAGGCATCGCGACCGTGCGGCAACCGGCTGCCCGACAGCGGCGCTGGTGTCAGAGATCGCGCGGCATCCGAAGGCGACGCGCGATGCCTTCACCGGAAAGATGTCCGACATCCTCGCGCTGATGGCGGCGCAGATGCCGGATGGTTCGGCCGCCGCGCGGCGGCGGCGTGCGATTTCGGTCTATGCGACCATGGTCGGCGCGTTGCAATTGTCGCGCGCGGTCAGCGACAAGCAATTGTCTGAGGAGATCTTGGAGAAAGCAATCGAGGCCGCGCTCACACTCGCGAATGGACCGTGATGCAAGTGTGGCCATTTCCCGGCCGCGGCAATGAATCTTTTGCCGGAGCAACACAGCGAAACTTGATGGATTTGCGCCGGCCGGGTTAGCGTGGCTCGCGGCCTTACAACTTCCCCAAGTTCGTTTAGCTCGCGCCGGATCGCCGCTTGAATGTTTCAGGCGGCGATCCGGTACTGCCTTCGCTAGACGATGCCGCCTTGCCGAAGCGCCTCGATCGCAGACGCGTCGTAACCGAGTTCCATCAAAACACGATCGGTATGCTCGCCAAGCGTCGGCGGGCGGCTTGCGATCTCACCCGGCGTTTCCGACAGCCGCACAGCAGCCCGCACCACCGGCGCGGGTTTCGGCAAGCCGGGATAATCGACGTCCTGCATGAAACCGGCAGCGCGAATGTGCGGATGATCCAGTGCCTGTTGCGGGCTCAGCACGGGTCCGGTCGGGATCATCGCTTTGCCCAACGTGTCGACGGCCTCCTGCGTGGTGCGCTCGGCGCACCAGCGCGCCATCCGCTCGCTGATGACGGGGCCGTTGTTGCCGCGGCTGATATCGTCGGCAAAGCGCGGATCGTTCAGCCACTGCTCCTCCTCACCCATCAGCCTGGCCCAACGCTTGAACAGCGGATGACCCGTGACCTGGCACAGCACCCAGCCGTCCTTGGTACGGTAGATATCGGCGGGCGCTGCTGTCTGGCCGAGATTTCCGGTCGGCACGCGATTGACGTTGATGACGGCCTGCTCGATCAGCGTGGCATTGGTGAAGGACAGCGCGGTCGCCAGCAACGCGCCCTCGACGATCTGCCCACGCCCGGATTTGCCGCGCTCCATCAGCGCGGCGAGCGTGCCGAAGGCGCAGTGCAGCGCGGTTCCGAAATCGACCCAGTTCACTGCGGCCCGGTAAGGCGGATCGCCGGCGCCGGTCATGTAGACCGAGCCCGACATGACCTGGCCGACGCCGTCGAAGCCGACGCGGTCCGACCAGGGCCCCGGCCCGCCGAACGCGGTGGCCGTCGTCAGGATGATGTCGGGCTTGATCGCCTTCAGCTGCTCGTAATCGAGCTTCATCGCGCGCAAGGTCTGCGGCGGCAGATTGGCAACGACCACGTCCGCGGTCGCGATCAGGCGCCGCATCACCTCCTGCCCTTCCGGCTTCATCGGGTCGAGCGTGATGCACTTCTTGTTGCGGTTGACCTGAAGGAACAGCGCGCCTTCACCGCCCTCGCCGACCGGCGCCACGAAGCGGTCCTCGCTGCCGTCGCGCTTTTCCACGCGGATGACCTCGGCGCCGAATTCGGCCAGCAAGGTCGCGCAATAGGGACCTGCGATATAGCGCCCGAAATCCAGGACGCGCACGCCTTCCAGAACTCCCCCCATCGATCCCTTTCCTTATATCTTTCGTCCAGGTTACAGGGACTGACTACCACGGCAAGGTGGCAACGGCATCGTGCCCCGCCCTCAAGATGTGATCGGTCAACAGTTTCGGCTGGCGGACATTCTGCTCTAGTATGGCCCGTCCGTCCTCCAGCGAGAAGCGTACATCCATGCCGCAACAATTCGATCGATCCGCAGAAGATCTCGGCAACGCCATCCATCTCGAGCACGTCAACATCCAGGTGCCGGATCAGCGTTTGGCGACCTTATTCTACGTCACGGGACTTGGGCTCACCCGCGATCCCTATCTGATGGTGTCCGACACCAACATGTGGATCAATGCCGGGCGGAGCCAGTTTCATCTGCCGAGCGGCAGGCCTCAGGTGCTGCGTGGCCATACCGGCCTCGTCATCGAGGGCCGCGAGGCCCTGCTGGCGCGGCTGGCGTCGGTCGCCAGGAAGCTCGAAGGCACGGCATTCACCTTCGCCGAGCACAACGACCATGTCGAAGCGACCTGTCCGTGGGGCAACCGCATGCGCGTCCATGAACCGGACGCATCGCGCTTCGGGCGCATCGCGCTCGGCATTCCCTATGTCGAATTCGACGTGCCCATGGGAACGGCGCCGGCGATTGCCGCCTTCTACCCTGACATCATGGGCATGCCCGCGGCTCTGCGGACTAGCGACGGCGCGGTTGCGGCAGTGAGGACCGGCCGCGACCAGCATCTGCTGTTCCGCGAGACCGATCGGCCGCTGGGCGACTATGACGGGCATCATGTCCAGATGTACATCACCGATTTCTCCAGCCCTTACCGCAAGCTGCTCGCACGCGACCTGATCTCGCGCGAGGACAATCAATATCAATACCGGTTCTGCGACATCGTCGATCTCGACAGCGGCAGGAAGCTGTTCAAGGTCGAGCACGAGGTGCGCAGCGCGACCCACCCGATGTTCATGCGGCCAATGGTCAATCGCAATCCCGTGGTCACCAACCGCAATTACGCGTTCGGCCACGATCAGACGTCATGGGCGATGGGGCCGGACCAGTACGACGGATAGGCAGCGGCAAAATCGGCGAGCGAAGCCGCGTGCGTCTAGACTACCTCGGTCGCATCGACGCTTCCAAGCACATCCGGCGCGCGCCGCCGGTCGCCGGCGGACATGCGGCGATAGACCACGATCGAGACGAGCCAGGCGAGCGCGAACAGCGCGATCACGACGAAGCCGAAATTGGCGAGCGAGTCGTTGACGGCCTCGACCAGCGACCACAACCCGCCGGACAGGCCGAGCCGGTCGCCGATCAGCCCCAGCGCCTCGATGCCGCCGATGAACAGCGCGACCGCGACGGAGGCGCCGGTGATGGTGAGGTTGTACCAGAGCTTGCGATAGGGATCGACGAAGGCCCAGCGATAGGCGCTCACCATCAGCGCGGAATCGGCGGTGTCGACCAGCGCCATGCCGGCGGCGAACAGAGCCGGGAACACCAGCACATGCGCAAGCGAGGCGCCGCGCGTGGCTTCGGTGGCGGAGATGCCGAGCAGGCCGATTTCGGTCGCGGTGTCGAAGCCGAGCCCGAACAGCAGCCCGAGCGGATACATGTGCCAGGGTTTGGTGACGAGGCGGAACATCGGGCTGAGCAAGCGCGCCAGGACTCCGCGGTTCGCGAGCAGCGCATCGAGCTGCGCAGCGTCATGGATGCCTTGCTCGCGCACCTGCCGCAGGATCCGCCACAGACCGACGAAGATGGCGAGGTTGATCGCGGCGATCGCCAGCAGGAACAGCGCCGACACCGAGGTGCCGATCAAGGAGCCGATCTCCTTCAGCAGGCTGTCGCCGCCGAGGCTCACGACGCCGAGCGCGAGCAGCGTGGTCGCGGCCAGCACGACGGTGGAGTGACCGAGCGCGAAATAGAGGCCGACGCTTCGCGGCGTATCGCCCGCCTGCATCAGCTTGCGCACGACGTTATCGATCGCGGCGATATGGTCGGCATCGACGGCATGGCGCAGGCCGAACACCCAGGCGAGCAGCGCGGTCGCCATCACCGCGGGCCGGTCGCCGAACATCGCGAAGGCAAAGCCCCACGCGGCGATGTTGGCGGCGATCAGCCCGCCGAACAGCACGCCCGGCTCGAACACCTGCCTCGCAACACCACCTGACCGAACCACGCCACCCCTCCGAGTATGAGGTTTATATCAATCCATCATACTGACGGGCAAGAGCCGCGCCGCCCGCAGTCGCGCATCTCTGTTAGGCAGCCTGGCCATAGCAACACGATGGCCGCGATCACGGTTTGACATACGCGGGCTCGCCATTTCGCCGCAGGGCTTCCCGCCCCCTTTGACTCCACGAGGCCCGACGTGCTGCGCTAGAGTGCATGTTACTTGCATGCCGGTGACGACGTCTCTTTGTGAAGGTGGAGCTGATCCGATGAACGAAAACGAAATCCGCGAGGCAATCGCGGAAGTGAAACAGGGCACGCTGTCGCGGCGCTCGTTCATCCGGACAATGGCTGCGGTCGGGATCGCGGCGCCCGTCGCGAGCCAGATCCTGCTCTGGAACGACGTGGCGATGGCGGACGCCACGCTTGCCTACAAGCCGACCAAGGCCGGCGGCGGCGGCCCGCTGAAAATCCTGATCTGGCAGGCCCCCACCCTGCTCAATCCGCATTTCGCGCTCGGCACCAAGGACCAGGTCGCCTCGCGCATCTTCTTCGAGCCGCTCGCCGGCTGGGACAAGGAGGGCAACCTGATCCCCTGCCTCGCCGCCGAGGTTCCGACCAAGGCGAATGGCGGCCTCTCGGCGGACGGCACCAGCGTGATCTGGAAGCTGAAGCAGGGCGTGCGGTGGCATGACGGCAAGCCCTTTACCGCCGACGATGTCGTTTTCACGTGGGCTTACGCCGCGGATCTGGCGACCGCCGCCTACACCACGGGGTCCTACCAGAACATCAAGGTCGAGAAGATCGACGACCACACCGTCAAGGTGATCTTCAAGGCCCCGACGCCGTTCTGGGCCGACCCCTTTGTCGGCTCGGTCGGCCAAATCCTGCCAAAACATCATTTCGGCGAGTATGCCGGTGCAAAGTCGCGCGACGCGCCGGGCAATCTGAAGCCGGTCGGCACCGGTCCCTATAAATTCGTCGAGTTCAAGCCGGGCGATTTGATCCTGGCCGAACGCAACCCCGACTATCACGTCAAGAACCAGCCGCATTTCGACACGCTCGAGGTCAAGGGCGGCGGCGATGCGGTCTCCGCCGCGCGCGCCGTGCTGCAGACCGGCGAATATGACTATGCCTGGAACCTGCTGGTGGAGGACGAGGTCCTCAAGCGCATGGAGGCCAGCGGCAAGGGCAAGGTGGAGTTCACGCTCTCCGGCGGCGTCGAGTTCATCGTCCTCAACACCACGGACCCCTGGAGCGAGGTCGACGGCGAGCGATCGAGTGTCAAGACAAAGCACCCGACGCTGTCCGATCCGGCCGTTCGCCGGGCGTTCAACCTGCTGGTCGACCGCGAGGCGATCCAGAAATTCATCTACGGTCGCGCCGCCGTCGCAACGGCGAGCTTCGTCAACCAGCCCAGCCAGTTCAAGTCGACCAGACTGAAATACGAGTTCAACGTCGACAAGGCGAACAAGATCCTCGACGAGGCCGGCTGGAAGATGGGCGCTGACGGCATTCGCGAGAAGGACGGCAAGAAGCTCAAATACGTGTTCCAGACCTCGATCAACGCCCCGCGCCAGAAGACGCAGGCCATCATCAAGCAGGCCTGCCAGAAGGCCGGCATCGACATCGAGCTCAAATCGGTCACCGCATCGGTGTTCTTCTCGTCGGATGTCGGCAACCCCGACACCTACTCCAAGCTCTATGCCGACATGGAGATGTACAACACGACGCAGCCGCAGCCCGATCCGGAGCGCTTCCTGAACCAGTGCGTCTCCTGGGAGATTTCGTCCAAGGAGAACAAATGGCTGGGCCGCAACGTCTCGCGCTGGTCCGATCCCGAGGCCGACAAGGCCTACAAGGCCGCGCAGAGCGAGCTCGATCCGGTCAAGCGCGCCGCGCTGCTGATCAAGGTCAACGAGACCTTCTGCGAAGCCAACGTGCTGGTGCCGCTGCTCTCGCGCAACATCGTCGGCGGCTCCGTCAACAGTCTCATGGCCGATATCTCGGGGTGGGACGTCACGACGTGGAATCTGGGGAGCTGGTATCGGAGCTCGTAGGTCGCAGGATGGGTCAAGCGAAGCGAAACCCATCACGCTCTCTTATCCTGCGGACTCAACTGCTTCCCCATCGTCATTGCGAGCGCAGCAATCCAGAGTCTTTCCGCGGAGGGATTCTGGATTGCTTCCGCCTTCGCCAAAGGCTTCGGCGGACAAGTCGCTGCGCTCGCAATGACGGGATGTGAGGCGACAGGATCGTTCTCCAAACACCAGTGTCATTCCCCGCGAAGGCGGGGAATCCAGTACGCTGCGGCTTCTCGGCTCAATCATAGCTGTCTCGGAGTACTGGATCGCCCGTCCCAGTGCGCAATTGCGCACAAGCCGGGCGATGACAGCGAGTGTGTAGCCGCAGACACGCCTTCGCAGCCTCGCGGCGCAATTCGCCCGAGCTTTGCCTGGTCGCTCCACCCTCTTGTCCAAGAGGGCGCAGGGAAGGCCGGGTGCTGACCTCGC
>NZ_JBXAPO010000021.1:120673-125569 GCF_058804065.1 Bradyrhizobium sp. GW821-FHT13H05 | reverse complement strand
TCCAAAAGATTTTGCCGCCGCCAAAACCGAAATCTCTCGATCAGCGAATTAGTGGACTTGCACAATTGCGAGGAGCGTAGCGACGAAGCAATCCAGACTGCCGCCGCGGTGGGATTCTGGATTGCTTCGCTGCGCTCGCAATGACGGAGTATGTGGCGGTCGTCTCGTTCCCCGAATGCCACCGGATGCGCACCCTGTCCTCGTCCGGTATGCCGCCCTTCCCGAAACGCACGGCCCAGCTAAAGTTGCCAAAATCGCCTGCTTGATTGTGATCGGCTTCCGCCTAAATCCCGTGTAAGCTTCCCGCACCGCACAACCCGGTTTCGAAAGGCCCAGATGGCTAACGCCTTCTTCTCCGACCTGCTCGCCACCATCTCCGAACGCGGCCGCACGCTGCTTCGCCGCGACTCCGCGGACACCAAACAGGATGCCGACGGGCTGATCGAGCTCTGCGGTGCGTTGCTGTCGGGCCGGGGCGAAGCCTCCGGCACAGCCATGGCGCGCGAGGTGCTCGATCTCTACCAGGATCTGGATGCGGCAGGACGCCGCGCCTTCTTCGAAGCGCTGGTGCGCGATTTCGGCCCCGACCGGGAACGCCTGTCCAGGGCGATCGAGAAGTGGCGCGCCAAGCCCAGCGACGAGGACGCAAGCTCGCTGCATTTCGCCTCGGAACCGCGCCGGCAGGAGCTGATCCGCCGCCTCAACCGCGCGCCTGGTGGTACCGGCGATCTCGTCAACATGCGTGCCGATTTGCTCGGCATGATGAACGGACACACCGATCTCGCCGCGCTCGATCGCGACGTCTCGCATCTTCTCTCGTCATGGTTCAACAGGGGGTTTCTCGTGCTGCGCCGGATTGACTGGTCGACCCCGGCCAACATCCTCGAAAAGATCATCCGCTATGAGGCCGTGCACGAGATCAGCGACTGGGACGATCTGCGCCGCCGCATCGACCCGGTTGACCGCCGCTGCTACGCCTTCTTCCACCCCGCCATGGTGGACGAGCCGCTGATCTTCGTCGAGGTGGCGCTGACCGAGACCATTCCCGGTGCGATTGCCCCGCTGCTCGCGGTCGATCGCCAGCATCTGCCGATCGAGCGCGCGCGCACCGCCGTGTTCTATTCGATCTCGAATACCCAACGTGGCCTCGGCGGCATCTCCTTCGGCAGCTTCCTGATCAAGCAGGTGGTGGAGGAGCTGCGCCGCGAAACGCCGAAGCTCGACACCTTCGTGACGCTGTCGCCGGTGCCGGGCTTCATGGCGTGGGTGAAGCAGGACAAGGATTTGCCGCTGACGGACGAGGACCGCGAGGTGCTGAAGCGGCTCGACGATCCCAAATGGTATGAGAACCCTGAAACGACCACGCTGCTCCGCGGCGTGATCGAACCGCTCGCCGCGCATTATTTCCTGAAGGCGCGCACGCCGAAGGGCAAGCTGATCGACTCCGTCGCCCGCTTCCATCTCGGCAACGGCGCGCGGCTCGAACGCATCAACTGGCTCGGCGACCTCTCGCCGAAGGGCGTGCGCGAGTCCGCCGGCGTGATGGTCAACTACCTCTACCGCCTCGACGACATCGAGAAGAACCACGAAGCCTACGCCAATGACGGCGAAGTCGTGGCCTCGAGCGCGGTGAAGAAGCTCTTGAAGGGCGAAGGCCGGCGGCTGCTGGACATGCGGCTGTCGTAGGGCGGACGGCCAGAGCTCCACCGTCATTGCGAGCCCAGCGTTGAAAGGCTGCGCGGCTGCTTCCGCCGTCATTGCGAGGAGCTCAGCGACAAAATTGCGTAGCAATTTTGCGCAGATGCGACGAAGCAATCCAGACTGCTTCCGCGGAAAGACTCTGGATTGCTTCGCTGCGCTCGCAATGACGGAGAATATGCGCTATCCGTTTCATCGGATTCCTGCACCAAAGAACGGGACACCATGAAACGACGCGATTTTCTCGCCCTCTCCGCTGCAACGGCGACCAGCCTCTCGCTCACACCCATTCGCAGTTTCGCGGAGGGATATGGCTCCGGGCCGGAGATGACAGTGCTGTGCGACTATATGAGCGCTGCCAAAGCCCGCGCGCTTCCGCCCGAAATCGTCGAACACGCCAAGCACCACATTCTCGATACGCTGGCCTCGATGATCTCGGGATCGGAGCTGCCGCCCGGCCAGGCGGCGCAGCGCTACATCCGCGCCAATGCCGCGCAGGGAACGGCCACCGTCGCGGGCACCGCGCTCGCCGCATCGCCGGTCGAGGCCGCGCTCGCCAATGGCGTGATGGCGCATGCCGACGAGACCGACGATTCCCACAGCCCGTCGCGCTCGCATCCCGGCTCTTCGGTCGTTCCCGCCGCGCTTGCGCTCGGTGAAAGCCTCGGAATTGACGGCACCCATTTCCTGCGGGCAGTGACGCTCGGCTACGATGTCGGCACGCGCGTGGTGATGGCGATGGGCGGCGCCGATTTCAGCTATGAGAGCACGCTGAGCACGCACAGCATTTCCGGCACGTTCTGCGCCTCGGCTGCGGCGGCCTGCGTCGCCGGCTTCGACGCACGCCGGATGCGCTGGGTGCTGGACTATGCCGCGCAGCAATCCTCCGGCTTCATCGTGTGGCGGCGCGACGTCGACCATATCGAAAAGGGTTTTGTCTTCGCCGGCATGCCGGCGCGCAACGGCGTGACCGCGGCGCTGCTGGTGCGTTCGGACTGGAACGGTGTCGACGACGTGTTCTCCGGTCCGGACAATTATTTCCTCGCCTATGCGCCGAAGGCTGTGGCCGCAAAGCTGGTGGAGAAGCTCGGCGAGCGCTACGAGATCGCGGGCACCGACATCAAGAAATGGACCGTGGGCTCGCCGATCCAGGGGCCGCTCGATGCGATCTATGCGATCCGCAGCAAACAGGCGTTCGAGGCCGATCAGGTCAAGCGCGTGACGGTGCGGCTTGCGCCGTCGGTCGCCGAGGTCGTGGATAACCGCGACATCCCCGATATCTGCCTCCAGCACATGGTCGCGGTGATGCTGCTCGACAAGACCGCCTCCTTCCACGCCGCGCACGACAAGCCGCGCATGCAGGACGCCGCCGTGCTGAAGGAGCGCGCCAAGGTAAATCTGGTACGCGACGAGGAGCTGGCCAAACTGCTGCCGGTCCGCGTCGCCATCGTCGAGATCGAGCTCGCCGACGGAACCAAACTTTCCGAACGCGTCACGGCCGTGCGCGGCACGCCACGCAACCCGATGACGCGGGACGAGGTCATCGACAAGGCCCGCGACCTGATCGCGCCGGTGGTCGGGCGGGAAAAGTCGGAGCAGTTGATCAAGTCGGTTTATGCGATCGAGACGGTGGCGGACATCCGGAGCTTGCGGCCGTTGCTGCAACGCGTTTGAGGGCGGCCCGTTGCACGGCTGCTCAAGAGACGGCCTGCTCGCGCCACACCGTCATTGCGAGGAGCCCTTGCGACGAAGCAATCCAGACTGTCTCCGCGGAAACACTCTGGATTGCTTCGCTGCGCTCGCAATGACGGAGAATGCGGCGACACCTCGCCCCCCACCGCGCGCCACCGAGCTGCAATTGGAATTCTTCCATGACGTCCGATAGCACCGTATTCCCCGGGCCGACGACCTCCGCGGAGCGCATCGACGCCATCGACGTGCTGCGGGGCATTGCCCTGTTCGGCGTCATGGCAATCAACGTCGTCATGGAATTTCGCATTTCGATCTTCGAGCAGTTTCTTGGTCCCAAGATGCTCGCTTCGCCAATCGATCGCGCGATCGAAACGATCCTGACGCAGGCCGTCGAACTCAAGGCGTTTGCGCTGTTCTCGCTGCTGTTCGGCGCAGGCCTTGCCATTCAATTCGACCGGCTCGCGGACAACGAGCGCCGCATCTCGCTGCTCCTGCGCCGGCTCGCTGTGCTGCTGGTGTTCGGCGTCGTTCATCTGTGCCTGATCTGGAACGGCGATATCCTCACCGAATACGCACTGGCGGGGTTCATCGTGCTGCCGTTCCTGTTTGGTCCGCGCTGGCTGCTGACGCTCGCCGCGCCGGCGTTTCTGGCGCTGTATCTGACAATGCAGGCCTTTCCGCCGGCTGGATTGTTTCCCGGCAGGACCGCGATCTGGCGGGACGTCATGGATGCAAATCGCATCTATGCCACGGGCGGCTTCCTCGACGTCCTGGCGTTTCGTCTCCGCGAAATTCCCCTCATCGCGTCTCTGCACGCATTCGTCTTTTCACGCACGATCGGGCTGTTTCTGGTCGGAGCGCTCGCCTGGCGGAGCGGCATTCTGCAAAATGCGCGCGGCCTGCTCGTCATCGCGCTCCCCGCCATCGGTATCGGAGCAGGCTTACTCTATGGCGGCATCGAGCCGCTCGGCACCATCGTGCTGGCGCTGGGCTATGGTGCGGCCATCCTCGGCATCGCCAGTTTCGAGCGCGGCAAGAGACTGCTTGGCTGGGCCGCGCCGTTGGGCCGGATGGCCTTCACCAACTACGTCGCACAATCCGTCATCTTCGGCTGGATCTTTTACGGCTACGGCCTTGGCCTGTTCGGACGGCTCGGCCTAACCGAGACACTCGCCATCGGGATCGCCGTCTACGCCGGACAGGTGCTGTTCAGCGCATGGTGGCTGCACCACTACCGATACGGCCCGATCGAATGGCTGTGGCGCACGCTGATGTATGGTGCACGGCCGCCGATGGTGACGTCACAGGTGGCGGCCGTGCGGTAACGATCGAGGCGGTGATGGTCAACGCAACTTGCGGATGCTGCTGCAACGTGCGTGACGGCGACGCTGGATGGGCGACGGTCGTAACAGACACCCTGCTCGCACCACATCGTCATTGCGAGGAGCACTTGCGACGAAGCAATCCAGACTGCCGCTGCGGAAACACTCTGGATTGCTTCGCTGC
>NZ_JBXAPO010000021.1:0-120575 GCF_058804065.1 Bradyrhizobium sp. GW821-FHT13H05 | reverse complement strand
CGTCCATCGTCATTGCGAGGAGCACTTGCGACGAAGCAATCCAGACTGCCGCTGCGGAAACACTCTGGATTGCTTCGCTGCGCTCGCAATGACGGAGAATGCGGCGACACCTCGCGCAATTCCCCACCATCATCCATCGCGGACAAAGGCGCTCGCAGCCGACCCGTCTCCCTCCATCGTCATTGCGAGGAGCACTTGCGACGAAGCAATCCAGACTGCCGCTGCGGAAACACTCTGGATTGCTTCGCTTCCGCCGTCGCTCTTCGAGCTATGGCGGACAAGCCGCTCGCAATGACGGAGTGTGTGGCGGCAGACGGGCCAAAGTCAGATCAGCGTCTCGTACAAATCCGTCCAGTCCGGATTGACGCTCTCGATCAGCGCGAGCTTCTTTTCCCGGCTGCCGGCCTTGATCTGCTTCTCGCGTGTGATCGCGTCGGCCATGGTCGCGTGTAGTTCGTACCAGACGAGGAGCTTGCAGCCATACTTTGACGAGAACCCCTTCACCAAGCCCTCGCGATGTTCGAACGCACGGCGCGGTGGATTGGACGTGACGCCTGTGTAGATCGTCCCATTACGACGATTGGCGAAGATGTACACGCAGGGCTGCTTCATGATCGTGCTCAGCTGAGGAGAGCTTTCACGATACCACAACCAGGAGATGATTGCGAGGCTTTCGCCACGCCGTCATTGCAAGGAGCCCGGGACAAAATTGCGAAGCAATCTTGCGCTGATGCAACGAAGCAATCCAGACAACCGCTGCGGAAAGATTCTGGATTGCTTCGCTGCGCTCGCAATGACGGAGTGTGTGGCGGCGCCTCGCGCAGTTCGCACCATAGTGCATCGCAGACAAAGCGCTTGCAGACGACCGCAGCTCCCTCCGCCGTCATTGCGAGGAGCCCTTGCGACGAAGCAATCCAGACTGCCTCTGCAGAAAGATTCTGGATTGCTTCGCTGCGCTCGCAATGACGCAGTGTGTGTGGCGCGGCCGTCGGCCCCAACACGCGCCGGGCTACTCCGCCAGCGCCTTCATCTCCTTGTAGAGATCGGACTTGCCCTCGAAGCCGATGCCGGGGAGATCGGGCATGGTGATGTGTCCGTTCTCGACGCGCACACCATCCGGGAAGCCTCCGTAAGGCTGGAACAGATCGGGGTAGCTCTCATTGCCGCCGAGGCCGAGGCCGGCGGCGATGTTGAGCGACATCTGGTGGCCGCCATGCGGGATGCAGCGGCTCGGCGACCAGCCATGGGTCTTCAGCACCTCCAGCGTGCGCTGGTATTCGCACAGGCCATAGGACAGCGCGCAGTCGAATTGCAGCCAGTCGCGATCGGGGCGCATGCCGCCGTAGCGGATCAGGTTGCGGGCATCCTGGTGGCTGAACAGGTTTTCGCCTGTGGCCATCGGTCCCGGATAGAATTCCGCGAGCGCGGCTTGCAGCGCGTAGTCGAGGGGATCGCCGACTTCCTCGTACCAGAACAAGGGATAGTCCCGCAGCATTTTTGCATAGGCGATGCCGGTCTCCAGATTGAAGCGGCCGTTGGCGTCGACCGCGAGCTGGGCGTCCTTGCCGATCTCCTTCAGCACCGCCTCGATGCGGGTGCGGTCCTCGTCGATATCAGCGCCGCCGATCTTCATCTTCACGACATTGTAGCCGCGGTCGAGGTAGCCGCGCATCTCGCCGCGCAGCATCGACAGATCCTTGCCGGGATAATAATAGCCGCCGGCGGCGTAGACGAACACGCGCGGATTGGCGGTGAGGCCATGACGTTCGGCCAGCAGACGAAACAGCGGCTTGCCCGCGATCTTCGCCACCGCATCCCATACCGCCATGTCGATGGTGCCGACCGCGACCGAGCGCTCGCCATGACCGCCCGGCTTCTCGTTGGTCATCATCGCGGCCCAGACCTTGTCCGGATCGAGATTGTCAGCGGCGGCATTGAGCAGCGAGTTCGGATCGGCCTCCAGGATGCGCGAGGCAAAGCGCTCGCGGATCAGGCCGCCCTGGCCGTAGCGGCCGTTGGAGTTGAAGCCGTAGCCGACGACGCGCCTGCCGTCGCGCACCACATCGGTGACGACGGCGACGAGGCTCGTCGTCATCTTGGTGAAGTCGATATAGGCGTTGCGGATCGGCGATGAGATCGGTTTTGTGATCTCGCGGACGTCGACGATGCGGACGGACATGGGCGTGGCCTTTCACTTTCGTCATTGCGAGGAGCGAAGCGACGAAGCAATCCAGACTGTCACTCGCGGAAAGATTCTGGATTGCTTCGCTTCGCTCGCAATGACGGGGAGAGAGCGTGCTCCTCGCAATGACGAGGAGGGAGAGTGTCGCGCTTACGTCTTATCCCTGAAATACGGCTCCACCGGACCGTGCACCTTGATGGTCAGCGGATTGCCGCGGCGGTCCTTGGCATTGCCGGCGGTGACGCGGACCCAGCCTTCGCTGATGCAGTATTCCTCGACATTGGTCTTCTCGACGCCCTTGAAACGGATGCCGACGTCGCGCGACAGGATGTCCGCGTTGTAATAGGGGCTGTTCGGATCGACCGACAGGCGGTCGGGAAATTCGTCGCTCATGATTGTCTCGCTCATAACAGGGTCTCGATTTGATTCCGCAGTCCTTCGGGCCGTGCGGTCGGCGCGTAGCGCGCGATCACCTTGCCGGCACGGTCCACCAGGAATTTGGTGAAATTCCATTTGATGGAGGCCCCCAGCAGGCCGGATCGCTGGCGTTTCAGGTACTCATACAAGGGATGCGCGTGCGCGCCGTTGACGTCGATCTTCTCGAACAGGGGGAAGGTGACGTCGTAATTGGTGGAGCAGAACGTCTGGATCTCAGCTGCCTGCCCGGGCTCCTGCGCGCCGAACTGGTTGCAGGGAAAGCCGAGCACCGAGAAACCGCGCGGCGAGAGATCACGATAGAGATCCTCGAGGCCGCGATATTGCGGCGTGAAGCCGCATTTGCTCGCGGTGTTCACGATCAGCAGCACCTGTCCCTCGAACTGGCGCATGGGCACCTCCTCGCCGAGCAGCGAGTTGGCCTTGAAGTCGTAAATCGCCGACATCGCTAACCCACGGGGTCGATCGGCGACGGCGGCACGCCGCCGGCCTCGATCGCTTCGCCTGCGAGAAGACAAAGATCCTCGCGGTAGCGGCCGGACACGATGTGCACGCCGACCGGCGCCTTGCCGACAAGACCGGTGGAGACCACGAGGCCCGGAAGGCCCATGAAGGGCGTGGCGATCTGCGGCATCTGCGCTTCCCAGACGCGCTCGAAGGATTCGGCGTCCTTGCGGTCGAGATGATCGGGGAACGGCAGCTCGCCGGAGACCGGCGTCAGCACGACGGCATATTTTTCGAAGAACAGCATCCAGGTGCGGGTCAGCGTGGCGCGGCGGGTCAGCGCCTTGGCGTAATTCGCCTGGTCCATCGGCGTCACCTTGGCGCGGTTGCCGCGCAGGCACGCCAGCGCGCCGGGATCGCCCTCGCGCTCGGCCATCTCCAGCTGCGCCTCGTAGGCGTCGCCGAGCCAGAGTTTTCGTTGCCACTCGACCGCCTCGCGCATCGGCGGGGTGTTCTCGATGATGTCGACGGTCCAGCCGGCGCGCTCCAGCCGCTTGCCGGCGTCGGTCACGGCCGCCTTCACCTCCGGCGTGGTGGCAAGACCATCGGGGTTGAGGCAGAGCGCGGCGCGCTTTGGCCTGGCCGGGCCTTCCAGCGGCGCGGGCACATACCAGGGATCGCGGATATCGCGGGCCGACATGGCCTCGAGCGAGATCCTGAGATCGTTGACTGTCCGCGCCAGGGGGCCGGACACCGCCATGATCTGCGGTCCGATCGGGCGCTCCGGCAGCGCCCCGTTGAAGGCGGGGATGCGGCCGAGCGTCGGGCGCAGGCCGTGCACGCCGCAGGCATAGGCGGGATAGCGGATCGAGCCGGCGATGTCGGTACCGTGGGCGATGTGGCCGATGCCGGCCGCGACCGCCGAGCCGGCGCCGCCGGACGAGCCGCCTGGGGTCAGCGAGGCATCGCGGGGGTTCTTGGTGTCGCCATGGACCAGATTGGTGGTGAACCAGCGGTAGGAGAAGGCCGGGCAATTGGTGCGCCCAAGGAGAACCGCGCCGGATTTGCGGAAATTGGCGACGACAGGATTGTCCTCGCGCGCAATCAGGTCGCGCTGGAGCTTCAGGCCGTTGGTGGTGGCAAAGCCCTCCTGGTCGACATTGGCCTTGATGGTGACGGGCACGCCGGCGAGCACACCGGGGTCCTCGCCCCGCGCGATGGCGGCATCGACGGCGTCGGCCTGCTTGAGCACGTCCTCCGGGCGGTGGTCGATCACGGCGTTGAGCTGGGGATTGACGGCGTCCAGGCGGGCGAGGCCAGCCTTGGCGGCCTCCTTCGCGGACACTTTCCTGGCTTTGACGAGGGTGGCGAGGTCGGCGGCCGACAGGCGCCAGAGATCTTGCATGGCTTGCTCCGTATGACGGGCGTCTTTTAGCGCCGGGAACGCGGCAAAGCCATGCGGATTTCGCAGGGGTACGCCCGTCATTGCGAGCGAAGCGAAGCAATCCAGAGTCCCTCCACGCGGAGGCAGTCTGGATTGCTTCGTCGCTTCGCCCCTCGCAATGACGGTGGAGAGAGTTGGGCCGGGCCCCTAATGCCTCGTCGCGGACTGGTCCGGCACGTCCAGCAGGGCCTCGGTAAAGGGGAATTCGAGCACGATCTCGCCGTCGTCGTCGGTCACCTCGATGACCGCCTCCATCAGCGCCGGCTGGGTGCCCTCGGATTTCAGCACCTCCAGGATCATCTGGCGGGCGACCTCCCAGGCGCGATCGGGGTTGCGCAGGTCCTCGCCGTCAGGATCCACGATCAGTTCGTCGCCGATACGGGTGTTGAAGAAGTATCTGGGCATCACCGAATTCCAGCTAAAGTCGCCTGTACCGGATTGAAAGCTGCACTGCACTCACAACTGCTTTATCAGGACAGGGTTCGCGACCGAATGCGCCCGGCGCAAGGCAGCGTCACCAGAACTGATGTTCCACCATCGCTTTTCGCGGCGCAACATGGCCTACTCGGGAAAATTTCACTGGCGAACTTTTGTGCCCGCATTACTTTAACCGATGGGCGGACACGTCCGAGTTCTTGAAAATGGAGAGCCAAAATGGCCTGGAAAGCCCCGAAGATCGTCGAAGTGCCCTGTGGCATGGAAATCAACATGTATGTGAGCGCCACCCGCAAGTAAGCGGTTGGTGAGTTCGCGTTCTGCGCAGGTGGATCTTTCGGTCACGATGCATGTCCGCACGACAGGATTTGTGTCGGCGTGAGGTCCACCTCGCAACATTGCCTCCAGGAGACGTAACATGCTTCGCGTCGTCGTCCTGGGCGCCGGGGCCGGCGGCGGAGTCCCGCAATGGAATTGCGGTTGCGAGGGTTGCCGGGCGGCACGTCACCGCGGCCATGAGCTTTATCGAACCCAGGCCTCGGTCGCCTTCAGCGGCGACGGCGAGCACTGGTTCCTGATCAACGCCTCCCCCGATCTGCGCCAGCAATTGAATGCCACGCCGCAGCTGCATCCCAAGGCAGGCGCGCTGCGCCATACGCCTGTTGCAGGCGTGATCCTGACCAACAGCGAAGTCGATGCGGTGGCGGGGCTGCTGTCGATGCGCGAGGGCTCGCCCTTCACGGTCTATGCGCATGAGAAGGTGCTGGCGATCCTTGCCAGCAACAGCATTTTTAATGTGCTGAACGAGAAGAACGTGAAGCGCCAGCCGGTTTCTATCCGCGAGCCCTTCGAGCCGCGATTGCCGGATGGCACGCGCTCGGGCCTCGAAGTGCTGCCCTTCGCGGTGCCGGGCAAATCGGCATGGTATCTGGAAGGCAAGGCGCATCCCGGCGGCGAGAGCGGCGATGGCGATACGCTGGGGCTGAAGATCACCGACAAGGCCACCGGCAAGTGCTTCTACTTCATCGCCGCCTGTGCCGAGGTGACCGACGCGCTCAAGGCCGAGATCGATGGCGCAGCCCTGGTGTTCTTCGACGGCACGGTCTGGCAGGATGACGAGATGATCAAAGCCGGGCTCGGCCACAAGACCGGCAAGAGCATGGGCCATGTCGCGATGTCCGGTCATGATGGCGCGATCGCCCGGCTGGCCGATCTCGATATCGACAGGAAGATGTTTCTGCATATCAATAACTCGAACCCGGCGTTGCTGCCTGATACGCCGGAGCGTAAAGCGCTCGAGGCGGCGGGCTGGCAGATACCCGCCGACGGAACGGAGATCGTGCTGTGAATGTCGCGTCACTGACTGGCAAGACACTGACTGGAATGACTGCGCTCTCTGTTGGCAAGGACATCAAGCTCACCAGCGCCGAGGAGCTGGAGGCGACGCTGCGCCATATCGGGGCGACGCGCTATCACAGCCTGCACCCGTTTCATAAGCTGCTGCATGGCGGCAAGCTGAACAAGGGCCAGGTGCAGGCCTGGGCGCTGAACCGCTATTATTACCAGAGCACGATCCCGATCAAGGACGCGGTGGTGATCTCCCGCTTCCGCGACCGCGCCACGCGGCTGGAATGGCGACACCGCATCGAGGACCATGACGGTGACGTCGGCTCTGAGGGCGGCATCGAGCGCTGGCTCAAGCTGACCAGCGGCCTCGGCCTCGACGCGGCCTATGTGGAATCCACCGAAGGAATTTTGCCGGCGACGCGGTTTGCGGTGGAGGCCTACGTCCACTACTGCCGCGAAAAAAGCCCGCTGGAGGCGATCGCCTCCTCGCTCACCGAGCTGTTCGCGCCGAACCTGCACGAGGAGCGCATCTCCGGCATGCTGGAGCATTACGACTTCGTCAATCCCGATATCATGAGCTACTTCAAGCGGCGGCTGGCGCAGGCGCCGCGCGATGCCGGCTTTGCGCTCGACTATGTCAAGGCGCATGCCACGACGCCGGAGCAGCGTGCGCTGGTGTGCAACGCGCTGATCTTCAAGACCAACGTGCTGTGGGTGCAGTTAGATGCGCTCCAGCATGCCTATGTCGAAGGCAACATTCCGCCGGGCGCGTTCGTGCCCCAAGCGAATTAAGGAACCAGAGCGATGGCGGGGCCGCGGAACATCAGCGTCAGCGAGGCCAGCCGCCCCGTGCTGCCGCGGCATGCCAAGCTGAAATATGACGAGACGCGGAAAGTCTGGGTGATCCTGGCGCCGGAACGGGTGCTGGCGCCGGACGAGATCGCCGTCGAGGTCTTGCAGCTCTGCGACGGCAAGCGCAATGTCGGCGACGTCGCCGACCAATTGGCGGCGAAATACGCTGCACCGCGCGAGGCGATCCTGGCCGACGTCATCGTCATGCTGCAGGATCTCGCCGACAAAGGCTTTCTCACCGAGATCAGGGAGAAGACGCCATGAGCGACCTGCTCGGCAATCCCCCGCCTGACACCAGCGACAGCCTCGCGGTGCTGGAGAAGAGCCGTTCGACGGCCGAGACGTTCGGCATTCCGCTCGCCGTGCTGCTCGAGATCACCCACCGCTGTCCGCTGCAATGCCCCTATTGCTCCAACCCGGTCGAGCTCGACCGGTCGGCTAAGGAGCTGACCACCGAGGAATGGAAGAAGGTCTTGAGTGAGCTCGCCGAGATCGGCGTGCTCCAGGTGCATTTCTCCGGCGGTGAGCCGACGGCGCGGAAAGACCTCGTCGAGCTGGTCAAGCATGCCAGCGACGTCGGCCTCTATACCAACCTCATCACCTCGGCCGTGCTGCTGACGCGTGAGCGGCTCAGCGAGCTTGCCGATGCCGGGCTCTGCCATGTCCAGATCAGCTTCCAGGGCGTCGAAGAGGGCCTCGCTGACCGCGTCGCCGGCTACAGAGGCGGCCACCGCAAGAAGCTCGAAGTGGCCAAATGGACCCGCGAGCTCGATTTGCCGCTCACCGTGAACGCAGTCATGCACCGGCAGAATCTGCATCAGCTCCCCGACATCATCCAGATGTCGATCGATCTCGACGCCGACCGGCTCGAGGTCGCCAACGTCCAATATTACGGCTGGGCGCTGAAGAACCGCGCCGCCTTGATGCCGACGGTCGCGCAGCTCGATGAGTGCACCCGTCTCGTCGAGGCCGCGCGCGAGCGGCTCAAGGGCCGGCTGTCGATCGACTATGTCGTGCCTGATTATTACGCGCTGCGGCCGAAGAAGTGCATGGGCGGCTGGGGCCGCCAGTTCTTCAACATCTCCCCGGCCGGCAAGGTGCTGCCCTGCCACGCCGCCGAGAGCATCACCGGGCTCGACTTCTTGTCCGTGCGCTCCAACCATTCGATCGCCTGGATCTGGCAGAACTCGGACGCCTTCAACCGCTATCGCGGCACCGGCTGGATGAAGGAGCCGTGCAAGAGCTGCGAATTCCGCGAGATCGATTTCGGCGGCTGCCGCTGCCAGGCCTTTGCACTGACGGGCGATGCCGCCAACACCGACCCCGCCTGCGCGCTGTCGCCGTTGCACGAGACCATTTTCAAGCAGGCCGAGCGCGAGGCCGAGGGCGAGACCAACCGCTTCCTCTACCGCAATTTCGCCGGCGGCACTTTGGAATCCGGGAATGACGCCTGACGCCGACGCGGCCGCATTGACCAAGCGCGCCGATCCCTTTGCGCCGCTGACCTCCGACATGCTCGACGTCGGCGACGGCCACGAGCTCTATGTCGAAAGCGTCGGCCGCGCCGACGGCATCCCTGCGATCTATCTGCATGGCGGGCCCGGCAGCGGCTGCCAGCCCGACCATCGCCGGCTGTTCGATCCCGATCGCTTCTGCGCCGTGCTGTTCGACCAGCGCGGCTGCGGCCGCAGCCGTCCGAAGGGATCGCGCGACAACAACACGACGGCGCACCTCATCGCGGACATGGAAAAAATCCGCGAAAAATTCGGCTTCGACCGCTGGATAGTGGTCGGCGGCTCCTGGGGCGCGACGCTGGCGCTGGCTTATGCAGAGACCCATCCCGAGCGTGTCTCCGGCATCGCATTGCGCGCGACGTTTTTGGGCACGCGGGCCGAAGTCGTGACCGGCTTTTCCTCGCGCCTGTCCCAGTTCTATCCCGCGCTCTACGAGGATTTTCTGAGCGTGCTGCCGCCCGACGAGCGCGCGCATCCAGTGGATGCCTATTGGCGCCGCATCCTCGATGCAGATCCGTCCGTGCACGGCCCCGCCTCGCGCGCCTGGCATGACACCGAGCGTGCCTTGTCCGAGCACAAGGCCGCAAAGACCCGGCTGGACCTGGCTTCACTGAACGTCTGGCGCACGCTGCCCGCAACGCCGTTCATGGAAGCGCATTATTTCATCAATGACAGCTTCATGGGCGAAGATCAGTTGTTGCGGAACGCCGACAAGCTCGCCGGCATTCCCGGCATCATCGTCCAGGGCCGTTACGACCTGTTGTGCCCTCCTGAGATATCCGCGCGGCTTGCGAAAGTTTGGCCGGGTTCCGAGGTCAGGATCGTGGAAGAAGCCGGACATTCGCTCTATGATGCCGGCGTGCGGGACGCGGTCATGAAGTCGATCGCGGATCTCGCGTCGAAGGCCGCGCGTTAAGGCGCAAAAAGGACAACAAGAAAATGCCGCTCGCCGGAAAGGGTATGCTGCTGACGTCGATGAACATCGACGCGGCCGTCGAGCCCGATTTCAACCGCTGGTACGATCGCGAGCATCTGGAAGAGCGCGTCGCGATCGAGGGTTTCCTGGAGGCGCGGCGCTATGTCGCGCATGCCGCCAACCCCAAATATCTCTCGCTGTATTCGACCGCGACGCTCGACGTGCTCGACAGTCCCCCCTACCGGGCGCGGCTCGCCAACCAGACCGAATGGTCGCGGCGGACCATGGCGCATTTCAAGAACATGCTGCGCGTGGTCGCGCGGATCACCATCAGCAAGGGCACCGGTCGCGGCGCCGCGCTCGGCCTCGTGCGACTGCGTCCGACGCCTGATAATGCAAACGCATGGCGTGATGCGCTGCAAGAAAAGCTGGTGCCGGAAATGCGCGAGGGCATCATCTCGATGCATCTGCTCGAGAGCGAGCCGGAATTGTCGGGCGCAACGGCGGATATTCCGGCGGCGCGCAACGAAGGCGCACGCGACTGGTTCGTGCTGATCGACGGCACGCATGTCGGCGCGGTCTCCGCTGTCATTGCCGAGCGCTTCACCGGCCCCGCCGCGTCGCCCTTCCCGCTTCCCGTCTCCGTCGGCACCTACAGCCTGATGTGGGATCTCGCCAAGAGCGACATCGCGCGCGGCTGATGCGTTGCTCTCGTGTCCCGGACGCGCTGCAACGCGCAAGCGTTGCTGCGCTGCGTCCGGGGCACGAGACCTTCGACGTGCGGAGAGCGCCATATTGCACCGCACGCACATCGCGCGCGGCGTTAATGCTGTGCGCGCGCAGCTCCCATGAAAGCGGTCAATCGCGAAAATTTGCCGTTGTACTTCGGAACGGTTCTAATAAGCTAACCCAATGACGTCATTCAGAAACCAGATCGACGCGCGTTAAGCGTCCGACAAGCTCAAAAGAGGCCGCCGGGTCTTTGAGCCTGCGCGGACAGGGTAGGAATGAAACCGACCGATATCGCGGCCCCCGACTACTTTCACAAAGTGGTCGATTGCCAATGGGCCTGTCCTGCGCATACTCCGGTTCCCGAATACATCCGACTGATCGCACAAGGGCGCTACAGCGACGCCTACATGATCAATTGGAAATCCAATGTGTTTCCCGGAATTCTGGGGCGCACTTGCGATCGTCCCTGCGAGCCCGCATGCCGCCGCGGACGCGTCGAGGAAACGCCGGTGGCGATCTGCCGCCTCAAGCGCGTCGCCGCCGACTTCAAGGACGACATCACGCACCGGCTGCCGCGCCCTTCCGCGAAAAACGGCAAGCGCGTCGCGTTCGTCGGCGGCGGTCCGGCGTCGCTGACGGTGGCGCGCGATCTCGCGCCGCTCGGCTATCACTGCACCGTATTCGACGGCGATCCCGAAGCCGGCGGCATGATGCGGACGCAGATCCCGAAATTCCGTCTGCCCAATTCGGTCATCGACGAGGAGACCGGCTACATCCTCAATCTCGGCGTCGACTTCAAGGGCGGTCATCGCATCGACAGCATGAAGGCGCTGCTCGCGGAGAAATATGACGCGATCTTCGTCGGCTCCGGCGCGCCGCGGGGCCGCGAGCTCGACATTCCCGGCCGCAAGGAGGCCGCTGCCAACATCCATATCGGCATCGACTGGCTCTCGTCCGTGTCGTTCGGCCACACCGACAAGATCGGCAAGCGCGTGATCGTGCTCGGCGGCGGCAACACGGCGATGGATTGCTGCCGCACCGCGCGCCGCCTCGGCGGCGAGAAAGTTACCGTGGTCGTCCGCTCCGGCTTCGAGGAGATGAAGGCCTCGCCCTGGGAGAAGGAGGACGCGATCCACGAGGATATTCCGATCCTCAACTACATGGTGCCGGTTGAATTCAAGCATGTTGCCGGCAAGCTCATCGGCGTCACCTTCCAGCATGTCAAAGCCGAATTCGACGCCAAAGGTCGCCGCAACCTGGTTCCTTCGGGCGACCCCGATCAGACCATTCCCTGCGACGACGTGCTGGTCGCGGTCGGCCAGGAGAACGCCTTCCCCTGGATCGAGCAGGATTGCGGCATCGAGTTCGACAAATGGCACATGCCCAAGGTCGACCCAAAAACCTTCGTCTCGACCAATCCAAAGGTGTTCTTCGGCGGCGATGCCGCGTTCGGCCCGAAGAATATCATCTGGGCGGTGGCGCAGGGCCACGACGCCGCGCTGTCGATCCACAAGATGCTGTCGGGCGAAGACATCACCGAACGCCCTCTCCCGGAGGTGCATGTCTCCTCGCAGAAGATGGGCATCCACGAATGGAGCTATGACAACGACATCTCCAACGACAAGCGCTTCAAGGTACCGCATCGCGACAAGGTGATCGCGCTGAAGGATATCCGCACCGAGGTCGAGCTCGGCTACGACGTCAAGCTGGCGCTCGGCGAAGCCCATCGCTGCCTGAACTGCGACGTGCAGACTGTGTTCTCGACCTCGCTCTGCATCGAGTGCGATGCCTGCGTCGACATCTGCCCGATGGATTGCATCACCTTCACCGACAATGGCGAGGAAGCCGATCTGCGCCAGCGCCTGAAGGCGCCGTCGCTGCATCCCGACCAGGACCTCTACGTGTCCAGCGATCTCAAGACCGGGCGCGTGATGGTGAAGGACGAGGATGTCTGCCTGCATTGCGGGCTGTGCGCCGAGCGTTGTCCCACCGGAGCCTGGGACATGCAGAAATATTTGATCGAAATGACTCAAGCGGGTTCGACATGTCCGACAAAAAGCCGATCAGCAGCGTAAACGACTTCGTCGTCCGCTTCGCCAACGTCAACGGCTCGGGCTCGGCCAGCGCCAACGAGATGTTCGCGCGCGCGATCCTGCGCCATGGCGTGCCGGTGAGCCCCCGCAACATCTTCCCCTCCAACATCCAGGGCCTGCCGACCTGGTACGAGGTACGGGTGACGGAAGAGGGCCATCTCGGCGCCCGCGGCGGCGTCGACATGATGGTGGCGATGAACCCGCAGACCTGGGACAAGGACGTCGCCGGCATCGAGCCCGGCGGCTATCTGTTCTACGATTCCACCAAGCCGATGCCATCGACCAAATTCCGCGACGATATCACCGTGATCGGCGTGCCGCTGACCGCGATCACCAACTCGACCTACACCGATCCGCGCCAGCGCCAGCTGTTCAAGAACATCATCTATCTCGGCGCGCTCAGTGCGCTGCTCGACATGGACCCGAAGCTGATCGAGCAGCTGATCGGCGAGCAGTACAAGGGCAAGGAGAAGCTGCTCTCCTCCAACGTCCACGCGCTGCATCTCGGCCGCGACTGGGCCTTGCAGAACTTGAAATGCCCGCTGGGCTTGCGCATCAAGAAGTCCGACAAGGTCGGCGACCGCATCTTCATCGAGGGCAACAGCGCCGCCGCGCTCGGCGCCGTCTATGGCGGCGCCACCGTGTGCGCCTGGTATCCGATCACGCCGTCCTCGTCGGTGGCGGAGGCCTTCACGGCCCACTGCAAGAAGTATCGGCACGAGCCTGAAACGGGCAAGGCGAAATACGCCATCGTGCAGGGCGAGGACGAGCTGGCCTCGATCGGTATCGTCATCGGCGCCTCCTGGAACGGCGCCCGCGCCTTCACCGCGACCTCAGGCCCCGGCATCTCGCTGATGACCGAGTTCATCGGCCTCTCTTATTTCGCCGAGATCCCGGCCGTGATCATGAACATCCAGCGTGCCGGCCCCTCCACGGGCATGCCGACCCGCACCCAGCAATGCGACATCATCGCCTGCGCCTATGCCTCGCATGGCGACACCAAGCATGTGCTGCTGTTCCCGGAAGATCCCGCCGAGGCCTTCGAGTTCGCGGCCGCCGCCTTCGATCTCGCCGAACGGCTCCAGACCACCATCTTCCTGATGCTCGACCTCGACATCGGCATGAACCATCGGCTCTGCCGCCCGCTGAAATGGGACGATGCCCGGCAATACGACCGCGGCAAGATCATGACGGCGGAAATGCTGGAGGAGGGTCGTGACTTCGGCCGTTATCTCGACGTCGACGGCGACGGCATCCCCTACCGCACCTATCCCGGCACGCATCCGACCAAGGGCTCCTATTTCACCCGCGGCACCTCGCGTGATCGCTATGCGCGCTATTCCGAGGAAGGCTCGGTCTATGCCGACAACATGCAGCGCCTGGTGCGCAAGTTCGAGACGGCGCAGGATCTGGTGCCGCGCCCGCTGCAGGCCAATGCAGAACGGCCGACCAAATATGGCGTGATCT
Source organism: Bradyrhizobium sp. GW821-FHT13H05 (assembly GCF_058804065.1). Taxonomy (NCBI): domain Bacteria; kingdom Pseudomonadati; phylum Pseudomonadota; class Alphaproteobacteria; order Hyphomicrobiales; family Nitrobacteraceae; genus Bradyrhizobium; species Bradyrhizobium sp. GW821-FHT13H05. The sequence continues at coordinate 106,714 of NZ_JBXAPO010000021.1, read as the reverse complement.
ATTTCGGCTCGACCTCGCCGGCGATGGACGAGGCGATCGGCCTTCTGGAGGCGCGCGGGCATCAGCTCGATCGCCTGCGCATCCGCGCCTTCCCGTTCCATTCGAGCGTGGCGAGCTTCCTCGCCGAGCACGACTTCGTCTACGTGGTCGAGCAGAACCGCGACAGCCAGCTACGTCAGCTCATCGTCAACGAGAACGGCATCGATCCGGTCCGTCTCGTGCCGATCACGCACTACGACGGCACCCCGATCACCGCCCGCTATATCGCAAAAGCCATTGGCGACCACCAGGATCACCTCAAGGTGACCCCGCTCCGCAAGGCCGTGTCATGACCCGCGCGTTGCTCTCTCCATCGTCATGCCCGGGCTTGACCCGGGCATCCACGCCTTTCTTCCTTGCCGCCAAGACGTGGATGGCCGGGACAAGCCCGGCCATGACGGCCTTGGAATCGCAGGTGCTCGCATGACCTACATTGCAAAACCGAAATTCCATCATCCGGGTCTCAAGAAGAACGACCTCGGCTACACCCATCGCGATTACGAGGGCAAGATCTCGACGCTGTGCGCCGGCTGCGGGCACGATTCGATCACGGCCTCGATCATCGAGGCCTGCTATGAGCTCTCGATCGAGCCGCACCGGGTGGCGAAGATTTCCGGCATCGGCTGCTCGTCCAAGACGCCGGACTATTTCCTCGGAAATTCGCACGGTTTCAACTCCGTGCACGGCCGCATGCCCAGCGTCTTGACCGGCGCCAATCTCGCCAACCGCGACCTGATCTATCTCGGCGTCTCCGGCGACGGAGATTCCGCTTCGATCGGCTTCGGCCAGTTCGCGCATTCGATCCGGCGCGGCGTCAACATGACCTACATCGTCGAGAACAACGGCGTCTACGGCCTGACCAAGGGCCAGTTCTCGGCCACCGCCGACCGCGGCTCGAAGAGCAAGAAGGGCGTCACCAACACCGACAACGCCATCGACCTCGTCGCGATCGCACTCCAGCTCGGCGCCACCTTCGTCGCGCGCTCGTTCTCCGGCGACAAGACCCAGCTGGTGCCGCTGATCGCCGCCGCGATCGGCCACAAGGGTGCGTCCTTCATCGATGTGATCAGCCCCTGCATCGCCTTCAACAACCACGCCGGCTCGACCAAGAGTTTTGACTATGTCCGCGAGCACAATGACGCGGTGAACCGGCTCGACGTGCTGGTCGGCCGCGACCCGATCGCGGTCGACTACGCGCCGGGCACGGTGCAGGTGGTCGAGCAGCATGACGGCAGCAAGATCGCACTGCGCAAGATCGACGCGGACTACGATCCGCATGACCGGCTCGGCGCGCAGACCTTCCTCGCCAAGCACGCTGCCAAGGGCCAGATCGTCACCGGTCTTCTCTACGTCGATCCCGATGCGGACGATTTGCACACGCATCTCAACACGGTCGAGACGCCGCTCAACACGCTGGAAGCGGACGCACTGTGCCCGGGCTCGGCAGCGCTGGACAAGTTCAACGCCAGCCTGCGCTGACGCGTTTCTTACCTCTCCCACCCGGGAGAGGTGGTCCGAGGTCCGGGCCGATGACGGTTCAACTAAAACAGATCGCGTTCTAATGGACGGGTTCGGGCGAGGCTGCGGCGCGGCCCGAATGGGCCAATCGGCCCGCCGACCAGTATTCCTTGCAACTGTGGAACAACTTGTCGCCGTCCATGGTCAGGCCACCCGCATTGACGAGCACGCCGTCGGCGCCGATCGGCTGGTTCAGCAGCGTCAGCACGCGCTTCAGAAAGCCGCCGTCGAACCGCTCGGCGAGCAGAGGATCGAGCTGGAGCACCACGACTTTCTGGCTGCGATAGCGCCAGATCGACATGTCCCGCACCGATCTCCAGGAGATGGTGTCATCGGCGATCCTGGTGTCGCGAATGCCGACACGGGTAATGAAGACGACCGGCTCCCTGGCGGAGATCAATGTCCAGAGCATCTTGCAGGTGGCGAGGCCGAAGAACACCACGCCGAAATAGCAGAGCGCGATCTGGAACGTGGTGATGTCCTTGACGTAGTGCCAATTGAATGCGAGCGCGGCACAGAGCAGCGTCAGCACCAGGCCGGCCGCGAGCAGCGTGAACAGCCGTGGCAGGGAGTAGCCGATCGCAAGGTTGGGCAAGTTGTGACTTTCGGACATTTTGAGCGCCACCAGCCATCTGCAACAACCAGGGGTTTACCAATGCCCCTCCTTCTGAACCATTAAGGCTGGAACCTTGCGCGAGGCTGCCCGCAAGGCACGCCGCCGGGAGCGCTTGAACGCACCGCTCGCCGCCCGCGACTAACCGCCAGTCGGCTCGCCTGCCCGTTTTGGGTGGACGACGGTTCACACGGTGCGGTGCGATCATGAAGCTTGCCCTTGTCCTTCCGCTGGTCCTTGCGACCTTCATCGGCACTGCCCGCGCCGACGAGGCCGACGACATCCGCGAAGCCACCAAGGCCGAGGCCGACACCTTCAACGCGCGCATGTATGCGGGCGCGCCCGGCGACAAGGCCTATGCCTGCTTCGTCCGCCGCTACGATGCGGGCCATCTGGCGCGGCATCCGAAGCAGAAGGTCGCCGCGATGAAGCTGCTGGTCTCCGCGGAGGCCGACAAGGAGGACAAGCAGCTGCACAACTCGTTCCGGCTCGGCTTCAGATATCGCCACCGCTCGGGTGAGTTCGACTCCAGCGGCTCCTGCAACCACGCGGTCTTCACCAAGGACGGCACCGAGATTCGCCTCGGCTGCGGCGTCGACTGCGAAGGCGGCGGCATCGGCGTCGCGCTGGCGAAGGACGACAAGTCCGCCATCGTGCGGCTGGCGCGGGTCAGGGTCTGGCAGAACAACAAGCCGGACGACGAGGCCGAGCAATCGCTGGTCGCAGGCGCCGATGACGGGATCTTTCGGCTCGACCGCGCAGATAACAGCGAGTGCGCCTCGCTGGTAACCGACCGCAAGGAACTCGCCGCGCTCCGCCACAAGTGATATGTCTCCGGCAAAGTCAGGTGAGGGAGATCGCCATGAACCGCCGGAACATCTTGTGGAGCGCCGTCTCGGCTTTGGGCGCGGCGTTTGGCGCCTCCAGCGCGAAGGCAGCGACCGAGGCTCCTGCCTCGAACAAGCTGAAGGTGGTCTACCATCTCAGCGACGCCGAGAAGGTCAATTTCGTGCTCGGCAATATCCAGAACCACATCGACGGCGTCGGTGGCCCCGATCACGTCACGATCGCGCTGGTGATCCACGGCCCCGCGCTGAAGGCATTCCACTGGGCGCAGGCCAACCCCGACATCAGCAAGCGCGTCGGCGATTTCTCCAAGGACGGCGTCGAGCTCGCCGCCTGCGGCAACACCATGAAGGCGCAGAACGTCACGCTGACGGATCTCTTGCCGGGCTTCGTCAGCGCGGAAAAGGGCGGCGTGGTGCGGTTGGCCGAGCTGCAGTCGCAGGGATATCTGTATTTGCGGCCGTAAGGGTTGCGTGAGGCGGCGCTATATCCGCCGTCATTGCGAGGAGCGAAGCGACGAAGCAATCCAGACTGTTTCTGCAGCGGCAGTCTGGATTGCTTCGCTGCGCTCGCAATGACGGAGGAGAGAGCGAGCGCCATATCTCCCATCCCCCTTGACTTAGCCATAACCCCACGGTTATGAATTAATCCATAACTTACTGGTTATGGATTTCCCATGCCCGCCGCCCACGATCTCCTGTTCAAGACGCTCGCCGATCCGACCCGGCGGGCGATCTTCGAGCGTTTGTGCCGGGAGGGCGAGCAGACGGTCGGGGCACTGACGGCGCGGTCGGGCGTTTCCCAGCCGGCGGTCTCGAAACATCTGGGCGCACTGAAGCAGGCGGGCCTCGTGCGCGACCGGCACGAGGGACGCCAGACCCATTACAGCGCGCAGCCTGGTGCGCTCAATCCGCTGATCGACTGGACCAGCCAGATGGCCTCCTTCTGGCAGAACCGGCTCGACGCTCTCGACGATCTCCTGAAGAGGATGGACCAATGACCGAACACGTGACCGAAAAACGTTCAGTGGTCATCGAGCGCGAATTTGCCTTTCCGGCCGAGCGGATCTGGCGCGCGCTGACGCAACCGCATCTGATCGAGGAATGGCTGATGAAGAACGACTTCAAGCCATCAGTCGGTCATCGCTTCAAGCTGCGCGGCGAGTGGGGCGGCGTGCTGGACTGCGAGGTGCTCACCATCGAGCCGCAGAAGACGCTCGCCTACACCTGGAATTTCTCGCATGAGGACGCGGCGTTCGATCTGAAGAGCGTGGTGACCTTCACGCTGACGCCGACGAGCGCGGGCACGCATCTGCGTGTCGAGCAGGCGGGCTTCAGCCCGACGCAGAAGCAGGCTTACGGCGGCGCGCATGCAGGCTGGAAGCAGTTCTTCACCAAGCTGGACGAGGTGCTGGCGCGGGCTGACTAGTCCGGCGCGACCTTCATTCGATCATCTCAAGAGGAGGTTTCATTGACCGGGAATATGTGGGTTCGTCAGATCCATCGCTGGCTGTCGATCGCTTTCACGCTCGCCGTCATCGCCAACATCGTCGCCATGACCATGCAGCTCCAGGCCATCTGGATCGGCTTCCTGGCGCTCGTCCCGTTGATCCCGCTGCTGGCGACAGGGCTCTATTTGTTCGCGCTGCCCTATCTCGGCCGACGCGACGGCGCGCGGCAGGAGGCGTGATCATGAAGAAGGCCGTGACCACGAAAAAGAGCGCGACGAAGACGGATGGCGCTTCACCTTCCAAAATGATCGACGGCAGGATCAAGGAGCTCGGCGACTGGCGCGGCGAGACGCTGGGGCGGATCCGTGCCTTGATCAAGGACGCCGACCCCGACGTCGTCGAAGAGTGGAAATGGCGCGGCGTTCCCGTGTGGGAGCACGACGGCATCATCTGCACCGGCGAGACCTACAAGGCCGTCGTGAAGATGACCTTTGCCAGGGGCGCGGCGCTGGACGATCCCGCCGGCCTGTTCAACGCGAGCCTCGACGGAAATTTGCGGCGCGCGATCGATATTCGCGAAGGCGAAAAGATCAACGAGAAGGCGTTGAAGGCGCTCATTCGCGCGGCGGTGGGGTTGAATGCGTCCAAGAAGAAGAAGCCGGCCAAGAAGCAACCGGCTTAGAGCAACTCAGGTCGATGCAAATTCCTGGCGGCGGCCAGAGCAAGCGCCTCGTCCTTCGAGACGACCGCTTCGCGGTCTCCTCAGGATGAGGCCAAGCCGCATCTCTATCTGTCGAAAGCCGCACACTCCGTCCTCATCCTGAGGGCCCGCCAAAGGCGGGCGTCTCGAAGGATGGGCCGCGGGCGAGTGTTCGCCACGTCGATGCTCCAGGAGCTGAGGGTGGCCTCAGGCCGCTGCCGGGATCGGGCGCGGGCTCACGACATATTCGCGCAAGACCTTGTCGTTGGCGTCGACCTCGATCAGCGAGACGTCGTAGGTCCAGAGATCGGCCAGATGCTGCAGCACGCGCTTGGCGTCGGTTTCGTTGAGCTGCGCGCCCTTGATGACGTGGTGATGCAGGATCAGCCGGCGGTCGCCGGAGAGATCGACGTCGACCACTTCGATATTGGCGTCGATGTAGCCGACATCGTGCTGCCGTGCCAGCTCGCGCCGGACGCGGCGGAAGCCACGCTCGTCGTGGATGGCATCGACCCGGATGCCGGCGCGCTCTTCGGGATCGTCGTGCAGGTGGAACATGCGGAGTTGCCGCATCAATTTGGGACTCAGGAACTGGGCGATGAAGCTCTCGTCGCGGTAATTGGCCCAGACGTCGCGCAATACGCCCATCACGTCGTTCTTGCCGGCGATGTCAGGGAACCATTCGCGGTCCTCGTCCTCCGGCCTGGTGACGATGCGCTCGATGTCCTGCATCATGGCGAAGCCGAGCGCATAGGGGTTGAAGCCGGAGTAGCGCGGATCGTCGAATTCGGGCTGGAACACCACATTGGTGTGCGATTGCAGGAATTCGAGGAAATTGCCGTCGGTGAGCCGACCTTCCTGGTGCAGCTTGGTCATGATGCGGTAGTGGACGTAGGTCGCGGTACCCTCGTTCATCACCTTGGTCTGGCTCTGCGGATAGAAATATTGCGCGATGTGGCGGACGATGCGCAGCAGCTCGCGCTGCCAGGGCGCCAGCCTTGGTGCGCTCTTCTCCAGGAAATAGAGCAGGTTTTCCTGCGGCAGGCCGAGCAGCTTGCGGCGGCGCTCGAGCGAGATCGCGGACCGGGTCTTCGACGCCCCCTTGGGCACGGTGCGCCAGAGATCGTTGAAGACTTCCTCTTCGTGCTGGCGGCGACGGCCGGCACGCTTCTCTTCCTCGCGCAAATCCAGCTTCTTCTTGCCGGGATAGCGGTCGATACCGTGCGACATCAGCGCATGCGCCGCGTCCAGCGTGCGCTCGACCTCGGTGCGGCCGTAGCGCTCCTCGCATTGCATGACGTAGTTCTTGGCGAAGTCGAGATAATCCAGAATGCCGTCCGCGTCGGTCCACTGCCTGAACAGATAATTGTTCTTGAAGAAGTGGTTGTGGCCGAAGGCGGCGTGCGCGATCACCAGCGTCTGCATCGTCGCCGTGTTCTCCTCCATGAGGTAGGAGATGCAGGGCGAGGAGTTGATCACGATCTCATAGGCGAGCCCCATCAGGCCCTTGCGGTAGGACGCCTCATGATACGCGAACTGCTTGCCGAACGACCAGTGCTTGTAGAACAAGGGCATGCCGACCGACGAGTAGGCATCCAGCATCTGTTCGGCCGTGATGACCTCGATCTGGTTCGGATAGACGTCGAGCCCGAGATCCTTGAACGCCACCTCCTCGCAGGCATCGGTGATGCGCTGCAAGGTGTGAAAATCCCAATCCGCGCCTTCGAACAATCTTTCCGTCATGGAGCGGCTTTCTCCTGGGCAGTTTCGCGGCGCTGGAACAGATCGTGGAACACCGGAAAGATCTCGCTGCGTTCACTGACCTTGCGCATCGAGAGCGGTGCGCCGCTGTTGCGCAGGCGCTCATAGAGGGTCCAGAGCGAGCTATCGGAGAGATCGAAGGCGCTGCCTCCGGACTCGCCGACCTCGAGATAGGCAAAGAACTGGCAGACCGGCAGAATCTTGTCGGTCAGCAGCATGCCCGTGAGCTCGCCGTCGGAATAGGAATTGTCGCCGTCGGAGGCCTGGGCTGCGTAGATATTCCAGTCCGACGGGTTGAAGCGTTCGCGCACGATCTCGTGCATCGCCTGGAGCGCGCTGGAGACCAGCGTGCCGCCCGAGGCCGGACCGTAGAAGAAGGTCTGCTCGTCCACCTCCTCGGCGCGGTCGGTGTGCCGGATGAAGACGATCTCGACATGCTTGTAGCGCCGCTTCAGGAACACATAGAGCAGCATGTAGAACCGCTTGGCGAGGTCCTTCATGTGCTCGGACATCGAGCCCGAGACGTCCATCAGGCAGAACATCACGGCCTGCGCCACGGGCTTGGGCACCGTCTCGAAGCGGCGGTAGCGGATGTCGAGCGGGTCGATGAAGGGAATGCGCTTGGTCTTCGCCTTCAGCCTTTCGAGCTCGGCGAGAAGCACAAGACGCTCGTCCTCGTCGGTGCAGGCGGCGATCGCGGCTTCCAGCTCCTCGAGCTCGTCCTTGCTCGGACGCTTGAGCGCGATACGGCGCGCCAGCGCGCGCCGCACGGTCCGGCTCACCGAGATGTTGGCGGGCGAGCCCGACGTGGTGTAGCCGGCGCGCTGGATGCCCTCGCTCTCGGTCTGCGCGACCTTGCGCTTGGCAAGATCGGGCAGCTCGAGGTCGTCGAGGAAGAGATCGACGAACTCGTCACGGCTGAGCACAAAGCGGAAGGCGTCTTCGCCGTCGCCCTCGCCCGGACCGGAATCCTTGGCGCTGCCCTGGCCGGAGCGCTGGAGATAGTCGCCCTCGATGAACTTCTTGTTCCCGGGCAGCACCATGTCGCGCGTTCCGCCTTCACGGCGGAAACGCGGCTCGTGCATGCCGTCGAGCGGTATCGTGACTTCACCACCCTCCAGGACGTCCTTGATGTCGCGTTCCTGCGAGGTCTTCTTGACGGCGCCCTGCACCAGGGATTTGGCCCGACGCAAGAACCGCTGGCGGTTCTCGAGACTCTTGCCGCCTGGATTCAGGCGCCTGTCAATAATGTGAATCGGCACTTTTCCATCCGCCTCAACCGGCCTGCTTCACGCGCATGTACCATTCGACGAGACGGCGAACCTGACGCTCGGTGTAGCCGCGCTCCACCATGCGTGCGACGAACTCGCCGTGCTTTTTCTCCGTCTCGCCATCCTTCTTCGACCCGAAGGAAATGACCGGAAGCAGGTCCTCGACCTGGGAGAATATCCGCTTTTCGATCACGTCGCGAATCTTCTCGTAGGAAATCCAGGTCGGATTCTTGCCGCCGTTCTGGGCCCGCGACCGTAACGAGAATTTGACCACCTCGTTGCGGAAGTCCTTGGGGTTGGCGATGCCCGCCGGCTTCTCGATTTTGGTCAGTTCCTGGTTCAAAAGTTCGCGATCCAGCAGCTGACCGGTGTCGGAGTCCTTGAAGTCCTGATCCTCGATCCAGGCATCGGCGTAGTCGACGTAGCGGTCGAACAGGTTCTGGCCGTAATCCGAGTAGGATTCGAGATAGGCCTTCTGGATCTCGTTGCCGATGAACTCGGCATAGCGCGGCGCAAGGTCCGCCTTGATGAATTCGAGGTAGCGCTTCTCGACTTCCTCAGGCAGCTGCTCGCGCTTGATCGACTGCTCCAGCGCGTACATCAGATGCACGGCGTCGGCGGCGACCTCCTGCGGATCGTGGTTGAAGGTCGCAGCCAGGATCTTGAAGGCGAAGCGGGTGGAGACGCCGTCCATGCCCTCGTCGACGCCGGCGGCATCGCGATATTCCTGGACGCTGCGCGCCTTCGGATCGGATTCCTTCAGGCTCTCGCCGTCGTAAACCCGCATCTTGGCATACGTCGTGGAATTCTCGTGCTTGCGCAGCCGCGACATCACCGAGAACCGCGCCAGCGTCTCCAGCGTCGAGGGCGCGCAGGGTGCGGCCGCGAGCTCGGAGCCCTGGATCAGCTTCTCGTAGATCTTCTGCTCTTCCGTGATCCGCAGGCAATACGGCACCTTGATCACGCAGATGCGGTCGATGAAGGCCTCGTTGTTCTTGTTGGCCTTGAAGCTCGCCCACTCGGCTTCGTTCGAGTGCGCGAGGATCACGCCGGTGAACGGGATCGCGCCGATATTCTCGGTGCCGATATAGTTGCCTTCCTGCGTTGCGGTGAGCAGCGGGTGCAGCATCTTGATCGGCGCCTTGAACATCTCGACGAACTCGAGCACGCCCTGGTTGGCGCGGTTGAGGCCGCCAGAATAGCTGTAGGCGTCGGGATCGTTCTGGGCGTAGGTCTCGAGCTTGCGGATATCGACCTTGCCGACCAGCGAGGAGATGTCCTGGTTGTTCTCGTCACCGGGCTCGGTCTTGGCGATGCCGATCTGGCGCAGCCGCGACGGCTGGATTTTTGCGACACGGAACTGGGAAATGTCGCCGCCGAAAGCTTCCAGCCGCTTGTAGCACCACGGGCTCATCAACCCGGTGAGACGCCGGCGCGGAATGCCGTATTTCTCTTCCAGCATCGGCCCGAGCTGATCGGGATCGAACAGGCTGAGCGGGCTCTCGAACACCGGCGAGAGTTCATCGCCGGCCTTGAGCACGTAGATCGGGTGCACTTCCATCAGCGACTTGAGCCGCTCGGCGAGCGAGGATTTGCCGCCGCCGACCGGGCCGAGCAGATAGAGGATCTGCTTGCGCTCCTCCAAGCCCTGCGCCGCGTGCCGGAAGAAACCGACGATGCGCTCGATGGTTTCTTCCATGCCGTAGAAGCCGGCGAAGGCCGGATAGGTACGGATCGTGCGGTTCAAAAAAATACGGCCAAGGCGTGGGTCCTTGGCCGTGTCAATCGTCTGGGGCTCACCGATCGCTGCTAGCAGTCGTTCGGCCGCGTTGGCGTATTTCATGGGATCGCTTCGACACGATTCCAAATATTCCGCCATCGACATGTCGTGCTGGCTTCTCGCCTCGAACGACCGAGCGAAAGCGTTGAATAGCGAATCGTTGTACATGATCCCTCTCCGCGTGATTTCCGCTACAAGCTGAAACGAAAGCAGTTACTGGACCGTTCCTCAGGCCGTCTCGAATCAGCGTGAGCACATGACGATCATTGGACACCCGAGGGCCGACTCGACGCAACGCACAACGTAGGCAACCGGGTGAGTTACGAACAGGCACCTGCCTGTTATTTATGCGAATCTATGCATATCTTCGCTCATTTCCAGGAAATGTCACTCGCCCGCAACATCCGGGCGTTACCGGGGGTGAGGCCTTCCGGCGCCGCAGCATAAAGAACCGCGAGCGGCGATCTTATGACGCTTGTACGGCGAAGCCTTGAGTACGGTTTTGCATGCCGCGTTCATCTTCCTGCTGCAATGCGGTGCCTGGATTGCTCGCAGCATGACAGTCGCGACAAGCACGCAGCAGTGTATCAAAATCGGTCGCCAACCCTTCCACGCGGATGACAATCCGGTCGTTCGCCATGCCGCGCGACTTGGCTCGGAGCTTGGCTCTGGTCGTACAGAGCTGCCGCAGCAAGGCGGGCGTCGGCGTCAGAATGATCGCCTTGTGCCCACGGCCTTCTTCAGCCGAAATCTCCGAGATCGAGTCCCACAGCAGAAAGTCATTGCCGATACGGAGATCGCGGATGCCGTAGGGGGTGATGATCACCGCCGGCCCCCGTTCGGCGGGAAGCATCCAGATCAGCCGGCTGGTAATCAGGCCGAACACCGCGACGCCGGCATAGCCGAGCGTCGTATCGTAGCTGCCGAGGCCGTCCCACCAGTCGAAGGCAAGGCTTGCGCTGAGCAGCGTCATCGCGAAGCCCGCCGCGACCAGCAGCCGCAGGTGAGTCGCGCAACGGTTGATTTCGAGATCATGGGACGCGTCGACGGACACAGCCGGTGTGACCGGTTGCCGGCTGTCGGCGAGCGTCAGGCCGTCAGGATGTGCGTGCATGCTTTCCCCCAGCATGGCCATTCGCGACCGAGCCACAATGCAGCAGGCGGATCGGAATCCGCTGATACTCGTGCAGCGGCCGGCATACGTTACGCAACGAGACCTCGGCCAACCTTGCGGCCAACGACTTTTTTACGCAACACGGCCACGCCCGCCTGGATCGCTTTGATCGCGACGGAGTTACACTGAGGGTATGACGCCTATACCCTTGATTGGTTCCCTCCCGGGAGCATGTTAGCTAGAGGATAGCGCGTCAGGACCGGCGCGGAAACCCCTCGCCCGCAGGCTTGGAGATAAATAAGTATCATGAATCCCGTCAAAGAACTGGAAAAGCACGGACAAGCCGTCTGGCTGGACTTCCTGGCTCGTGGCTTCATCGCCAAGGGCGATTTGAAGCGGCTGATCGACACCGACGGCGTCAAGGGCGTCACCTCCAACCCCTCGATCTTCGAGAAGGCGATCGGCAGCTCCGACGAATATGACGCCCCGATCGGCAAGGCGCTGAAGCGCGGCGACCGGACCGTCGCCGACCTGTTCGAGGCCGTCGCGGTCGAGGACATCCAGAACGCCGCCGACGTGCTCCGCCCGGTCTATGACCGGCTCAAGGGCGGCGACGGCTATGTCAGCCTGGAAGTCTCGCCTTACCTTGCCATGGACACATCAGGCACGGTCGCCGAGGCGCGCCGGCTCTGGAAGGACGTGGGCCGCAAGAATCTGATGGTGAAGGTGCCGGCGACGCCGGAAGGCCTGCCGGCGATCGAGACGCTGATCGGCGACGGCATCAGCATCAACATCACGCTGCTGTTCTCCAAGGCCGTCTACCTCCAGGTCGCCGAAGCCTATCTTGCGGGACTTGAAAAGTACGTCGCAGGCGGCGGCGATCCCTCGCATGTCGCGAGCGTGGCGAGCTTCTTCGTCAGCCGCATCGACAGCGTGGTCGACAAGCAGCTCGACGAGAAGATCGCGCGGGCCAACGATCCCAGCGAAAAGGAGCGGCTCGCCGCGCTGAAGGGTAAGGTCGCGATCGCCAATGCCAAGGTCGCTTACCAGGATTACAAGCGCCTGTTCTCGGGTCCGCGCTGGGACAAGCTCGCCGCCAAGGGCGCCAAGCCGCAGCGCATGCTGTGGGCCTCAACCGGCACCAAGAACAAGGATTACAGCGACGTCCTCTATGTCGAGGAGCTGATCGGCCCCGACACCATCAACACCGTGCCGCCGGCAACGCTGGATGCATTCCGCGACCACGGCAAGCCGCGTGACAGCCTGGAGGAGAATGTCGAGGACGCCTATCGCGTGCTCGAAGAGCTGGAGCGCTCCGGCGTCTCGCTCGATGCGATCACCGAGGAGCTGGTCAAGGACGGCGTCAAGCAGTTTGCCGACGCCGCTGACAAGCTCTATGGCGCGGTCGCGCACAAGCGCGCGACCGTGCTCGGCCCCGCAATCGACCGCCAGCTTCTCTCGCTCGGCGATGCCCTCGGCAAGGCCGTGGCCAAGAGCACCGAGGAATGGCGCGCGTCCGCCAAGATCCGCAGGCTGTGGCAGCGCGACAAATCGGTCTGGACCGGCACGGACGAGGACAAGTGGCTTGGCTGGCTCGACAGCGCGGCGAAGGCTGACGTCGCCGACTACGAGGACTATGCGAGCCGCGTGAAGGGCCAGAAATTCTCCGACGCCGTCGTGCTCGGCATGGGGGGATCGAGCCTGGGCCCCGAGGTGCTGGCCGAGACGTTTGGGAAGAAGTCCGGCTTCCCGAAACTGCATGTGCTCGACTCCACCGATCCCGCACAGGTGCGGGCGATGGAAGCGAAGATCGACATCGCCAACACCGTGTTCATCGTCTCCAGCAAATCCGGCGGCACCACCGAGCCGAACGCGATGAAGGACTATTTTCATGAGCGCGTCGCCCAAGTCCTCGGCCCCAAGGCCAAGACCGGCTTCCGCTTCATTGCGGTGACCGATCCCGGCTCGTCGCTGGAGAAGGCGGCAAAGAAGCTGAACTACGCCCGCATCTTCCATGGCGAGCCCCCGATCGGCGGACGCTATTCGGTGCTCTCGCCGTTCGGCCTGGTGCCGGCGGCAACCGCGGGCGTCGACGTCAAGACATTCATCAAGCATGCGCTTGCGATGGCCCGCTCCTGCGGACCGGACGTACCGCCGAGTGAGAACCCCGGCGTCCAGCTCGGCCTCGCCATGGGCCTCGCCGCGATCGAGGGCCGCGACAAGGTGACGATCCTGTCGTCGAAGAAGATCGCCGATTTCGGCGCCTGGGCCGAGCAGCTCATCGCGGAATCGACCGGCAAGGAGGGCAAAGGCCTGATCCCGATCGACGGCGAGCCGCTGGGCGAGCCCTCGCTTTACGGCAATGACCGCTTCTTCATCGACATCCGCACCGAAGGCGAGGCGGACGCCGCACACGACTCCAAGCTTGCCGCGATCGAGGCGGCCGGCCATCCCGTGGTGCGCATCGTCATGAAATCGATCGACCACCTCGGACAGGAGTTCTTCCGCTTCGAGATGGCAACGGCGGTGGCAGGCAGCCTCCTCGGCATCAACCCGTTCGACCAGCCGGACGTGGAAGCGGCCAAGATCAAGACCCGCGAGCTCACGGCCTCGTTCGAGAAGACCGGCGCGCTGCCGGCGGAGCAGCCGGTGGTCAGCACGGATGAAGCCGACCTCTACACCGACGAGGCCAATGCCACGGCGCTGCGCGCCGCCGGCGCCAATGGCGATCTCACCTCCTGGCTGAAAGCGCATCTCTCCCGCTCCGGCCATGGCGACTATGTCGCCCTGCTCGGCTACATCGCGCGCGACAAGGCCACGATCGACGCGCTTCAGGCGATGCGGCTCGAAGTGCGCGAGAAGCGGCATGTTGCGACTTGCGCCGAGTTCGGACCGCGCTTCCTGCACTCGACCGGACAGGCCTACAAGGGCGGGCCCGACAGCGGCGTGTTCCTCCAGATCACGGCTGATGATGCCAAGGATCTTCCGGTGCCGGGCCAGAAGGCGAGCTTTGGCGTGATCAAGGCGGCGCAGGCGCGCGGCGACTTCGACGTGCTCACCGAGCGCGGACGTCGCGCGCTTCGGGTGCACCTGAAGGGTCCGCTCAAGAAAGGTCTCGCGGCGCTCAACGCGGCGCTCAACGACGCACTGAATTAAGGGATCATCTCAAATGCAACTCGGCATGATCGGCCTCGGCCGGATGGGCGGCAACATCGTTCGCCGGCTGATGCGCCACGGACATTCGACCGTGGTCTATGACAAGGACGCCAAGGCCGTCGCCGGCCTTGCCGCCGACGGTGCGGTCGGCTCGGCGACGCTCGAAGAGTTCATCGCCAAACTCGAGCGGCCGCGCACGGCCTGGGTGATGCTGCCGGCGGGACGCATCACCGAGCAAACGATCGACACGATCGCGGGCGTGATGCAGGAAGGCGACGTCATCATCGATGGCGGCAATACCTTCTGGCAGGACGACGTCCGCCGCGGCAAGGCGCTGAAGACGCGCGGCATCCATTATGTCGACGTCGGCACGTCAGGCGGCGTCTGGGGTCTCGACCGCGGCTATTGCATGATGATCGGCGGCGAGAAGCCGGTGGTGGACCGGCTCGATCCGATCTTCGCCGCGCTCGCACCCGGTGCCGGCGAGATTCCGCGCACGGAGGGACGCGACGGCCGCGATCCGCGCATCGAGCAAGGCTACATCCATGCCGGCCCGGTGGGCGCCGGCCACTTCGTCAAGATGATCCACAACGGCATCGAATACGGCCTGATGCAGGCCTATGCCGAAGGGTTCGACATCCTCAAGAACGCCAACATCGAGGCGTTGCCGGCCGATCATCGCTACGATTTCGATCTCGCCGACATCGCCGAAGTCTGGCGGCGCGGCTCGGTGATCCCGTCATGGCTGCTCGACCTCACCTCGACCGCGCTCGCCGACAGCCCGGCGCTGGCGGAATATTCCGGCTTCGTCGAGGATTCCGGCGAAGGACGCTGGACTGTGAATGCGGCAATCGACGAGGCCGTGCCGGCCGAGGTTTTGACCGCGGCGCTCTACACACGTTTTCGTTCCCGTCGGGAACACACCTTCGCCGAAAAAATTCTCTCCGCGATGCGCGCGGGTTTCGGCGGCCACAAGGAGCCGAAGCAACCGGACGCTTCGAAGTCTAAATAAGAGCAACAACGCGAAGGCCAATCGTTCGTGACAAAAGACCCGCAAGCCAAGCGCAAGCCGGAAAATTGCGCCTTCGTCATCTTTGGTGTCACCGGTGATCTCACTCACCGCCTGGTGATGCCGTCGCTCTACAATCTCGCCGCCGAGCATCTGTTACCGGAAAAGTTCTGTGTCGTCGGCGTGGCCCGCAAGGGCCAGTCGGACGACGAGCTGCGCGACAGCCTGCTGAAGGGATTGCGCCAGTTCGCGACGCGTCCCGTGGACGACGACATCGCCACGAGACTGCTGCAATGCGTCACCTTCGTCGAGGCCGATCCGAAGGATCCGCCCTCCTTCGACCGCCTGCGCGAGCATCTGGATTCACTGGAATGCGCCCAGGACACCGGCGGCAACCGGCTGTTCTATCTGGCAACCCCGCCCGCCGCGTTCGCGCCGACCGCGCGCGAGCTCGGCCGCACCGGCATGATGAAGGAGAACGGCGCCTGGCGCCGTCTGGTGATCGAAAAGCCGTTCGGCACCGATCTTGTCTCAGCGCGTGCGCTGAACGCCGAACTGCTTGATATCATGGACGAGCACCAGATCTACCGGATCGATCATTATCTCGGCAAGGAAACGGTGCAGAACATCCTGGTGCTGCGCTTTGCCAACGGCATGTTCGAGCCGATCTGGAATCGCAACCACATCGACCACATCCAGATCACCGTGGAAGAAAAACTCGGCGTCGGCCATCGCGGCGGCTTCTACGATGCCACCGGCGCGCTGCGCGACATGGTGCCGAACCATCTGTTCCAGCTGATGTCGCTGGTCGCGATGGAGCCGCCGGCGCGTTTCGATGCGCATTCCGTGCGCTCCGAGAAGGCCGACGTGCTCACCTCGATCCAGCAGCCAAGCCGGGAAGAGGCGCTGAAAAATTCGGTCCGCGCGCAATATCTCGCCGGCCGCATCGGCGACGACGAGATCACGGACTATCGCAAGACCGAGGACGTCAAGCCCGGCAGCAGCACCGAGACCTTTGTCGCACTCAAGCTGATGATCGACAATTGGCGCTGGGCCGGCGTGCCCTTCTACCTGCGCACCGGCAAGGCGCTGGGTCACAAGCGCACCGAGGTCGCGATCAAGTTCAAGCAGGCGCCGCTGTCGATGTTTTCAGGCACGGACATCGACCGCCTGTCGCAGAATTTTCTCACCATCGGCATCGCGCCGACCGAGACCATCGAGCTGCAGTTCAACGCCAAGATTCCGGGACCCAGCATCACCATCGACGGCGTCGAGATGAAATTCCGCTACGGCGACTATTTCCGTGCCGATCCCTCGACCGGCTACGAGACGCTGATCTACGACTGCATGATCGGCGACAACATCCTGTTCCAGCGCGCCGATGGCGTCGAGGCCGGGTGGCAGGCGGTGCAACCGTTCCTGGACGCCTGGAAGAGCGAAGGCACCAACGGCATCGAGACCTATGAAGCCGGCAGCGACGGCCCGGCCTGCGCCGACGAGCTGCTCCGGCGCGACGGGCGAAGCTGGCGGAAGTTTACGTGATGGCGGCGACGGGCCAGCCGAAGCTGATCGTCGAGGCCGACGCCGAGGCCCTCGCCTTGGCAGCGGCCGAGCGGGTGATAGCGCGGATATCAGCCAATTCCGGGCGCATCGCGATCTGCCTCACCGGCGGCTCCAGCCCCAGGAAGCTCTATCAACTGCTGGGAAGCGATGCCTGGCGCGGCAGGATCCCGTGGGAGCGCGTGCACTGGTTCATCGGCGATGAGCGATTTGTCCCTGAGACCGATCCCCTCAACAACATGGCGGTCGCGCGCGCGACGTTTCTCGACCGCAATGCGCCGGTCGGCCATGTCCACCCGATCCCGACCACGGTTGAAAGCCCCGAAGCGGGTGCCGAGGCCTATGCGCGCGAGCTGCAAGCGTTCTACGATTCTGATCAGCTCGACCCGTCACGGCCGCTGTTCGATCTGGTCCTGATGGGCGCGGGTCCGGACGGCCACACCGCCTCGCTGTTTCCCGGCTACCCTGAAATCGAGGAGACCCAGCGCTGGGTCGTGGGTGTGCCCAAGGCCAATGTGGCGCCGTTCGTGCCGCGGGTGTCGCTGACCCTGCCCGCTTTGGGCTCCTGCCGCGAAATGCTGTTCGAGATTGCGGGGCACGACAAGCAGCCGATCTTGACGCGCCTGCTCAATGGCGAGACTCTGCCGGCGTTGCGCGCGCGCTCGAATGGCGAGACCGTCTGGCTGGTCGACCAGGCCGCGCTTCCGGAGGAAATACGTGGGCCGCGTTGAAGCACCTTGTGCGTTGATCGTGATGGGCGTGTCGGGTTCGGGCAAAAGCACGGTTGCGGAGGCGCTGGGCGAGCGGCTCGGCTGGCGCTTCGAAGACGGCGACAGCTTCCATCCCGCCAGCAATGTCGAGAAGATGCGGGCCGGCCATCCCCTCACCGACGAGGACCGCTGGCCCTGGCTCAATGCCATTGCCGACGAGATCGCGCGCGTCTGCGAGAAAGGCCAGCACGTCATCATCGCCTGCTCGGCGCTGAAGCACACCTATCGTGACGTCCTGCTGCGCGGACGCAACGATGTCCGCTTCGTCTTCCTGACGGGCACCAAGGAGCTCATCGCCGAACGGCTCGCGCAGCGCAAGGGCCATTTCATGCCGCCCGGGCTCCTGACCAGCCAGTTCAACACGCTGGAGCCGCCGGAGGCGAACGAGCACGTCATCACCGTCTCGATCGACGAATCCGTCGAGGCGATCGTGGACGGCGTGGTGCGGCAATTGAAACTGAGCGGGGCGAAACGCTAAAGGCCGAGAAACCGGAAGGTCCTGCCATGACGAAAATCTCGCTGGTCGTCTCCGATGTGGACGGCACGCTACTGACCAAGGACAAGACGCTGACGGACCGCGCGAGGGGCGCGGTGCAGCGGTTGCACCAGGCCGGCATCGGCTTCACCATCACCTCCAGCCGCCCCGCCATCGGCATGCGCTTCCTGATCGAGCCGCTGGCGCTGTGGCTGCCGGTCGGCCCGTTCAACGGCTCCTCGATCGTCGATCCCGAGATGAACCCGGTCGAGCAGCACCTGATCCCGGCGAGCGCCGCCGAGCGGTGCTTGCAGATCCTGCGCGAATTCGGCGCCGACATCTGGCTGTTCACCACCGACAAATGGCTGATCGACAATCCCAGCGGCAAATACGTCGCGCACGAAGAGCACACCATCCGCTCCGCCCCGACCATCGTGACGGATTTCTCGCCCTATCTCGCTGGCGCCTGCAAGATCGTCGGCGCCAGCGCCGACGCAGCAGGTCTCGAGCGCTGCGAGAAGGCGATGCAGGAGGCACTCGGCGTTGAGGCGACCGCGGTGCGCTCGCAGACCTATTATCTCGACATCACCCCGCCCGGCTTCGACAAGGGCACCTTCGTACAGGCGATGGCCAGACGCCTCGGCATCTCCACCGACGCCGTCGCCACCATCGGCGACATGCAGAACGACCTTGCGATGTTCCGCGTCAGCGGCACCTCGATCGCCATGGGCAACGCCACCGACAGCGTCAAGGACCAGGCGACGCATGTCACCGCGAGCAACGAGCAGGATGGGTTTGCGGAGGCAATGGAGATGATCTTGAAGCGGAATGGGGTGGGTTAGGGCGACCAACCGCGTGGAGTGATGCAGTCAATCCACGTGGCCGTCAACGATGACGAGGTTCCCAATCGAACTATTGTGCCGAAGCTCAATTATTCTTTGGTACTCGTCAGATCTGTACCAAGCTTCGGCGGCGGCGCGCGATGGAAATTCGATAATCACGAGTCGTGAATGAGGCCACTCACCTTCCAACAGAGTCAGGCCGCCACCTCGCGTGACAAACCGTCCCTCGAACGGCTCCAGCGTAGCAGGCACCTGTTTTCTGTATGCGGCAAATTCGGCCTCATCTTCGACGGTCTCGGCAGCTACGACGAATGCCTTCATCTCCAACTCCGCCTGGACAGAATCCGATATCGCGTTTGGCCCAATGAGCAAGATACATCCTAGCACCGAGGCCGAAAAGTGATGACGCTAGAATCGGCAATCACTTCGACCGCTGCACTGCCGGCTTGTCGCACGCCTGCCTTGCCGCCGACAGATTATGTGCGGTGTTGATCAGTGCGATGTGGGTCAGCGCCTGCGGGAAATTGCCGGTCTGACGGCGCGCGATCGAATCGTACTCCTCGGCCAACAGGCCGACATCGTTCGCAACGCCGACCACGCGGTCGAACAGGGCCTGCGCCTTGTCGAGATTGCCCGACAGCACATAGGCATCGGCCAGCCACAGACTGCACGCCAGAAACGCGCCCTCGATCGGCTGCGTCTCCTCGGAGACCTCGCGCGGATCGTGGCGCAGCACGAAGCTGTCGCGCATCATGTGCTTTTCGACGGCGGCGATGGTGCCGCGGATGCGCGGATCGTCCGCAGGCAGGAAGCCGACGGACGGCAGCAGCAGCACGCTGGCGTCGAGCAATTTTGAGCCGTAGGATTCGACAAAGGCGTTCTCTTCGGCGTCAAATCCCTTGTTGCAGACGTCGCGGTGGATGGCTTCGCGCAGGGCGCGCCAGTGCAAGAGCGGCGCCTTGAAGCCAAACGTCTCGGCGCTCTTGATGCCACGATCGAAGGCGACCCAGGTCATCACCTTCGAGAAAACGTAATGCCTGGGCACTCCGCGACGCTCCCAGATGCCGTGATCGGGCTGGTCCCAGACCTCGGCGAGATGCTGGAGCACCGCGCATTCCAGCGCCCAGGTCGTCTCGTCGTCCAGCTTGAGCCTGGCCATGCGCGACTGGTGGAAGGCGTCGATGAGCTCGCCATAGACGTCGAGCTGGAGCTGCGCATGCGCGGCATTGCCGACACGCACCGGCTGGGCGCCCTCATAGCCGTCGAGCCAGCCCGCCTCCCATTCCAGCAATCGCCGCTGGCCCCAGATGCCGTACATGATCTGCATATTCGCCGGCGAGCCCGCCGCCGCACGCAGCAGCCAATTGTGCCAGGCCAGGGCCTCCTCGGTATAGCCCGAGTTCATCAGCGCCAGCAGCGTGAAGGTGGCATCGCGCAGCCAGCAGAAGCGGTAGTCCCAGTTTCTCGCGCCGCCGAGCTTTTCCGGCAATGAGGTGGTGGGCGCGGCAACGATGCCGCCGGTCGGAGCGAAGGTCAGCGCCTTCAGGGTGATCAGCGAGCGCATGATCAGGTCGCGATATTTGCCGTCATGCGTCGAGCGGCTGCACCAGTCCTGCCAGAATTTTTCGGTGTCCTGGAGCGCGGTCTCCGGATCGATCGGCTCAGGCGGATCGAGATGCGAGGGGCCGTAGGTCAGCACGAACGGCACGGTCTCGCCCGCCCTCACCTCGAAATCGGATACGGTGGTGAGATCCTCGCCGCGGGTCTCGACCGGGGTGCGCAGCACGGTCATGTCCTGCCCTGCGACCGCCAGCAGCGAATGGTCGATCCGCCGCACCCAGGGAATGTCGGCGCCGAAGCGGATGACGAGCTCCATCCGCATCTTCACCGTACCGCTGATGCCTCGCACCAGCCGCACGATGTCGGAGGCCTTGCCGCGCGGCGGCATGAAGTCGATCAGCGCGACGGTGCCGCTCTCGGTTTCGAAGCACGTTTCGAGGATGAGGGTGTCGCCGAGATAGCGGCGCGAGATGGCTGTGATGTCTTCGCCAGGCGCGATCAGCCAGCGGCCGTTCTTGTGGCTGCCGAGGATGGCGGCAAAGCAGGCGTCCGAGTCGAAGGCCGGCCAGCACAGCCAGTCGATCGAGCCGTTGCGCCCGACCAGCGCCGCGGTCTCGCAGTCGCCGATCAGCGCATAGTCTTCGATCTTCTGAGACAATGTTTTGCGAGCCTGAAAATCCCCCGCGGATCAACTCCCGCCGATGAGTGAACGTTCCCGGGTCGCGGCCTTCAAAGCTGCGAGATCGACCTTGGATGCGATCCTGTCGAGCGCGACCGGAAGCCGCTGGCGCCAGTTCGGATGCTCGTCGATCGTGCCGGGAATGTTGGGCTGGTCGAGCACGCCCAGCAGATCCTCCATGGAGACCGCCATCAGCCGCGACGGCGTACGCGACAGGAAATCCAGCACCGAATAGAGATCGTTGGCGATGATGCCGTTCTTCCGCAAAATCTCGTCGAGGGCGCCGAGCGCATTCCAGCGCGCCTGGTCGTCCTCGCCGGGATCGAGCCCGAGCGAGAGCTTCACCTTGAGATCGCTGAAGGTGCGCCAGCCGGCATAGGTGCAGAGGTCGTGCGTGTTCAGCGTCACCAGCGCGTTCGGCCGGTAGAAGTCGATGTTGCGGAAATGGCCGGCATCGTCGCGCTCGAACATCATGACGAGGTAGGACCAGATGCCGAAATCCTGCATGGTCTCGCGAAAACCTTCCGGCACGGTGCCGAGGTCCTCGCCGATCACGATGCATTTGTTCGCCACGCTCTCGCGCGCGATGGCGCCGAGCAGCGCCTCGAACGGCATTTGCACATAGGCGCCGTTGTCAGGCTTGAAGCCGCGCGGCACGAGATAGAGTCGCTTCAGCCCAAGGACGTGATCGATCCTGATAGCACCGGCATGGCGCATCGAGGCCGCCAGCATGTCCGCGAAGGGCACGAAGGACTGCGCTTCGAGGCCGCCGGCATTGAAGCCAGCGAGGCCCCAATCCTGCCCGACGGTGTTGAGCACGTCGGGCGGCGCGCCGACGCCGAGATGGCGGGAGATCGCCGTCTGCTCGTTCCAGGCATCGAAGCCGTTGGACTGCACGCCGACGGCGACGTCGAGGTAGAGCCCGACGCGCATGCCGAGCTGGCCGGCCAGCTCCTTGGCGGCATGCAGCTGGCTATCGGCCGTCCACTGCACGAACTCGACGAACTCGATCTCGCGCTTGTCGGAGCCTTTGCGCAACTCCGCACATATGGCGTCGTCCGGCTGCTGCCATTCCGCCGGCCATTCCCACCACGGCGACACAAAGCGATGACGCAGCACCTCGAAACAGGCAAAGCGGGATAGCAACGGGGCGCGCTCGGCGCGGAAGGCGTCGAACTGGTTGCGGCGGACGCCGCTCGCGCTTTTCACGAAGCTGTCAAAGGCGGCGCGCAAGGCCAGCCATTTCAGCGCCGCCATGTCGGCATAGGGCACCCGATCGCCTTCGCGCAGGCGCGCGGCGGTCGCCGCGGCGTCGGGCACGAGGTCCGCCGAATATTCCGGGATCGCCTCGACGTCGATATAGAGCGGATTGAGAAACAGCCGGCTGTTCGGCGAATAGGGGCTGCAATCGGCCGGGTGGTCGTCGAACAGGACGTGCAGCGGATTGAGCCCGACGCCGTCGGCGCCGAGCTGCTTGGCGAGCCGGACGAGACCGGCGAGGTCCGTGAAATCGCCGATGCCCCAATTGCGGTTCGAACGGATGCTGTAGAGCTGCACGGCGAGCAGCCAGCCGCGGTCGAAATCGCCGCCAAAGGCGCGCTCGGGTGCCACGATCATCGGCACCTCTTCGGTCACGCCCTCGGCATCGGTCAGGGTCAAACGGTGATAACCGAGCGGCAGGTCGGCCGGCCAGGCGATCACGGGCTCGGGCGTCTCGCCTTGCGCAATCAAATTGCCGTTGCCGGTGATTGTCCATTTCAGCGGCGGGGCGCCGATGGCCGCCAGTTCGGTGCGCGCATGCCTCAGGGCACGCACCACGACCGGCCCGCTGACGAAGCGATAGACCCGCTTCTCCGGCAGGGCATCGAGGATGGATTTGAGCGCCTCCGGCGCGGTGACCCGCAGCTTTCCGAGGGCATCCACGAATTCGGACTGAACGCCCTTGATCTGGGCTTGAGCTAAGAGATCCATTCGGCACGCAGCTTGCAGGCCATGATTTGGCCGGGGGTATCGATTTTAGTGAGGTCGCGGAAGACGTTAGTCAGGGTTAACTCGCAGACCGCACCGGCCGTTCCCAGGGGAACTAATGACACACAAGCGGCTTTCTATATAGGTACCAAGCGTAGGTTCCCGACAAGGGAAACGGGCCCTGCACTCTTGTCAATGGCATCACCGTGAACAAGACAATTCAAACTGTCGAGAGTGCCGCAGCCGGCGGTGCTTTCCTCATCGAAGACATCTATCCCTTGATTGACGGCGGCCGCTTCGCCGTGAAGCGGATCGCGGGCGAGCGGGTGGAGGTCTGGGCCGACATCTATCGCGACGGCGACGCCGTGATCAGCGCTGCGCTGATCTGGCGCGGCGAGCAGGACCGGGAATGGCGGAGCGAGCCGATGATCCCTCACGGCAATGACCGCTGGTCAGGTGTGTTCACACCTATTGAGCCCGGCCAATATGTCTACGCGATTGAGGCCTGGACCGACGAGTTCGCCACCTGGTCGCACGCCGTTACGCGAAAACAGCGAACGGGGGCCGATGTCAGCCTCGATGCGGTCGAGGGCGCGGGCCTCCTGACCAAGGCGCATGGCGCGCAGCAGGACGCCGCGGCTGTCATCGTCAGGCAGTGCGAGGACTATCTTCAAACCGGCGACGTGACCCCGCTGCTTTCAACCGAGCTCGGGGAAGCCATGGCCGGGAGCCAGTCGCGGCCCGATCTCACGCGCTCGCCACCCTTCCCGCTGATCATCGACCGCGACAAGGCGCGCTTTGGCGCCTGGTATCAAATGGTGCCGCGCAGCCAGAGCCAGGTCGCCGGCCAGCATGGCACGCTGCGCGACTGCATCGCGCGCGTGCCTGACATCGCGGCGATGGGTTTCGACGTGCTCTATTTCACGCCGATCCACCCGATCGGCCATAACAGCCGCAAGGGCCGCAACAACGCACCGGCGGCGACTGTGGGCGATCCCGGTTCGCCCTATGCGATCGGCGCCGCCGAAGGTGGACACGATGCGCTGCATCCCGATCTCGGCGCCATCGAGGATTTCCGCGCGCTAGTCGCAACCTGCCTGGAATACGGCCTCGAGATCGCGCTCGACTTCGCCGTGCAATGCTCGCCGGACCATCCCTGGCTGACGCAGCATCCGGAATGGTTCAAATGGCGGCCCGACCGTTCGGTGCGGACCGCGGACGGCCCCTATTCGGATATCGTCATCCCCGATTTCGCCTCGGTCGATCGGGCCGGGCTGTGGAACGCGTTCCGCGATGCCATGCTGTTCTGGATCGACCATGGCGTGACCATCTTCGCCATCGACAATCACGACACCGCGCCGCTTGCGTTCTGGGAGTGGCTGATCGGCGACATCCGCCGCCGGCATCCCGAAGTGATCCTGTTCTCCAAGACGTTTGCGCGGCCGAAGTTGATGAACGGCCTGGCAAAACTCGGCTTTGCGCAGTCCTTCAGCTATTTCCCCTGGCGCACCGCGAAGTGGGAGCTGGAGCAATATTTTGGCGAGCTGACGCGCTATCCGGAGCGGGACTTCTATCGGCCAAATCTGTTCGTCAATACGCCCGATCTGCTGCCCTATCATCTCCAGAGCGGCGAGCCCTGGGCATTCAAGTCACGGCTCGCGCTGGCGGCGACGCTGTCCGGCAGCTTCGGCATCTATAGCGGATTCGAATTGCTGGAGCACGACGCCATCCCCGGCCACGAAGAATATCTCGACTCGGAGAAATACCAGATCAAGCAGCGCGACTGGAACAAGCCCGGCAACATCAAGCCTTACATCACTGCGCTCAACCGCATTCGTAACGAGAATGCGGCCCTTCAGCAGACAGCGAATTTGCGCTTCCTCGGCATCGAGGACGGCGAGACGGTCGCCTTCGTGAAAGAGGCGGCCGATCCGGCCAGCACCGTCGTGTCGGTCGTCGCGCTCTCGCGCCATGTGCGCGAATTCTGGTTGCCGCTCGGCGACCTCACCATCGACGCCGGCGGCGAGCGCCGCCACGTCACCGCCCTCGAAAATCTCATCACCGGCGAACAGTCCCGCATCGAATGGGGCGGGATCAAATTGCGTATCGATCCCGACCGCGATCCGGCGCTCTTGTTCCGCTGCCTGGCGTAAGGGGTCACGCCATGAATGTTCTGTCTTCCGTCGACACCAAGAAGGCCGAGGCTGCCGAAGTCGTGGATGAGCTCTGGTACAAGGACGCCATCATCTACCAGCTCCACGTCAAGGCGTTTGCCGACAGCAACAATGACGGCATCGGCGATTTCGCCGGCCTGACCGAGAAGCTGCCCTATCTCCAGGAGCTCGGCGTCACCGCGCTGTGGCTGCTGCCGTTCTACCCCTCACCCGGCCGCGACGACGGCTACGACATCGGCGATTACGGCGCGGTCAATCCCGATTTCGGGACGATGAAGGACTTCAAGCGCTTCATCCAGGAAGCGCAGAAGCGCGGCCTGCGCGTCATCACCGAGCTGGTCGTCAATCACACCTCCGACCAGCATAATTGGTTCAAGCGCGCGCGGCGAAGCCCGGCCGGCTCGAGCGCCCGCGATTGGTATGTCTGGAGCGACACCGACCAGAAATACCAGGGCACACGGATCATCTTCACCGACACCGAGAAGTCGAATTGGACCTGGGATCCCGAGGCCGGCGCCTTCTACTGGCATCGCTTCTTCTCCCATCAGCCGGATCTGAACTTCGACAATCCGCGCGTCGTCAGCGCCATCATCCAGGTGATGAAGCGCTGGCTCGATGCCGGAGTCGACGGCTTCCGGCTGGATGCCATTCCCTATCTCTGCGAACGCGAGGGCACCTCGAACGAGAACCTCCCCGAGACGCACGCCATCATCAAGCGGCTGCGCCAGGAGCTGGACTCCTATGCCAAAGGCAAGCTGCTGCTGGCCGAAGCCAATCAATGGCCGGAGGACGTGCAGGAATATTTCGGCCGCGGCGACGAATGCCACATGGCCTATCACTTCCCGCTGATGCCGCGCATCTACATGGCGATCGCGCAGGAGGATCGTTTCCCGATCACCGACATCCTGCGCCAGACGCCGGATATTCCGGCGAGCTGCCAATGGGCGCTATTCCTGCGCAACCATGACGAGCTGACGCTGGAGATGGTCACCGACGTCGAGCGCGACTATCTCTGGACCACCTACGCCAACGATCCGCGCGCCCGTATCAATGTCGGCATCCGCCGTCGCCTCGCGCCGCTGATGGACAATGACCGGCGCAAGATCGAGCTGATGAACTCGCTGCTGCTGTCGTTCCCCGGGACGCCGATCATCTATTACGGCGACGAGATCGGCATGGGCGACAACATCTATCTCGGCGACCGCAACGGCGTGCGCACGCCGATGCAGTGGAGCCCGGACCGCAATGGCGGCTTCTCCCGCGCCGATCCCGCCCGCCTGTACGCGCCGCCGATCATGGATCCGGTCTACGGCTACGATTCAGTGAACGTCGAGGCGCAGTCGCGCAGCCTGTCGTCGCTGCTCAGCGCCACCAAGCGGCTGATCTCGGTGCGCAAATCGACGCTCGCATTCGGCCGCGGCACCATGACCTTCATCCGCCCGGCCAACCGCTCCGTGCTCGCCTATGTCCGGCAATATCGCGGCGAGGTGATCCTCTGCGTCGCCAATCTGTCGCGCGCTGCACAGGCAACCGAACTCGATTTGTCGCCGTGGAAGGACCGCATCCCGCAGGAGATGCTCGGCCGCAGCCGCTTCCCCGCGATCGGCGAGCTGCCCTACATGATCACGCTCGGGCCCTACGGATTCTACTGGTTCCAGCTGCAGGAGCGCGACAAATCCGAGCCGGTGACGCCGCGCGCGGTGCCGGAATTCGAGACGCTGGTGGTGCCGGTCAATTCGAACTGGGTCTCGCTGGCGCGCGAACGCGGCATGTTCGAGCGCGACGTGCTGCCGGGCTTCCTGTCGCGGACACGCTGGTATCCCGATCACAACCCCAAGCACATCAAGGCAACGCTGACCTCGGCGGTACCTTTCAGCGACATCGGCGACAACAGACCCTGGATCGCGTTCTTCGAAACGGCGCAGGGCGATATGACCACGCGCTACGTGCTGCCGATGCAGATCGAGTGGGTGCGCTTCGACCGCGAGCGCTTCAACCCGAAGGCGCTCGCCGCCGTGCGCCAGGGTGCGCGCGAGGGCACGCTGCTCGACGTCGCGACCGACCAGATCTTCATCGGGCTTTTCCTGCGGGGCCTGTCGCAAAACCTGGTGGTGGATGAGAACAATCTGCGGCTGGAGTTCAAGGCGACCAGCCGGTTCGCCGACTACACCATCAAGGAGCCGGAGCGCATCCGCGCGATCGAGCAGTCCAACAGCACCGCGCTGGTCGACAACCAATATGTCGCAAAGATCTATCGCCAGCTCGAAAGCGGCATCAATCCCGAGATCGAGATCGGATCTTACCTCACCGAGGTCGCTCGCTTTGCCAATACCCCGGCGCTGCTCGGCAGCGTCGAGCTGGTCGAGGGCGACCAGCGCAGCGCGCTCGGCGTGCTCCACGCTTTTGTCGAGAACCAAGGCGATGGCTGGGCAGTCACCACCGGCTATCTCGACCGCTATATCGACGAGCAGCGGTTGGTGTCCGCGGGCGAAGCCCCCCGCGAGACCCAGGAGCAAGCCCCCTATCTGCACTTCATGGCGCAGATCGGCCGGCGGCTCGCCGAGCTGCATGCCGCTCTGGCCGCGGCAAAACCCGGTGATCTCGCCCCGGAGCCGATCGACTCCGCCCACATCAAGCGCTGGGTCTCCGACCTCAAGACACGGGCCGAGCGGGTCTCCGAGCGGCTGGCCGACAGCCGCGATGGCCTGCGGGAGGCGGACCGGCGGCTGATCGACCAGCTCGCAGCAGTGCGCGCGACCCTGCCCGACCAATTGAATGCTCTATTGCCTTCCGGGATCGGCGGGTTGAACATCCGTCATCATGGTGACTTCCGCCTCGGGCAAACTCTGATCGTGAAGGACGACATCTTCATCATCGACTTCGACGGCGACCCGCGCCTGCCGCTGGCCGACAAGCGGCGCAAGCTGCCCGCCGCGCGCGACGTCGCCGGCCTGATCCGCTCGATTGATCTTTCGGTTAACGCCGCGCTTAGCCGGGCGCTCTCGGGCGGGACCGAGGAGCAGGGACGGCTCACGGCCGCACTCGGCGAATGGCGCGAGCGCGCCACCGCGACCTTCTTGTCCGCCTATCGCGACGCCATGACCGACCGCCGGCTATGGCCGGACGATCCGCGCGCCGCGGAAGGCATGTTAAGGTTTTTCCTGCTTGATCAAGCGTTCGACGAAGTAGAGTACGAACTGTCCCACCGGCCTGAGGGGCTCCATGCGCCGCTGACCGGACTGCTTCGCATTCTGTCCAGTGCCGAGAGCGAAGCCCATGCCTAAACTGCCCGCCGAGGCCTACGCGATCATCGAGGGCCGTCACTCCGACCCCTTCCACTATCTCGGGCTGCATCCCGAGGGCGGCAAGAGCGTGGTGCGCGCCTTCCTGCCCGAGGCCTCCAATGTCGAGGCGATCGGCGAACACGGCGAGATCGCCCCGCTCGACCGCATCCACGATTCCGGCCTGTTCGTCGGCGCGTTGCCCAACGGCTCGAAGCACTATCAGCTCCGCGCCAAATTCGGCAACAATGTCGTCGAGTTCGAAGACGCCTACCGCTTTCCGCCGATCCTGACAGATTTCGATCTCTACCTGCTCGGCGAAGGCACCCATCAGCGCCTCTACGACAAGCTCGGCGCGCATCCGATGACGCTCGACGGTGTCGACGGCATCGGCTTCGTGGTGCTGGCGCCGAATGCGCGTCGCGTGTCCGTGGTCGGCGACTTCAACTTCTGGGACGGGCGGCGCCACCCCATGCGGGTACGCGGCGGCGGCTACTGGGAATTGTTCATTCCGCATGCGAAGAACGGCGATCATTACAAGTTCGAGATCATCGGCCCGCATGGCCATCTGCTTCCGCTGAAGTCCGATCCGCTTGCGTTTGCGAGCGAGGTGCGTCCGAAGACGGCCTCTATCGTCTTCGACGAAGCACATCTGCCGCGGCCGCGCCCGGCGCCTGACGGCATCAACGCGCTGTCCGCGCCGATGTCGATCTACGAGGTCCATCTCGGCTCGTGGCGGCGCAAGAACGGCGACGAATGGCTCACCTATCGCGAGCTGGCCGAGCAGCTGCCCGCCTATGCCCGTGACATGGGTTTTACCCATCTCGAATTTCTCCCCGTCAGCGAGCATCCGTTCGACGGCTCCTGGGGTTATCAGCCGACCGGCCTTTATGCGCCGACCAGCCGGTTCGGCACACCGGAGGATTTTGCCGCGCTGGTCGATGCCTGCCACCGCGAAGGCGTCGGCGTGCTGCTCGACTGGGTGCCCGGCCACTTCCCCGACGATCCGCACGGGCTCGGCCAGTTCGACGGCACCGCGGTCTACGAACACGCCAACCCGCTCCAGGGCCGCCACCTCGACTGGGGCACGCTGATCTACAATTACGGCCGCACCGAAGTGACCAACTTTCTGGTGTCGAACGCGCTGTTCTGGCTGGAGCGCTACGCGATCGACGGCCTGCGCGTCGATGCGGTGGCGTCCATGCTCTATCTCGACTACAGCCGCCCGCCCGGCGCCTGGATTCCGAACCAGTATGGCGGCCGCGAGAACATCGAGGCGGTCGCGTTCCTGCGCCGCTTCAACACCGAGCTGTTCGCGCGCTTCCCGCAGGCGACAACAGCGGCGGAAGAATCCACCGCATGGCCGCAGGTCTCGCGCCCGGTCGAATTCGGCGGGCTCGGCTTCGGCTACAAGTGGAACATGGGCTGGATGCACGACACGCTGAACTACATCAGCAAGGATCCCATCCACCGCAAGCATCATCACGGTGAGATCCTGTTCGGCCTGCACTACGCCTTCTCGGAGAATTTCATCCTGCCGCTGTCGCATGACGAGGTCGTGCACGGCAAACGCTCGATCCTCGGCCGGATGCCCGGCGACGAGTGGCAGCGCTTCGCGAATTTGCGCGCCTATTACAGCTTCATGTTCGGTCATCCCGGCAAGAAGCTGCTGTTCATGGGCGCCGAGATCGCGCAAAGCCGCGAATGGAATCATGACCAGTCGCTCGACTGGCACCTGCTCGAATACAAATATCACTCCGGCATCCAGGCGTTGATCCGCGACCTCAACCGGCTCTATCGCGCGGTGCCGGCGCTGCATCAGATGGACTGTGACCCCGCCGGTTTCGAATGGCTTGTCACCGACGATGCCAACCGCAACGTGTTCGCCTGGCTGCGCAAGGGGATCGACGAGCAGGCACGGTGCCTCGTGATCGTCAACTTCTCCCCCAACGTCTACCGCAACTATCGTGTTCGCGTGCCCTTTGCCGGCAAGTGGAAAGAGGTGTTCAATTCGGACTCCGCCCATTACGGCGGCAGCAATGTCGGGAACATCGGCGAGGTTCAGACCATTGACGGCAAGACGCCCGAGCTCCGCCTCACCATTCCGCCGCTCGCCGCGATCTTCCTCGTTCCGGAAAGCTGACATATGCGCCTGACTGCTGGATCGCCCGCACGCCTCGGTGCAAGCTGGGACGGACGCGGCACCAACTTCGCGCTGTTCTCGGCCAACGCGCAGAAGGTCGAACTCTGCCTGTTCGACAGCCAGGGCCGTCGCGAGCTCGAACGCATCGAAATGCCAGAACGTACCGAGGACGTCTGGCACGGCTATCTCAACGACGTCTCGCCCGGCCAGCTCTACGGCTACCGCGTGCATGGCCCCTACGAGCCCGAGCATGGCCACCGCTTCAACGCCAACAAGCTGCTGCTCGATCCCTACGCCAAGCGGCTCTCGGGGCGGCTGGTCTGGAGCGATGCGCATTTTGCCTACCGGACCGGCAGCCCGCGCGAGGATCTGTCGTTCGACCGGCGCGACAACGCGCGCGGCATGCCGAAGGCCGTGGTGGTCGACGAGACCTTCAACTGGGGCCGGCGCGAGATCCGGCCCAACATCGCCTGGGAAGACACGATCATCTACGAGGCGCACGTCAAGGGCCTGACGCAGAAACGCGACGACGTGCCGCCGAATTTGCGCGGCACCTATGGCGGCCTATCCTCGCCGGCGATGATCGAGCATCTGAGGAAGCTCGGCGTCACCACGGTCGAATTGTTGCCGATCCACAGCTTCGTCGACGACCGCGTGCTGGTGGAAAAGAAGCTCGCCAATTACTGGGGCTACAACACGCTGTCGTTCTTCGCGCCGGAGCAGCGCTACGCCCAGGACAACGCACTCGATTCCTTCCGCACCACGGTGGCCCGGCTGCACGATGCCGGCATCGAGGTGATGCTCGACGTCGTCTACAATCACACCGCCGAGGGCAATCATCTCGGCCCGACGCTGTGCTACCGCGGCATCGACAATGCCTCCTATTACTGGCTGAACCGCGAGAACCCGCGCTATTACGACGACTTCACCGGTTGCGGCTCGTCGGTGAACCTCACCCATCCGCGCGTGCTCCAGATGGTGATGGACAGCTTGCGCTACTGGGTCGAGGTCTGCCATGTCGACGGCTTCCGCTTCGATCTCGCGACCACGCTGGCACGCGGAGCCAACGGCTATGATCGCGGCATCTCGTTCCTCACCGCGATCCGGCAGGATCCGGTGCTGGCGACCGTCAAGCTCGTCGCCGAACCCTGGGATCTCGGCCTCGGCGGCTACCAGGTCGGCGCATTTCCTTCGCAATGGTCGGAGTGGAACGACCGCTATCGCAGCGCCATGCGCCGCTACTGGAGCGGCGAAGGCAGCCTGATCGGCGACGTCTCCAGCCGCATGACGGCCTCCTCCGACCTGTTCAACCACGACGGACGGCGGCCGCGCGCGAGCATCAACCACATCACCGTGCATGACGGTTTCACGCTCGCCGATCTCTTTGGCTACAACGAGAAGCACAACGAGGCCAATGGCGAGGACAATCGCGACGGCTCCAACGACAATCACAGCAACAATTGCGGTGTCGAGGGCCCGACCGACGATCCCCAAATCATCAGCCTGCGCCGGCAGCTTCGCAAGAACGTGCTGGCCTGCCTGATGCTGGCGCAAGGCGTTCCCCTGCTTCTCGCCGGCGACGAGGTCGGCAATTCGCAATCCGGCAACAACAATGCCTATTGCCAGGACAACGAAGTCGGCTGGGTCGGCTGGGACAATCTCGGCAAGGACGGCGAGGACATGGTCGATTTCGTCGCCCAGCTCGCCGACATCCGCCGCCGCTTCTCGCAGCTTCGCAGCCACCGCTGGCTCGACGGCCGGCCTGCGGACGGCCTCTCCTATGGCGCGCTGTGGCTGACACCCGCCGGGGACGAGATGACGGAGAGCGACTGGAAATTCCCGGAAGGGCGGTTCCTCTCCTATGTGATGGGTCCGATGGAACCGGGCAGCGCTGCGATCTTTATCGTACTGAACGCCGCCCCCGAAGAGATCGCATTCAAATTGCCCAAGATGACCGAATACAAGAGCTGGCAGCAGATCCTGAACACGACCGAAGCCAAGCTGAACACGATCGATTTCCCGCCCGGAAGCGACAGCAAGGCGCCGCCGCGCTCGGTGCTCGCCTTCGCGGGGGCGCTATGAGGCCGTCCTTCGGGGCGAGGCCGACGAAGGACGGCGTGTCGTTCCGCCTGTGGGCGCCCGGCGCGCGACGGGTCGATCTGCTGCTCGACCGAAGGCACGCCATGCAGCGCCGGCAGGATGGCTGGTATGTGGCCGACATTGCCGGCCTGCCCGTCGGCAGTCCCTACAAGTTCAGGATCGACGACGAGATCGACGTGCCCGATCCGGCCTCCGCCTTCCAGCCCGATGACGTGTTCGGCCCGAGCGAGGTGATCGATCACGACGCCTTCGCCTGGCGCGCGCGCGATTGGCGCGGCCGCCCCTGGGAAGAGACGGTGCTGATCGAGACCCATGTCGGCACCTTCACTGCGGAGGGCACCTACCGCGCCATGATCGACAAGCTCGATCATCTCGCAGCAACCGGGATCACAGCGCTGGAATTGATGCCGCTGGCCGATTTCGCCGGCCGCCGCGGCTGGGGCTATGACGGCGTGCTGTGGTACGCGCCCGACAGTGCCTATGGCCGCCCCGAAGACCTGAAGAGGCTGATCGACGAGGCACATCTGCGCGGGCTGATGGTGTTCCTCGACGTCGTCTACAACCATTTCGGCCCCGAAGGAAATTACCTCGGCCGCTATGCACCGACCTTCTTCACCGACGCCCACACGCCCTGGGGCAGCGCGATCGACTATCGCGTGCCGCAGGTCCGCGCCTTCGCGGTCGAGAACGCGCTGTCCTGGCTCACCGACTACCGCTTCGATGGCCTGAGGCTGGACGCCGCCAATCACATCATGGCACTTCCCGGCGAGCAGTCGATGTTGCACGATCTCAGCGTCGCCACAGGCGAACTCGCCAAGGCCACCGGACGGCACATCCATCTCGTGCTTGAGAATGGCGACAATCGCGCCAGCCTGCTCGATGCCGCGCAGGATCCGCCCAACGGAAGATATCGCGCGCAGTGGAACGACGATTATCACCACGTCTGGCATGTGATGCTGACCGGCGAGCTCGCCGGCTATTACGCCGACTATCAGACCCCGCGCATGGATCTTGCGCGCGCGCTCGCCTCGGGCTTCGTCTACCAGGGCGAGATCTCGGAGTTCTGGGGCAAGAAGCCGCGCGGCGAGACCAGCGGCGAGTTGCCGCCGGCGACCTTCGTCAACTTCCTGCAAAACCACGACCAGATCGGTAACCGTCCGCTCGGCGAGCGGCTCGAAAGCCTGGCATCGCCGCGGCAGATCGAAGCCGCACTCGCGGTGACGCTGCTCGCACCGATGGTGCCGATGCTGTTTCAGGGCGAGGAATGGGGCTCGAAGGTCCCGTTCCCGTTCTTCTGCGATTTCCAGGGTGGGCTGGCCGATGCCGTTCGCAAGGGGCGCAAGCAGGAATATGCCTGGGCCTATGAGAAGTACGGCGACGACGTGCCCGATCCGCTCGATCCCGCAACGCTGCAATCCGCCGTGCTCGACTGGACCGGCCGCACGCCGGAGCAGGATGCCCGGCTTGCCTTGGTGCGTGACCTGCTCGCGCTTCGCCGCAAGGAAATCATGCCACGGCTGAAAGGCGCAAGCTTCGGCGACGCCGAGGCGGCCGACGACGGCCTGCTCCGCGCGCATTGGCGCATGGGCGACGGCGCGACGCTGCGCCTGACCGCCAATCTCTCGGACAAGGACATCGCGTACTCCAACAGCAATGCGGGCACGCCAGTCTGGGGCGACGCGAGCGGCAATAGGCTCCCGCCGTGGTCAGTGATCTGGCATCTCGGAGGTTAGCATGGCTACGGCCATTCCCCTCGCAACCTATCGCCTCCAGCTCACCGCGGATTTCGATTTCGACAAGGCTGCCGCGGTGGTGCCTTACCTGAAGGCGCTGGGGATCACGCATCTCTACACCTCGCCGGTGATGAAGGCCCGCAAAGGCTCGACGCATGGCTACGACACCGTCGATCACGGCCAGCTCAATCCCGAGCTGGGAGGCGAGGCTGGCTTTGCGCGGTTAAGCGAAGCCCTCAAGCAGCACGACCTCGGCCTCATCATCGATTTCGTGCCGAACCATGTCGGTGTGCACTTTTCCGACAATCCATGGTGGCTCGACGTGCTGGAATGGGGCCAGGCTTCGCCGCACGCAATCGCCTTCGATATCGACTGGGATCTGCTGCCCCACCGCGCCCGCGGCGGCGTGCTGCTGCCGATCCTCGGTTCGTCCTATGGCGAAGCGCTCGAGCGCGGCGACATCGAGCTGCGCTACGACGCGAGCGAAGGCAGTTTTTCGGCCTGGTATTTCGAGCACCGCCTGCCGATCGCGCCGGAGCGCTATGGCGAAATGCTGCGGATGATCGTGAAGGAAGCGGATGCCGCCGGGACAGAGGCCGGCAAGCACCTGCTGTCGCTCGCGGCGCGTTACACGGGATTGCGCCGCCCCAACCGCAAGGAAGCACCTGGTTTCAAAGCCGAGCTGAAGGACATCGTGGGCGCCGCCGAAATCATCGCGCACGGCCTCACCGCCTATCGCGCCGCCGGGGATCGCCCGGCGCAGGTTTTGGCGCTGCATCACCTTCTGGAGCGCCAGCACTACAAGCTCGGGCACTGGCGGCTCGCCTCCAGCGACATCAACTATCGCCGCTTCTTCGACGTCAACGGGCTCGCCGGCCTGCGGGTCGAGGACGCGAGCACATTCGCCGCCACGCACCGGCTGGTGAAGCAGCTCGTGGCCGACGGCAGCCTGCACGGCATCCGTCTCGATCACATCGACGGCCTGCGCGATCCCGCGCAATATTGCCAGCGCCTGCGCCGGCTGGTGCGCGATGCGCAAGGCAACACGAAGCCCTTCTACACCGTGATCGAGAAGATCCTCTGCGAGCACGAAAAGTTGCCGCATTTCGCCGGTGTCCAGGGCACCACCGGCTATGAGTGGATGAACGTCATCACGCAAGTGCTGGTCGACGCCAGGGGGCTGGAGGCGCTGGACGAGACCTGGCGCCAGATCAGCAACCGCCCGCCGCGGCTTGCGCCCTACGTCAAGGATGCCAAGCGGCGTGTGCTGGAGACGCTGCTTACCAGTGAATTCACCGTGCTGACGCGCCTGCTCGCGCGCATCGCCAACGGGCACTATTCGACCCGCGACTTCTCGGCCGACAGCCTGCGGCAGGCGCTCGAGCTCTACGTGCTGCATTTCCCGGTCTACCGCACCTATTTGACGCATGGCGGCCCAAACGCACTCGACCGCAAGCTGATCGACGAGACCATCGCGCGCGCCCGCGCGGAATGGTTCGCGGCCGACGAAGGCATTTTCGACTTCCTGCGCGATGCGCTGACGATGGACCTGCTCAAGCCCGGCCGTCCGCCGCACAGCGCCCCGCGCGTGCGCCGCTTTGCGCTGAAGGTGCAGCAATTCACCGGGCCGATGATGGCGAAGTCGCTGGAGGACACCGCGTTCTATCAATTCCACCGGCTGCTCGCGCTGAACGAGGTCGGCGGCGATCCAGCGAGCACCGGCTTCACCATTCCCGCCTTCCACGAGACTATGCGGGCGCGCGCCAAGGAGTGGCCGCTAGGGATGACGGCGACCGCGACCCACGATACCAAGCGCGGCGAGGACGCTCGCGCGCGGATCACCGCGCTCAGCGAGATCCCGGGCGAATGGACCAGCGCGGTCTCGCGCTGGAAAGTGCTGAACGCACCGCACCTCGCGCTCAACGGCAATCTGCGCGCGCCGTCGGCAACGTTCGAATACATGCTCTACCAGACCCTGCTCGGGGCATGGCCGCTTCAGGAAACAGCCGATGCCGGCTTCGTCGAGCGCATCCAGGCCTATGCGCTGAAGGCCGCGCGCGAGGGCAAGGAGGAGACGAGCTGGCTGAACCCGCATGAGGCCTATGAGAACGGCATCAAGAGTTTCATCGACAAGATTCTCGATCCCGCGTTGTCAGGCGAATTTCTGGAGGCGCTGCAGACCCTGGCCCGCCGAGTCGCCCTGCTCGGCGCGCTGAACTCGCTGAGCCAGCTCACGCTCAAGGCCACGCTGCCGGGCGTACCCGACTTCTATCAAGGCACAGAATTCTGGGACCTGTCACTGGTCGATCCCGACAACCGCCGACCCGTCGATTTTGCTGCGCGCCACGCGGCGCTGACGTCATTGGAAGCGCCGGACTGGAGCGGGCTGGTCAAGGCCTGGCCGGACGGCCAGCTCAAGCTCGCCTGGACGCGGCATCTGCTCAAGCTGCGTAACGCGCACGCCGACGTTTTCGCGCAAGGCGACTATCAGCCGCTGGAGGTCCGAGGCGCACACGCCGACCATGTCATCGCCTTTGCCCGCCGCGATGGCCGCACCGCCGCGATCGTGGTCGTCGGACGCCAGTTCGCGTCCTTCACGCAAGCAGGCCGCGAGTGGCCTACGCTGGAAGGTCTTGACGCGACTGTCGATATCACCGGCTATACTGCGCCAGACCTTGCTGGCAACGAGCTTCCGGTTGCACGGGCCTTCCGTGATCTGCCCGCTGCCGTCATCGAGGCCCGCGCGGCAAACGCCATCAGGCCTTCGCAGCAACGCGTAGGCGCCTGAAACCTACTTTCCATCGTCCTTGGTCAACAGCAACTGTCCGCGCTTGCGGATGGTCGCCTGCGCCATCTCGGCAAAGCGCTGCAGCAGCCAGGGCAGCACCACCTGCACCTTGACGTGGTCGTCGGCGACGTCGACCTGGCCGGTCGCGATCTGGCCCATGGCGCGGATGCGGAAGTTCATGGTGTCGCCGCTCCAGCGCTCTTCCTCGACCTGCATCACGGGAATGCTCGCTGCAGCGCGGCCGAGCCCGGTCTTGAGCCGGCGCACCGCCTCTTCGCGGCCGAGACGATGCGGAATGGAGACGACAAGCGGTGCTGACATGATCCCTGCCCGTGCTGATTGATTCTCACATAGTCATGCCGGCCGCAGCGGCAAAGGTTCCATGCAAGTTGGTTGTGCAACCAGTGTTTCACCGTCGGAACTTTAAAACCTGCGGCAAGTTGCCCTCGCACCACGGGACAGGTGCAAACGACCCTTTCCACAAAGGGCTGGAGGAGACTGGCATGTCTATCGGTACGATCATTCTGATCATTTTGGTCATCGCGCTGCTCGGCGGCTTCAGCGGCATCGGCGGCGGCCCGTTCTACGGCACCGGCTATTACGGCGGCGGCGGCCTCGGGCTCGTCATCGTCATCCTGCTGATCTTGCTGCTGCTGGGACGGATCTAGCGGCAGCTTCGTAGGGTGGGTTAGCGAAACGTAACTCACCACTGTTTGTCTCCGCAGAAGCGAAAGAGGTGGGTTACGCCTTCGGCTAACCCACCTTACTTTCTTTTCGCCGCCAACTTCTTGATCGCCGCCTTGATCGACGTGGCAGCATCGTCATAGCCGCTCCACGCCTTCCATCGCGCCAGCAGGCCTGGTACGGTTCTCACCGTAAATTTCTTCGGATCGAGATCGCCCTTCACCTGCGCCCAGGTGACCGGCATCGACACGGTCGCGCCGTCGCGCGCGCGCGGCGACAAGGGCGCGACCGCTGTCGCCAGGCGATCGTTGCGCAGATAGTCCAAGAAGATCTTTCCGTTGCGCAGCTTCTTGGACATGTTGAGCAGATAGCGATCTGGATCGTCGTCCGCCATCCACTGGCAGACACCTTGCGCGAACGCCTTGGCCTCTTTCCAGCCCACCTTGTCGCGCGCGCCGTGGAGCAGCGGCACCACCACGTGCAGGCCCTTGCCGCCGGTGGTCTTGCAAAAACTTTCCATCCCGACGTCGATCAGGCGCTGCCGCATCTCCTTTGCCGCTTCCACGACATCAGCGAAATCGACGTCCGGCGCAGGATCGAGATCGAACACCAGCCGGCCCGGCGTATCGTAAGCGTCAGGCGCGCAATTCCAGGGATGCAGCTCGACGCCGCCGATCTGCGCGACAGCGGCAAGCCCTTCGACGCGATCGATCTGAAGATACGGCTTGCGATCACCCGAGACCTTGGCGAGTTCGAGCAGGTTCGAGGTACCCTGCATGGCGTGACGCTGGAAGAACTTTTCGCCGCCGATCCCGTCGGGGGCGCGCAGGATCGAGCATGGGCGGCCCTTGATATGCGCGATCATCCACGAGCCGACCGCCTCGAAATAGCGGGCGAGATCGAGCTTTGTGACGCCCTCGCCGTCACCGCCATCCGGCCACAGCTCCTTGTCCGGCTTCGAGATCGCTACGCCCATCACCTCGGCGGTGCCGGCGTCTTTCTTCCTTCCGGGCTTCACTGGAAGGCGCTTTCTGGCGGAAGGCTTGGCAAGCTCAGTATCGGCAGGCGCTTCTGCCTCGACCTCCTCGGCCGGCTTGTCTAGCCGCAGGCCCTTGAAGGCGGCCTGGCGGATATTGCCGTCGGCAGTGAAGCCGGCGAATTCGATCTCGGCGACCAGCTCCGGCTTCAGCCAATGCACGTCGCGCGTCTTCTTTGGCGCGTTCCTGCCGCCGAAGGGGGATTCGCTCGACGCCGCCTCCTTCAGGAACGGCATGATGCGCTTGACCTTGTCGGCGCCAAAACCGGTGCCGACGATGCCGACATAGGCGAGATGATCGCCGCGATAGACGCCAGCCATCAGCGAGCGGAATTTTCCCGCATTCGTCTTCCAGCCGCCGATCACGACCTCATGGCCGGCGCGGCACTTTGCCTTGGTCCAGCTCTCGGCGCGGCCGGAACGATACGGCGCATCCAGCTTCTTGGACACGATGCCTTCGAGCTCGAGCTTGCAGGCCGATTGCAGTACGGCATCGCCGCCGCTCTCGAAATGCTCGACATAGCGGATCTGGCTCACCTTCTTGCGCGCCTCCAGCAGCTCTTTGAGCCGCGCCTTGCGCTCGCCGAGCGGCAGGCGGCGATAATCGAGGCCTTCGACAAACAGCAGGTCGAAGGCAAAGAAGATCAGCTCCTCGGTCTTGCCCTCCGACAGCGCGGCCTGGAGCGAGGAGAAATTCGGCGCCCCATTGTGGTCGAGCGCGACGATCTCGCCATCGATCATGATATCAGGCAGCGAATTGGCCTCCTTCGCGATCACTGCGAACTTTTCGGTCCAGTCGAGGCCTTTCCGCGTCTTCAGCGTCGCCTTGCCGCCCTCGACCCGAAGCTGCACGCGATAGCCGTCGAACTTGATCTCGTGGCACCAGCCATCTCCCGACGGCGGGCGCTCGACCACCGTGCAGAGCTGCGGCGCGACGAAGTCCGGCATCTCCACGACCTCCTTGGCGGTACTCGCCGTCGTCGTGTTTTTCCTCGAGGTCTTGTTCTTCGAGGTCTTGTTCTTCGAGATATTGCCGCTCTTCAGTATCGCGCGGGGCGCGGACTTGACGGTGCGTCCTTTGGGCTCCTCAGCGCGATTGGACTGCCAGACCGCATCGGCCTTGGTCCTGGCGCCCTTCGCCAGCATGAACGGTTTTGGCGCGCGCCCCCTGCCATCGGCGATCTGCGCCATAGCGCGACCAGAGGCCACCGACTTGTCCTCGCTGAGGATGTCCTCACCTTCGCTGGCATATTCGTCGCGATGCTTGATCAGCAGCCAGTTGGTGCGCTTGCCGCCGGTGCGATCGTTGCGCATGCGCACCAGCACCCAACTTCCATGCAGCTTCTCGCCATGCAGCGTGAACTTCAGATCGCCTTTCTTGAAGCCGGCTTCCGGATCATCCGATTCCCACGTGCCGCGGTCCCACAGCATGACCGTGCCGCCGCCATATTGCCCTTCCGGAATGGTGCCTTCGAAATCGCCATAGTCGAGCGGATGGTCCTCGACTTCGACGGCCAGCCGCTTGTCGTGCGGATCGAGCGATGGGCCCTTCGTCACCGCCCAGGACTTGAAGACGCCGTCGAACTCAAGCCGGAAATCGTAGTGCAGCCGGGTGGCGTCATGCTTCTGGATCACGAAGCGCCGCTGCGCCGATGGCGCCACCGCCGTCTTGCCCGACGGCTCCGGCGTCTTCTCGAAATCACGCTTCTGTCGATAGGTGGAGAGTTTTCGCAGCACGAGCGGTCCCGCATCCTCTAATCGCGTCAAAGCCTATCACGGCCGAAGTCCAGGCCGGAACCAAAACCCCGGAGCCCGGTTGGAGTTCCTGAAACGCCTTGAAATCACTGGAGAATGCAATGGCTCCGCGCGCCTATTGGAAGGGAACGTTGAAGCTGTCGTTGGTGAGCTGCCCGGTCGTGCTCTATCCCGCGACCACAGCGGCCGAGAAGACGCGGTTTCACATGATCAACCGCGAGACCGGCAACCGGCTGAAGCAGCAGATGGTCGATTCCGAGACCGGCGATGTCGTCGAGAGCGAGGACAAGGGCCGCGGCTACGAGCTGCGCAAGGGTAAATATGTCGAGATCGAGCCGGAGGAGCTCGATGCGGTCCAGATCGAGAGCAACCACACCATCGACATCGAGAGTTTTGTGCCGAGTGACGAGATCGACCAGCGCTACCTCAACCACCCCTATTACATCGCGCCCGACGGCAAGGCCGCGGTCGACGCATTTGCAGTGATCCGCGACGCCATGAAGGACCAGGAGCGTGTCGCGCTCGCAAAAATCGTGCTCACCAACCGCGAGCATATCATGGCCATCAAGCCGCTCGGCAAGGGCCTGCTCGGCACCACGCTGCGCTACCCCTACGAGCTGCGCGACGAGGACGAGTTCTTCGACGATATCAAGAGCCCGAAGATCACCAAGGACATGGTCGAGCTCGCCGGCCACATCCTGCACACCAAGGCCGCGCATTTCGACCCGTCGAAATTTAAGGACGACTACGAGACCGCGCTGAAGGCGCTGGTGAAGCGCAAGGCGAGCGGCAAGACAATCGAGCTGCCGGAGCCGGAGGAGCGGCCGAGCAACGTGGTCAGCCTGATGGACGCGTTGAAGCAGAGCCTGAAGGGGCGCGGCGGGAAGAAGACAGCCGCGAAGCCGCATGCGCGGCGTGCGACGGGGCGACAGCCATCGGCAAAGAAGACGCACCGGTCGACGGCGCGGCAGAGGAAGGCGGGCTGACTTGCTCCGTCATTGCGAGCGCAGCGAAGCGATCCAGACTGCGGCCGCGGAAAGATTCTGGATTGCTTCGCTGCGCTCGCAATGACGATGTGGATACATCTCCACGCCGCAATTTCTGTCGTCATGCCCGGGCTTGTCCCGGGCATCCACGTTCTTCGTGCCGCGCGTCAAGGCGTGGATGGCCGGGTCAAGCCCGGCCATGACGGGTCGTTTGACCTCGACAGCTAATCCCCCGATTTCAGCCGATACCCGATCCCCGTCTCCGTCAACACATATTGCGGCCGTTCCGGATCGGCTTCGATCTTCTGGCGGAGCTGGCGGACATAGACGCGGAGATATTGCGCGTCGGTCAGCTCGTCCCAGAGCTCCTTGAGCAGGAAGCGGTGGGTGAGCACCTTGCCGGCGTGCTGCACCAGCACGCGCAGGAGATCATATTCCTTGGGCGACAGCTTTACGTCGCGATCGCCGACCTTGACGATACGGCGGACGAGATCGACCGAGAGATCGCCGGTGCGGAACACCGGGCGCTCGCCCTGCACCTGGAGCTGATGCCGCAGCGCGGCGCGCAGCCGCGCCAGCAGCTCGTCCATGCCGAACGGCTTGGTCAGGTAGTCGTCAGCGCCGAGATCGAGCGCCTGCACCTTGCCGGCCTCGTCGCCGCGGCTCGACAGCACCACGATCGGCACCGCCTCGTTGCGAGCCCGGATGGTCCGCAGCAGCTCATGGCCCTGGATGTCGGGGAGGCCGAGATCGAGGATGATCAGCGCGGGCTCCTCGCTGAGCTTCTCCAGTGCCATTTTGCCGTTCGACGCTTCCAGGATCTCATACCCCTGCGTCGTGAGCCCCATCCGCAGCAATTTACGTATCGGCGGCTCATCGTCGATGACCAGAACCTTGATCGGGGCAGCACTCATGCGGCGGTATCCAATGCTTTGGTCTGTGCGGGCACAGGCAGACGGATGGTGAGGACCGCGCCGCTCCGGTCGCTGCGGTTGGCGGCCGCGATCGTCCCCCGCATCGCCTCGACGAAGCCGCGTGAAATGGCGAGCCCGAGCCCGGTGCCGGGACGGACGTGATCGCCCTTCTGCGCACGGTAGAACTTGTCGAATACGCTCTCGAGCTCATTGGGCGGAATACCGGCACCTTCGTCGGCGACCTCCAGCACCACCTGATCGCGCTCGCGCCGGCTCTTGATCGAGATCGTGGTGTCGGGCGGCGAATATTTCGCGGCATTGTCCAGCAGATTGAACAGAACCTGCTCGAACAGCACGGCATCGAGCTGGAGCATCGGCAGATCGGCTGCCAGCACCAGCTCGACCTTGTGGGCGGTCAGGATCTTGCTCGCGCGCCGCAGCGCGCTGCCGACGATCTCGCTGAGATCGTGCAACGCCGTATTGGGCACGATGGCGCCG
Organism: Bradyrhizobium sp. GW821-FHT13H05; assembly: GCF_058804065.1. Taxonomy (NCBI): domain Bacteria; kingdom Pseudomonadati; phylum Pseudomonadota; class Alphaproteobacteria; order Hyphomicrobiales; family Nitrobacteraceae; genus Bradyrhizobium; species Bradyrhizobium sp. GW821-FHT13H05. Next base: position 63,511 of record NZ_JBXAPO010000021.1, on the reverse strand, counting down.
GACTCGAGCTTGGTCATGTCGAGCAGATTGGCGATGAAGCGGTTGAGCCGTTCGGATTCGTCGATCACGGTGGCGAGCAGGTCGCGCTTCTCGGTGTCGGACAGCGCGTTGGCAAGATCGCGCATGGTCGAGGCCGCACCGAGAACAGAGGCGAGCGGCGTCTTGAGGTCATGCGAGATCGAGGTCAGCAACGCCGAACGCAATCGATCGGATTCGACCGTGCGCTTGACGCGGTCCATGTCCTCCACCAGCAACACGCGCTCGATCGCGAGCGCGCCCTGATCAACCAGGGCGTCGAGCAGCCGGCGCTGGTCCGGTGTCAGCAGCGGACCGGTGCGATCATTGTCGATGCCGATGACGCCGATCGGGCCGCGCCCGGTGCGCATCGGCAGGAACAGCCGCTTCGCGCCCGGCAGCGTGTCCGAGCCGCGGCCGGCGGAGCGGTCATTGCTCCAGGCCCAGTTGGCGGCGGCGAGGTCGGCCTGATCGAGCTGGTCCTCCGGCGGATAGCCGGATTTCACCGTCAAGAGGCCCTCTTCCGGCAGCAACAGCACGACGCGGACTTTCAGCATCAGCGCAATCTGATACGCGGTCGCCCACAGCACGTCGTCGAGCGTTGCCGTGCCCGCGAGCTTGCGGCTGAAGGCATAGAGCTGTTCGGTGGTCCTGATCCTGCCGATCGCGCTGTCGGCCTGCGTGCGCACGCGCGCCGCGACGTTCGAGACAATCATCGCCACCACCATGAACAGCACGAAGGCGGCGACATTGGTCGGATCGGTGATCGTGAAGGTGTAGATCGGCGGCAGGAAGAAGAAATTGTAGGACAGTGAGGCCGCGACGGTCGCGAGCAGCGACGGCCACAAGCCATAACGGACCGCGACGGCCACCACCGCGGTCAGAAGCACGAGGTCCACGTTCTCGATGCCGAATCTCGGCTGAATCAGCTCGGCCGCACCGAGGCCGACCAGAACGATGCCGAGCGCTTTCACGTAGGGCAGCGGATTGAACGGCTCCGGGCGCGCAGCGGTCTGCATCGACGTCTTCGGCGCGGGCTCGTCGGGCAACTCGTCGCCGGGAATGACGTGAACGCTGATATTGCCGGCGCGACGCACCAGATCATGCACGACGGAGCCGCGCGTCATCTCGAACCAGCGCGACCGGGTCGACTTGCCGATCACGATCTGGGTGACGTTGTTGCCTTGCGCGAAATTGATGACGTCGTCGGCGATGCGGCGGCCGACGGCGGGAATGGTCAGGGCCTCGCCGCCCAGCGATTCCGCAAGCCGCATCGTATCGGCCAGCCGGTCGCGCTCCTCATCGGACAATTGCAGGGACCGGCGGGTCTCGATCGAGACCGCGGTGAACGGCGCGTGCAGCCGGTCGGCCAGCCGCTTGGTGTAGCGCACGAGGCCGGCCGCGCGCGGATCCTCGCTGACACAGACCAGGATGCGTTCGCCCGCGGCCCAGGGACCGGCGATCGCGTTCGCCTGCATGTGGGTGAGAAGCTGCTCGTCGACGCGTTCGGCGGTGCGGCGCAGCGCCAGCTCGCGCAGCGCAGTCAGATTGCCGGGCGAGAAATAATGCTCCAGCGCCCGCTCGGCCTGCCTCGGAACGTAGACCTTGCCCTCCTTCAGCCGCTGGATCAAATCGTCGGGCGTGAGGTCGATCAGCTCGATCGCATCCGCACGGTCGAACACCGAATCCGGCACCGTCTCGCGCACCCGGACATGGGTGATCTGGGCGACGACGTCGTTCAGGCTCTCGATGTGCTGGATGTTGACGGCGGTGTAGACGTCGATGCCGTGGGACAGCAGTTCCTCGACGTCGAGATAGCGCTTGGGATGGCGGCTGCCGGCTGCGTTGGTGTGCGCGAGTTCGTCGACCAGTGCAATTTTCGGGCGGCGTGCGATCACGGCGTCGAGGTCCATCTCCTCAACCGTCTGGCCGCGATAATCGAGCTTCTTGCGCGGGACCACTTCCAGCCCCCGCACCAGCGCCTCGGTCTCGGCGCGGCCATGAGTCTCGACGAAGCCGACCACGACGTCGATGCCGGCCTTGCGCTTGGCATGAGCGCTTTGCAGCATCTCGTAGGTCTTGCCGACGCCGGGGGCGGCGCCGACAAAGATCTTCAGCTTGCCGCTGACGCTGTCCTCCCTGCGCGCGGCCTCCAGCAGCGCCTCGGGGGACGGACGTTGTTCGGGATCGCGGCGCTCTCGGACCATCAGGTCAATATAATCATCCTGTTGCCGCGAGCCTAGACCGCTACTTCGCCGACGCGCGGTCGAGCGCGAGATTCAGCGCCAATACGTTAACCCGAGGTTCGCCGATCAGGCCGAGCAGACGGCCCTGGACATTGGAGGCCACAAGCTGCTTCACCGCGTCCTCCGGCATATTCCGGGCCTTGGCAACGCGCGGTATCTGGAATTGCGCGGCTTCCGGGGAGATGTCGGGGTCGAGGCCGCTGGCCGAGGTGGTGACCAGGTCGACCGGCACCGCCGCGTTCGGATTCTCCGCCTTCAGCTTGTCCACATCCTCCTTCAGCCGGTCGGCCAGCGCCTTGCTGGTCGGGCCGAGGTTGGAGCCGCCCGAGTTGGCAGCGTTATAGGGCGCCGAAACCGTCTTGGTCGAATCATTCGGGTCGGGCGCGAGCGTCGCCGAGAGGCGGCCGTGGAAGTACTTGTCGTCCTTGAACTCCTGCCCAATCAGGGCGGAGCCGACCACCTTGCCGTCCCGCTCGATCAGGCTGCCCTGGGCCTTTGCGGGGAAGATCGCCCCGGCGATCCCGGTCATCGCGAGCGGATAGGCCAGTCCCGTGATGGCGGTGAGCACCAGCAAGAGGACGATGGCGGGGCGGATTTCTTTGAGCATGTGTTTCTCCTATTTCTTCGTCATTGCGAGCGAAGCGAAGCAATCCAGAGTTTCTCCGCGGGGGCAGTCTGGATTGCTTCGTCGCTTCGCTCCTCGCAATGACTGCGGTTATGCGAGATGCAAGGCAACGACGACGAGGTCGATCGCCTTGATGCCGATGAAGGGAATGACGATGCCGCCAAGCCCGTAGATCAAGAGGTTACGCCGCAGCAGCGCGCCCGCACCGACGGCGCGGTAGGCCACGCCCTTCAGCGCCAACGGGATCAACCCGATGATGATCAACGCATTGAAGATGATCGCCGACAGGATGGCGCTTTGCGGGCTCGACAGGTTCATGACGTTGAGCACGTTGAGCTGGGGGTAGAACGCCAGGAACATTGCCGGGATGATCGCAAAGTATTTTGCGACGTCATTGGCGATCGAGAAGGTCGTCAGCGCACCGCGCGTCATCAGCAGCTGCTTGCCGATCTCGACCACTTCGATCAGCTTGGTCGGGTTGGAGTCGAGGTCGACCATGTTGCCGGCCTCGCGGGCAGCCTGGGTGCCGGTGTTCATGGCGACGCCGACGTCGGCCTGCGCGAGCGCCGGCGCGTCGTTGGTGCCGTCGCCGCACATCGCCACCAGCTTGCCCTTGGCCTGCTCGTCGCGGATCAGCTTGAGCTTGTCCTCGGGGGTTGCCTGCGCCAGGAAGTCGTCGACACCGGCTTCCGCCGCGATCGCCGCCGCGGTCATCGGATTGTCGCCGGTGATCATGATGGTGCGGATACCCATGCGGCGCAGCTCGGCGAAGCGCTCACGGATGCCGCCCTTGACGATGTCCTTGAGCTGGATGACGCCGAGCAGTTTTCCATCTTTGGCGACCGCAAGCGGCGTGCCGCCGGCCTTGGAGATCTCGTCGGCGATGGTCTGCACCTCCCGGCCGATATCCGAGAGCACCGCAGGCTGAATCGCGCGAGCCGTGTTGCCCGAGGCTACCGCCAGCGGCGCGCCGCCGCCGACATAGTTCAGCATGGCATCGACCGCGCCCTTGCGGACCGACGAGCCGCCGGCATCGACGCCGCTCATGCGGGTCTGCGCCGTGAACGGAATGAAGGTGGCGCCAAGCTCGGCCATGTCGCGGCCGCGGATGCCATATTTCTCCTTTGCCAGCACGACAATGGAGCGGCCTTCCGGGGTCTCGTCGGCGAGCGAGGCGAGCTGGGCTGCGTCCGCCAGCTCCTGCTCGGTGACGCCGCGAACCGGGCGGAACGACGTCGCCTGGCGGTTGCCGAGCGTGATCGTTCCGGTCTTGTCGAGCAGCAGCGTGTCGACGTCGCCGGCCGCCTCCACCGCGCGGCCGGACATCGCCAGCACGTTGAAGCGCACCAGGCGGTCCATGCCGGCGATGCCGATCGCCGAGAGCAGCGCACCGATGGTGGTCGGGATCAGCGTCACGAACAGCGCGACCAGCACGATCACCGAGATCGAGCCGCCGGCATAGGCCGCATAACTCGGAATGGTGACGGTAGCGAACACGAAGATGATGGTGAGGCCGGCGAGCAGGATGTTGAGCGCGATCTCGTTCGGCGTCTTCTGCCGCTCGGCGCCTTCGACCAGCTTGATCATGCGATCGATGAAGGTCGAGCCTTGCGCTGCGGTGATGCGGACGCGGATCCAGTCGGACAGCACCTGCGTGCCGCCTGTTACTGCCGAGCGGTCGCCGCCGGACTCACGAATCACGGGCGCGGATTCGCCGGTGATGGCGGCCTCGTTGACGGAGGCCACGCCCTCGATCACCTCGCCGTCGGAGGGAATGGTGTCTCCGGCTTCGACCAGCACGATGTCGCCGACCTTGAGGCTTGTGCCCGGCACCAGCTTGAACGCCTGACTGGCGCCGCTCAGGAGCTTGGCCTGGCTCTCGGTGCGGGTCTTGCGCAGCGATTCGGCCTGCGCCTTGCCGCGGCCTTCAGCCACCGCCTCAGCGAAATTGGCGAACAGCACCGTGAACCAGAGCCAGAGGATGATCTGGAAGGTGAAGCCGAGATTCGCGCCGCCCGTGACGAGATCGCGCAGGAAGATCACGGTGGTGAGCGCGGCCACGATCTCGACCACGAACATCACGGGGTTCTTCACCATCAGCCGCGGATCGAGCTTGGCGAAGGATGCCCGGATCGCCGGCAGCACGATCTTGGGATCGAGCATCGCCGACATCGGAGCACGTTTTTGCAGTTTCATCGTATCCATGGAGGTCACTCCAACCAATCAGAAGTCTGTCAGAACACTTGGCCGTCAGAACACCTGGCGGTCAGAACACTTGGCGGTCAGAACACTTGGCGGTCAGAACACTTGGCTGGCGTTCATCGCAAGATGCTCGACGATCGGGCCGAGCGCGAGCGCGGGGAAGAAGGTCAGGCCGCCGATAATCAGGATCACGCCGACGACGAGGCCGACGAACAGCCCGCCCGTGGTCGGGAATGTGCCCGCCGACGGGGGAATGGACTTCTTGGCGGCGAGCGAGCCCGCGATTGCCATCGCAGGAACGATCATGAAGAAGCGGCCGACGAACATCGCGCTGGCAAGCGTGAGGTTGTAGAAGAAGGTATTTCCGGTCAGGCCCGCGAAGGCGGAGCCGTTGTTGCCGGTTGCCGAGGTGAAGGCGTAGAGCACCTCGGTGAAGCCGTGAGGCCCGGCATTCGCCATCGAGGCGACCGCCGCCGGATAGACCACGCCGACCGCGGTCCAGCCGAGATACATCAGCGGCAGCACCAGGATCGCGAGCATCGCCATCTTGACTTCACGCGCCTCGATCTTCTTGCCGACATATTCCGGCGTGCGGCCGACCATCAGGCCCGCCACGAAAATCGCGAGCACGACGAACAGCAGCATGCCGTAAAGGCCGGCACCGACGCCGCCGATGATGATCTCGCCCAGCTGCATGTTGATCAGCGGGATCATGCCGCCGAGCGCAGTAAAGCTGTCATGCATGGCGTTGACCGCGCCGCAGGACGCCGCCGTCGTGATCACGGCGAACAGCGAGGACGCGACGATGCCGAAGCGGACCTCCTTGCCCTCCATGTTGCCGCCGGTCAGACCGAGCGCCTGAAGCGTCGAGGTGCCGTTGGCTTCGGCCCAGTAGGTGATGGCGACGCCGGCGACAAACAGCACGCCCATCACGGCCAGGATCGCCCAGCCCTGGCGCTGGTTGCCGACCATGCGACCGAACACGTTGGTCAGAGCGGCGCCCAGCGTGAAGATCGACAGCATCTGGATGAAGTTCGACAATGCGGTCGGGTTCTCGAAAGGGTGCGCGGCGTTGGCATTGAAGAAGCCGCCGCCATTGGTGCCGAGCATCTTGATCGCGACCTGCGAGGCGACCGGGCCGACCGCAATGGTCTGCTTGGCGCCCTCGAGCGTGGTGGCCTCGACATAGTCACCGAGTGTCTGCGGCATGCCCTGCGAGACCAGGAACAGCGTATAGACCACGCAGATAGGCAGCAGCACATAGAGCGTGCAGCGGGTGACGTCGACCCAGAAATTGCCGACGGTGCGCGCTGAGGCACGCGAGAAGCCGCGGATCAGGGCCACCGCGAGCGCGATGCCGGTGGCCGCCGACAGGAAGTTCTGGTGCGTCAGGCCCAGCATCTGCACGAGGTACGAAATCGTGCTCTCGCCACCGTAGTTCTGCCAGTTGGTATTGGTGATGAAGGAGATCGCGGTGTTGAAGGAGAGGTCCTCCGCAACCGCACCCTGCCCGGCGGGATTGAAGGGCAGCACAGCCTGGAGCCGCATCACGCCGTAGATGATGAGGAAGCCGCCGACATGGAACAGCAGCATGGAGACCGTGTAGGTTAGCCAGTGCTGCTCGCGTTTCTCGTCGACGCCGGAGAACCAGTAGATCCCGGCCTCGATCGGACGCAGCACCGGCGACAGGAATGTCCGCTCGCCGTTGAAGACGCGCGTCATGTACCAGCCGAGCGGCTTCGCCAGCGCGACGATGATAACGCAGAATAGAATGATCTGGAGCCAACCGATCATAGTCATGGCATTAACCCTTCAGACTTTGTGTCCCGCGCAGGAGCGGCAGGAGGAGTGCGAGCAGGCCTGCGACGAGCGCGGCGTCAGCCAGCAGCAATTCGACAAGCAGCAGCACGGGTCAGAACCGCTCGGGCCGCAGCAGCGCGTAGGTGAGATAGATCAGCAGGCCGAACGAGACCGCACTGGCGAGCGCATAATCGAAGATCATGGTCCGCTCCCTCACAGCCGTTCGCAGGCGTAGGTGTAGCCGATCGCAAGGCCGAAGAAGACGAGGCCCAGCGCCAGCATCAGAATGTCCATCATGGGGATACTCCTCGTTGCGTCTTTATGTCCGGCGCAACCGTTTCTCAGACGTCCGGCGGGCGGGCCGATGTGAGGAAAAGCAACGCTTTTCCACGGCGCCAACCGGGACTTTTGACCGTGCTGAAGTGCCACCACGAGCATAGGTTTTCGAGATGAGGGCTATGGCGAAGTTATAGGAATCTCATAAAGGCCGGGGCTTGCGCGGTCAGACGACGCTCGCGAGGCGCCCCTACTGTCGTCCCGGCCTTGACCGGGACGACGGGCGGAGAATGGCGCATCACCTGCCTCCTTCCCCGTCCATTTATGGAATCCTTATATTTCCCACCCCTTCCCCATCTCGTTTTCAAATGCCCTTCCCGCCATCCTGGAGAGGCCGGCCGACTGACCGACACCACTTCCAGGAGGCCTGACATGACCACCGCCGCTCTCCGACACGACGACCCGCCGTCACTTGGCAATCGCTTGCGCAATGCGCATGGGATGACGCGATCGTTGATCCTCGAGATCATCGACAAGGCCTGCCGGCGCTTCCCGTCACTCGGCCAGAGCGAGCGCACGGCACGTGTCATGCGCCTGATCGATGCCGAGGCCTGGACCGATGCGGCGCTGGCATTGATGGAGCTTGAGCTGCCGATGTGGCAGGTCCGCCGTATCGCCTATGACGAGGGCGAATGGCACTGCGCGCTTTCGCGCGAACGCGAATTGCCGGATTGGCTCGACACCGCGATTGAAGGATGCCATGGCGACCTTGCGATCGCCCTGCTGTCGGCTTTCGTCGAGGTCCAGGCCCTCGCTGCGGAAGCGTCGCGGCCGAGCGTTCCTTCGGTTCGTCCTGTGCTGGACCCGCTTTACGAACCGCTTGCCTGCGACAATTTCGGCTAGGGCCACCTGACGGATTTACGCCTTGCCCCACGCACCGGACATGTCGCATACGCTGAGCCCGGCGCGCGTGATCGCGCGCTTCGCCGTTCGCGTCGTGCTGCTCGTTGTCTTTGCCGCATTCGGCAGCGTCGGTTTTGGCCGAAGCCTCGCCGGCCTGCTCTGGATGTCGATCATCCTGTGCGCGCTCGCCGGCCTCATCAGGCGCGAACCGCTGTTCGGCCCTGCCCTCAATCATTGGGACGAAGCTGTCGCCTTCGGCGCACTGTTCGCCCTGGTTCACATTGCCAATGGCGTGGCCTGAGCAGCGGGCTTTATGACCTTCCTATGAGATCGCCGCGTGCCCGCCCTCGAAATCATATTCGCGAGACAGGATATTGAGCAGGCCGGCAGGAAAACGTGTCCCGTGCCGGCGTCGTTCAGAAGGAATATATCCGTGAAACTCGTCGAACCTCCCTCGTGCAGCTGCCCCTCGACCATCGTCTTCATCGGTCGCAACCACCGGGGACAATGGGTCGCGCAGGAGCAGAACGGCCTCTATGGCGGCCTGTTCGTCAGCCGCGCCCAGGCCGTCAAATATGCGCTGTTCGAGAACGGGCAGCATCCGGAAACCATCGTCGAGCTGCCGCGCGAGATCGAGCTCGACATGGGCAAGAGCCCCAACACCATCATCTCGCAGCGCGCCGCCTGAGCCGGCGCTTTTTCCGCGGGAAAGCCATGTTCATTCCCCCCTCTGCCTGGTTCACCGGTTTCATTCCGGACCTGCCGACGCCGTTCGACGCGGCTGATGCGGTCGACCTCAAGGCCTTTGCCGCGCTCTGCGAGCGCCAGATCGCGGCAGGTGTCCCCGCCATCGTGGTCTGCGAGACAGCCGGCGAAGCACCAACGCTCTCGCCGGCCGAGCAGGAGCTCGTCATCCGCGCCGCGGTCGACGTCGCCCGCGGCCGCGTGCGGATCATCGCCGGCGCGCTGTCGAATGCCACCAGCCAGGTCATCGAGCTTGCACGGCGCGCGGAAGCGGCCGGCGCCGATGCCGTGATGGCGGTGGTGCCCGCCTACAACAAGCCGATGCAGGAGGGCATGCTCGCGCACTTCCGCGCCATTGCCGGCGCCACCGGCCTGCCCGTGATCCTGCACGACGTTCCCGCTCGCACCCTGCGCCCACTCGCCGACGAGACGCTGCTGCGCCTCGTCGAATCCCGTCAGTTCGTGGGCCTGCGCGACGCAAACGGTGACATCACCCGCCCGATGCGCCTCGCCCGACTGCTGCCATCAGGCTTTCGCCTGCTTTCCGGCGACGACGTCACTGCCTTCGGCTATATCGCAAACGGCGGCGATGGCGCGATCTCGGAGGTCGCCAACATCGCCCCTGACCTCTGCCGCACGATCTTTTCGCAGGTCAGGCAGGGCCGCCTGCAATCGGCCCGCTACCTGCACAAGCGCCTGATGCCGCTCATCGCCTGTCTCGCCAAGGACAGCCCGGCGGCGCTCAAGAGCGCCCTGAGCGTGCTGGGTCTGATGTCGCCGGCCACAAGGCTGCCGATCGTGCCGCTGGACGCCGCCGCGCAGCGGGAGGTGGTTCGCGCCTTCGCCGCGATCGCCGACGAGGAGCTGATCGACAGCGTCGGAGCCTGACGCGTCGCGGACATCCGGCTATCCCATGATGCAATCGGTCAGCGAACCTCACAGGCTGCTCCGCGCCTGGCAATTGGCGCTGCTGCGCTTTGCCGTGACGCTGGATGAGTCCGACAGGCTCAATGTCGCGGCGCTCGCAGCGGAGCTCGATCGTCCCGGCGACCAGCGTGACCCCGACGACTCGCTCCACTTCTTCCGGCGGACCAGCTCGCAACTCTGCGCGGCCATCGGCGGGCAACTACAAGACGCGGATGCAGTCCTGGACTGTTTCTGCGAGCAGATCGAGGAACCACGGCTGCGACTGGCCTTTGCCGCAGCGATTGGGAGAGCGCATTCGGATCCTGAGCCGTCTCAGGCGGCCCGGCCGAAGCGGAACCCCGACCTTTTCAGGGGACTGCCATCGCGCCGGTCGGCGTCCTTATGACATTCCTATGCGGGCACCTCAGCGCTCATCTCGCAATCCTACGCAACGATGGACATCATACGACATAGATCGGGGCGGCCGTTTCGCCGCCCGAGAGACAAGGACTTCCAAGATGTCGATCCTGACACATGGCTATGACCGGCGCCTCGATGGGGTCGAACGCCCGACGCGACTCTCGGAAGCGCGCAAGGCGCAGCTCAAGCGCCTCGCGCTTCAGGGGCTGGCCTTGCTCTCGATGGGTACTGTGCTCACCGCGCTGATTGCGTTGAAGACCGCCATTTATGTCTGGCATCTCCACGCCTGACCGGCATGGGAGACCATCATGACCTTGCAAATGTGTGAAGAGGCCGCCATGGCCGCGATCGCCCTCCAGGCCGCCCATCGCCGCCCTGAGGCCAAGCGGGCGGCGACGCTTGGGCCGATCGACCCAGATGTCGTCAGTGCCGCCATCCCCGCCTTCTTCATTGGACGCAACAGCGCCGGCCTCTGGGTCGCGCGCGAAGCCAATGAACGTGTCGGCGGTCTGTTCCTGTTCAAGAGCTCAGCGGTGGATTTTGCCAACCGTCAGAGCGCACCGGAACGCTGCGCCCTGGTGTTCCCCACCGAGACCTTCGAACTCGACGTCGAGAACCGCGGCAATATCCTGATCGTGCTGGCGGAGGGAGCCAGGAAGATCCTTGCGCGCGTGGTGGCAAGGCTGCGGCCATGATCGAGCTCAAGATCGCCATCCTGGTCGCATTGCTGGGTGCATTGCTGCTCGGCGTGCGCTTCGGCGCCGCACCTGCCGCGGACAAGTAGCGTGCAACTCCTCAAGGGACATCTCGAGCACGCAGTCACCACGACGATCCTGACCATGACGCTGAGCCTGGTCTGGGGCGCGGTCCTGACGATCGTGATCACGCTCGTCGCGCGCGGGCTCGGGGTCTAGCCCTCACCGCTCCGCTTCCGCCTCGATCAGGCGCGCCAGTTCCGCCGCCGTGATCTCGATCGGCCGGGCGCTGCGTTCGACGCGGGCCTGGATCAGCGCGCCCTGGAGCGCCGACGTGCAAAGCACGGCAAGCGTCTCCGCCCGCGGCCTCGCAAACCCATCAGCCATCAGCCTGTCGCGAAGCAGCGCGATCCGCGCCGCATAGGCCTTGCGGCCGGCATCCGTGACCGCACGCTCGCGCGGCGCCAGCTCGAGCAGCACAGTCGTGATCGGACAGCCGTTGCGAAAGCCGGAGCCCTGCATCCATCCCGCCAGCAGCCGCGCATGGGCCCGCAGCAGCTCGCTGGTCGAGCCGCACTCCTCGACGAGCCTTGCAATGGTGGTGGCCACGCGGCGGCCGGCCTCCTCGACCGCGGCCACTGCGATCGAGGATTTTCCATCCGGAAAGTAATGGTAGAGCGAGCCTTTCGGCGCACCGCTGGCGTCGACGATGTCGTTGAGGCCGGTGCGGGCAAAGCCCTGGCGGCGGAACAGGGTCACCGCGGCATTGATGATGGGCTGGCGGTGTTTTGGCACGGCCGGCATGGCAGATTCCTCCGGTCAGACATTATATTGATTGGTCTACATCAGCCTCCGACAGTCAAGCCATGACAACGACAGGGAGAGGCAGATGCCAAAGGGAGTGACCTACGAGCTGGACGACGGCGTGGCGCGGATCGGGCTCGACGACGGCAAGGTCAATGTGATGTCGAGCACGATGCTGGGCGAGATCGGCGCCGCCTTCGACCGTGCCGAGACGGAGGCCGGGATCGTGGTGCTGCGCTCGGCGCGGCCGGGCATTTTCTCCGCGGGCTTCGATCTGAAAGTGTTCGCGTCGGGCGATGCCGCCGGGAGCCTCGAGATGGTCCGGGCCGGCGCCGAGCTTGCGCTGCGGCTGATGTCGTTTCCGCATCCGACCATCGGCGTGATGGAGGGCCACGCCTTTCCGATGGGGACGTTCCTGCTGCTCGCCTGCGACGTCAGGCTTGGCGCGCGCGGACCGCACCGCATGGGGCTGAACGAGGTCGCGATCGGCATCGCGCCGCCGAGCTTCGCGATCGAGCTGGCGCGCAGCCGCGTGCATCCGGCATGGCTCAGCCGCACCGCGACACTGGGCGAAATGTACGAGCCCGATGAGGCGTTGACGGCAGGCTTCCTCGACCGCGTGGTTGCGCCTGAGGCCGTCGACAACACCCTCGCGGAAATCATCGCGGCCTTGCGCGCGATCCACAAGCCGTCGCATGCGACCGCAAAGAAGCGCCTGCGCCAACCGGCCATGAACGCCATGCGCGCGGCGATCGACCGCGAATTGACCATGGCTGCCTACGAGGCAAGCAGCCGCGCGCGCAAGGAGGTCGCGATGCCCGCTTGAGGCGACCTATCCCGCGGAAAAAACCCGCCCGATCTGGCGCAATTTCACGGAACCGTGTAGATCGGTTTCATGAGCAGCAGCAACGTCCACGTCGTCGCCCATCCCCTGGTCCAGCACAAGCTCTCCCTGATGCGGGAGAAGGACCGCTCGACCAAGAGCTTTCGCGAGATCCTGAACGAGATCGGGATGCTGCTCGGCTACGAGGTGACGCGCGACCTGCCGCTGGAGCTGGTCGAGATCGAGACGCCGATCGCGGCAATGCAGGCGCCGAAGATCGCCGGCAAGAAGCTCACGCTGGCGCCGATCCTGCGCGCCGGCGTCGGCTTCCTCGATGGCATGCTGGCGCTGATGCCCTCGGCGCGCATCGCCCATATCGGGCTCTATCGCGACCCCGAAACATTGCAGGCCGTGGAATATTACTTCAAGGCGCCGCAGGACCTGTCCGACCGTACCGTGATCCTGATGGATCCGATGCTGGCGACCGGCAACTCCGCCTGCGCGGGCGCATCTCTGCTCAAGGACCGCGGCGCCCGCGACATCCGCTTCGTCTGCCTCCTGGCCGCGCCCGAGGGCATCGCGCAATTCCAGAGCGAACATCCCGACGTGCCGGTCTGGACCGCCGCGATCGACGAGCGGCTCAACGACCACGGCTACATCGTGCCGGGCCTGGGCGATGCCGGCGACCGGATGTTCGGCACCAAGTAGACAGGTTTGCGCGATCGGGTTACTCCGGGCGCATGAGCCCCAACGAATTTTCACTGCTATCGCTGATCCGGATCGAGGCCGCCGCCGATCCCGCCTTCGTGTTCGACGGCACGCCAGTCTCGCGCGCCGAGTTCTCGGAGAAGATCGAGCAGAGCGCCGCCTGGCTTGCGGCCCAAGGTATAGGCAAGGGCGACGTCGTCGCGGTCTGGCTGGTCAACCGGATCGAATGGGTCGCGCTGCTGTTCGCCGCCGCCCGGCGCGGAGCCATCGTCGCGGCCGTCAATACGCGCTACCGCAGCGCAGAGGTCGCCCATCTGCTGCGCTTGTCCGGCGCGAAGCTGATGGTGGTCGAGGCCGCGTTCCGCTCGATCGACTTTGCCGCCATCCTCGCCGATATCGCCAAGGACGAGGTGCCCGCGCTGCGACGGCTTGCGGTGGTTGGCGCGGATGCGATCCCGGCGCACTGGCCCTGCGTGCGGTTCGATGCGTACGACAAGCCCTATCCGCCTGCCCCGTCCGCCCCGGATGACGTCGACCTGCCCGTGCTGCTCTACACCACGTCAGGCACGACCAAGGGACCAAAGCTCGTCGCGCATTCGCAGCGGACGCTGGCCACGCACGCCGCCTCCGTCGCCACGGCTCTAAAGCTCTCGCCGCAGCGCCATTCGCTGCTGGCGATGCTGCCGTTCTGCGGCACATTTGGCATGACCAGCCTGCTCGGCTTCATCGCAGCCGGCGCGACCATCCATGTGCTCGACGCCTTCGAAGCGGCGCCGGCGTTGAAGATCCTCGGCGAGCAGAAGATCACGCATTCATTTGGCTCGGACGAGATGTTCCGCCGCATCCTCACGCTCACCGATGCGCCGCGGCCGTTTCCCCATCTCGAAATCTGCGGCTTCGCCGCGTTCCAGCCCGGCTGGCGCGAGCTTGCCGCAGAGGCCGAAGCGCGCGGCATGAAGCTGTACGGCCTCTACGGTTCGAGCGAGGTGCAGGCCCTGTTCTCGATCGCCCGCGCCAGTGACGCCTTCGCCGACCGGATCGAGGGTGGCGGCTGGCCGATGTCACCGGGGGCCAGCGTTCGCGTGCGCGACACCGAGACCGGCGAACTCGCAGCGGCCGGGGTCTCCGGCGAGATCGAGATCAGCGCGCCGTCACGTTTCCTCGGCTATTTCAACAATCCGGAGGCGACGCGCGATGCGATCACCGCGGATGGTTTCTTCCGCACCGGCGATATCGGCCGGCTGCGCGGCGACGGCTCTTTCGTCTACGAGACCCGCGCGGGCGACGCCATGCGGCTCGGTGGCTTCCTGGTTGCGCCCGGCGAGATCGAGGACGAGCTCAAGTCCTGCGCCGGTATTGCCGACGCCCAGGTCGTCGCAGTCGACCTGAAAGGAAACGCACGCTGCGTCGCCTTCGTGATCCCGGCGAAAGAGCCGCCGCAGCAGGAGACATTGGTCGCGCGCCTGCGCGAACGGCTCGCCGGCTACAAGGTGCCGGCGCGGATCTACGTCGTCGACGCCTTCCCCGTCACCGACAGCGCCAACGGTGTCAAGATCCAGCGTGCCAGGCTGCGCACCATGGCCATGGAACGGATCGCCGCGGAATAAGCGCCTATTTCAGATAGTTCGAGAGATTCAGGCTCAGGATCTTGCCGAGTGCCGAATAGGACGCGGTGAGCTGCGCCTGATAGGTCGAGAGCTGCGCGGTGACGGCGGCGACGTCGACGCTGGTGAGGTCGTTCGACAGCGTCTCGGCATAGCTCTTGTAGTCGGTCTGGCGTGCGCTCGCGGTCTCGATCGCGGACGCATCGTTCGACAGCTTGGCCTGCACCGCGGCGGTGTCGTCGAGCGCCGTTCCGGCGAGATCGAGCGCGCTGGAAATGTCCGAAGACGACAGCGAAGTGCTGCTGGCCACGAACTTCAGGACGCGCATCGCCTCCTCGAACGCGGAATTGTCGGCATTGACGCCGTACGACACCGTCTGGTCGGAGGCGACCCGCACGGAGGCGATCTCGTCGTCGCCATTGTAGTAGCTGGTGTCGGCCGTGGTCAGGGAGCCGCTGCCGGACGAGAAGCTCGTGAGGTCGACCGGCGCGGTGTCGGTCTTGCCGCCGGCGAACACATACTGGCCGTCATATTGCGTGTTCATCAGCGAGCCCATCTGCTCCAGCATCTGCTGGGCGGTGGTGATCACCGAATTCGACTCGGTCGAGCTGCCGGTCGAGGCCGCGCTGAGCTGGGAGCGCAGCTGCGTGAGAATATCGGTCACCGATCCGACGGCCGAATACATCACCTGCACCTTGCTGTCGGCGAGTGTCGCCGCGTCGACATAGGATTGCGCGCGCGTCACCGAGACCTGGAGGTTGACGACATGCTGCGCGTCCGAGCCATAGCCGCCGAAATCGGTCGAGAGGACGCCCGAAGATTCCTGGATCTGCTTGTTGGCCATGACCGATTCCAGGCGCATCGCGTCGGAAATCATCCTGTTCGACTGGGCGAAGGTGGCAACCCGCATTGCGACCATGGGCGCGCCCTCTTACGTCGACTGCACGGCGGTGAGCAACGCCGAGTACATGGAGTTGATAGCCTGGATCAGGGCCGATGCCGCCGAGTATTTGTTCTGTAGCGTGCTCAGATTGGCCGACTCTTCGTCGAGGTTGACACCGGACTGCGAGGCCAGCGAGTTCGCATAGGTCGATTGCGCCGTCTCCTTGGCGGTGTAGTTGGTGGACGCCTGCGAGGCCTTGCTCGAGACATCGGCCACGATCGTCGAGGCGTAGTCGGCCAGCGACCCGGTCGAGGCGGCAAGTCCGCCGGTTGACGCGAACGACCGTGACTGCGTCAACGCATCGTAGAAGGCGTTGATCACGGTCGCCGAGCCCGATGACAGCACGGTGCCCGTCGGGCTCGACGAGGAATCCAGCGTCGCGAGCTGGAGCTCGTTGGTGCCGGACAGGATCTTGCTGTTGACCGCGATGTCCGCCGCGCTCGTGCCGGTCACGAGGTCGTTGAGGCCGAAATACGCCGAGAATCCTTCACTCGAACTGCCCACCGAGCTCGTCATCTCGTTGATGGCGACGCCATTGCCCGAGCCGGTCGCCGTGATCGAGAGATGGCCGTCGGAATCGACCGAGGCCGACAATCCGGAGATGCGGTTGATGTCGGTGACGAGATCGTCGACCGTGGAATAGGACGACAGGTCAAGATCGTCGTAGGAGACCAGAGTGCCGCTCTGGTCAGTGACGGCAAGGCGCACGGTGCCGGTGGCGGACAGCAATGTGCCGCTGGTGACACTGGTCGTCCCGGTGAGGCTCGTCGGCGCCGGCACCGCGGAGGCGCTGTTCGAAACGCTGTTCATCGCGGACGCGAGCTGTTGGGCGAGTTGATCGAGCT
Organism: Bradyrhizobium sp. GW821-FHT13H05; assembly: GCF_058804065.1. Classification (NCBI taxonomy): domain Bacteria; kingdom Pseudomonadati; phylum Pseudomonadota; class Alphaproteobacteria; order Hyphomicrobiales; family Nitrobacteraceae; genus Bradyrhizobium; species Bradyrhizobium sp. GW821-FHT13H05. The sequence continues at coordinate 46,952 of NZ_JBXAPO010000021.1, read as the reverse complement.
GCGACTGCGCCGCCGGCAGCGTCGTGTCCCGCATCGTGATCAGCGCGCCGATGTCACCGCCGGTGATCTGCGAGGTGATATCCACCCCGTTCACCGTGATCGCGCTGAAGCCGCTCGACGAGGAGCCGGCGGTATAGGTCGTCGACGCCGTCACGTTGGCAGCAGGGGTATAGCTGATCGTGTGCGCCGACGAATCGACCAGCGCCTGCCCCGACGTGGTGTAGATCTGGAGGTCGCCGTTCGACGCCGTAAAATAGCTGACGTTCATCTTGGACCCGAGATCCTGGAGCGCGGTGTTGCGCTGGTCCTCGAGGTCCGCGGTCGACTGGCCGGTCGCCGCCGTCTGCTTGATCTGGGCGTTCAGATCCGCGATCTGCTGCAAGTCCGCATTGACGTCGTCGATCGAGGACGCAATATCCTGATCGGCATCCGACCGGAGCTTCTGGATCCCGCTCGAGGTCTCCCGCAACTGGCTCGCGACATCGTCGAGCGCACTGACGACGTTGGATTGCAGCGAGGCGCTGCTCGGCGTGCTCGCCAGCGAGGACAGCGCTGATTCCAGCGAGGCGATGCTGTTGGCGAGCGAGGTCCCGGACGACGAATCGTCGCTGCTGCTGATCGAGCCGTAGAGCTTCTGGAGCGACGTCAGATAGGTGTTGGTGGTGTCTGCCGAACCGAGATCGGAGTCTGCGGCGACAAGCGACTTCAGCAGTAGCTTGTCGACCGTCGAGGTGATGCCCGTCACCGTGACGCCGGTGCCGACACCGTTGGTGACGCTGCTCGACTGGCTCGCGGTCTTCTTGGTGTAGCCCGTCGTGTCGGCGTTCGAGATGTTCGACGACGTCACGCTGATCTGCACGGACGTCGCCGAGAGCCCGCTGAAGGCGATCGATCGTGCGATATCGAGCGACATGGCGGGCCCCTTGAATCGTCAGGCGCTGCGGCTGGTGCCGCTGGAAACGGCGCGCGCGGCGGCGACGCGGCCGGAGGCGCCATAGGGCGATACCGCGGCGATCTGCTCGCGGATTGCCTGCATGACGGCCTCGATCCGGCGGTTGCTGGCTTCGATCGCCGCGCGCAGGCGCACCAGATTCTCGTCCATTGCCGCGCGCAGCTTCAGGATTCGCTCCATCAGCTGCTCGCGCAGGATCCGGTCGCGCACGTCCAGGCTGGTGGAGCCTGCCGCGCACTCGGCCACGGTCCGTTCGAAAATCTCCGCCAGCTTGTTCTTCTCGTCGACCTGCTTCAAACGCGAGGCCGGCAGGCCTTTGGCGAGCTCCGCATTCTCATCGGCGACCAGCGCGGTCAGCGCATCGATCAGCACGATCAGCGACTTGATCCGGGCGTCACCATTTGCGGCGATCGTCCTCGTGGCTTGGCTGTTGGCTCGGGCTACAGTCATGGTCATCGCCTTCTTCTAGTTATGCCGTTTGCCGCGGTCGGCCTGCGAGTTGCGCAAATACGCGCCGATCGCGGTCGCCCTGACGGTCGCCTGCCTCATCTCGCCCGCGATCTCCGCACATTCCCGCAGGAGACCGCTGCGGGTGGTCTCGATATCGTCGAGCAGCGCGAGGAGTTGCCCGCGGTCGCTGCCCTTGACGGTCGCGGCCCGCGCCACCAGCCGCCGCAGCCGGCGCAGCAGTGTTTCACCGAGAGCGTTGGCTTTTTCATCGCGCATCGCTCACCTCATCGCCGAGATCAGGGTGTCGTACATCTTGTTGACGGTGGAGATGACCTGGGACGCGGCGGAATAGGCCTGCTGCGCCGAAATCATGCTCGAGAACTGGCTGGAGGTGTCGGTGGTCGATGATTCCAGCTCGCTGCCATAGATCGTGCCCGCACCGTTCTCGCCGGACGACTGCAACGCGGCGTTGCCCGAGGTCACGGTCGCCGAATAGAGACCGTCGCTGGCGGCGGAGAGCCCGTTGGGATCGGCAAAGGTCGCCACCGCGATCTTGTAGATCGCGATGGTCTCGCCGTTGGAATAGGTGGCGTCGACCACGCCGTTCTTGCCGATCGAGACGCTCGACAGCTTGCCGTAGGACAGGCCGTCCGAATCGATGCTGGTGACGTTGACCGACGGCGTCGTCTCGCCGGAAGCGTATTGGGTCAGGCCATCGGTGCCGCCAACGGTGCCGAGATTGAGCGTGATGCTGCTGTCGGCTGCGCCGTCGGTCCAGCCCGTGATCGAAACGACCGGCGGACTCGGGTCCGTGCTCGCAAGCGAGCCGTCGCTGTTAAAGACGACATCGATCGAGCCGCTGGCCGTGCCCGTTGCGGTCGAGGTGTCCGACGTCGTGGTCGGATTCGCAAAGGTCGCGGTCCACTTGTTGGTGTCGGTCTTGGTCCAGGTGACCTGCATCGTATTCGCCGCGCCGAGCGAATCGTAGACCGTCATCGAGCTGGTAAATTGGTTGGTCGCGGCGGCGTCCGATGGCAGATTGGCCGCAATGGTGGTCTTGGTGGTGGCGCTGCCGCTGGTCGAGGCGATCTGGGTGTTGATGGCGGAGAGATTGCTGGCGGACTCGCTGCCGACGACATTGCCGTCAGCGTCGGTGCGCCAGCCCTCGAGATAGCTGCCGTTGTTCTCGAGATAGCCGGCATTGTCGATCGTGAAGGCGCCGTTGCGGGTGTAAGAGGTGACGCCACCCGACGTGGCGCTGGTCACCACGAAAAATCCTGTGCCCTGGATCGCGACGTCTGTGGCATTCGAAGTCGCTGCCAGCAGGCCCTGCTGGGTGATGTTGGCACGGCCCGAGACGGTGACGCCACCCGAAGCGTAGGACGTCGTGTTGCTCGATGCGGTGACGAGCGCGTCGAACATGCCGGACGTCGTCTTGTAGGCGGTCGTGTCGGAATTGGCGATGTTATCGCTGATCATCGACAGGGACTGGCTCTGGGCGCTGAGCGCCGAGATCGCCGAGGACAATGCACCGGTAAGACTCATGATGAAACTCCGAGGAAATCAGGACGTGAAATCAGGACGTGACGCCGAGGATATTGGCGGCGCTGACGGCGACGCCGTTCACCGTGAGCGAGGGCGTGGAGGTTGAGGTGTCGATACCGGTCACCGTGCCGGTGACGGTCGTGTAATTGAGGACCGAATTGCCGGCGGAATTCGTCGCGGTCACCGAGATCGTGTACTGACCGCCGTCGGAGAGCTGGTTGCCGCTGGAGTCCTTGCCATCCCAGGTGAAGCTGTTGGAGCCGGAATTGCCGGTCCCTGTGCCGGTGTAGACAACATTGCCGGAGGAATCCGAGATACTGATGGACACGTTCGACGCGGCCGAGGACAGCGAGTAGCCGAAGGTCGCCGAGCCGTTGCTCAAGGTCGACGTGTCGGTCTTTGCCTCGACGGTGTGGCCGATGTAGTTCACGGAATTCAGCGTCACGAGGCTCGAGAACGAGCCCGCGAGCGAAGAGAGATTGGAGTTGATCGACTGCTGCGAGCTGAAATTAGCATAGGAGGTGAGCTGATTGATCAGGTCGGTGGTCGATGTCGCGTTCAGCGGATCCTGGTTCTGGAGCTCGCTGACGAGCAGGCTCAGGAAGTCGCTGGATGTCAGCGTCGAATTGGATGACGTGCTCGACGACGACGACGTCGTCGTGGTCGCAGTCGTCGCGGAACTCGTGGCGGAAACAGTCATCAGAAACTCCGGCTTTCCCGCGCTGCCGACGGCGCGATGTCGGTCGGCGGCGCTTGAAATCTGTGTGCTGATGAAACGGGTGGGCGCGTGGATTCAGGCGGGGATTCACGCGCGCGAAAACGGCTTTCGACACGGCAAAATCTGCCGCGTACGCACGAGTGGTGCGACGGTCTCGCGTTGATCTGTCGCGGTGATCGAGCCCCGCTCCGAGAAGTCGTGGAGCTTCAACGCCCCAAGCGCGATCGGGATATGCGAGGGTTGAAAAGGGAGCCCTTCAGCTCTCCGCCGTTTCGCCTTCGGTGCGAGGCTCGGCGGTGTCGTCCTTGATTTTCGCAGCAGCTGCAACGATGCGGTCGGCGAGCCCTTTGGGCGCGCGGACCGGTGGAGCTGCAAGCGCCTGGCGCAAAACGCGCGCCTCTTCGAGCAGGGCCTGCGCGGCAGATGAGCGCGCCAGCAGCTCTTCAGCGGGCAAACGCCGATCGTCGGGCCAGAGCGAGAGATCCTCGCCCAGCCGGTCGATCAGTTCCTCAAACTCGGTGACGTCCATCGCCCGCCGGTCCCGCCTCGGTCAGGCCGTCATAAAGCATTGCGGGCGGGGCGGAAACCGGATTTCAGCGGTTTCGGGCGCCAAAAGCGCCCGCAGCGCTACGGAAAATGGTCAAAACAACGGCCCCAACGCCCCCTCCCCGCATCGCGGAGGAACAGGCGGCGTCAACCCGTGCGGGCCGAATCGACCGACCCGGCCTTGCTGCTGCGCAACGTGGCATCGACGGACTCCCAGGCCTCACGCAGCTCGGTGAGCCCGGCGATGATCCGCCGAAAACTCTCGCGGGCGTGCGGCCGGCCGTAAGCCTTGAGGCTCGCCAGGATCAAGGCGTTGTAGGTCTGGAACATCCGTTCCGCCACAGCCCCGCCCTTGGTGAAATCGAGATTGTGGCTCAGCCCGCGCAGGATCGCGGTCGCCTTCATCAGGTATTCGTGCCCCTCCTCGAAACGGCGCGCCTCCTGCGCGGCGATCGACTTCTGAAGGAAGGTGATCGTGCCGCCAAGCAGCATCGAGACCGCCTTGAGTGGTGGCACGGTCGTCGCCGTTCCCCGATAGGCCTGGTTGGCCATGTACGCCATCGGATTATGCATGATCAATCACTCGAGCTGGAATTGAGCAGGGCCTTGAGATAATCGAGCGTGCTGTTGGCACTCTCGATCGCGGCCTGGTATTTCGCGTATTGCGTCTGAAGCTGCGACTGCAACGTCGACGCCGCGCTGTTGATGTCGTCGACCTTCTGCTGGAGATCGTCGTCGCGCGTCGTCAGATTGCTGATCAGCGTCTGGAGCGGCCCGGTCGACGACGAATAGTTCTTCGCGACCTGATAGATCTGCGTTGCGAGGCCCGAGGTCGACGTCACCGTGATCGACTGCGAGGTCGAGCCGCTATAGGTGAAGGCCATGCCGGCATAGATCGAGCCGGCAGCGCCGATGATCGTGGTGCCGCTGACCGTGAACAGCGACGAGTCGCCGCCGACCGACGCCGAGCTGAGGTTGCCGTCCGAATCGACCGTCAAATCCAGGGTGAAAGATTGCGGCGACGTCCCGGTATTGACGACGCTGAGCTGGCTCGACGACGTCGTGGTCTGCGCCGACAACAGCGTGGTCACGCCGCTCAGATTCGTGCTCAGAATCTCCGACAGCGTGCTGGTGTCGAGCTCGAGCTCGTTGTTCTCGTTGAACGACAGCCCGAGATCGGCCATGGTCATGCCGCCCACGGTGCTGTTCAGGGCATTCTGGAGCGCATCCATGATGTTGCGCATCGTTCCGTCGCCGAACAGCACGGCGCTCGAGTCCGCCGTGCCGTCGGTCGCGGTCGCCTGCTGGGCGATGACCTCGTCGCGAAAGGCGTTATAGTTGGTGACGAACGTCTCCACCGCCGATTCGATCTGGCTGGTGTCGGCCTCGATACTGATGTTCAGCGTCGTTCCGTCGGGCGTCGCCTGGAGCAGGCTGAAAGTGACCCCGCTCAGAACGTCGGTGATATCGTTGGTGTCGCGGCTCAGTGCGATGCCGTCGAGCGTGAATTCGGCCGACTGCGCCTCCTGAATCACGTCGGTGAACGCCCCCGAACTGTCGGTCACGCCAAGCTTGTTCAGGATGTCGTCGCCGGAGGTGCTGGAATAGGTGATGTCGGCCGCATCCTCCGTACCGGTCAGCACCATCTGGTACGCGCCGCTGGAGACCTGCACGATCGAGGCCTGGACGTTGGTCGTCGAGGTCTGGGCATTGATGGTATCGACGACGTCCTGGAGCGACATCGCGCTCGTGATGGCGATGTCGGACGTGCTGCCGCCGTCCAGACCAATGGAGAACGTGCCGGAATAGCCGAGCTCGTCGGTCTGGCTCGACTGCGAGGTGCCGACGACCTTCTGCGCGGTCGCGAGCTGGCTGATCGTCAGCGTGTGGTCGCCGACCGCAGCCCCGTTCTTGATCGTCATGGAGAGCGCCGAGGAGGCGCTCACGTCGCCGGTGGAGCCGATGCTCGCCGAACGCGTGGCAAAGGCGCTGGTGGACAGTGAATTGACCACCGCGGTCGAAAGTGACGCCAGCCCCGAATATAGCGTCTTCAGATCGCTCTGAAGCGTCTGATAGGCCGAGACCTTGGCCTCGTTGCTCGTGATCGAGGTCGAGATCGTGTCCGCCTGGGCGGTCTTCGCGTCCACCGCGGCCTGGATCAGCGCCGACCAGTCGATACTGCTCGAATTGGTCGTCCCGCTCGTGGTGACGGAGACGCCCGAACTTGTGCTGCTGGTGCTCGAACTGACGGTGGTCACTTTGCCTGACTGTCCCTGGTAGGGAGCGGGCCGGCATCATGCCGGCCCGCTCGGATCATCATCAGCCGAGCAGCTTGAGCAGGTACTGCGGCATCTGGTTCGCCGCGGCCAGCGCCGACACGGCGGCCTGGGTCTTCACTTCCGCGGAGGAGAGCTTGGACTGCTCGGCCGCGATGTCGACATCCTTGATCGCCGAGTTCGCGGATTGCAGGTTCTGGGTCTGGGTCGAAATCGAGTCGGATGAGAAGTTGAACCGCGATTCCTGCGCGCCGATGCTGGCGCGGGCGCCGGAGACCGTGTCGATCGCACTATCCAGCACGGTCAGCGCCGATGTCGCGTCATCCAGCGAGCTGACGTCGAGCGAGGACACGCCGAGCGAGGATGCCGTGAGGTTCGAGAGCGTGATCGTGATCGTATCCGAGCCCGAGGAGCCGACCAGCACGGAGACGCCCGAGGAGAACACGCTCGAACCATCCAGAAGGCTCTGGCTGGAATAGCGCGTGCCGGTCGCGATCGAATCGATTTCGCTCGTAAGCTGCGAGAATTCCGATTGGATGTAGCCACGGCTGGAGTCGGTGGTGGTGCCCGAAGCGGACTCGGAAGCCAGCGACTTCATACGCGCGAGGATGTCGGAGATGTTCGAGGCACCACCGTCGGCGGTCTGGAGGATTGCGTTGGCCTGCGAGGCGTTGGTCGCAGCCTGCTGCAACGTAGTGACGTCCGAGGAGATGCGGGTCGAGATCGCAAGACCGGCGGCGTCGTCGGACGCAGACGTGATACGCGAGCCGCTCGACAGTTTGGAGAGCGAGCTGGTCTCCTGCGAGGAGTTGATGTTGAGGTAGCGGACCGCAGCGTTGGCAGCGGTATTGGTGTTGATTGCAGGCATTGGAAGCTCCTGTGCTGATGGGCAAGCGTGCCGCATCGTGAAAATCGACTTACGACGACGCAGACCGCAGCCCCGTCCGTTCGCTCAAACGGTGGAGCGCAGGCAGATCAGGCGCGAAAATTTTCGCGAGGCCAAATTTATGGTTAGCAGTCGGTAAACGCGGTGCGGATGTCGCGTTCGTGCTTGCGCAGCAGCTGGCGAAGCTGCTGGCGGCCGCGCTTGAGCAGCGACTCCACGGCAGCGATCGTGGTGTCCATGACCTGGGCGATCTCGCCGTTGCTCATGTTCTCATGATACGAGAAGATCACAGCGATGCGCTGCTGCTCGGGCAGGCGCTGCATCGCAAGCTCCAGCATGCCGTTCAGCTCGTTGCGCTCGATAATCTCGACCGCACCTGGCTGGCCGTCGGCGACTTCGGGAACGGCCTCGACATTCTCGTTGCGCGGCTTGCGGCGCAGGTCGATGCAGCGGTTGGAGATGACGCGGTAGAGCCAGGTCGAGAATTTGGCGCGACCATGCTGCCAGCGGCCGCGATGGCTCCAGATCTTGAGCATGGTGTCCTGCACCACGTCTTCGGCGTCCGCCGCGTTGCCGACGATACGGAGTGCAATCGCGTAGGCGCGATCGATGTGACGCTCGACCAGCATGCGGAAGGCCGCTTCGTCGCCGGTCGCGAGCTGGTCCAAGAGCTCGCTGTCTTCATCGAAGACGACATCGTCGCTCACAGGCGCGCTGTCCGGCGCAAGCGGCACCGACGGCATCACCGGCACGATCTCTTCCGCCACAACCGTCGGCGCAATCTCGGCCTCGGCGGGAGCCATGACATCTGCAGCGTAACTCATCCCGCAACCTCCAACCCGCAATGCCGGCGGCGCACATGCCACACGGCTTCCAGGCGTTGAACGCGGGGCCAAAACAATCCAGGCGGAGAATTTTTGTTATTTTTCAAGATGTTAGCCGGTATCTTTTGCCGAGTATCGGGCAATAATTGCCGACTGCGCGATCATCTCGCGCTTCACGTCTGCAATCATCACATCGTCTCGCGCCATGACGGATCATCCATCCTGAACAGATGCACTCGGGAGAAAACGCTGACATTACGCGGCACTAGGTGATCAAACGCGACACGCATGGAGCGCATCAAGAAGCGATTGTTTCCGAGTGTAAATGAACGCTGGACGATTTCCGCACTCGGCAATTTTTTCCGAATCACCTTTTTCGAACCTAGCGATTTTTTTGAATCTGTCAGTCGCGGCGAGCGCGTTTTTGAATCGTGCGTGAATTTTTTTCGCTCCTGTGGCGCCTGACCTCGCGCACACGCACGTTTATCGCTCTGAATGGCGGGGATTCCTGGGATGACGATCGCAACAGCCGGCGCGAAGCGCCGCGCGCAAATTGTTTCTGCTTGGTCGTTCGATGTTTTCGATACATTTCTGTTTCGTGCCTGCACGACGCCAGATGGTGTGTTTGAAAGGACTTACGAGCTATCCGGCATTTCAATAATTTGTCCGAATGTTTCCGCCAGTTTCGTTCAACATCGAATCCAGGCCGAAGGGCGTGCACGCAGGGCGGCGAAGGAGAAGCGCGGCGCGGTCGAAGTTCGGATCGACGAAATCTATTCGTTCTTTCCGTTCAATCTGTTCGGCCTCTCACGCCGCGATCTGAACGATCTCGTCGAATCGGAGTTTTCCGCAGAGCTCGAGCTTTGCCGCGCCAATCCGGACATGATCCAGCAATATCTGGACATGATGCGCGCCGGCCATCGCGTCGGATTCATCTCCGACACCTATTGGGGTTCCGACCGGCTGGCACGGCTGCTGCGGGCCTGCCGCCCCGGCCTGACGTGGGACTTTCTCTACGCCTCCTGCGATCATGGCAGCGGCAAGAGCGAAACGCTCTTTGCAAAATATCTGACCGAGCAGGGCGTCGACGCCAGCGCCTCCTTCCATATCGGCGACAACGACAAGGCCGACATCGAGGGTGCCAAGCGCCACGGCATTCGCGCACGCTATTATCCGCAGGCGACCGCCTCGCTCGCGTCGAAGTTTCAGCGCGAGACCGCGCTGTTCGAGCTGCTGTGTCAGGGCGCGCCGTCGCGGCTCGACCACGGCGCGCGCACCCTGCGGCGCATGGTCGCCGCGCGCAGCGCCGAGAGGTCGCCCGCCTTCCACCTGGGTGTCACGGTGCTCGGCCCGGTGATGACGGCGTTCGACGCCTTCGTCGCAAGGCGGTGCGAACAGGTCGCAGGTCCCGGCCGACGGGTCGCTCTCGGCTTCCTCGGCCGCGACGGCTCCCTGTCGCACCGGATCTGGCAAGACCTGCACGGCATGACGTCGGCCTATCTCGAGATCAATCGCCGCGTCAGCCTGATCGCCTCGGCCGATACGATGGAGCCGCTCGTCGATCTTTTCGTCAAGATCTCGAAGATCGACGCGCCGACCTTTCTCGACATGATCAAGATCCTGCCGCCGAAAGTCGCCGCGTTCTTCGCGAAATCGCCTGACGGCATTGTGACCGGCCCGGATATTGCGGAGGCACTGCCTGAACTGATGGACGGCAGCGAGATCGTCGAGCTGGCGTCAGCCCTGCGAGCGCGGCTGATGGCCTATCTGCGCCACATGATCCCCGGCTTCGACGACTGCACCGACCTCGTGCTGGCCGATCTCGGCTATTCCGGCAGCGTGCAAAAGGCGCTGCGCCGGGTGTTCGAGCTGGAGGGCATCAAAATCCGCCTGCACGGCGCCTATCTGATGTCGCTCGACGACGCCTTCGACGATCTCGCCGAGCAGGACAGCGCGGAGGGGTTCATCTCCGATCTGGTGGTCACCCCTCACGTCAAACGCATGCTGATCCGCAACACTGCGCTGCTGGAGCAGATCTGCTGCTCGACCGATGGTTCGGTGCGCGACTATGATGGCGACCAGGTTCTACGCGAGATCGATCAGCGTTCCCCAAGCCAGATCGCCCTGGTCACCGAGATCCAGGCTGGCGCCCTCGCCTTTGCAGAAGACGCCGAGGACATCGCGATCGAGTTTTGTCTCAGCCCCCATGCCGCGACAAATGTCGCTTCACGCTGGTGCACGGCGACATTGGCGCGGCTTTTGCTGCTGCCCGACGAGGACGAGTTGGCGCTGCTCGGCGGCTTGAAACACGACGTCAATCTCGGGACACATGCGCTGGCGCCGATGTCCGATGGTGATTTCGTCCGCCGCCAAATCACGGCGCGTGGCCTCTCCGCCGCCTGCACGTCGGCCGGGCCGCCGATGTGGCTCGCAGGCAGCTTTGCGCGCCTGTCGCCGTCCCACGCCTATCTCTATACGCTGTTCGGCGCCAATCGCCTGCCCGCCGACGTGTTCGAAGAAAGCCCCTATGGCGCGGTTCAGGTCGGATTGTTTCGTGCCAATGGCGAGGCGACGCTGGAGACGGTTGCCGTCCACCGGACCGGTCTCGGGGAGCTGCGGGTGCGCATCCCGGTCTCGCGCGCGATGGGTATCGCCGTGCTGGCGCTTCCGTTGCCGAAATTCGCGGCCGAGGGTCTCCTGCACGGCGTGACCCTGCAATCCGCCGACGAGATCCGCGAGGCCGCCGCAAGTCAGGACGTGGTCGGCATCGCAGCCGAGAGCCTGGTCTATGCCGGCGTGCAGCGAAACGGCGAACATTATCGCGCCGAGCGCGACGACGGCTGCCTGCTGGTCCCGGTGGCCCCGATGACGCAGGAGATCGCGATCTATTCCGTCGCGATCACGCCGCTCGGTTCCGGCCCCAAATAATACGCCTGATCGCGTCGCCCCGGCCGTTGAAGTGCGAGGGCCGGCACGAGGGGGCATGGAATTGACGGACAAGACGCACGAAAGCCTTGATCAACTGCTGCAATCCGGCGGCGTCAGGCTCGGCCGGGCCCAGCGAGACCGCCTGGGCTGGCTGGTCGGCCAGTACGGCACGCCGACGTTCGACGATTTCGTCGGAGGCCGGCGGAACGGCGTCATCATCCTCAAGGAGCCACTGAGCGGCGCGGCGGCCGAGCTGTTCTACCGTTCGCTCACGCCCGGCTGCGCCGTCGTCATTCCCAGAAGCGAGAATCCCGGCTTCGACTTCCTCAAGTCCAAGCTGACAGAGTTCGGCACCGTCGGTCCGTGCGGCGCGGACGGTCCGCATGAGATGTGGTGGGGGGGCATCGGCTGGTCGAAATTCCTCACCGCAGCCGATGCATCCACCCTGCGCCCGCGGATCGTCTCCTGCTATCCGCGCGGCGGCGATGCAACCGCGGCCTTCGCGCTCCGGCACTCGCTCGAACGGTTTGACCTTGCCTGTCATATCGAGCCGATCGACACCCAGCTCGACGACCGCATCCTCTGCTTCGAGAAGGCCGAGTTCATGCTGCGGATGTGGAACAAGTATCGCGAGCCGCTGCTGTTCGTCGAAATCGGCTCCGTGCTGCGCGAGGCGCCGCTGCTGCCGTCCTTCCTCGGCTGCGACGTTGCACTCCACAAGTGGAATCGCTGGGAGATGTCGGCGCGCACGCTCTATCTCGGCCGCTCCGACCGCGCCGAAAGGCTGCTGCGCACCTGGCAACAGCTTGCCGCATCTTACCCCGCGATCTGGGAGGGCTATCTGCTCGATCAAGCCTGGAGCCTGACCTCGTCACAGGTGCCTCTCGACACCGTCTGGCTGCCGCGCTCCTATCACGCGCTGAAGGGCGACCTCGGCGCGATGCGCGCCACGATCCTGCACGACCAGCAGACGACGACGTTGGAGCTCGGGCCCGATCCGGCCTTTGCAGGCATCGTGCGCGCGGCCCGCCGCGCCGGGCGCACCGGCGCCCGCGACGCCTTCATGGTCATGACCTCGAAAGCCGAGACCAGCAAGAGCATCGCCGTGATCCTGCGCGACGTCTCGGCCAGCGATGCGGGTGCGGTGGCCGCCACCGTCGAGGCCGTGACCGGCGCTTATGCCGCCGATTGCGGTGGCTATAGCCGGCTCGAGCTGTCGCTCTGCGCCTGGCAGGACGACGTCGGCGCCGCACGCGGAGCCGCAGCGCAGGCGCGCTACCGCATCCTTGAGATCGCGCCGGGCCAGCGCATCGCCAACGATTTCTTCGCCGCCCACGCTTCCGACGACGCGGTCATGACCGCGCGCCATCTCTTTCCCTGACGGACATCACAAGATGCTCAAAACCATCATCCTGCTCACCGACACCGTGCAACAGCAGCAGCCGCTGGCCAACCTGCTCCGCGAGCACAATCGCGAGCTCGCCTTCCGCTCCGCACTGCGCGCCCAGGACCTCAGCGCCATCGAGCCGGACGTGCTGAGCGAGGCACGGCTGGTCTCTTTCGCCGCCGACGTTGCCGTCCCCGAAAAATTCCTGCTGAGGCTCGGCTATGGCGCCTACAAATTCTACGCTGCACCAACGCAATATCCGGGCTTGCCGGCCGCACCCGACGAAAGCGATGACGATCCGCGCTGCTACTCCGTGGTCGCGCAGTCGATGACGATCTGGCCCGACTTCAAGAAAGTGGTCGGCCTGGAAACCGTGACGATCCCTTACGGCACCGTTGCTGCCGAGCGCGAGCGGCTGGTGTTCTCCCGCCTTGCCCACCTGTTCTGGGGCATGTCGCACATGATCGCCGGCGAGGCGACGGATCTGCCTGCTATCATCGGGTCAAGCGAGAGCCAGCGGCCGACGCCCGCAATGATGAACTGAGCTAGCGCGCGGGACTGCGGAGCTGCGCCGACAGAGCATCGCGGTGCTCAGGCGCGGCGATCGTGATCATACGACGCGCCCGCTCGGCAAGGCCGCAGCCGCGCAGCTCGGCAATCCCCCATTCGGTGACGATGGCATCGACATCTGCGCGCGGAGTCGTCACCGTCTCGACATTGGCGACGATACGGCTGGTTCCGTCGGAGGCCGTCGCCGGCAGCGCGATGATCGCCCTGCCTCCGGGAGAGGCGTTTGCGCCGCGCACGAAATCGAGCTGGCCGCCGATCGCACCGATCGCAATGCCATTCAGCGTCTCGGAATTGACGCTGCCGTCCAGCCCGACCTGAAGCGCCGAATTGATCGCCACCAGCCGCTTGATCCGCGCCAGCACGCCCTGGCCATGCGTGTAGGACGTCGGCCGCACCGCAACCGCCTTGTTCTCATGCACGAAGCGGTAGAGTCGCTTTGTCCCGATCACCTGGTTTGTAACGGTGATCCCAGCATCGACGCCCTTCTCCGCATTCGTCACCGCGCCGCGCTCGATCAGATCGACGACGGCATCGTTGATCAGGCCGGAATGGATGCCGAGATTGCGCGCGTGCGACAGCGACGACAGGATCGCGTCCGGGATGCGGCCGACGCCGAACTGGAGCGTGCTGCCGTCGGCGATCAGGCTCGCTGCATGGGCGGCAATGCGCCGGGAGACGTCGTCGAGCGGCGCTGAGGCCAATTCGACCGGCGGACGGCGGGCCGGCACGCGCAAATGGATCGTCACATCCTCGGGCCATTCCGCCCCGAACGTAAAGGGCGCATCGGGATTGATCTCGGCGATGACAAGGCGCGCGCCGCGCGCGGCATCGATGACATAGTCGTTGGAGAGACTGGCGCTCAGCCGTCCGTCGGCAGCCTCGGCGAGCTGCACCAGAACGACATCGGCCTTGTGGCGGTGCGTGGCGAAGTCGGCGCAAAAGGCGCTGTAATTGCTCGGAATCACGTCGAGCCGTCCGGCTTTCGCAAGTCGCCGCGAATTGCCGATCACGCCATAGCTCTGGAATGAGACGCTGAGGGAGCACGCGGCAGAGAACGTCCCCGAGAATATCGGACCGACCATCATGCGAAACGACGGCAGGTGTACAGCCTGGGCCATCAGCGCCTCGGTCAGGGTGACCGGTTCTGCGGTCGCCTGTCCGCACACGACGAGATCGCCTTCCTGGATCAAGCCGCAGAAATCGATCGGCGGCGCGCCCCCGGACATCGCTGCCTCAGCCCATCGGGGTGAGGCGCGCAGAAGACTCGCCGAGAAGCGTACGCAACTCCGTCTTCACGATCTTGCCGTAGCTGTTCTTGGGGAGCTCACCGGTGAGGAAATAGTGCTTCGGCCGCTTGAAGCGCGCAATCCAGGCATTGCACATCCGGTCGAGTTCGTCCCGCGTGACCGCCCTGCCCGCGACGGGAACGACGACCGCGACCACCTCCTCGCCCCATTCCGGATGCGGCCGGCCGACCACCGAAACCTCGGCGACGGCCTCGTGCCGCAGCAGCACCTCTTCGACCTCGCGCGGATAGATGTTGGTGCCGCCTGAGATGATGACGTCCTTGGAACGATCCTTCAGGGTGAGGAAGCCATCGGCGTCGAAAGCGCCCATATCGCCGGTGTAGAGCCAGCCGTCGCGGAGCGTATTCGCGGTGGCCTCCGGGTTCTGCCAGTAGCCAGACATGACGGTGTCGCCGCGCACGATGATCTCGCCGACCTCACCTGGCGCAACGTCCCGGCCCGCTTCGTCCACAGTGCGCACCTGCACGACGCTCTGCGCGATGCCGACCGAGGCAAGGCGTTCCTCATGACGCAGATGCCCGGCGTCGAGATGCATCGATTTCGGCAAATAAGTGATCGTCATCGGCGTCTCGCCCTGACCATAGATCTGCACGAGCTTTGGCCCGAACACCGCGAGCGCGGCCTTGCAATCGGCCACGTACATGGGACCGCCGCCATAGATGATCGTCTTCAGCCCCGGCGCGGTCGCGCCCGCGGCCTCTGCGGCGACGGTCAGGCGTCGCACCATGGTGGGCGCTGCGAAGAAAGAGATGTTGTCGCGCTTCGCCGTCAGCTCCAGAATCTCGTCCGGCTCGAAGCGGCCGCTCTCGGGAACGATCTGCGCGCCCATGGCGAGCACGTGCGGGACCATGTAGAGGCCGGAGCCGTGCGACATCGGCGCAGCGTGCAGCAGCGCCTCGCCCGGGACAACTGGATTGACCTCGGCGAGATAGTTCAGCGACATCGCCAGCAGATTGCGATGGCTCAGCACCGCGCCCTTGGGCCGCCCCGTGGTGCCGCTGGTGTAGAAGATCCAGGCCGGATCGGTGATCGCGACATCGGCGATGGCGATGCTGTCGGTCTTCTCGAGGGCGCGATGTTCGGCGGAGCCGATCTCGACGATGCGCGGCTTGGCCGTGCCGAGCGCCAGCGCTTCCGAGGCGACGCTCGCCATGTCCTCCGTCACGAACACGACCGCAGCGCCCGAATTGTCGAGGATGAACGCGACCTCGCGCGGATGCAGCTTTGCATTGATGGGAACGGCGACCAGCCCGGCATGCCAGCAGGCATAGAGGCAGGCGACATAGTCAGGCACGTTCTTCATCAGCAGCGCGACACGCTCGCCCCTGGCGAGGCCAAAGCGCTGCCGCAGCGAAGCAGCCAACGAGGCCACCGTTGCGGCGAGCCGGCCGTAGTCGGCGACCGGCGTCAGGCCCTTCAGCAGCGCCGGCGCGGACGCATCAGCCTTGGCGGCGCGCAGCAGATGATGAGCGAGGTTCATGGCGATCCTGCCGAGGACAAGCCTAGTACGACTTGGCGAGGCCAAGCACCTTTTCCGCGATAAAGCTCAGCGCGAGCTGCGGGCTGACCGGGGCGATACGCGGGATCAGGCTCTCGCGCATGTAACGCTCGACGTGGAACTCCTTGGCATAGCCGAACCCGCCATGGGTCATCACCGACTGCTCGCAGGCGTGGTATCCGGCTTCGCCCGCGAGATATTTTGCCGCATTCGCGGCAGCCCCGCAGGGCATCCCCTTGTCGTACTGCCAGGCCGCCGACATCACCATCAGCCAGGCCGCCTCGAGCTCGACCCAGTTCACGGCGAGCGGATGCTGGATGCCCTGGTTTTTGCCGATCGGGCGGTTGAACACGACGCGTGTCTTGGCGTATTCGCTGGCGCGCGCCAGCGCGACCTTGCCGAGACCGACCGCTTCCGCCGCGATCAGGATGCGCTCGGGGTTCATGCCTTCGAGGATGTACTGAAAGCCCTTGCCCTCTTCGCCGATACGATCCTCCATCGGGATCTCGAAGTCCTCGAAGAACAGCTCGTTGGAATCGACGATCTTGCGGCCCATCTTCTCGATCTCGTGGACCTTGATCTTGTTGCGGTCGAAGTCCGTATAAAACAGGCTGAGGCCATGGGTGGGCGAGCGCACCTCCTCCAGCGGCGTGGTGCGCGCCAGCAGCAAAATCTTGTGCGCGACCTGCGCGGTGGAGATCCACACCTTCTGACCATTGACGATGTAGCGGTCATTCTTGGCGACCGCACGCGTCTTGAGCTGGGTGGTGTTGAGGCCGGTGTTGGGCTCGGTGACCGCGAAGCACGCCTTCTCGCGACCTTCCACCATCGGCGGCAACATGCGCTTGCGCTGTTCCTCAGTGCCGAACACGACGACGGGATTGAGCCCGAACACGTTGATATGCACCGCGGAGGCGCCGGACATGCCGGCGCCGGATTCCGCGATGGCGCGCATCATGATCGCGGCCTCGGTGATGCCGAGGCCGGAGCCGCCATATTCCTCCGGTACGCAGATGCCGAGCCAGCCGGCATCGGCCATTGCCTTGTGAAAGTCGTGCGGGAAGCCGCCGTCATGGTCCTTCTTCAGCCAATAGGCATCGGGAAAGTCCTCGCAAACTTTTACGACGGCGTCGCGAATGGCTTCCTGCTGATCGGTGAGCGCGAAATCCATGTTCTTGATCTCCTTATTGGGAGCCGGGCTCCGATCCTAGCGCCCCATCTGCGAGGGCAGCCAGAGAATGATCGAGGGAAACGCCACCAGGATCGCGATCGCGATCAGGTGGGCGATGAAGTGCGGGAAGGTGCCGTGGAAGACTTCCGCCACCGGCCGCTTGGCGTAGCGGGCGACGATGAAGCAATTCAGCCCGACCGGTGGCGTGATCATGCCGACTTCGGCGGTGACGATCTTGATGACGCCGAACCAGATCGGATCGAAGCCGAGCGTCTTGATCAGCGGCAGCACGATCGGCACGGTCAGAACCAGGATCGCGATCTGGTCCATGAACGAGCCAAGCACGATGTAGCCGCACAGGATCAGCGTGATGATCACCCAGCGCGAGGCCGGTAGTGAGCCGATCCAGGCGACGAGGTCCTGCGTGACGTGGGTGAGCGTGAAGAAATAGCCGAAGATCGAGGCACCGACCAGGATCATGATGATCATGCAGGTGCCGTGGGAGGCGCGCAGCAGCGTATGGTAGAGCGAGCTAGGGGTGATCTTGCCCTTGACGATCGCGAGCAGGAAGGCACCGAAGGCGCCGAAGGCCGAGGCTTCCGTCGGCGTCGCGACGCCGAGATAGATCGTGCCTGTGACGATCGAGAACAGCACAACCATCGGCGAGACCTGCCACAGCAGGGCGAATTTCTCCGGCCACGGCACAGATTTCGCAGCCGGCGCGCGCGAAGGATCCTGCCAGACCAGGAAGTAGATCGTGGCCATGATGGTGAACGTCACCAGGATCGCCGGGACAATGCCGCTGATCAGCAGCTTGCCGATGTTCACTTCGGCCAGCAGGCCGAAAATGACGAGCGCCACGCTGGTCGGCAGCAGCATCGACAGCGTGCCTGAGATCGCAACCACGCCGGCGGCCATCTTCGGCTCGTAGCCCTGGCGGATCATCGCCGGAAGGCTGGTCGAGGACAGCGTCGCGGCCGAGGCCGTCGAGGTGCCGCAGATCGCGCCAAAACCGGCACCAGCGAGTGCGGTCGCCATGCCGAGGCCGCCGGGAATGCGGCCGACCCAAGCCGAAGCCGTCTTGAACAGATCATCCGCGACACCCGACAGCAGCACGAGGTCCGCCATCAAGAGAAACATCGGGATGGTGATCAGCTCGTAGGACGAGACGGTCGAGAGCGGCGCGGTCTGGAGAATACCGAACAGCGTGGGCCACCCGCCAACCATGACGAGGCCGACCGAGCCTGAGAACGCCATGGCGAAACCGACGGGCGTGCCGAGCGCAAGCAGGCCGAACAGCAAAGCGAGAACGATGAAAGGTGTCATGGAGGCCTGCCGTTACTCGAAGCTGCGGGCTTCGCCGACGCCGGTCACCGGCGGCAGCGGATAGAGGTCGCGGCCGCTGACGAGGCTCAGCACGTTGCCGACGAGCTGGAGCGCCAGCCGCAGCACCAGCACGCCGCAGCCGAACGGCACCAGCGCCGCCGATATCCAGGTCGGCCAGGGGATCGCGCCCGAGAGAACGTCATGTTGCTCGTAATTCTCCAGCGCCCGCTCGAACCCGACCTTGCAGATCAGGACGAACACGAACAGGCCGGCGAGCGCGGTGACGATCTCGGACAACCGTCGTCCCGTCGGAGAGAAGCGAGACAAGAGGATGTCGACGCCGACATGGACATGCTCGCGCAAGGCGTCCGACAGCGTGAAGAAGAACACGCCGGCGAGCAGATAGAGTCCGATCAGATCATAGGTGAAGGAGAACGGGCTGTTCAGCGCGTAACGCATGAACACGTCGGTCACGACAAGCATCATGATCACGAACATGAACACCACCGCGATCACCGTCAGCGCACGCTCCAGCGCGCCGAGCACATCTCCTGCCTGTTTGATCACGTTTCGCGCCTCCCTCTAGTGACCAGAATTACTTGGCGCCGCCGGTGGCGAGCAGATCCTCGAACTCCTTCAGCGCGGCGGAGGCCTGCTTGCCGCGGCTGTCGAGCCCGCTTGCCCACTCCTTGCCGACCCCCTTGAGCTTGTCCTTGATCTCGGCGCGCGTCGCCTCCGGCAGCGGATCGAAGCTGACGCCTTCGTCCTGCATCTGCTTCTTGGTGACCTCGCCTTCCTTGTCGACGTCGGCACAGGCTTTCGGCGTGATCGCTTCCGAGGCCTCGTTCATCGCCTTCTTCACATCGTCGGGCAGCTTGTCCCAGACCGACTGGTTGATGGAATAGGCGACGATGAAGCTGCCGAAGCTGACGCCTTCGGTGGCGTGCTTGACCAGCTTGTCGAGACCGTAGGACACGACGCTGTCGAGCGGGAACAGCAGGCCGTCCATCGTGCCGCGCGACAGCGACTCATAGGCATCGGGCGCGGCCATGCGCACCGGCACGGCGCTGAGCGCACGCAGTGTGAGATCCTGCGCGCCGCCGGTGGTGCGCAGCTTCAGGCCCTGCATATCCTTGGTGGTTTCCACCTTCGACTTGACTGTCCACACCTGGTAGGGCGGCAGCACCACGGCCATCAGCAGCTTGATCTTGTTCGGTGCATATTCCTGCTTGGCCAGGATGCCTTCGCGCGCGGTCTTCCAATAAGCGAGCGTGCCCTGGCAGCTGGTTGCGAACGCGCCCGGCAATTGCGCGACTTCCGACAGCGGCATCTTGTCGGAGACATAGGACGGTCCGATGTAGCCGATGTCGACCACGCCGGATTGCGTCAGCCGCAGCATGTCGGCCGCCTTGCCGATCTGCTGGTTCGGATAATAGGTGAAAGTCACCGCGCCATTGGTGCGCTTGGTGACGTCGTCCATCCAGGGCTTGAGCATCAGGCGGACGAGGTAGTGACCGGCAGGGAAGCTATCGGCGACCTTCAACTCCAGCGCCTGTGCCGACATTGTCGAGACCGGCAGCGAGAGCGCGAGTGCCGCGGCAGCCCAGACCAGATTTTTCTTCATTTCGTTTCTCCTTGACGCTCCCAACGCCGCAGGCGGCAGCGAACCGCTGCAGCACCGTCCGGCCCTCACTCCATTTCTTGCTTGAGGAAAATGTACATATATGTGAATTTATATGTCAAGTATATGAACTATGCATGGAGCTATGCACTTTGGCAGCGACGTGCCGAATTGACATCGCCATTTTCTGAACTCTAACTCCACGTATATGAATTTATCCCACGAGGCCCCATGGGACCGCTCGCCGGCTTCACCATTCTCGACCTGACCTCGGTGCTGATGGGCCCCTACGGCACCCAGGTGCTGGCGGACATGGGCGCTGACATCATCAAGGTCGAAAGCCCCGAGGGCGACATCGTTCGCCAGATCGGTCCCGGCCGCACGCCCGGCATGGGCGGGATGTTTCTCAACGCCAATCGCGGCAAGCGCAGCATCGTGCTCGACCTCAAGAAGACGGAAGGCCGCGAGACGCTGCTGCGGCTGGCCAAGCGCGCCAACGCGCTCGTCTATAATGTGCGCCCGCAGGCGATGGCGCGGCTCGGCCTCGACTACGAGACGCTGGCCGCGATCAACCCCGCCCTCGTCTATGTCGGCGCGTTCGGCTACGGCCAGTCCGGCCCCTATGCCGCAAAGCCCGCCTATGACGATCTGATCCAGGGCGCGGCCACCATTCCGACGCTGCTCGCTGCAGCCGGTGACGGCACGCCACGCTACGTCCCCGTCACCATCGCGGATCGCATTGTCGGCCTGATGATGGTCAACGCCATCATGGGCGGGCTGATGCACCAGCAGCGCACCGGCCAGGGCCAGCGTATCGACGTTCCCATGTTCGAATCGATGACCGAGTTTGTGCTGGTCGATCACTTGGGCGGTCTCACCTACGATCCGCCGCTCGACCATGGCGGCTATGCCCGCCTGCTCTCGCGCTATCGCAAGCCCTACAAGACCAGCGACGGTTATCTCTGCGTCCTCATCTACAATGACAAGCACTGGCGCAGCTTCTTCGAGGCGATCGGGCAGATTGAGTTCTTGCAGCAGCCCCGCTTCGCCAACCATGCGTCGCGGACCAAACATATCGACGAGATCTATGAGGAGATCGGTCACATCTTCCTCACGCGGACCACCGCTGAATGGCGCGAGCTGCTGGAACGCGCCGACATTCCGGTGATGCCGATGCACACGCTGGAGACGATTCTGGACGATCCGCATCTCAATGCGATCGACTTCTTCAGGACGATGGAACACCCCGTGGAGGGCCGCATCCGCCAGATGCGCGTGCCCTCCACCTGGAGCGTGACTCAGCCGGAACCCGGTGGCCCCGCGCCGACGCTCGGCCAGCACAGCCGCGACATTTTATCCGAGGCCGGCTTCTCGGCTGAGGAGATCGAACAGCTCGCAGAGCAGAAAGCAGTTCATTTGGCAGCGCCGTCCTAAGGGCAGCGCTGGCCAAATCGCAACGATATAGGGAGGAAACCGCGATGGCCGGACTTTATTTCGAAGACTTTTCCGTAGGCCAGGAGTTCAGGCATCCGCTGACCCGGACCGTCACGGAGATGGACAACACCATGTTCAGCCTGCTGACGCTCAACCCGCAGCCGCTGCATATCGACGCGCACTTCTCGGCCCAGACCGAGTTCGTCCAGCGCATTTTCAACAGCCTTTACACCCTCGGCATCATGATCGGCATGACGGTCTATGATACGACCATGGGCACCACCGTCGCCAATCTCGGCATGACCGACGTGACCTTTCCGAAACCGGTCTTCCACGGCGACACCTTGCGGGCGACGACCAAGGTGCTTTCGTTGCGGGAATCCAAATCGCGCCCCAAGGCGGGCATCGTCGAGTTCGAGCATCACGCCTTGAACCAGAACGACGAGATCGTCGGGAAATGCCGCCGCATGGCGATGATGCACAAGAGGCCGGTCTGATGCGTTCGATGCTGTTCGTGCCGGGCGATTCCCCGCGCAAATTCGAGAAAGCGAGCGAAGGCAAAGCCGACGCGCTGATTATCGATCTCGAGGATTCCGTCGTCAGCGACAAGAAGCCGGAGGCACGTGGGCTCACGCTTGCGATGCTGAAGAGCCGTCCCGGCCCGCACCAGCTCTATGTCCGCGTCAACGCGCTCGACACCGGCATGACGCTCGCCGATCTCGCCGCGGTGATGCCGGGCAAGCCCGACGGCATCGTGCTGCCGAAATCGCAAGGCGGCGACGACGTGCGGCAGGTTGCAACCTGGCTCGAAGCTTTGGAAGCTGCGGCCGGCATCGCGGTCGGCGCGACACGCATCGTGTGCGTCGCGACTGAGACCGCCGGCTCGATCTTCGGGCTCGGCAGCTACAAGGGCTGTTCCCCTCGCCTCGCCGGATTGATGTGGGGCGCGGAAGATCTCTCGGCGTCGCTCGGCGCGACCGAGAAAGCGTCGGGCGGCGTGTTCCACAGCCCCTATCGCCTCGCCCGCGATCTCTGCCTGATGGCGGCAGCGGCGGCCGAGGTTGCGCCGATCGACACCGTCTATACCGACATCGAGAACCTCACAGGCCTCGAGCAGGAAACGCGTGCGGCACGCCGTGACGGTTTTTCGGCGAAGGCGCTGATCCATCCCAAACATGTCGATGTCGTCAACGCGGCGTTCGAGCCGACCGAAGCCGAGCGCACATGGGCGGAGAAGGTGATCGCGGCGTTCGCGAGCAACCCGAACTCCGGCACGCTGCGGCTCGACGGCCAGATGATCGACAAGCCGCATCTCCGCGCCGCGAAGAAGATCCTCGGCCAGCCATAGATCGGGACACCGCACCGCCATGATCGTTCGCCAAGCCGCAAACGTCCTGGAGATCATGGAATTCTTCGCGCAAACGAGGAAGCCGGCGACGCTTGCCGAGATCGCCGATCATTTCGGCTGGCCGCGCTCCTCGACCTTCAACCTGCTCGCGACGCTGTCGGAGAAGGGCTATCTCTATGAGCCGCGGCCGCGCGCCGGCTTCTATCCGACGCCGCGCTGGCTGGCGATGGCGCGGCTGATCTCGGAGGTCGAGCCGCTGCCGCCGTGGACGCACACGTTGATCGCCGATCTCTCGGCGGAGACCGGCGAGACGGCCTCTATCGTCGCGCCAGCCGGCGTCATGGCTGTCTTCATCGACGTCGTCGAGTCCCAGGCCGCGATCCGCTATTTCGCGACCATCGGCCACCGCGTGCCGATCCACGCCACCGCGAGCGGCCGCGCACTGCTGCTGCAATACTCGCAAGAAGAGCGCGACTCGGTCTATCGCAAGATCGAGTTCAAGCAATACGGCCCGTCGACGCCGATCAGCATCGACGCGGTCGAGACCGAGCTACGCAACTCGATCGCGCGCGGCTATTGCCAGAGTTTTGCCGATTACAGCCGCGATCTCGCGGGTGCGGCGATCCCGCTGCCGGTTGGGGATCGCAGACTCTCCGTCGTCGTTGCCGGGCCTGAGTTTCGGATTGGACCGAAGGTCGCGGAAGTGGCGGCGTTGATCGCGCGGACGGTGGACAGGTTGAGGCCGAAGGCTGCGGCTTAGAGGACTAAAGCCGAGACGCCGGCCGCGCCGACGGTGCGCCCCCTCGCCCCGTTCTTACGGGGAGAGGTTAAGAAACTACGGCGCAACCTTGTCGCCGGTGAACCCGTTGCCGTCGAGCGCGCGGCGGACTGTGCCGTCCGCTTTGGCCTCATCGAGGAAATGCGCGGCCCAAACCTTTGCCGCCACCTTGCCCTTGGGAACGACCACGACCACGCCGGTCGACTGGATCACCTCGTCCAGCACCTTCGTTCCCGGCAGCTTTCGCGACAGATCTTCCAGCGCCCCCATGCCCATCGCGAGAGCATCGAGCTCCCCCTTGCCGATCAGCGCAGCCGCTTCCTCAGGCTTCACGAACTTCGTCAGCTTGGCTTGCTTCAACGACTTCTCGACCGTGCGCGACGTCGATGTCCCCTCGATGCAGCCGACGCGCATGCCGGCGCGGTCGACATCGGCGACGGAGCGGATGTCCGAGCCGGCACGGACGAGATAGCCGCTCATATAGGCGACATAGGCGGGGCCCTGCTCCACGAACGGCTCTCGCTTGACGTCCGCCGGCATGAAGGAGAGATCCCAGATGTCCTTGCCGCTGGCGCCGGCGATCTCGTCGGAGCTCTGGTACTCGACGAGCTGCAGCGGGACATGCAGCCTATCGGCCGCAGCCTTGGCAAGCTCGACGGTGACGCCGCGCGGCTTTCCGCTCGAAGGATCGCGCGTGGTCCAGAATGCCGACGCGGCGGGGCCGACGGCCACTGCGACCCGCAGCGTACCCGAAGGCGCGATGTCGGCGGAGCCCTCGGCTTTTGCACCGTGAATGCCGGTCATCGCCAAGACCAAGCCCAACGCACCACTCAAACCACGCCGCAGCATCTTGCGCCTCCAAGGTTGGACGACCCGCCAAATCGACGGTGCGCTCCCTCGCCGCGTTCTTACGGGGAGAGGGTTGGGGTGAGGGGCCTCTCTCCCCACGCGAGGTCGTCGAGAGACCTGTACCCCCTCACCCGGATTGCGCCGGACGATGCTTCGCATCGCCGGGGCAATCCGACCTCTCCCCGCAAGCGGGGCGAGGTAAAGAAAGCGACCGCCACTACGCGATCTTGATCGACATGTCCGGCAGGCCCTCGAGCTTGCACAGGAGCACGTCGCCCTTCACCACCGGGCCGACATTCTCCGGCGTGCCGGAATAGATGATGTCCCCGGCCTTCAGCTCGAACGCCTCCGACAGCTTTGCGATCTGCTCGGCGACGCTCCAGATCATCTTGCTGAGATCGGAGCTCTGCTTCACGGTGCCGTTGATCGCGAGCGAAATCGCCCCCTTCTCGAAATGGCCGGTCTTGCTCGCGGGGTGGATCGGGCCGATCACCGCAGCGTGGTCAAAGCTCTTGCCGATCTCCCATGGCTTCTTTTCCGCGGCCATGCCGTTCTGGAGGTCGCGCCGGGTCATGTCGAGGCCGAGCGCGTAGCCGTAGACATGGTCGAGCGCCTTCTCGGCCGGAATATTGGTGCCGCCGGATTTCAGCGCGGCGACCAGCTCGACCTCGTGATGATAATTCTTGGTCAGCGACGGATAGGGATGATCGGCGACCTCGCCCACCGCGACGTTCTGGATCGCATCCGTCGGCTTCTGGAAGAAGAACGGCGGCTCGCGGTTCGGATCCGAGCCGCGCTCGATCGCGTGCGCGGCGTAGTTACGGCCGATGCAATAGATGCGGCGGACTTGGAACACGCTGGTTTCGCCGACGATCGGGATCGCCACCATCGGTACCGGGAAGATCGGCTTGGGCGCGGCCTGCGCTGCGGCCGGCGCGGTATCAGTGAGGCCCGCCGCCGTCATCGCGGCTGCGGCCGTGAGCACGTTGCGGCGCGTGGTTTTTGTCATGGCTTCACTCCCTGCTCTTTCTTGTCGGAACGGCAGTCATAGAACCAAACGGCGGGCGGGCCAATGCCCGCCCTGTACGTCTTAAGTCGCGACGCGATCGAAGAACTCCCTAACTTTTCGCGCGCAGACGTCCGGGTCGGTGGCGGCGACGTGATAGGAATCGCCGGGCAGCACTTCGAGCTTCGAACCTGGAATCGTCTCCTGCCAGGCCTTGACGGAGGCGACATCGCCGAGCCCCGAGCCAGTCGTGGTGATCACCAGGGCCGGGCGCTTGATGGACGGAAGCTCGCCGGTGACATCGACGGTCGGCACCATCTGAAGAAACGCCTCCAGCGTCGACGCCTTGGTCTTCGACATCAGAGCGATCCACCAGTCCAGCGCCGCCGGCGGCAGCGAGGAGCCGAGCCGGCCGGCCGTGGTCTCGCGCACCCAGGGCTCGACGCCGTGCTCGCGGATCTGCTTGCGCCAGGTCGGCGCCCGCTCGTTGAACGAGGTGAGCGAAGCCGGCGCACCGACCGCGGCGACCGCGATCACGCGATCCGGATGCTTGGCTGTAAGATGCATCGCCAGCGTGCCGCCGATCTTGCCGCCGACCAGGAAGACCCGCTCGAGCTTCAGCGCATCGAGCATCCGGATGATGTCGTCGCCGAGGCCCGCGAAACGATAGACATAGTCGCCCTGCATCGGCGTCGAATCGCCGTAGCCGCGCAAATCGGGGCGCACCACCAGATGATGCGTGGCGAAGTACGGCACCCAGCGCCGGAACGCTTCGCCGCTTTCGGCGAGCCCATGCAGCATCACGACCGGCGGCTTGGTGTCCCATGGCAGCAGATAATCGTCGATGCGAACCGCAAGCTCGCAATCGTCGCTGACACCGATCTTCCGCAGTTCGCTACCCATCAGATACACCTCGTTCCACCGCCATCGACATTGATGCAGGTACCAGTAATGAAGGACGCGCGGTCTGAACAGAGGAACGCGACGAGGCCGGACACCTCGTGCGGCTGCCCGACGCGGCCGAGCGGCACCGAGGCGATGGCCGCGGCATTGGTCGCGCCCTGGCCCTGCCCCGAGATCGCCGCGCCCTGAGAGATCAGGCTGTCCCAGCGATCGGTCTGCACCGGTCCGGGATTGACGCCTGTCACCAGCACATTGTCGGGCGCGCATTCCTCTGCCAGCGCCAGCGTGAAGTTCAACAGCGCCGCATTGACCGCGCCGCCCGCCATATAGGCCGCGCGCGGCTGGTGGCCGCTGCGGCCGATGATGTTGATGACGCGCCCCCAGCGCCGGTCGCGCATCTCCGGAAGAACGTCGCGGGCGCAGCGCATGTAGCCGAGCAGTTTCAGCTCGATCGACTTGGCCCAAATCGCATCCGGCGTCTCGGCAATCCGGCCCATTGGCGAAGCACCGGCATTGTTGACGAGAATGTCGATGCGGCCGAATGCCTCGCGCGCACTCGCCATTGCACGGGCGATGTCGTCGGGTCTGGTCATGTCGCCAGCGCAGGCGATCACGCGCCGGCCCGTATCCCGTGACATCTCCGTGGCAGCCGCGGCAAGACGTTCTGCGTCCCTCGCGACGATGACGACATGCGCCTGCTCGCGCGCAAGCTCGGCGGCGATGGCGCGGCCGATGCCGATACTGCCGCCGGTGACGACGGCAACCTTGCCGCCCAGATTGAGATCCATGACGCTGCCTTAATCCACGGTGGCGCCCGAGGCCTTGACGAGCTTGCCCCACTTTGCGGTTTCGTCCGTCATGAACTGCCCGAATGCGTCGCCGAAAACCGTACCCGGCTCAGCCCCAAGCTCGGCGAGGCGCTTCTTCACGTCCGGCATCTTCAAAATGGTCTCGAGTTCGCCGCTCAGCTTGGCAAGCGCGGGAGCAGGCGTCTTCGCCGGCGCCACCAGTCCGAACCAGGATGAGGCTTCGAAGCCCGGAATGGTCTCGGCCACCGTCGGCACGTCGGGCAGCGCATCGGCGCGCTTGGCGCCGGCAACTGCGATCGCATTGATGGCCTTGCCCTGCACCTGTGGCAGCACCGCGGGCATGTTGTCGAACATGAACGGGATCTGCCCGGCGAGCAGATCGTTCATCGCCGGCGCCGCGCCGCGATAAGGCACGTGGACGATATCGACACCGGCCATGCTCTTGAGCAGCTCGCCCGCCAGATGATTGGTCGAACCCATGCCGGACGAGCCAAAATTCAGCGAGCCTGGCTTGGCCTTGGCCAGCGCGATCAGCTCGCCCACGTTCTTCGCCTGCACCGACGGATAGACCACCAGCACGATCGGCACCGACGCGATCAGCGCCACCGGCGCGAAGGCCTTGGCCGGATCGAACGGCAGCTTCTTGTAGAGCGAGCCGTTGATCGTCAATGGAGGCGGTGCAGTCAACAGCAAAGTGTAGCCGTCAGGCTCGGCGCTCGCGACCGTTTCTGCGCCAATGTTGCCGCCGGCACCAGCGCGATTCTCGACGAGGAAGGTCTGGCCGTTCCGCTCGGTCAGTTTCTGGGCGACGATCCGGGCGATGATGTCGTTGGAGCCGCCGGCCGGGAACGGCACGATGATCTTGACGGGGCGGGACGGATAGTCCTGCGCGAACGCTGGACCGGACAGCAGGATCGCGCCGCAGGCGGCAAGTACCCAGCGGCGGCAGTAGCGGTACATCAGGCGTTTCCTCCCTTTTTGTTTATCGTTGATCGCCTGGAATTCAGGTGGTCATCAACGGCGTCAGCTTGCCGATATCGTCGATCCTCTCGAGATTGCGGATCTGCTCGATCAGCTTCTCCGATTTCTCCGCGCCCAGCACCGGCGCGATCAGGTCGCGGGTCTTCGCCGCCACTGCGTCCGTATTCAGCGGATTCTCCTTGGTGCCCGGCGGATATTTGGTGAAGTGCTCCACCTTCTTGCCATCGATCAATGTCACCTCGACGACAGCGCCGCGCGGCGCAGCCGGGTCCATCAGCGCCTTGTCGCCGGCCAGCGTCACCTTGGCGCGCTGTTCCAGGATTTTTGGATCGTGCATCAGCGCGACATCGTGGCTGTCGTTGAAGGAGACGGCGCCCTTGACCAGCGCGACCGCCACGAGGTGCTGGCAATTGACGTCAGGCATCGCGCTCTCGCCCACAATCCCCATCGCATCGGTCGGCAGCTTGACCAGGATGCTACGGACGTTATCTGGCGTGAGGCTGTGCTGCTTGCGCAGCGTCAGCGTCGCATCCAGCGGCGACTGGATAGGATAGCCGACCGAAAAGGTCTTGATCGCGGTCTCGGTGACGTAGAAGCGGCTGCCGAGATCCTTCACCATCTCTTCCGGCTTCGGGTCGGTCGAGAGCGCGATGAAAAGATTATGCGTGCCGTCGAGCACGTCGTCGACGCCGGTCAGGCCGTTCTTGACCATGTCGACCGCCATCACGCCGTTGCGGGCGCCCATGCCGGCGAAATCGAACGCCTTCTCGATGTGGTCGTGGTCCTTCACCCAGCTCCAGAGGCCGGAAACCTGCTGCGACGAATAGGAGATGGCGTAACGCATCCCCTTCTCGTCGAGCCGGGCCAGCGATGCCGCGGCGCCCAGCGCGCCGAAGGTCGAGGATGTTCCCTCGGCACTGCGGTGCGAGCCGCGCACGATATCCGGGCCCAGCGCCATCAACAGGCGGCAGGTCAGGTCATAGCCGAGCGCGACGGCCCGGATGACATCCTGTCCGCTGCGGTGCTCCCGCTCGCCGAACGCCAACGCAGCGGGGACCACGGAGCATCCGGGATGCGCCTTGGTGACCGGCTCGAAATCGTCGGTCTCGTCGGCATGCGCACACATCGCATTGGCCAGCGCAGCGTTCACCGCCGTGGTACGGAAGTTGGAGCCGACCACGGACGCCTGTGCGTCGCCGCCGAGCGTGCGGGCATATTTCAGCGCCATCTCGCCCGGCCTCATGCGCGAGCCCGATACCATCGCACCAAGCGTGTCGAGGATGCGGTGTTTGCATTCGAGCAGCACCTTTTCCGGCAGCTCCTGGTCGCGGGCGGCGACCATGTAGCGGGCAAGCCGTTCGGTGACGCCAGGGCCGGCAGCGCGGGCCGCGTGGCCCCCGGTGGCGGCCAGAGCGGCGATCGATCCGGCGGATTGGAGGAAGCGACGGCGTGAGGGCATTCCAATTGACTCCAGAATCAGGACGAGACCGACATCTTGGCGATTTCCGCCGCGCTGACCAGACCTTCGACGTTCCAGCATGCGTCCATGACACGGCGGATCATCGCTGTGGGAATGATTCCGTCCGCGAGGTCGGAGAACTTGGTCTCGAGCTGCTTGTCGGTCATCGGCACTTCGACGCTGCCGATCGCATGCTCGATGTAACGGTTGAGCTTGCGGCCGTCCTTGAGCACGACGGTGAGATCGACCTGCTCCGGTTTGATGCCAGGCGTGATGACCGGGACCACCTTCTCGCGCAGCGCGACGATGGTGGGATCGGTCACGGCACGGTCGCTGAACTGCTTTTCGCCGCCGGCGCCTTCGACGATCGCGACCGCAACCGAATGGTAGATGCTGAACTTGCCTTCGAGACCGACCTTAGGCGTCTTCTTGCCGGTCAGCTCCAGCACCAGCGGATGGATCTTGAGGTCGACCCGCTCGATCTGGTCGGCGGTCAGCTTGTTCTCGTTGCGGAGCTGGATCGCCGCATCGATCGCCGGATGTATGACGATGCCGCAGGCAAACGGCTTGTAGGTGTTGAGCGCGGCCTCGTAACGCTTGCCGAGGTCGCCCAGAATCTCGTTGTAATCCTGCTTGGTGCTGATCGTATTGGCCCAGCCGCGCTTGGCCTCGATCATCGCGTCGGAGGAGGTGAAATTCTTCGAGGCCAGGATCGCCGCGAAGATACCGCTGGAGGCTGCACGGCCCGGATTAAAACTCTTGTTCATCGAGCCGAAGGATTCGCGCAGGCCCACCGGTTGGGATGCGGCCAGCCCAAGCGCCCAGGTCATCTGCTGCTCGTTCAGCTTCAACAGCTTGCCGACGGCTGCCACCGAGCCGAACACGCCGGCCGTGCCGGTGATGTGCCAGCCGACATCGTAGTGGTTCGGATAGACGGAGTTACCGATCCGGCACTCGGTCTCGACGCCGAGCACCAGCGCGTTCAGGAATTCCTTGCCGGAGACCGGCTGCATTTCCGACAGCGCGAGGATCGCGGAGGCCACCGGGCCCGCGGGATGGATGATCGTCTTCAGATGGGTGTCGTCATAGTCGAAGATGTGGCTCGACACGCCGTTGATGAAAGCCGCGTTCATGATGTCGAACCGCTCACGCCGTCCGAACAGCGAGGCCTGCTGCGGACCCGAGAACGGGCCGAGCGCTGACACCGCGATGTCGACCGTCTCGTGATGCGAGCCGCCGATGGCGACACCGACCCAGTTCAGCAGTGTGCGAACGCCCTCTTTCCGGACATTCGCCGGCAAATCGTCATAGCTCGCCGTGACGAGATAATGCGCCAGCGCGCGCGTGACCTCCTTGGGCGGTGCGGCGGCGGGGGCCACGGCCTGAGCTTGCGCGAAGGCGGCATTGGCGCCGACGGTGGCGAGCGGCAGCGCGGCCGCCGCCTGGAGCAGGGTCCTGCGATCAGTGTGCATAGGCTGCCTCCTTGACCTTGATCGATACCAGTTGTGCCGCAAGACGTACCGCGCTTTCGAGCGCGCCGGTCTTGGCGACGCCCGTCCCCACGATATCGAACGCCGTGCCGTGCGACGGCGTGGTGAAGACAGTCTCGAGCCCGGCAGTGACGGTGACGCCGCGGTTGAAGCCGCGCAGCTTGGTCGCGATCTGGCCCTGGTCATGATAC
The DNA here is from genome assembly GCF_058804065.1 of Bradyrhizobium sp. GW821-FHT13H05. NCBI lineage: Bacteria > Pseudomonadati > Pseudomonadota > Alphaproteobacteria > Hyphomicrobiales > Nitrobacteraceae > Bradyrhizobium > Bradyrhizobium sp. GW821-FHT13H05. Next base: position 15,699 of record NZ_JBXAPO010000021.1, on the reverse strand, counting down.
ATCGCGACCACGCTGTCGAACTCGCCGGCAAAGGCGCGAATATAGACGGTGTCGGCCGGATAAGGACCGGTGCAGGCGATGCCGGTCTTCGCGGCGGCTTCGACGGTCGGGCGGATCATCTCGATCTCGTCGCGACCGAACAGGCCGTTCTCACCCGCATGCGGATTGAGGGCCGCGACCGCGATGCGCGGCTTGACGACGCCCGCCTTGCGCATCATGCGATCGACCAGCTCGATCGCATCGGTGATGCTCTCGGGATGAATGCCGTCCAGCGCCTCGCGCAGCGACTGGTGCCCGGTGACGCGGGACATCCACTGCCCGTCGAGCACATTCATCTCGGAGAAATAGGTCTTGTGGCCGAGCAGGCTCGCGAACATCTTGTGCTCGTCGGGGAACTTCCAGCCGCCGTCGAACATCGCACGCTTGTTCAGCGGCGCGAAGGTGATGGCGTCGACCTCGCCTGCCTTGGAGAAGTCGATGGCACGCGACAATGTATCGCCGGTCAGCCGGCCCGATTCCGCGCTGGCTTTGCCGAGCGGGATTTTGGCGGGATCGGTGTTGCCGAGATCGACCAGCTGCACCGCGCCGCGGCCCCAATTGGCCGCCTTGGGGGAGGCGATCCGCTCGACCTTCAGCTTCACGCCGGCATGCGCCATGCCCATCTCGAGCACGCGGGCATCGCCGACCACGACGAGGCGGGCGACATCGGCGAGGCGGTCGTCCGATAGGATGCGCGCGACCTGTTCGGGGCCGATCCCGGTGCAATCGCCAGGAGTCAGCGCGATGACGGGCAGTTCATTGGTGTTGGTAGCCATACTGGAAACCTTGGATCCTTACTTCGCTGCTTGGATTTGAGCGGCGGACTGAACCCAGTCCTCGCGGTTGAATTCCCCATCCCATTTCGCGACCACGATGGCGGCGACGGCATTGCCGATGGTGTTGGTGATGGCACGCGCCAGCGACATGAAGCGATCGATGCCGAGCAATAACGCCAGGCCCTCCGCCGGCAGTCCTGCAGCGATCACGGTCGCGGCGAGCGCGGCGAACGCACCGCCGGTGACGCCGGCCGCCCCCTTGCTGGTGAACAGCATCACCACGAACAGGCTGAGCTGCTGCGCCGCGCTAAGCTCGATGCCGTAGACCTGGGCGACGAACATCGTCGAGAGCGGCAGCGTCAGTGCGACGCCGTCGAGATTGAAGGAATAGCCGGAGGGAATGACGAGGCCGGCGACCGCCCGCCCCACGCCCGCCTTCGGCAGCTTCTCCATCATGCCGGGGATCGCCGTCTCCGACGAGGAGGTGCCGAGCACGACCAGCAGTTCGGTGCGCAGGAGGCGCAACAGGTCCATCAGGCGAATGCCGGCCAGGCGGCAGATCGTGCCGAGGACAACGAAGATGAAGAACGCCATCATCGCCCAAGCCGTGCCGACCAGCAGCGCCAGCGCATAGAGCGTGGCGGCGCCGAACTTCGCGACCGTGAAGGCCATGGCGCCGAAGGCGCCGATCGGGGCAAGTGCCACGACGACATGCACGACGCTGAAGACAAGCTCGGTCACCCGCTCCAGGCCCGTCCGCAGCGGTCCGGCTTTCTCGCCGAGCAGCAACAGGCCGATGCCGCACAGCAGCGCGAGCACCAGCACCTGGAGCACGTCGCCGGCTGCGAACGCACCGACGAAGCTTTCGGGGATCATGTGCTGGATGTAGGCCGACAGCGAGCCGACATGAGCTTGCTGATAACGCGCGACCGTCTCGGCCTGCTGAGCGGTTGCATGCGCCACGCCCGCACCGGGCTGAACCCAGCGCACCACGACGAAGCTGAACAGCAGGCACAAGGTCGTCACCGCCTCGAAATAGACGAAGGCCTTGAGGCCGATGCGGCCCACCGCCTTCATGTCGCCGACCTGCGCGATGCCGGTGACCACGACCAGGAAGATCAGCGGCGCGATCGTCATCTTGATCAGCGAGATGAAGGCATCGCCGAGCGGCTTGAATTCAACCGCGACGGTCGGGAGCAGGAAACCGAACAACGCGCCGAGCGCAGCACCGGCAACCACCAGGACATATTGCTCACGCCAGAGCGGCTTGCGGCGACCTTCGGAAACCGGCCTCGAGATGGGCTCAGACAGCGGCGTTGCGGCGATCTGCAATTTACGTTCCTCCAACGGCATCGGTGCGCCATGCGAAGGTGGCGCTTTGTTCTTGTCTTACGATGCCGTTTACATTGGACCAGCGGTGTGTCAGGCGCTAATGCCGTATCGGTATGATTTGAGGACAAAACGTTATTATGGACCTGGTCTGGCTGGAGGACTTCCTTGCCATCGCCGACGAGGGCGGGTTCTCCCGCGCCGCCGAGCGACGGCACGTGACCCAGCCGGCGCTGAGCCGCCGCATCAAATCGCTCGAGGAGTGGCTGGGAACGCCGCTGTTCGAACGTTCGACCCATACGATCACCCTCACCGCAGCCGGAGAAAGCTTTCGTCCCGTCGCCGAGGACGTGCTGCGCCGGGTCCTGGTCGGACGGGAGGAAGCGCTCGAAGTGGCGCGGCTGAAAGCCGAGACCATCACCTTCGCCGCTACGCATTCACTGTCGCAGACCTTCTTTCCGGAATGGATCCGCAACTCTGACGGCGCGCGGGCCGGCACGGCCGTCCAGCTTGTCGCCTCGAATTTCGCGGGCTGCGAGAAGCTGCTGCTGGACGCACAGGCTCATTTCATGCTCGCGCACTATCATCCGTCGCTGGTGAGCCGCCTCGACATGGACCGCTTCCAGCGCATCGATCTGGCCACCGACGTTTTAATCCCGATCAGTGCGCCGGCTGCAAAGCCAGGCCGGGCTGGACGTAGCGGCAAGAAGGCACAGCCCCGCTACGCCCTGCCCGGCGCATCCGGAGCGCCGCTGCCCTATCTCGCCTACCACCCGGGTTCGGGCGTGGGCCGATTGGTCACATCGTTCCTGGCGACGAAGGATCCAGCAGCCTGGCTCGTCCCCGGCTTCGCCGCACCGGTCATGCTGCTGATCGACATGGCGCGCGAAGGCCGCGGCGTGACATGGGCGCCGATGAGCCTCGTTCGCGCCGACCTCGACAGCGGCCGCCTGCTGCGCGCGGGCGGCGCCGAATGGGACATCCCGATCAGCGTCTCGCTGTTTCGCGCGCGGGCCCGCATGACGCGGGCGGCTGAGAATTTCTGGAATTCGGTGCGCAAGGGCCGGCCGGCCGGGAAATCGGCCGCGACAGCGCCTCGATCGAGGTAGGGAACGACCGGGGACTGCGCCCCGTAGCATGGAACTTGCATAAATTCTGGGCGACATGGACGCCGCATGAACCTCATCAGTCTCGACATCCGCATGCTCCGGTCGCTGATCTCGGTGGTCGAGACCGGCAGCATCACCGAGACCGCACGCCGGCTGGGCCGCACCCAGCCGGCGATCACCCTGCAATTGCAGCGGCTGGAGGAGCTCACCGGCAAGCAATTGTTCGAGCATGCCGGCCGACGGTTGACGCTGACCGACGACGGGACCACGGTTCTCACCTACGCCAAATCCATCCTGAGGTTGCATGACGAGCTGATTTCGCAACTGGACTCCCAGGAAATCGAGGGCCAGGTCGTGCTCGGCACGCCCGATCTCTATGCCGCGTTCATGCTGCCCTCGATCCTCAGCGTGTTCCGAAAATCCTTTCCGCGCGTGCAGGTCGAGCTCAACTGTGCGCTCTCGACGCCGCTGGTCGGCCTGGTCAAGCGCGGCGACGTCGATATCGCGCTCGTCACCCGCATGAACGATTTCACCGGCGGCCAGGTGGTGCGGCGTGAGCAACTGGTCTGGATGACCGGCGAGCAGTCCGCTGCGCACCAGGAACGCCCGATCCCGCTGGCTCTATTGCCGCCCGGCAACATCTATCGCGACTACGCCATCGACACGCTGGAGCGCGCGAATTTGCGCTGGCGCATCGCATGCGTCAGCGAAAGCGTCGGCGGCCTGCAGGCCGCGGCCTTCGCCGGCATGGCCGTGACCGTGCTCGGCCGCAGCGCGCTGGTGCCGGCGATGCGCGAGATCGGCCCCAACGAGGGCTTGCCGCCGCTGCCGAAGATCGAGCTGCTGCTCTACAAATCGAGCGGCGCTACCTCGAAGGCGGCCACCGCCCTGCACGACTACCTCGCGCACTATCTGCGCCTCGACGAAGAGCTCAGCGGCCGCGGCGCGCCGATCGAGCTGTCGTAGCTTACGCTTTCTGGCGTAGCGCCAATTGCGGCCAGAACTTTGCCCAGGGCTGCGCCGCTTCGAACGCCGCGGCGATGCGGAAGATCGTGGGTTCGTCGAGCCAGGGCGCGACAATCTGGAGGCCGATCGGCATTCCGTCGCGATCGAAGCCGCACGGCAGCGTTGCGGCCGGCAGGCCGGCGAGATTGATCGGCCAGGTGAAGGGCGACCAGCCGAGATGCGGATCGACCTCGCGGCCGTCGATCTTGCCGACACCGATCTGGCCGGCCTCGAACGCCGTCACCGCAACCGTCGGCGTTACCAGCGCATCGACGCGCTCGAACAGCTTTACGAACGCATTGCGTGCCTGACCGCGGCGATAGCTGGCCTCGATATAGTCGGTGCCGCTGTAGTGCCGGCCGGTCGTGATCACGTCGCGGTAGTCGGCTTCGGAGCTTGCGAGATCGGCCGTCGTCTTGGTCGCGACGGCAGCCGCCTGCTCGGTAAAGGCAATCGGCTTCAGCGTGTGTTCCAGAATGCCGGGATCAAGACCCGGACCATCCATGGAGACCTGCGCGCCGCAGGAGTCGAGAATGGCGAGCGCCTTGTTGAAGGCCGCCCGCACATCGGGACTGACCGCGGCGTAGCCGAGATCGACGCTGGCGCCGATGCGGATGCCGTTCAACGAGGCCGCATTCGCATCGAATCGCCGCGACGCCACCGGCAGACTTGCGGCATCGCGCACGTCGTAGCCAGCGATGATCTCCAGCGTCAGCGCGGCATCCGCCACCGTCCGCGTGATCGGCCCGGTATGGGCGAGCGACGCCCAGGACGGCGGCGAGAAGCCGGGCGAGCGCGGCACGAGGCCGAAGGTTGGCTTCAGCCCAAACACACCGCAGAACGATGACGGCACGCGGATCGAGCCGACACCGTCGGTGCCGATCGCGATCGGGCCGCAGCCGGCGGCCACACCGGCGGCCGCGCCGCCGCTCGATCCGCCGCTGGTGCGGCCGGGATTCCAGGGGTTTCGGGTCGTGCCTGTGACAGGGCTATCGGCCGTCAATTTGTAGCCGGACTCGCAAGTCGTGGTCTTGCAGGTGACGATCGCACCTGATGCCTTCAGCGCCGCGACCACCGCGGCGTCGACATCGGGCACGAACGTCTTGTTCATCGGCGAGCCGGCATAAGCCGGAACGCCCGCAACGAAGACGAGGTCCTTGATCGTAACAGGCACGCCGGCGAGCGGTCCCTTGGCTTCGCCCGCGCGCATCTCCCGGGTAAGGCGGTCGGCATCCGCCCTCGCCTGCTCGTACATCGGCGTGACCACCGCGTTGCAGGCCTCATGCGTCGCCTCGAGCGCGGCGATGGTGTCGTCGACGACATCGCGCGGGGTGAACGCCTTGCGCCGGTAGCCAGCCATCAGCTCGGTTGCAGAAAGCGCGCCAAGGCCAGTCGGCGCCGGCGGAAAGGCCGCTCGGCCGGAACCATCAGTCATCATCAACCCTAAGAAGTTAGCTGAGCGCCGCGTCGACGGCGCGCTTGGCCATAACCGTGACGAGATGTGCACGGTAATCGGCTTCGGCGTGGATATCGGAGGTGAGGCCGTCGTTATCGATCTTGATTGCCGCAATCGCGGACGGATCGAAATTCTCCGACAGCGCCGCCTCCATCGGCGGCACGCGGAACACGCCGGGACCCGCGCCGGTTACGGCGACGCGGACACCATCGGCGAATTTCGCGACGAACACGCCGACCAGCGCATAACGCGACGCCGGCGCCTTGAACTTTGCGTAGCCGGCCTTGACCGGCACCGGAAAGCGGATCGCCGTGATGATCTCGGCGGGTTCGAGTGCGGTCTCGAACAGACCGAGGAAGAACTTGTCCGCCGCGATCTCGCGCGTGCTGGTGAGGATGGTGGCACCGAGACCGAGAACGCCAGCCGGGTAATCCGCCGCGGGATCGTTGTTGGCAACTGAGCCGCCGATGGTGCCACGGCTGCGCACGGCTGGATCCCCGATCATCGCGGCCAGCGCGGCGAGCCCGGGGATTTTCGCCTGCACGAGCTTCGAGGCCGCGACAACCGCATGCGGCGTCATCGCCCCGATGGTGATGGTGGCACCGTCGTCGGTGATGCCCTTCATGTTTCCGAGCTTGGAAAGATCGACCAGCGCAACGGGGCTGGCCAATCGCTGCTTCAGCGTCGGGATCAGCGTCATGCCGCCGGCAACGAGCTTGCTGTCCTCGATCGAGGTCAGCAGCTTGGCCGCGTCGGGAATTTGTTCGGGTTGGTGATAGGCAAACGGCTTCATTGTTGTCCTCCCTATTCCGCGGCAACCGGTAGCGACGCATTCTGCAGCAGGCGCCAGATCCGGTTCGGCGTCGCCGGCATGTCGACATGGGTGACGCCGAGATGCGACAGCGCATCGACCACCGCATTGATGACGGCGGCCGGCGAGCCGATGGTGCCGACTTCGCCGCACCCCTTCACGCCCATCGGCGTGTGCGTGCAGAGCGTCGAGTGGGTCTCGACCTTCATCATCGGCATGTGATCGGCCCGCGGCATGCAGTAATCCATCAGCGAGCCCGACAGGAGCTGACCGGAGCCCTCGTCATAGACCGCGTTCTCGAACAGCGCCTGGCCGACACCTTGCACGATACCGCCATGCAACTGGCCTTCGACGATCATCGGGTTGATGACCGTGCCGACATCATCCACCGCCGTGTAGTTGACCAGCGTCACCGTTCCCGTCTCCGGATCGACCTCGACCTCCGCGATGTGGCAACCGCCGGGATAGGTGAAGTTGACGGGGTCGTAGTAGGCCTGCTCTTCCAGTCCCGGCTCCAGCACTTCGAGCGGATAATTGTGTGGCACGTAGGCGGCGCCCGCGATCTCCTCGAACGTCTTGGTGCGATCCGTGCCCGCGACCGAGAATTTTCCGGCTTCGAACTGGATATCCACTTCGGCCGCCTCGAGCAGATGCGCGGCGATCTTCTTGCCCTTTGTGATGACCTTATCCGTAGCTTTCGACAGCGCGGCGCCGCCGACCACGAGGGAGCGCGAACCATAGGTGCCCATGCCGAACTGCACGCGGTCGGTGTCGCCGAACACGATGTCGACATTCTCGAAGGATACGCCGAGCTTCTCCGAGACGATCTGCGCGAACGTCGTCTCGTGGCCCTGGCCGTGATTGTGCGTGCCGATCATCACCGTCACCTGGCCGGTCGGATGCACGCGCACCGTGGCGCTCTCGTAAAGACCGCCGCGCGCGCCCAGCCGCCCCGCGAAGCGCGACGGCGCAAGACCGCAGGCCTCGACATAGGTGGAGTAGCCGAGCCCGCGGAATTTGCCCTTGCTGGCCGAGGCCGCCTTGCGCACGCCAAAGTTCTTGACGTCGGCCGCAACCAGCGCGCCGTCGAGGCATCCCATCGGATCGCCGGAATCGTACTGCACCAGCACCGGCGTCTGATACGGATAGGCCTCCTTCGGGATCATGTTACGGCGGCGGATCTCGACGCGGTCGATCCCCATCTCGCTGGCTGCGACATCGACGATGCGCTCCAGCACGAAGGTCGCCTCGGGCCGGCCTGCGCCGCGATAGGCGTCGACAGGCACGGTGTTGGTGAAGACGACCTTCACGTTGCAGTAGATCGCGGGCGTGGTGTAGACGCCGCCGAGCAGCGGACCATAAAGATTGGTCGGGATGTTCGGCCCGAAGGTCGAGAGATAGCCGCCCATATTGGCGAGGGTGTTGACGCGAAAGGCGAGAAACTTTCCGGTCTCGTCGAGCGCCAGCTCGGCCTCGGTGACGTGATCGCGGCCGTGGCGGTCGGAGACGTAGCCCTCGGAGCGGCTGGCCACCCACTTGATCGGCCGCTTCACGCGCTTGGCCGCCCAGGTGATCACGGCCTCCTCGCCATAGTGGAACTGCTTGACGCCGAAACCACCGCCGACATCGGGCGCGACAACACGCAGCTTGTGCTGCGGGATATTCAACACCAGCGCGCCCATCAGGAAGCGCACGACGTGCGGGAACTGGCTGGTGGTCCACAGTGTGAATCGGTCCGTGCCCGGCTCGTATTCGGCGATCGCCGCGCGCGGCTCCATCGGATTGCCGATCAGGCGGTTGTTGACGAGGCTGAGCTTTGCGACATGCGCGGCTTTACGGAATGCGGTCTCGACCGCGGTTTTGTCACCAAGCTCCCAGTCGCAGCAGATGTTGTTCGGCACATCGTCGAACAATTGCGGCGCGCCAGGACGGACCGCCTCGAGCACGCCGACCACAGAGGGCAGCACCTCGTAGTCGATGGTCAACAGCTCGGCCGCGGCATTGGCCTGCTCCGGCGTCTCGGCAATGACGAAAGCCACCATATCGCCGACGAAGCGCACCTTGCCCTGTGCCAGCATCGGAAACGGCGGCTCCTTCATCGGCACGCCCTTGGCGTCGCTAATGCCCCAGCCACAGGGCAACGAGCCGAGACCGTCGACCTTGACGTCGTCGCCGGTCAGAACGGCGATGACGCCGGGCGAGGCCAGCGCCGCGCTCTTGTCGATACCGCGCAGGATCGCATGGCCATGCGGCGAGCGCACGAACACGCCCGCCGTCAAGCCGGGACGCTTGATGTCGGAGACGTAATTGCCACGTCCCGTAAGAAAGCGCTGGTCTTCTTTCCGCTTCGGTGAGGCGCCGATCCCGATCACATTGCCCATGGTCACTCTCCCTTGGCGGCGTTCATGGCGGCCGCGCCTGCCATCACCGAGACGACGATGTTCTGGTAGCCGGTACAGCGACAGATGTTGCCTTCCAGCCCGTGGCGGACGTCGGCCTCGGTGAGATCAGGCTTCTCGGCGGCAAGCGCCACCGCGGTCATCAGCATGCCCGGCGTGCAGAAACCGCACTGCAGGCCGTGATGCTCGCGGAAGGCCTCCTGCATCGGATGCATCTGGTTCGAACCGGGCGCACCTTGCAGACCCTCAATCGTCAGCAGCGTCGCGCCGTCGAGCGCGGGGGCCAGCAGCGTACAGCTCTTCACGGGAAGACCGTTGAAATGCACCACGCAGGCGCCGCACTGGCTGGTGTCGCAGCCGATATGGGTGCCGGTGAGGTTGAGCTGCTCGCGCAGCAGCTCGGCGACGAGCGTCGCCGGTTCGACGTCCACGGTGGTGGGCCGGCCGTTGAGTGTGAAGGATATCTGCACGGTCATACTCCTGTGCGCGACGGATGTTTAGGCGAGTGGAAGTGCGCTGCCGGTGGCCCATGTGGCCATGACGACGTCGCCGACGGTGAAGGGATCTGCGAAGAAAGTCTTTTCCGGCACGTAAGCGACGAACTCGTCGTCCGGCACGGTGTCGAGCATGACCTTGACGAAATAGCCCTGGTATTCAATCGCGAGCACGCGGCTCGGCAGCGACGTGGTGCAGCCCGGCGGCAACTCCCGGCCCGGCCTGACCAGCGCGACATCGTCGCGGCGCACGGCGATATCCACCTTGTCGCCGACGCTGACGTTGGAGCGCGCCTGAAGCGGAACCTCGATGCCATCAGGCGCCGCTTGCGCGAGGGTAAAGCTCGCGCCGTTGACCTTCTCCACCCGGCCCGACAGCACGTTCTGGCCGCCCATGAATTCGGCGACATAGCGGTCATGGGGGTGAGCGTAGACGTCGCGCGCCGCGCCGGCCTGCTTGATCTTGCCCTGCTCCATCACCACCACGAGGTCGGCGAGCGCGATCGCCTCGAGCTGGGTGTGCGTGACATGGATGAAGGTGATGCCGAGCTCCCGCTGCATCCGCCGTAACTCCTGCCGCATCTGCACGCGGAGCTGCTCGTCCAGCGCGGACAGCGGCTCGTCGAGCAGCAACACCCGCGGCTCGGTGATCGCCGCGCGCGCCAGCGCCACCCGCTGCTGCTGGCCGCCGGACAGCTGCGCCGGCAGGCGGTCGGCGAATTGCGTCAGCCGCACCTTTTCGATCATGGCGTCGGCGGCGCGCAGGCGATCAGTCTTGGACTGGCCCCGCACCCGCAAGGCAAAGGCGATGTTCTCGCGCACGGTGAGGTGCGGGAACAGCGCGTAGGACTGGAACATCATTGCCGTGCGCCGCTGCACCGGCGCGAGCCCGACGACGTTCTGCCCGCCGATCACGATCTCGCCGGCGGTCGGATCCTCATGGCCGGCGATCATGCGCAAGATCGTGGTCTTGCCGCAGCCGGAGGGACCGATGAAGCAGCAATAGGCGCCGTCGGCGATCCTGAGATTGACACCGTCGACCACATTGGTGACGCCGTCAAAGCTCTTGCAGACGCCTGCCAGTTCGATATCGCCGCGATCGTTCTTCATTCCAAGCTCAACCCTTGCTCAACCCTTGGCCCGACTGCCACGCTTCTTCTGGATCAGCACGATGCTGCCGAGGCTCGCACCGATGACGATGAAGGAGACGATGGTCGTGACCGTGCCGAGCGCGTAAAGCGAGGGTGAGGTGACGTTCAGCGTCATGCTCCAGATTTCCAGCGGCAGCGTGTTGAGTGAGCCCGCGGTCTGAAGGCTGCGGGCGAACTCGTCATAAGACAGCGTGAAACCGAACAGCGCCACCGCGACAAGGCCGGGTGCCAGCACCGGGATCATCACCAGCCGGATTGACTGCCAGCGGCTGGCGCCGAGATCGTAGGCCGCCTCCTCCCAGACGTGATTGAAGCGCGACATCACCGCGAACATCACAAGCACGCCGAACGGCAGCGTCCAGGACAGCTGCGCGCCGAGCGCCGAGGTGTACCAGCTCGCGTTGAGCCCGAGCGCCTGAAACAGAAGTCCCGTGCCGAGGCCGAGCACGAGGCCCGGCGCGACCAGGCTGCCGATCATCATGTAAAACACGACAGTGTCGCCGCGAAAGCGCTTGCGGAAGCCGAGGCCGGCGAGGAACGAGACCACCACCGTGATGACGGTGACGATGACCGCGAGCTTGATCGAGCGGTCGAACGAGCCCTTGACGTCGCCGGTCCGCACCTGGGTGAAGAGATCGACGAACCAATGGAGCGAATGCCCCTTCATCGGGAAGACGAGGCCGCCGCGGATGTCCTGGAACGACAGGATGTAGATGCAGAACATCGGGCCGTAGAGTGCAATCACGTAAGCCGCGAACAGCGTCGCCAGCACGTAGAACGTCCAGGGCCGGCCACCCTTGCTGGGCGCGATGGCTTTGGTGGTCGCGGGCGCGACCGCTTCTGGCATATCGGCGAGAACCGCGCTCATCGCGTGATCTCCTGCCTGATGTCGACGGTGCGCAAAATCAGCGAGACGATCGCGACCAGCACCAGCGTCAGCAGCACGGCGCTCGCCGCCGCGGTCGGATATTGCAGCACGCCGACGTCCTCGTAGAACGCGCTGACCACCGAGGCCGAGCCGCCGCCGGACATCACCTTGACCACGAAGAAGTCGCCCATCACGATCGAGACCACGAAGATGGTGCCGAGCGCGATGCCGCTCTTGGACATCGGCACCACGATCAGGCGCATGATGTCGAAGCGGCTGGCGCCGGCGTCGATCGCGGCCTCGATCAGCTTCTTGTCGATCCGCGCCATGGAATTGAAGATCGGCACGATCATGAAGATCGTGAGCTGGTGGACATAGGCGATGACGACTGCAAGGTCGGAGAACAGCAGCACTTCCAGCGGCTGACGGATCACGCCGGTTGCGAGCAGCGCCTGGTTGATCAGGCCTTCCTTGCCGAGCAGCGGGATCCAGGAAATCATCCGGATGATGTTCGAGGTCCAGAACGGCACCGTGCAGAGCAGGAACAGGCCGATCGCCAGCAGCTGATTGCGGACGTGGAAGACAAGGAAATAGGCGACGAAGAAGCCGATGATCAGGGTGAAGACCCAGGTCAGCACCGTGAACTTGATTGTCGCCAGATACAGCTTCAGCGTCAGCGCCGAATGCAGCACCTCGACATAGCTTGCCAGCGTAAAGCCCGGCGTCAGCCCGCCGAAGCCGTCGGTGGCAAAGAAGCTCGCGGCCAGCACGACCAGGATCGGCGCCACGAAGAACGGCACCAGCACCAGCACCAGCGGCGATACGTAGAGCCAGCCGGCGAGATTGGTGCGTGGCGGAGATTGAGCGGGACTTGCACTTGGCTGCATATCGGCCTCGAAGTCGGTCTTCTCGCACCGGCGCGGTTCACGCGCCGGTGCCTCGCCACATCAGGGGAAGCAGGTTTCACGCCACCTTGAAGTCATTCCAGCGCTTGTTCATGTAGGCGGCCTCGTCCATCAGCGTGTTCCAGCACGAGATGTTCTTGACGCGATCAAGGAACGAGCCGCCGTCACGCTTGGTGCCGACCTTCTCCATCGGCACGCCGTAGGGATCGTTGATCACCGCGGGTGCCGGCTTGCCGTCGTACCAGAAGTCCCATTCCGCCGCGGTGAGGAATTTCTTGGCCGTCGACGGCACCGGGCTGTAGTAGCCGTAGCGTCCGACGAAGCCGCCCTGCCAGCCCGACAGATACCAGTTGAGATATTCGTAGGCCGCATCGAGCTTCTTGCCGGAGAGATGCTTCATCAGGCCCATGCCGTTGCACCAGCCGCGATAGCCTTCCTTGCCGTTCTTGACGTTGACAGGCGCGTAGACGCAGGGGATTTCCTTGACGCGAACGGCCGCGACCGCCGGCGACCACATCGACTGGATCACCACTTCGCCCGCCGCCATCAGCTGCACCGACTGGTCGAAGGTGGTCCAGGTCGCGCGGAACTGGCCCTGCTTCTTCAGCTCGATCAGCTTGTTGCAGGTGAAGTCGATCTCCTCCTTGGTCATGTTGCCCTTGTTGCCGTACTTGATCAGTCCAGCACTTTCGAAGCAGAGCGCGGCGTCCATGATGCCGATCGCGGGCACGTCGAGGATGGCGGCCTTGCCCTTGAATTTGGGATCGATCAGATCCTTCCACTCGGTCACTTCGTGGCCGACGAGATCGGGGCGGTAGCCGATGGAGTCCGCGTTGTAGACCTGCGGCAGGAAGGTCGCCCATTCGGTGACGCCGTCATGCAAATCGGTCGAGTCGGGCTTGGCGATATACATCGCCTCGTAGGGCGAGATGCCCTGGCGCGGGATCTTGTGGCCGTCGATCTCGCCCTTGGTGAAGATCGGCAGGATGTTGTCGAACTCCTTGATCTTCTTGACCTCGATGCCCTGGATCACGCTGCGCTTGGCGGCGAGCTTGGCCTGCCAGCCCTCGAGATCGGCGATATCGACCGTATTAGGCTGGCTTATGAAGCGGTTGATGGCGGCGGAGGTGTCGAGGTTCTGCATCGTCACCTTGAAGCCGAGATCCTTGGCCGCCTGGTCGCCGATCGCCTTCACCACCGAATAGGAGACGCCGACATGGCGCAGCTCGATGTCCTTGATCTCCTGCGCCCAGATGGTCGGGAAGCCGCCGATCGCATCCGCTCCTGCGGCTGCGCCTGCGACTGCCGCCGCACCCTTCAACAGCGTGCGCCGGCTCAGCTTTTTGGTCGATCTGACGTCCGCTTTGGTTTCCGTCCCCGTTGAAACGGAAGTGGATGTCCGCTTATCCCTGTCAAGCATGGCAACCCTCGTTGGTTACGATAAACGCCCGCACCGATCGCCATTGACCGGCTGCGATGTGATCAGTTGCGCGTGAGGCTAGGGGCGGGATTTTGCGAAGTAAAATTGGAAGTAAAAATTCGCCGCATAAACGCGGCTAATGGTTCGCCCCGCTGCATTTGCTTTCGGCAGCACCGCATAAGAAGGCGTCAGGACGTGTATGCAAGGAGGCGCGCCGGACCGCGAGGGCCCGTTCGCGCGGCAGGCGCGATCAGGCTTGCGATGCGGGTTGCCGCAACGTTGTGCGTGGCGCGCGTCCGCGACGAAGCAGCGCGCCGTCGATCGATCTCAGGATTTCAGCGCGTCGCGCGCCGTCTCCGGCGCCATCAGCGTTGCGACGATCGTGATGATCGACAGCGCGATGATATAGACCGAGACCGCCCAGTACGAGCCGGCCCACGCCAGCAGTGCGGTTGCGATCAGCGGCGAGAAGCCGCCGCTGATCGCGGCCGCAACGTTCGCGCCGAGCGACGCGCCGCTGTAGCGCACCTGGGTGCGGAACAATTCCGGCATGAAGGCGGCTTTTGGTCCGAACAGCAGCGCATGCGTCAGCGTCATCGTGACGACGAGCGCAAGCGTGATGAGCGCGGGCTCCCTGGTGTCGAGGAACCAGAACAGCGGAAACGCCAGCGCCACCGAGAACACGCCGCCGGCCAGATACAGCGCCTTGCGGCCGAAGACGTCGGACAGCCAGCCGGCGAGCGGCAGCGTCGCGAACTCGACGATCGCGGCATAGACCACGGCATTCAGGATCACCTGGCGCGGCAGGCCGAGCTTGGTCGTGGCATAGACCACGGTGAAGACCGTGAGGAGATAAGCGAGCCCGACTTCCGACACCGTGATGCCGACCGCGAGCAGAAAGCTGCGCCAGTCGCAACGAAGCACTTCCCATACCGGCTGCGCCAGCACTTCCTTGCGCTCCACGACGTCCCTGAAGTGCGGCGTCTCGGCGAGCCTCAAGCGCACGATGAAGCCGACGCCGACCAGCAGAATGCTGATCCAGAACGGCATGCGCCAGCCCCAGCTCAGAAAGTCCGCCTCGGGCAGTTGCGTCATCAGCGCAAAGATGCCGGTGGACGCGGCAACGCCGACGGGAAAGCCGATCTGCACCAGGCTGCCGTAGAAGCCGCGGCGGTTGCCGGCATGCTCAACGACCATGACGACCGCGCCGCTCCATTCGCCCCCGAGCCCGATGCCCTGGATGAAGCGCAGGATGACGAGGAAAATCGGCGCCCAGACGCCGATCTGGCTGTAGGTCGGCAGGCAGCCGATCAGGAAGGTGCCGAGCCCCATCGCGATCATGGTCGCGACCAGCATGGTCTTGCGGCCGAGCCGGTCACCGTAATGCCCGATGATCGCACCGCCGATCGGCCGCGCCACGAATCCGACCGCATAGGTCGAGAATGCCGCAAGCGTGCCGACGAAGGGATCGAAGCTCGGGAAGAACAGCTTGTTGAGCACCAGCGCAGCCGCCGTGCCGTAGATCAGGAAGTCGTACCACTCGATCGCGGTGCCGAGCGCGGCTGCCCACACCACATGCGCCGTCGTCGATCTCTCCGTCGCTGCGGAGACCCCCGTTGCTGCCGACATGCCACGCCCCACAATTCCTGAGAGCATCATGGCCAATCGTGATGGTGGTTGCAACCTGCCCGCGCATTTGATCGCTCTCGTGCCCCGGACGCTGCGCAGCACGAAGTGATGCGCTGCAGAGCCGGGACACGAGAGAGTCGATTGGGACGGCTTCACTGTCATTGCGAGGAGCACTTGCGACGAAGCAATCCAGGCTGCGTCCGTGGAGAAGGTCTGGATTGCTTCGCTGCGCTCGCAATTGTGCAAGTCCACTAATTCGCTGATCGAGAGATTTCGGTTTTGGCGGCGGCAAAATCTTTTGGAGACTT